>CAVAWT010000109.1:0-2027 GCA_963592435.1 Oribacterium sp. | reverse complement strand
GAACTGGGTTTTAACATAAAAAATGCTTTTAACATCTTTTGTGTTAAAAGCAAAAATGTGAAGTTAATATGTGTGGTTTAGGATTTTGGATAGATTTGAAACACGAAAAGAGCCACAAGGTCGTTCCTCGCAACCACAAGGCGCGCTAGTGGCTCTTACATTGGAGGCTCAGACACCGCTGTGATCACCGCGGTAGAACTCCTCCGTTGAGTAAAATTATATCTCAGTTTGTTGCCTTTGCAATATTATTGACCAGCTCATTGACCCAAGCCAGCGCGTCATCAATGTCTTTAATCACGTCTACATCCTCTGACTGTGTTTCGTATATGCCACTCCAAGTTTCAGTTTTCAAAATGCTGGGTGGCCACCCTTGTTGATCTCTGTAATCAAAAAGACGAGTGCAGATTTCGTTAACTTTTGCTAGGTCGATATCGCTGTTTGAAACAATAAGTTGCAAATCAATCAAGTCATTTAGCCTGTTACTACCTACTTCACTGAGACCATGCAACTTTTGAGCGATTTGATATTCCAGTGGCATTAAAGCAACTGCTGGCAGGGTTTCAAGCCCTAGTTTTTCTAAGTAGCTGTTCGCTTCTTTAGGAACAACATAGTCTGCACTGTCTGCATCTCCGATTTCGTTGTGGCCGACCTCTAACAAAACACTGCACCACGGCTTTTGAAGATATGAGAGCTTAACGTTCAACGGTTGCATCACATACTGAGTGGGGACATCTTTAGGTTTGGCTTGTCTGCCTACAACAACTCTGCCTGTGAAATTACACCAACCGCCTTCAAGCGATGCAGTTAAATCCTGCACGAACTGCTCAACTTCAACTCTTCTTGCCGTGTCGAGGTCTGTTGTGAAGCGAGTAGCGGCATCGCCATAGCGAAGTTTCAGAGATGAGCCTCCTTTTACAACGCCATCTGGAAGCAAGTGCGCAACGATTGCATTGGCAATAAGCGTTCTTGCGCTCATGTATTTATCTTGACCCGCAATGCGACGGATTGCATTATCAAGATGCCTTACACTGTTTGGAGTTTGCATTTGCTTATCTCCCTTGTTAGTTTTCTTTGCTCTTGCGTGGTAATAAAGCCAAGCCTCCGAGCTTCTCTGACAGCACCTGCAAGCCTGTATGTTTCTACTCTTTTTAAGCAAGAAAGAACTGCGTCATGGACACTCTGCGCTGGAATTCCGTCATAGGTAGTGACGTTCATTGGTAAAAGAACATTAACGAGTTTTATGTTTCTTGGTAGTTGTCGTCTCACACGCTTAGGAGTTGCGACATAAATGTAGTTTGGGTTATAAGGCATAAGCTCAAGCATGTCAAGAACAGACTCACCAAACAAAAAGGAATCCGCGCCAACTAGAGTGACCGCTTCAGCAAATGGATCATTTTTAACTGGAATGTAGTCACGAATTTTGTAAACCCCGTGACCGACCCTGTCCATCCTGCCACGCTTGGTTATCACGCACATCTCTTTATCAGAAATGCCAGCTACCTTAGCCTGTGCAGAGGTGATTAAGCCATAGTTATCGGCTGCAATTTCGTATATTTTCTCATAATTAGTCATGTCAATACCTTACCACATTTGGTAATGTTTTGACATGAGCGCAAGAACGATAAAGCCGAGGGATAAGCCCTCGGCACTTGGAGATAGCTTCAATCTCGCCATCTTAGTTTATTGTAAAACAAAATACCCTAAAAACAATCAATCTTCTGTCTGCTGTCATATCCCTGTTTCTTGAAGTCAGAGAACAGCACATCCATTCTAGTTGGCGTGATGCACAGTAAATACATTGGCTCTCCCTTATCAGCAAGTTTCTGAAGAGTGGCAAGCGGAACTTTCTTATATTCTGCGTGTGCTATGTATTCGTCCGACATCGGTTCAATGAGTTCTGCTGTGCCCATGACCTGAACGCTTTTGAGTTCACTGAATTTAGGGTTCTTATCAAACACAGCAAGGCTGATATTCTTGTTGTGTTCAAGCCCGATGAATTTCTCTCCACCTTCGGTGAAGATCCAAAA
>CAVAWT010000108.1:502-2056 GCA_963592435.1 Oribacterium sp. | reverse complement strand
GAAATTGAAGCACAAAAGGCAATGTTTTACCTGCAACAGGGGGAAGGAAAGGAACTTTAAGGCGTCACAGGTGATGCAGCTTTAATTACACCCTGTAACTTATTTTCATCTTTTATTAACAAGCATTGATGCATTCGTCATTGTATAAAGCGGAACGTTAGTCATCCAATCCTGAGCGCGATAGTTGGAAAGGCTCAGCCTGACGGCATTTATGTGAGGGTGTTTTTTCTTGAAAGAACGCAAACTCTTTGAGCGTAAGTTTTCTTCCGCCTTCACTTCAAATGCGTAAATTTTGCTTTGAATTTGAGCAAGAAAATCGACCTCACCCTTGGAGTTTTCGGCTGACCAATAAAAAGGTTGAGTTTGAATGTCTGACACCAACTGCTGACAGACGTATTGTTCGGTTAAGGCCCCTTTGAACTCGGTAAACACAGCATTCCCGTCGGCAATTGCTGAAGGGTCTAGCCCGCTCATTGCACACATGAGCCCAACATCTGGCAAGAACACTTTGAAGCACTTGTTGTCGTTATATGCCGAAAGTGGAATCGCAGGTTTTGTGACGCGCGGAACCTTGCAAATGAGGCCAGCACTGGAAAACCATGTTAAAACTTCCTCATAATCCTTCGCCCGAGCACCACGTCGAATGTGCCCGAACACTAACTTCTTGTTCTCTCGAGACAAATGCGATGGAATCGAATCCCAAACTTCAAGCATTTTCGGAAAAAGACGCGCTGGCGCATGCTTTGCGAAATCGCGCTTATAGCCTTCAATGATGCTGTTTTGAACACTTCGCACCTCACTAAAATTTGCATCTTGAACAAATGCTTGCACCGCTTCTGGCATTCCACCGACGACGTAATAAGTTTTCAGGACCTCTGTTGCCTTGGCTTTGAATGCAGATATCGATGCGAAGTCCTCAGAATCAAGTAAATCGCGCAAGGGCTTGTTTCCGGTGGCATCCAAAAACTCGCGAAAACTCATCGGGTAAAGGTCAAGCGTGTCAACCTTACCAACTGGATACCCCGTGCCCTCATGCGCAGCCAACCCAAGAAGAGAACCTGCTGCAGCAACAGCAAATTCAGGAGCATCTTCACAAAAATATTTCAAAGCAGTGATAGCTTTCGGTACTTCTTGAATTTCGTCGAGAATAATGAGGGTGTTGTGTGGCGATATCTCAACTCCTGTGTGAAGTGCAAGGTTTGAGATTATGCGCTTAACGTCCAAGTTCTGGTCAAAGAAGGACTTGGCAGTTTCGTCGGTGTCGAAATTCACATATGCCACATTTTCAAAGTGAGCATCCCCAAACGCCTTTAACAGCCAAGTTTTTCCGACTTGTCGAGCGCCATTCAAAATTAGTGGCTTACGCCTTTTCATGTTTTTCCACTCAACGAGTTCGTTCATGAGAAAGCGTTCCAAAGCGGCCTCCTCCTATCAATTACGTCCTTATTTTTGTAAATTATAACATTTTTAAGGACGTAAAAATGTTTAAATTCGCGTTTATTCTTACATAAGGACCGTCCCCTTGTAAGCCTCTAATAAGTTACACCCTGTAAC
>CAVAWT010000108.1:0-492 GCA_963592435.1 Oribacterium sp. | reverse complement strand
GTAAATTATAACATTTTTAAGGACGTAAAAGTGCGATAGTTTACATTTTCTTTCATGAAAGGATCGTCCCCTCTTCGAACCAGGCAAGTAACAAACTGTAACTTATTTTCTGGGAGAGCCTGTTCGGAAAACGCCTGAGGTGTTGCAAATTCTCACGAAAACGAAACGTGGCGTACTAGTGCTTACGCGAGTTTCGTTAGCAGTGCGAAGGTGCTGCGCCTCAGGTGTTATTTTATCATGGCAACCATGGCATTGGGTTGAGCCTTTAACTGTAAAACTTTCATGACCTTAGTCTAATAAAGTGTAAAATTTAATAATGATAATGTGTAAAATAAAAAGTTAGGAATGTGTAAAATGAATGTTCGGGATGAAGAATATTACCCGCGTGTGGCTGATTCGCTTGTTGAGCGGAAGTTAGAACAAAGTGGTGCAGTTGTTATTAAAGGTCCTAAATGGTGTGGCAAAACAATGACTGGATTGAAGCACAGCAAC
>CAVAWT010000107.1:0-2071 GCA_963592435.1 Oribacterium sp. | reverse complement strand
CCACTTGTTGCTGAGGCAATGAAACTTGGCAAATTCCGTTCAATCGGAATCATCGGTGGACGTACAGGTGCTGGTCCACAAATTATGGCAGTCGACGAGGCTGTTAAAGCAACAAACACAGAAGTCATTTCAGTTGAACTTCCAAGAGACACCAAGGGTGGCGCTGGACATGGTTCTTTGATCATGATCGGTGCAGACGACGTGTCTGACGCAAGAAGAGCTGTTGAGATTGCATTGAGCGTTCTTCCTAAATACTTCGGTGATGTGTATGGCAACGACGCAGGTCACCTCGAGTTCCAATACACTGCTCGTGCAAGCTACTGCCTCGAGAAGGCAATGGGCGCTAAGCTTGGAAAAGCTTGGGGCATGACTTGCGCAGGCCCAGCTGCTATTGGTGCTGTTCTGGCAGATACTGCTGTCAAAGCTGCTAATGTTGATGTCCTTGGCTACAGCTCACCAGGAAATGGTGGCACAAGCTTCTCAAACGAGGTCATCTTGACATTCACTGGTGACTCTGGTGCTGTTCGTCAAGCAGTTCGCGCTGCAATTGAAGTTGGTAAAACACTTCTTGGCGCTCTTGGCGACGAGCCTGCATCGACCACCACACCATACATTTAAGACTTACCTGTTAATACGACAATAATTTAAAGAAAGTCAGGAGGAAAAACAATGAACTCAGATGCATTGGGAATGGTTGAAACAAAGGGTCTTGTTGGCGCTATTGAAGCAGCTGATGCAATGGTTAAAGCTGCTAACGTCACACTTTGTGGATACGAGAAAATTGGTTCTGGTTTGGTGACAGTTATGGTAAGAGGCGACGTTGGGGCTGTTAAGGCTGCAACCGACGCAGGTGCAGCTGCTGCACGTGCAGTTGGCGAAGTCGTTTCACTTCATGTCATTCCTCGTCCTCACATGGACACCGAGAAAATTATTCCATCAAAATTAGCAGAATAAGTGTTCAATCATCTAGGCGGAGGTTGTTTGTAATCTCCGCCTAAAGACAAGAGGGGTGCCCATGATAATAAATGATGCAGACTTGAGAAAGTTAGTTGAACGTATCATGGAGCTAACACTTGAACTTGCAGAGTCGAACAAAAAAGACATTTTGCTAGTTTTACCTGGGGATGACGTTGATTGGTTAAAAACTGCACTTTCACAGTTTAAATGCGAAGCTTGTAACTTAACAATTGTTGCAAGCGAAAAGCAGATGCAAAGTGCGGAGTTGGGCAAACTTGTTTGCTCGAAAGCTGAAAAAATTGTTTCTCCAGAGAAAGTTTTACATGATGCGTTTGCGTTTGATAAAGTAATTTATCTAACAATGCCGAGGGACATCCTCGCTAAATGCGCGTTATGTGTTCCAGATGTGCCAGAAGTTGCAATTTTTGAAAAAGCACTTGAAGTTGGACTTCCAGTTTCTCTTGCCAAGAATGCTCTAAAACCATTCACAGGCAAAGAACCAGAAAGTTACCAACAGCGCGTTTTGGGATATGTAAAAAATTTATTGGAATATGGAATCGATATTGAATTAGATGCATAAAAGGAGGTGAAGAAGGTGCGTGAATCATTAGGACTCGTAGAGACCCGTGGCATTTCAACAGCAATTCAGGTTGCTGATGTTATGGTCAAAGCTGCAAACGTCAAAATTTTGGAACTCGAAAACTCTCGAGGTTCAGGATATATGACAGTGAAAGTTGTCGGAGACGTTGGAGCCGTTAAAGCGGCAGTTCAAGCAGCAAAGGCTGAAGGCATGAGATACGGTAACCTAGTTTCAGCATCGGTAATCGCCAGACCATCAGATGGCATGGCGACACTTTTTTGTAATCCAAAGGTTCCGTATCAGTCCGTTAATAAAAAGCCAATTCCTCAAGCTTGGGCAGATGAAAAGCCAGCAAAGAAGGTTGAGGCGAAGAAGAAGGACGAGCCAAAAAAAGCAGAACCTGTGAAGGCAGAAGTTAAGAAGGAAGAACCTGTTAAGGCTGAGCCTAAAAAAGAAGAGGTGAAAAAGCCAGAAGCAAAGAAACCTGAACCTGCCAAAACTGAACCTGTTAAAAAGGCAGAGGCACCAAAAGCG
>CAVAWT010000106.1:0-2085 GCA_963592435.1 Oribacterium sp. | reverse complement strand
AAATCAGGCGCATCGACGAAGACAGGTGCTTGATTAAACATCACGTGAACGCTCTAGGGGTCGCCTAGGGCGTTCCTTTTGCTTCAAGGCTTCGGGCAGAAATGCTTGGAGCCTTATCTATTCTTACTGGTAGATATAAGAAAACAAAATTGATTAAAAGTGAACAGTTTTTGATGAGAAATGGAACAAAATTGATATATTTTGAACAACTTCTGTTAATTAGTGGTCGTTGAACAGGTCTTTTCTATCCAATCAGCGTAATGTGAATTAGTGATGATGAAATCATCAAAACTTGGATTTTGTGTTCGATAGTATGGAGAAAATGCCCTCACCCATGCCTTGTTTTGGTCGTTAGGTTCGTATGCCCTTTCATATGCGACAGCGAGAAAGTTTAAGAATTCATAAACTCCCTGCATCCCCCATGATTTCTCAATCATAGCAAAAATAGCCATTAACCCTGAACCGCCGAAGATGTAGCAGATTTTCCGAATCAGTTCTGTGTTGATGTAACAATTTGACTTCAAAATGAAATTGTTGTTTTGCGAAGCGTCAAGCAGTGCCTGCGTGTATTCAGTAGGACATTCAAGAACGCCGTTTTTAACGTAGCAGAGGTAAAACTTATAAGCGATTGTTTGCGCTACCAACTCGCCTAATTCATCGTCATTGTGGACATTTAATAATTCGTCAGTTATCTGGTGTGCGTATTCGTCACGAAGAACACACTCAAAGCGCACCCAATTTTTGACGCTACGCGCCTTTTCATAACGAACGCCCTTTCGTTGTTCTTGCTCCTTCTTTTTGTTGTATATGCGAAGTTGCGATTTCGACTTCGCAGAACCCAGATAGACCGTGTTTACATCGTCTAGTTCGATGAAACCAGTTAGCTTATAAGGCTGTTTTAGGAACTTATGCCCTGACTTATCAGGCAACAATTGCTTTCTAAATGCCATAACCTTTTTATCTTTGAGGTCACCGTAGATTTCGTAGACGTCTAAATCTTCATCGATGAAGTCAGCAGTCAGGTCTATTCGACTTAAACGTTGGGTGTAATTGTCGGACTGTATACACTGCATGAACTCGTAAACATGCAGGTTGGTTTTCTCTAGGTAGAATGCGAGGGATTGCGCCGTAAACTTAACAAGAACGCCCATTTGAGGGTGGTTTTGATGATATGCAATTCTGAAGTCAAAACCGTATTCACCAAAAGTCACAACTCGGTTATAACCATTAAATCCTTTGTTTTGCAGGTGCGTCAATCCGAAAACGTCGCGAAAACCCGCCAATTCAATAACTTCATTGATGACTTTCTGCGCATAGTTTGCCCAGTTCTCACCGTCTATATCTCGTGCCTTGTCACCAGCAGGTTGTAACACAAGTGTTATTTCATCAATTCCTAACTCTAACATAACAACAACGAACATTACTAACTAGCACCAACAATTAACTTCGTTCATTTTGAGGGGTTATAGAGTTGCCAGCCCCCGTGGCTACCGCCCCGGGGGCTGTCAATTTACAAGCCTTCAAGATATCAAACCCAATCCTTGCTCCCATTACGATTTTTGGTTTGTTCTGTTTGCCAAGCAATGTATAAAACCCTTCGCCAACACGCAAATCTAACTCTGGCACATCCGCACCAGCACCGAAGCATGTAGTAATGGTTGTGGGTTCAGCGTTTCCCAAACACACCTTGAGAACAAGGTTGTCCCTAATCGCGGTGTCAATCGTGGAAGCGTCAGATTTCTGCATCGCTACTAATAGAAAACACCCCACAGAACGCCCTTTTAAGACTACGTTAGAAAGTATGGATGTAACTCTATCACGCGTTGCCTTATCGCGATTTTTCAATTGGACAAGAAACGCTGTTAATTCGTCAAAGATTAGAACGTGAGGTGACATATTAAAATCCATGTAGTTTTTATCTACACTTTCCTTTAACGCTGCCGCCATTTCGTGTTGTCGTTTCACCATTTCCGCCTGAAAACGTTCCAACAACTCGATGATTTCATCCTCATCGCGCGCTGTTATTTTAGGTGATATGTTAAGACCCAATTGGTAAACGTCCGCCCCTTTTGCATCTGCTAGATA
>CAVAWT010000105.1:0-2155 GCA_963592435.1 Oribacterium sp. | reverse complement strand
ATTTTGGACGAAGCCTTGCGTCAAGACCCACGTTCACACGTGGCAGTTGAAACGATGGCTTCCAAGGGAAACCTGATGATTGCAGGCGAAATTGGCTCAAGCGCGAAAATTGATGCTGTGAGCATTGCGCGTGATGTCATGCAAGACATCGGCTACGTTTCAGAAGAAAGTGGCATCGATGGCAAAAATTGCTTCATCATGACAAACATTAATGTGCAGTCACCCGACATTGCACAAGGCGTTAACAGAGACTCCAACGGCGAAGAGGTCATTGGTGGTGGCGACCAAGGCATCATGTATGGTTTTGCCACTAACGAGACTGCAAACTACATGCCTCTAACTATCGACCTTTCGCACGCTTTAACGAGGCGTTTGGCTTTTGTTAGGAAAGAAGGCATTGTTCCTTGGCTTTTCCCAGACGGCAAAGCGCAAGTGACAATTCGCTACAATTCCGAGCACAAGCCACTTGCAATTGAAAGCGTCATTTTGTCGGCTCAGCACCACGCTTCAATTCACTACGACTACCTGAAAAGCACGCTTATGGACGAAGTGATTGAGCCTGTTTTGGCTGGAATGTTCGACTTAAGTGAAACTGTTATTAAAATTAACCCGACTGGGCGCTTCGTCATTGGCGGACCTGCTGGTGACACTGGCGTTACAGGCAGGAAGATTATCGTTGACACATACGGCAGCATCGGACGCCACGGTGGTGGTGCTTTTTCTGGCAAGGACCCAACTAAGGTTGACAGGTCTGCGGCCTACATGGCACGCTACGCTGCGAAAAACATCGTTGCAGCTGGGCTTTGCGACCGTTGTGAGGTTGCGATTGCATATGCAATTGGTCAGGTTGCTCCTGAAGCCGTTAACGTTAACACTTTTGGCACTCAACATGTTGACAGAGCACTCATTGAAAGTGTTACTGCCAAACTGTTTGACTTTTCTGTTGCAGGCATCATCAAAAAGCTTGACCTTCGCAAACCGCAATACAGAAAGACCACTAACTACGGTCATTTCGGGCGCGAAGACCAAGATTTCGCTTGGGAAAAGTTAGACATGGTTGAGGCTTTAAGGCAAGAAGTTTTAGCACAACAATATTCATCGTTTTGTGAAAGGATGTGAGAAATAAGATGAGTTTAAACACAGGCAACAACGACGAGTTGATTCAGTCAATCGTTCAATCGGTGATGAAACAGCTGAACGATTTTGATCAGCTGAAAATTCCGATTGGTGTCTCTAACAGGCATGTTCATTTGTCACGCAAAGACATGGACGCTCTTTTTGGCGAAGGCTCTGAACTTACCAAGAAGGCTGACTTAGGTCAACCTGGCCAGTTTGCTGCAAACGAGACTGTCACAGTTCGTGGCCCTAAAGGCGAATTCAAAAAAGTTCGCGTTCTTGGTCCGCTTCGTGCAGAGAGCCAAGTGGAAATTTCTCTCACAGACGGCTTTGCAATTGGCGTGAAAGCTCCAATTAAGGAGTCTGGCAAGTTGGACAACACTCCAGGTGTTACGCTTGTTGGTCCAAAAGGTTCAGTTGACCTGCCAAAAGGCACAATTGTTGCACTTCGTCACATCCACATGGACCCTGCAACTGCTGAAAAGCTTGGTCTTCACGACAAAGACGTTGTTGAAGTTGAAACATTCGGCGAGCGTGCTGGCGTTCTTGGCAACGTTCTTGTGCGCGTGTCAGACAAATATGCGCTCGAGATGCACGTTGACATCGATGAGGCAAACGCTTGTTCGCTTCGCAATAAAGACTACGTTGTAATTAAGAAATAGGCTATTCAAGGAGGTTTCTTGTATATAGAAAAAGAGATACTTAACGAATTTGCTGAACTTGTTGAAAGTGGCGAGGTTAACGAGTTTTCAGGGGATCTGAAAGTCGGCGTTGACCTTGGCACTGCCAACATTGTGTTGGCTGTTGTCGATGAAAACAACAAGCCAATTGCTGGTGCAACACATCCGTCTTCCGTTGTTAAAGACGGCATTGTTGTTGACTACATGGGAGCCATTCGCATCGTGCAAAGTTTGAAGCGCGAAATTGAGGGCAAACTTGGGGTCGACCTCGTTACCGCTGCATGCGCAATTCCTCCAGGGGTTGTGGACGGCAGTGTTAAAGCAATCGCCAACGTTGTTGAAGGCTCTGGCTTTAATGT
>CAVAWT010000104.1:656-2159 GCA_963592435.1 Oribacterium sp. | reverse complement strand
GAGAAAGAGAGAGAAAAGTTACTTGAAGGGTGTATGGAGACAAATTATGAGCGCGTCACTTTCCACCCTGATTATTCATACGCAAATTTTGTAGGGACCTACAAGCCAGTTCCCGACATAGATAAGGGCGGACACGAAATCATAACCTATAAGTATGTGCCAGGGCCTTTTCTCAGAGTGTTAACAAAAGCATTTGAGAGTGCTCAAACTGATGACCCTGAGCCTTATCTTTTGTTGATCGAGGAAATTAATCGTGCGAACGTTGCGGCTGTATTTGGCGATGTGTTTCAGCTCCTTGACCGTGATTCAAGCGGGGTTAGCGAATATCCAATCGCAACATCTGAAGATATGAGGAAATATCTAGCGAGAGAACTTGATTGCGATGAGTGCGATGTTGCTAGTATCAAACTCCCATCAAATATGTTTATATGGGCAACTATGAACAGTGCAGATCAGGGTGTGTTTCCTATGGATACTGCTTTCAAAAGACGCTGGGATTTTGCCTACATTGGCATTAACGACAACGAAGAAGAACTGATAGGAAAATGGGTAAAACTTGGAACTAAAAGCATCCATAAGGTTGAGTGGAACAAGCTTAGAAGAGCAATTAATAACGCCCTTGCTTCTTATGGGGTTAATGAAGACAAACAACTAGGTCCTTATTTTATTTCTAAAAGTATCGTTGTTCCTGCAAACGGAGACGAGATTGACTCAGAAAAGTTTATTGAGACCTTTAAGAGTAAGGTTATCATGTATCTTTTCGAGGATGCCGCAAAACCACATAGACCTAAGATTTTCATGGGATGTTTTAATGACGCACCTAGATATTCTGAAATTTGCCATGAATTTGATGAAAAAGGTATAGGGATATTTAACGAGGTCATTGGAACTCAAGCAGAGCCAGATGACATAAAGTTTACACCTTCGGATAAGTCGCTTTCCAATAACACTGAAGAAGCTACTGATGAAGTCTAAGTTTATTCAAGAGCAACGCCGATATACAAGAGCTGAACTTTGTGGCATTTTTGATTGTTCGTCTGAAGAGGCTTCTGCCTGCATAAAAACACTGAAATCTTATGCAGTTTTGAAAACTGTCAAAAAAAGTGCAGAGCAAAAAGACAGATCAGACCTACAAGATGAAGAAGTAGTTGCCCTCAGTTATGATGAAGATGAGGATAACTGTTTTTACGTTTTTACGTTTGTGGGTGTATTGGTCGTTGGTGGGTTTGTGCTCAAATCCTATCCTAAATACTTAAAGGCAGATAGTGAGCCAACCAACGAACTAAAACAGGTTCTTAAGGTAGTCGAAAAATACAGTAATTCAAAAGAACAAATCATAAAAATGATGAGCAGCACTAATGAAGGCAGATCCTTTAACCTGCTTGCTGTGTTGCTTTATCTGCTTGACGACTATTTTACTAACGGCACCTACAACAATTCAAAAGATATTGTTGAAGTTAATGGTTCAGGTGAAATTCACTGGGATAAAACCATAAACGAGAC
>CAVAWT010000104.1:0-646 GCA_963592435.1 Oribacterium sp. | reverse complement strand
ATAATCGACCTTACTATTTTGATTTATACACAAAGAAAACCATTGACGATGAATATGACTACTTCAAGCGTTTGCATGAATGTGTTTTAACGAAAGCATCAAGAGATTTAGAAGATGCAGGTCTTCTTGAATTGTTCGGATACCCTAAGGTTGAATTGTCAGATGCCGTGCTTGATGATTATGGTGAAACCGAATATATTTGTTATAGATTAGAGCGGGAACTAAATGTTCAATTCAACACAAGAAAGCAACTAGTCCTGAAAACGCTCTACGCTTATATCGCTCAAAAATCGAATTTATATGACACATACGCCTTTTCAATCTTTGGCACTTCAAGTTTCAACCTTGTGTGGGAGGACGTTTGCTCTGAGATTTTTGATAATCAATTACAAAAAAGCGTAGGCGAAATAAAACTACCACTTTCTTTGAATGAAGATAAATATGGAAGCCACATGAAACTTATTGACCTTATTGAAAAACCGACATGGTCAATAACGGGAAAGGCTGCAACTGACACATTAATTCCCGATTTGATTTCGATTTTTGAAGTGGACGGCGGCTCATACTTTGCAATTTTGGATGCTAAATACTACACTGTAACGTTGGAGCAAGGCAAAACTCCAACAGGTCAGCCAGGCATTAACTC
>CAVAWT010000103.1:0-2261 GCA_963592435.1 Oribacterium sp. | reverse complement strand
AGAACAACATCTCATTTGTTACGAATAAGCAGGCGTATCTTCCGTTCCTTGGAGCAATGTTGTGCGACGAAAATGAAACAAAGGTGAGATGCGACAAATTCTATACATCCACGCAGCAGGTGTTCTTGCTCTACCTTTACAACAACGAAAAGCAGTTCTATGTAAAGGAAGCCTTGGACGTGTTTTCTTTCACGCCCATGACGCTCTCTCGTGCCGTAAAACAACTGGAAGCAACGGGTCTGTTCAATGTGCAAAAACAAGGTGTGAGCAACATCATCGAATCAAAATATAGCGGCCTCGAGTTGTTCGAGAAAGCGCAGGCTTACCTGTCAACGCCTGTTCGCACGTGCGGATACATTGATAAGAATGAAGTTAATGCAAACATGGTACTTGCTGGTGAGAGTGCATTGGCAAAGAAGTCAATACTCAATGCCAGCAACGTTGCAAGCTTAGCAATCTTCGAGAAGAACTTCGAAAAGAAGCGTCTGACTGACGAACTGATTGACCCTGCCCGTCAAGTGAAACTTGAACTTTGGAAATACGAACCTGCGCAATTTTCAAAAGACAAGTGCGCCGATTCGCTCTCTGTTGCACTATCATTTAAGAACACAAATGACGAGCGCATCGAGCAGGCAGTCGAGGAAATGTTAGCAAGAGAACTGGGTGAATAATGGTTAATGGACTAGCAAAATTCAAAGAGACATTTAAGGGCTTTGAGGAACAATACGTCATCATTGGTGGCACGGCTTGCGACTTGATTATGCAAAATGAGGAGTTGCCGTTTCGTGCCACCAAAGATGTTGACATGGTGCTAATCGTTGAATCGCTGACTCCCGAGTTTGGATCTCAGTTTTGGAATTACGTCAAAGACGCGCAGTACCAACACTTAAACAAAAGCACTGGCAAAGCTCAGTTTTATCGCTTCTCAGCACCTAAAAATAATGAATACCCATTCATGATTGAAATTTTCTCGAGAAACCCCGAATTCATTATTTTGGAAGATGACGCACATCTCACTCCGCTTCCGATTGATGATGAAGTTTCAAGCCTGTCGGCAATCTTATTGAACGAGTCATACTACGAATTGCTAAAGACTGGACATTCATTAATTGACGGAGTTCCCGTTTTACAACCCACCTGTTTAATTCCTTTCAAAGCAAAAGCGTGGCTTGATTTGAACGAGCGAAAACTCCAAGGCGAGCACGTTGACAGCAAGAACATCAGAAAGCACAAAAATGACGTTTTCCGCTTGGCGCAATTACTCACGACAGAAACAAGACAAGGGTTGCCATCAGAGATTGCTGAAGACATGAACGCATTTCTTACGTCCATTGAAAACGAGGACATTGACCTAAAATCGCTAGGCCTTCGTGGTGCCTCCAAAGAGCGAACGTTAGAGGTTTTGCGTCGGTGCTATGGCTTGGACTAATGTACGTGTCTATGTCAAAGCCTTACCACTATTGGTAATGTTTTGACATGAGAAATTTCATTTGAAACAGAGCACACTAAAAACAATCAAGCTTCTGTCTACTGTCATATCCCTGTTTCTTGAAGTCAGAGAACAGGACATCCATTTTAGTTGGTTTGATGCACAGTAAATACATCGGCTCTCCCTTATCAGCAAGTTTTTGAAGCGCACTAACTGGCACTTTTTTATATTCCGCATGTGCTAGGTATTCATCTGACATTGGTTCAATAAGTTCTGCTGTGCCCATGACCTGAACGCTTTTGAGTTCACTGAATTTAGGGTTCTTATCAAACACAGCAAGGCTGATATTCTTGTTGTGTTCAAGCCCGATGAATTTCTCTCCACCTTCGGTGAAGATCCAAAACTTGCCATCGTGATAACTGTACTCTAGGGGTGTGCAACGCACATAATCACCAGTGCCTGCTGCCAAGGCGCACACTGAGCTGTTGCAAAGAAACTCCTCCACGGCAGGCTTTAAGAGTTCGAGTGGCATTTCCTTGCACTCTTTGTTCTTCCAGAATTCAGCCGCTTTCTTATATTCTTCTGCTTTCATTTTTCTGCTTTCTGCAATTTCTAGCTTATCGAACTCAATCTCTGTTGCTCAAACGCATCATTTCTTGAAAGAAGATAAACGCAATATTGGTTCATACTAACTCCCTCCTGTTCAGAGTGCTCAGCAAGAGATTTGTGCAGCTTTTTAGGAATACGAAGCTTGAACTGCCCTGAGTAGCTTTTCGCTGTCGCAGGTTCTGGAATTGCAATGCCCTCTTCGAGTGCCGCTTCAATCCAGCAC
>CAVAWT010000102.1:0-2297 GCA_963592435.1 Oribacterium sp. | reverse complement strand
TTTCAAGGGCAGAACACACGCTACCCAAACAAACTAATGCAATCATCACGTTGGACGAAAAAGTTGAAGAACTGAAAGAAAAGGCCGTTAAAGGGGCAGTTCAGTCGTCTAAGCCTAAAGTTAAAAGAACAACTGTTGGCAAGCTTAAAACTCGTGAGCAGGAAAAAGGTGAGTGCGAGTTTGAAATGGACGAACCACTTTCTCGTCAGCTAATTTCTGATGCAATAACCTCGCTAAACATCATTCTCTCGCAAAGTGATGAGGGTGCAATTCAGAGGCAATCGAGCTTGGGCTTCCTCGACTTGTTCGAGGCTGGAAGCGTTGAAGGGTTGAACTTGGCTTCAAGGTGGAGAAGCGCAGATGCAACAAAAAGTTTGGCTTCAGTTGTTGGGGTGGATGACGAAGGCGAGCGAACTTCCATTGACTTGCATGAAAAAGTGCAAGGCCCACACGCGCTCATTGCAGGAACGACTGGTTCAGGCAAAAGTGAGTGGATTATAACTTGGATTCTTTCAATGTGTGTGACATATTCGCCTGAAGACGTCAACTTTTTGCTGATCGACTACAAAGGTGGCGGACTTTCCGCTGCGTTTGACAATGACAACTGCAAACTTCCGCACTTGGCAGGCACAATCACCAACTTGGATGGCGCTATGATTAAGCGCAGTTTGGTGTCGATAAAATCGGAGTTGAAGCGCAGGCAAGCGGTGCTAAATGACGCGCGCGAAGCCAATGAGGGCGACAACTGCGACGTTTACGACTACGCAAAGCTCTACAAAAGTGGCAAGGTGGACACGCCTTTGCCCCACCTTTTCATAGTTGCTGACGAATTTGCAGAGTTAAAGGCGCAAGAACCAGAGTTCATGGACGAGCTCATTAGCGCGGCGCGCATTGGGCGTTCGCTTGGTGTGCATCTAATTCTGGCAACTCAAAAGCCAACAGGTGTTGTTAACGACCAAATTTGGTCGAACTCACGCTTGAAAGTTTGTTTAAAGGTTGCAGATGCAGCGGATTCTAAAGAAATGATTAAACGTCCAGATGCTGCAGAGCTTCGAGAAGCTGGCGAGTTTTACACGCTTTTGGGCTATTCTGAAGGTTTCGCCTACGGAAAATCGGCTTACACTGGCGCTTCGTATGACCCAGTTGAAGAATGGCACCCGCCAGTTGATGAGAGCATAATTGTTTGCTCAAACACAGGCGCTGTTATTGCGCGTTTGGAAGACGAAAAGGAAGTGAATGAGCACGCAAAAAGTGTGCTCGTGGCAACGCTTTCTGAAATTGAGAAAGTGGCTGATAAACTGGGCTTCCGCGCGCAACAACTCTGGCTCGACCCGATTCCAGAACACATAACGCTTAACAACTTGCAAGAGTGGCACAAAGAAGACTTCGAGTTAGCCACCGCTAACCCTTACGTCCTAAACCCACCAATCGGCGAAGTTGACGACCCAGAAAACCAAACAAAACACCTGCTCACCCTGCCCCTTACCGAAAAAGGCAATGCTGTTGTTTATGGTAGTGGGGGGAGTGGTGCAGAACTTTTGTTCTCAACAATGCTTTATCAACTAATTCAGTCTTCTCCAAGTGAAGCTTTTAATTGTTATGTTCTTGATTTTGGTAATGAAACTTTAGGGGTCTTTAAAAAAGCACCTCAAGTTGGAGATGTTATGTTTTGCTCAGATTCTGAAAAAGTGGAGAATTTATTCTCTATGCTTGAGTCTGAGATGAAAAGACGTCGTGAAATTTTATCCGAGGAAGGGGCTTCGTTCTTAGATATTGTTGCTTCAGGACCTGCTCCTTTTCCTAATCTGCTCGTTGTCATTAACGGCTTTGACCGATTTGTTGATAATTTCGAGGAACTAATGCCTCGATTTAATGAGATTGCAAGAGATGGGCAACATTGCGGAATCATTTTCGCAATCTCAGCAGCAAGATACAATTCTGTGCCTTTCAGGACAACTTCTTTCTTCAAGCAAAGGCTTGTTTTGAATATGAACTCTAAAGATGAATATGTTGCCATTCTCGGAAAAACTCCAAGCGTTTTGCCTGCAGATGTTTTGGGGCAGGGCATTACAGAGTTCAATTCGGAGCAATTGATGTGTCAAATTGCAGCTGCGAAAGCACTAGATAAGAAAGAATTGCGCATTCAGATGACAAGAGAATTTGAGGAGATGACTTGCGATGTTTCTGACGCATGTTCTGAAATCAGCGTGATTCCAATTGTGCTTACGTCGAGTTATTTCACAAAGCAAAAGTGTAAAGCAGAGTGCATTCCTGTTGGTCTTGAATATGGCTCGCTT
>CAVAWT010000101.1:0-2314 GCA_963592435.1 Oribacterium sp. | reverse complement strand
TTCTTCAGGCTGACGACCGAGATGTTTTGCAGAACGCAGGCAAAATCACCGCAGAAATTGCAAAAGCAAAGGCTGAAGAAGAATGTGAAAAATTCCGACCAATCCAAGACAAACAATTCGTATCCGACTACGACAGATATTTGCTCGAACTTGAGAATGAGATTAAGGGGTAATCTCATAATAAAATCCCTTTTCAGCAAACTGGTTCACAATTTCTTCAGGTGTTACAATTTTTATTGTGGATTTTGTGAAGTCTTTAGCATCGCGTGTGACAATTAAATCTGCGTTTACTTTCACGGCGGATTCGTAAATTAAACAGTCTTCGAAGTCGGTCCAGCAGTCTCTTGTTGCGCTTTTGAGGTCTTCAATGTCAAGTGAGCAGACGTGAATGAATTTGAAGGATTCAAGAAAGGCTTTTTGCAAAACAGCAGAGGGGAAGTACTTTTTGCCAATATAGAAAATGTCAGTGTATGATTTTGCAGACGCCCATAATTCTACATCGCGGTGAATTGCTGCCGCGCAAATTGAGTTAACGTTGTTGCTGAACTGTTCGCGTTGCAGGTAGAAATCGGCTAAAACATTGGTGTCAAGCAATAGCTTCATAGTCGCTTGCCCTGCCTTTCACAAGTTCAGCCTTAAAATCAAAAGAAGAGGGGAGTGGGTTTTCAAAATTGCATGTCGAAAGTTTAATCACGTTTATAATTTCATCATTGTCAGACTTTTTCAATGCTTGCGCCTTCGTGTTTTGAAAATCGAGTTCCTCATTTAGAAACTTCGCGTACACATCATTTATAAACTCAGATGGCGTGGAGCCCTCGCGCCTTAATCTTTGATGCACTTGGTTTCTAACTTCCACAGGAACCCTTGCTGAAACTGTTGCTAACAATTTATCCTCCTTAGTATGTAATACCATATTACAATTATAGCATATTGATGAAAAATTGGAACTTCTTGGAATGAATTGATCGCGTAACTTTAATATGGGTTTGAGAAAAAAAGACTTCCAATTCTTTTAGATAATAAGATTGTTAAAAAAAATGAATAAAAGAAAGGAAGTTTCGTTGCAGAATTTATGTTGACGAATATGGAAACACAAACACTATTTTGGATGAAGCGCTTGACATTGGCTACCGAGCAAAAATTTCGCCACGCGCATTTGAGTTTTTAGTGGACATGGCAGCAAAGGTTTCTTACCAAGAAGCAACGAACATTTTGGCAGCAACGGGCGGAAGTGTGGTGTCGGCAAACACCAATGCCGACTACATTCGAAAAACTGACTACACGCTGGGAACTATGGAGTGCGAGCAGGAGCACATGTATAAATCGCGTTTCGCTGGAGTTCCTCGTGCGTGGTCGGTCGCAGGCGTGGACGCCATTGCGCGAATTCGTTCACGCAAACATTCAGGCCGTGACCTCGTCTTTCGCACTCGCAAAGAAACCATTCCGAAGGAGGTCACTCGCAGGCGCGAAAAAAGAGTTTACGAAGTTCTCGAAAAACAGCCATATGTGTACCAAAAAACTGTCGGACATGGATATAATTAACCTATGCAAGCGCATTTAAACCAAAAAATCAGAAGAGGTTTAATTAGCTCTTGGAACTTATGTTGAAAGAATTCGGAAGTTTCCGACCCGTATTAAAGTGACGCGATCCCACGTTTGACTTCCGATTGATCATTTTTGTGCGTATAATAAGGTTATAGGTGCCTATGCAGATGTCAGGGTGCACACATTTTGACAAGAGAATATCTTGAGATAGCGCAACCATAGAGAGAGGGATCACCTGACCCCATTCCGAACTCAGTCGTTAAGCCTCTCATCGCCGATTGTAGTACAGCGTAAGGCTGTGCGAGACTAGGACGTTGCGCTTTCTCAGGATATTTTCATTTTATTTTCCATCTGTAACCACATTCTTGGCAAAACACTTCATATTTCCCTTTTTTACCAGCAAAACCTGCAATTATTCCAACTCCGCCTACCAAAAGCCCGCCTACTGCTGCTTTTCCAACAGAAAATGCCTTTCTGTCATTTCCTAAAACTTGAATCTGAGTGCCTCCGCATTTTGGGCAAGAAATTTGTTTTGACATGCATGCCTTCCTTCTTTTTGTAATCTTAAGTTTAGTATACCCAAAATTTTGCCTTATGCACTCTGCTAAAATTAACCCATGGACGAAATTCAACAATTAAAGGAAGCACAAGCGTTTGCCGAGAGGTGGGCAGGCAAAGGCTATGAAAAGGGCGAAGGGCAGAAGTTTTGGATTGACCTTTTGCAAAACGTGCTTGGAATGGCTGACGCTGTGCAGAAATGCAAGTTTGA
>CAVAWT010000100.1:1519-2314 GCA_963592435.1 Oribacterium sp. | reverse complement strand
TGTACATTCCGATGTATTTCTTGATTGTGCGAGCTGCAATTTCATATGCAAGTGCCGCACGCTCATTGCCTTTGTCTGCAGCGTCAGCAACGTCGCGGAGGTCAGAAGAAACGCCAGAAACTCCAAGGAAGCCCGACTTCTTGTTCATAACAGCGTCCATTTCCTCAGCAGAAAGACCTTCTTTTTCCTGCAAGAAAGTGACAATCGAAGGGTCAATTGAACCGCAACGAGTGCCCATCATGAGTCCCTCCAAAGGAGTGAGACCCATTGAAGTGTCAATCGCAACGCCGCCCTTAACTGCAGAGCAAGATGCGCCGTTTCCGATGTGGCAAGTGACGATGTTTAAGTCCTTGATGTCCTTGCCCAAAAACTCTGCCGTGCGCATTGAAACGTAGCGGTGAGAAGTGCCGTGGAAGCCGTACTTTCTGATGTCATACTTTTCTGTGAGCTCGTAAGGAATTGGGTATGTGTAGGCTGAAGGCTCAAGAGTGTTAAAGAATGCAGTGTCAAACACGCCAACCATTGGCTTTCCTGGCAGAAGCTTCTTGCAAGCCTCAATGCCAACAATGCCAGCTGCGTTGTGCAGAGGTGCGAGCACCTTCATTTTCTCCATTGTTGCAATCAGGTCGTCGTCGATGATTGTGCTCTTGCCGTAATATTTGCCACCATGCACAGTTCTGTGACCAACTGCAGCAATTTCATCGAGTGAAGAAATTGGAGCACCTTTGCCGTTAACAAGTGAATCGAGAACAAGCTTCAATGCTTCTGAGTGGTCATTCATAACAGGGTTTGAAG
>CAVAWT010000100.1:0-1509 GCA_963592435.1 Oribacterium sp. | reverse complement strand
CCGTATGAGAAAATGCCTTCGCCAAGACCAATTTTCTCACAAAGACCTTTTGCAAGAACCTCATGATTCTCGACGTCGATGAGCTGGAATTTCATCGAAGAAGAACCTGCATTAATAACAAGAATTTTCATGTAACGTTACCTTTCTTAAATTACTTTTGTTTAAACAACATGTTTTATTTTACGCGTTTAACTAATAAATTCGCGTTATTTTCCCATGTTTTTCTTGAGCGGAGAACCTGTGTCCATCTGCGCGCCGCCCATAACGTGGAAATGAACGTGATTGACAGCTTGGCAGCCATGCTTACCAGTGTTAACGCACACGCGGAAGCCGTCTTCCTTAATGCCCTTAATCTCTGCCACCTTTTGCACGCCAGCAACAATGCCAGCACTGACCTCTGCTGGCAGGTCATCGGCAATGTTGTCGTAGTGGTCCTTCGGAATAACAAGCGTGTGAACTGGCATCATTGGGTTAATGTCGTCAAATGCATACACAACGTCGTCTTCGTAAACCTTCGTTGAAGGAACTTCCCCAGCAACAATTTTACAAAACAGGCAATCGTCTTTCGTTTTCATTCTAATCTCCTTTTCTTTTAATTACGCGTGTGAAATGTTAGAGTCAACATCTTCGCCATCGCGCTCAATTTTTCCTGACAACTCTTTTATGATAACCTCTGAAGCGTCAAGCTTATCTTGCAATTGCGAAAGAATTTTAACGCCTTCGCCATATTTCTCAAGGCTTTCCTCTAACTCTAAATCGCCCGATTCCATACTTGAAATGCACGCTTCAAGCTCATCAAAAAGTTCACTAAATTTCTTGTCTTCCACGTCCTTACTCCTTCCCTTTAACTTCGCATTGCAATTGACCGTCGCTTAAAACAACTGTAACGCAGTCTTCAACTTCGCAATTTGCAACAGACTTTATAACCTTATTGTTTGCATCTTTTGTATACGAATAGCCACGAGTTAAAACTGCAAGTGGCGAGAGGTCTTCCAGCCGTCTTGCAGAATTTTCAAGTTTCGTTTTCTTCGCAGAAACTATGCTATCCGACAACTTTTGCATACGCATCATGTCGTAATCTAAACGCATTTTTTGCTGTTGAAGCACGTTTATGGGAGACATAGCATCAAGACGCGTTTTCTGCTCTTTCAAAGAACGCGACAACTCGACAATTTTAGCTGACACAATGTCACTTAAAACATAGGCTTCGTCTTGCAGTTTTTCTGGAAGCTCCATCAAATTCTGTGTCACAATTTCAGCCGCCGCAGTTGGAGTGCTGGCTCGCAAGTCTGAAACAAGGTCTGCCACAGTTGTGTCTTGCTCATGTCCAATGGCAGTGATAATCGGCGTTTTTGCCTCGTATATTGCACGCGCCAAACCTTCGTCGTTAAACGGCATCATGTCCTCAAACGAACCGCCGCCTCGAACGAGCAAGATAACGTCAAGTTCTTCTTCATCTAAATTTCGAATTGCTTCAAACATTTGAACAGCAGCATCGGCACCTTCAAC
>CAVAWT010000099.1:0-2361 GCA_963592435.1 Oribacterium sp. | reverse complement strand
ACCGATAAACGTCCTGCTTCGAAAAACCGCACTTACGCGGGAACTTCTCGCGGTTTTCCCACGCTGCCAATTTGCTGGACGGGTGCGAAATTCGGTCCCAAACCAGCATTTCCAGAATTCTGCACGGGTCATACTTGCAATTTCTTGCGGTTCGTTTCTTTTCGAAAAAGTCCCAAATTCCAAGGTCACGGTGAAAATATGCCGACGGAATTGCAGCTCCCAGCTCAATTTGGTTGCACCCGCGCATATCAATTTTCTGCTCAGGAAAAAATTCCATCACAACGCTGGCGTTTTGCTCGCGCGCCTCCTCGTTCATCTGTTCGCAAACCTGCTTAAAATGCGCAATTGGATCCTCGAATTCCTTCTCAAGTTCGTCAAGGTAGCCCAAGCTTTTGATGGTTTTAGATGTTGACGAACCGTCACTTCGTCTGTATCCATGCGCGATGCTTAAATATGTTCTCCCGTTTTTTGTTTTTGTCTTTCTTAGGTACATAAATACGCCTTTCACCTCGTGAAACAATTGATTTCATTATATCATACTTCAGCATACTTATACTAAAAAAGTCATTAAAATTTGATAAAAAAATTTTCTGTTACACAGGCGAAACATTCAGGATTTAAGGGTTAGGTGGTGGAAAAGTCGGGTGGGCTATATCAACCTGCCGTAATCTTGCAGGCTATGGAAGACGTGCTCTACTGTTACTTTTTTGCCATCAAAATCATAGAGCAGAACGTATTTATTAACGTGTGCAACTCGATAGCCGAATTCGCAAACAACATCCAAAGTTGAAACAGCATAAATTTCTGGGACGTCCGAGATTAAGTCGATTTGGCGGTCCAGCTCATGCAGGAAATTGTTAGCAGCCTGTTCAGATTGCAAAGTACCTCGAAGATATGAAACAATGTTGTTGATCTCAATGGCCGCTGACTGTGTAACCTCAACATCAAACGTCATGCAAGAGTCTTTCTGAATTCTTCATACGAAATTGTTAGCCCAGCTTTTGTTTCTTCTGCTGCCAAAATGAGCCGTGAGCGAAGTTTCTCTTTTGCCTCTTGGAGTTCAAGCGCCTCCATGCGACTTTCACTAATGCACCTAAACGCGTTGTAGCCATTTTTTGTAACAATCACTTCGTTTTCACGATTAACAAGGTCGCTAAATTTTGATGTATCTTTTAAATCCCTAATTGGCACACAAACAGTCATTTCAACTCCTTAATCGATGTGACATAATTATACCACATCGAATTTATCAACCAATACTTCAACTTAGAAAAGCTCATTGTGGAGAAGGTGCGGGGGGTGATGGGGGTGGTGTTTCAATAATTTTCATATTATAATCATCAATAGTGTTATAATGAGGTTATTGTTAGACACCGAAAAGGACTTAATGAAAATTGTCATCTTACAATCTGCACTAAAGCACGGTCTGACTGGTGACGATATAGCATACGCATTAAGGCATGTTCAAAAATCGAGAACGATCGAAAAAGAAGGGAACATTAACAAGGAAGTAGAGTACGTTTTGGCAATTTTGCCGAACGGAAACCTATGCGAACTTGGCACAACTTATTCTCATAACGAACAATCGATTGTTGTGTTTCATGCACTAACCCCACCAACGAAAGGATTTCTAAAAAAGATAGAAGGGAGACAATAATGGCGTTCATTAACAACCATGGAAATGAAATTTCGGTCGAAGAATTTGAAAAATGGGACGAGGAAATGACGAATGAGGAGTTTGATGATTGGAATCCCGTTGGCGAAGTTGTTTATGGCTCGCTTAAACCAATCAATTCAGAGAATACAACGATGTCGTTTGTTTGCCCCGTTAGCATGAAATCTAAAATTGCACTTGTTGCAAAAGAGCACAATTGTTCGAACAGCGACCTTCTTCGCTCCTTTGTAACAGACGGTCTTGCAAAAATGACATCTTAAAACGACTATCCCTCGCCGAACAAAAGCGGATTGTGGAGAAGGTGAGCGAGGTGATAGGGGTGATTGAAATGCAGGAAATGCGTATTGATTTTTAGACGTTAGATTAGTATAATTAATGCAGGCGGTCGCTCATCCCAAGTTTAGAGCGACGGCTAGAAATAGGTTAAAATTGACCGTCCTCTTTAACGTTGGGGGCGGTTACCTTTTTTCAATCAAGTAACAAACGAGAAACAACAAAGTTAAGTAAACAATTGCCTGTTCCATAACTATCACCTCCTTCTTTCAGGAAATGCTAGCCGCTTTACCGCCCACGTAAGTTAATTATAACCAAGGATTGGTTGTTACGAATTCTTAAGATTAATCAAATAAAACACCAAGGAAGCGCATTGTGAAAGCGGTGTCACGTCTAATAAAACGACTTTAGGC
>CAVAWT010000098.1:0-2389 GCA_963592435.1 Oribacterium sp. | reverse complement strand
AAAATGAAACAACAACTTTTACGATTGCTAAGGCTGGACTGAAAATCAAGTGGACAAACACTTCACTCACCTACAGCGCAAGTGCTCAAAAACCAACCGTTGAAATCGAGGGCGGAGTGCAGGGAAGCGACACAATAACGCTCAGTGTTTCAGGTGAACAAACAAACGCAAACACAACAACAACCCCCAACTACACTGCTACTGCATCTCTTGACTCAACGAGCGCAAATAACTATGTAATTTCTGAAAATGAAACAACAACTTTTACGATTGCTAAGGCTGGACTGAAAATCAAGTGGACTAACACTTCGCTCACCTATGATGCAACTGCACAAAAACCAACAGCTGAAGTTGAGAGCGGAACGCAAGGAAGCGACACAATAACACTCAGTGTTTTAGGTGAACAAACAAACGCAAACACAACAACAACACCCAACTACACTGCCACTGCAGTCCTTGATGCCACGAGTCAATTGAATTATACAATTTCTGAAAATGAGACAACAATTTTCACGATTGCGAAACTTGACATTTCAAACGCAACCGTCACGTTAGGAACTGCGTTGACCTATAACGGAAGTGAGCAGACTCAAACAGTGTCAAAAGTTGTTGCAAGTGGAATTACTCTTGCAATCTCGGATTACACGGTTTCGAACAACACACAAACAAACGCGGGAAATTACACTTTGAAGGTTGTTGGAGGGGGCAAAAACTTCACTGGCGAGTGTCAAGTCGAATTCTCAATTGAGCAGGCGACACCTGAAGCTCCCACAGGGCTTACTGCTACAGCCTACACCGACCAAACGCTAGCAGACGTAACCCTGCCAACCTTGCCAGTAGGTTTTGATGGCACGCTTGCTTGGAAAAACACAGCCACTTCTACGGGCAAGAGTGAGGGCACCATCACCGCTCCTGCCGTCTATACCCCAACGGATACGAACTACAAGGCTGTCGAGGTTGACGTCACTGTTACGGTTTACCCCCAAACCTTCACCATCGTTTATCATGGCAATGGTGGCACCTTAGATGACCGCACAACCATTTCGTATAGCCAGACTTGCACGGCTAAAACAGCTGGCACTCTAGTTGCCAATAGGTTCACGCAAGATGATAAAACCTTTGGGTTCTGGATGCTTGGCAATGAAAACTCAGTCACCATTTCCACCACCTCCACTAAAACTTGTGTAGATGAGCATAAATTTGCTGCAACAGGTGATGGCATCATAACCCCTACCACCAACGGCACGACCATTCATCTTTGGGCATACTGGTTAGATGAAAATGCCGGCAACTACTGGATGGAAAATGCCAATGCAGCTAATCCTGGCCAAACTGGAAACATTACTCAAGGCCAAGCGTCAATTGATACCAACAAAAACAGCACCGACTTCTGGAATGGCTTATACAACAACGGCACCAGTACTGAATCTCACCTCTATACCATCTGGCAAGAAGACACGGTGCAAACCTTCGCAAGCCGATTTGTAGAATCTCGCATTATCCAAGTAGGTGAGCATGACTCTGACGGCTCCGCGGTAACCTTCATGGCAACTCATTCGTTGCCAACAGCTAAGAAGATGAATAATAGAACCTCGACGAACTCGGGTGGCTGGATTGCTACAGACATGTATCGAACCATGAATGCTTCTGGCGACTACGTTATGACTGGTCTTTCTGATCTCAAAGATGCTGTTACGTCTGTTAACAAGATATATACTGCTGGAAGCTATGGTAGCTGGGAAGAAGGAGCCACTTCCAACGACACCTTCTGGCTCTTATCCCACACTGAAGTCTTTGGTGTCGATGGAAACACGTTTGTGCCTACTGAATATAAAGTTGAAGGAACCCAATACGATTGGTTTACCGCAAAAGGTGTCATCGCAAAGACTGGCTGGGACGCAAAAAACACCGCCATCGAAAACATGCAACTAACCCGCGCAGGAGACGGCACGACTGGTTGCTACACCGCCACGAACTTGTGGCTCCGTTCGCCTAATCTGACCGAGGCTCTAGGCTTTGGAACCGTGTGGAAAACCGGCAAACCGGGTTACGTCTACGCCTACCCTGCGTATGCCGTTGTTCCAGCTTTTTGCTTCTAAGCATTAGTTAGCGTAAGCTAACTTAAAACCTATAAACCGTTCTTGCTTACAAGTGAGAACGGTTTTTTATTGCTTATCATGGGGTCAGACCCTGTGTACGCTGGGGAAACCATGGGGTCAAACCCTGTGTAAGGAAACACAAAATGCCTAAGCGAACTCTTGGAAATCAATGAGTAATTTTTATTGAATGGGTTTGAGGAGGCGTTTAAGCGAGCGAAGCGAGTGCGTTCCGACGAAATGAAATAAAAATTGCGAATGTGTTGATTTCCTCGTGTTTGCGAGGCATTTTG
>CAVAWT010000097.1:0-2417 GCA_963592435.1 Oribacterium sp. | reverse complement strand
TGCCAATAACGTGAGACGCTTTAAGCAGAAGCGAACCTGAACCGCAGGCAGGGTCATACGCCTTGTTGACCTCGGTTTTCCCAACTGTGCCAAGGCGTGCAAGGAGTTCACTCACATCTGCTGGCGTGAAAAATTCGCCACCACTTTTGCCCGCGTTTGAGGCATACATTGTCATGAGATATTCATAGGCATCGCCAAAAGCGTCAATCGACTGGTCGCGAACACTGCCCAAATTCATCTCCGCAACACCGCGTAGCAATTTAACGAGTCGCTCGTTTCTCTTAGCAACAGTGTTTCCAAGTTTGTTGTTGTTAACATCAAAGTCGTCAAAAAGGCCAGCGAAGTCGCCTTCCGACTCACTACCCTTGGAAGAATTTTCGATGTTTTTGAAGATGCGTTCAAGCGTCTCATTTAAGTTTTCGTCTGCACAAGCCCTCTCGCAAACGTTGCAGAAAAGTTCTGACGGCTTGATGAAGAAGCCTTTTGTGGAAATCAGCTCTTCTCGCGCTTGCATCGCTTCTGCGTCATCCATGCTGGCGTAGTCAAAACCGTTGCCTTCATAGTCGTTAACGTAATTGCAAATGTCTTCAGAAACGTAGCGGTAAAACATGGCTCCAAGCACATAATTCTTGAAGTCCCAGCCATCCACCGCACCCCGAAGGTCATCAGCAATCGCCCAAATTTTTGAATGAAGTTCATCTCGTTCTTGTGTTGTTTGCGTCACGGGGCCTCCCTTAACTAATTGTCTTGGGTTAGATTATAGCTAAAACGCCCTATAAACAACCAAGTTTCTGCCTGCTGTCGTATCCCTTTTTCTCAACCCCTCCCACCAGCGTTTTGTGGGAGAGGGAGTAAATAGAACGCTTGTTTTTCTGAAAATTAAAGCTAAGTCAAAATCCCTGCCACGCCTGAGGCAACCACAATGTACATAACTGCTCCTCGCAAAAATGAAGCAATATGCGTTGACGGATCTTGGTAGAGTTCCTTGTCTTGAGCACATGAAAAACGAATTCTTGGCGAGTTCCTCCACCACAATAAGTCAATGACGACCAAGTCAAACAAATTCAAAACTTCACCCATAATCAAAAAATACAGGAAAGCGTTTGCAAAGCCATCAAAGCCAACCGTGTGTTTTATGACGAGACCTATAATCAAGAAAATTGCAGTAAATAAAACAAAATTGCATGCAAGCACTTTAACTGAATTAATTTCTAACGGTGCAGATTTACCGAGCACGGCATCTCTTCTGACGAGTTTTTGCACTTCTTTTGGATAAGACCTAAAGCCACGCATGTTCTTTTCGTCACTGCCTGTGTTGAGGTAACAAATCAACCACAGAGCAAGACACGAACCAATAATAAATCCTATTTTCATACGAGTCTCATAGCTGATCTCTAATTCTTCATTAGGCGCGTGCGGATATATTTACGAAATGCCTCGTCACCAAGTTCCTGTCGCTTCTGATAGAGTTCATTTGTAATTTTTCCTGTCACATAGCACATACGGTCCTTATCATTATCTGTTACAGCTTTGTAGATATCCTGAGCCACTTCCTCTGGCAATTCTAAATCATCCATGTCTGGCATCAACATTTCTGTTTGATTTTTAATCAGATTCTCAAAACCTGGCATTTCAGACATCTCCATCTTAAACCCAGTCTTAACGACACCTGGTACTATGGTTTTAACTTGGATGCCAAATGGTGCAAGCTCATGATAAAGCATCTCGCATATCCCAGTAACAGCCCATTTGTCTGCTGCATAAATGCCATCCAGCACAAGCCCCATTTCGCCAGCAAGAGAAGTGGTCGTCAAAATCATGCCGCTTTTCTTTGATTTGAAATATGGAATAAATTTCTGCGTTACACGAACCATTCCAAGTAGATTGGTATTTAAAGACCTCTGCATTGCTTCTTCTGTCATGTCTTCAAAGCGTGTTTTCATCCCGTATCCCGCATTGTTAAACAGCACGTCCACATCATATTTCTCGAACACTTCCGACACTGTGCTCTCAATCAGTTCCGGCTTTGTCACATCAAGTGGGTAGATGAACACATTTTGATAAGATGATAATTCAGTCTCTTGTTCTGGTGACCGCATTGAAGCAATAACAGTCCATCCTTGTTCAGCAAATAATTTAGCGGTTGCTTTTCCAATTCCTGATGAGGAACCAACAATAAAAATTGTACCCATATTCACTACGCTCCTACTTTCAAATGTCGAGGACTGAAGAACTGCAACTATTATAGTTTAGTCAAACTAAATTAAAGCCATTCAAATGACTAGATTTATTTATACCTTTTAACGTTTCCTGCGTTTTCACCTACAAAACACAAGGTCAGACGGTGCGACACCCCAACACACCTCGCGACACCCCAAGCAAAGAAACCGCAGGTAGAGGTATCTATTTAACATTAT
>CAVAWT010000096.1:0-2423 GCA_963592435.1 Oribacterium sp. | reverse complement strand
GAATGAGAGGGCACAGATTCGCCCGAAAGCAAAACGTAGCGTACTGACGCTACGTAAGTTTTGCTTGCAGGGCGAAGATGGTCCTCTCATTCGCTTTCGTAGCCGTACCAAGCTGTTCCTTCGTTATTCCACCCCGCTGCAACAACTTTCTTTGCCTCATCTTCGCTCAAAGTATAGTTGTGAGTGCCTGTTTGCTCATTAGGGTTATATTGACGATATAGTGGTCTTGCACCTTCATCGCTCGTGTCAGCAGAATACCACGCAATTCCTTCATAACTCCAACCTGCCTTGACGCACGCATCTTTTTCGTCAGCGCTCATTGTGTAGTGATGATCTCCTCCCTCAACATAAGGGTTATAGAGGCGATATACTGGCGTGGACGATGTTTTTGGTGCAAACCAACCAGTTCCTTCGTCAGTCCATCCAATTTTAACAAGGCCTTTTTGTTCGTCAGCGTTAGCTGTGTAGAAATGCTCGCCAGTCCATTTGTTGTAAAGACGATACATCTTGACCTTTTCGACGGCTGGCTCAGTTATTGTGAAAATCTCACCGTTGCACTCTCCAATTGTTCCTTCTTTTGTCGAGTCAAAAGTTGCAACTCTCTTCTCACCATTAACTGTGAGCTCGTGAGTGCCTTTTGTCAAATAAACATAGATGTTTTTGTCTACGCTTGATTGCCAATTGTCGCATGCGCGATCAACATTTGTGTCAATTAGTCCAGATGAACTTTCTCTGTCGATTGCTTCTTGGACATAATAATTCTGATTTAGTGTTCCTTCAAAGAGCGTTACCCCACTGTCTCCCTCATCAACTTTGACAACGAATTTTCCATCTGAGTCAGCATCAATTCCCGTCGTGTCGATCGCTGCCATATAAACGTCTTCGTTGTTTGCATTCTTGCGCTGAGCTGTCATTGCGACGTTGTTGATGCCTTCCTCTAGTGCCAAGCCTTTCCAATATTTCCCAGTCACGTTTTCCGCAGCGTTTTTGTCAACATACATGCGCAAATTTCCGCCCGAAAAGTTAACTGTTCCGCCTGAAGCATCAGAACCTGTTGAATAACCGCCTCCACCAATGGCAGGACCTGAAAAGTCGACATTTATGTTGATCGTTGCGCGAGATTCGATGTTTACCTCTGTGCCATCACTTGCGCCACCACTTCCAGCTGAACCTCCGATGGCGGCAGCTCTTGAGTTGCTTATCAAATTATATTCACCTTTTTTGAAAGTGACGCTTCCAGGAGTTTCTGTTGTCGAGGAAGCTTCTGCTCCTGCTCCTATCACAGCACCCTGTTTTGTTCCCTTTGCAAAAAGTGAGCCATCCATGTTAAAGACGATGTTTCCGTTTAGCTCCGAGAAAGCTCCACCAATGCAAGCACCCGATGATTTTTTATAGAGATAGGCAGTGCCTGCGCCTTGAATGTTTAAAGTCGCACCTTTTCCAACTCTAACAAGAGCGTCGTTTGAAGTTGTGTAGCCAAGGTCATATTCAAGAATTGATGTGCCTTCAAAAGAAAGCGTGCTTGAAAACTGGCTTCCAAAATCGATCAGACTGAAAGAGTTCGTTATCGGAGCAGATGTGTCTGCTATGAATAGATCGCGAATTACGATGTTCGAAGATTGCCCAGTTGCCTTAATTGCAATGTTTGAGACTTTGCTCGAATCAGCAAAGCCAGTTCCTGTGAAAGTAACTTTATCTGTCGTTGCAACTTCAATGCAACCAGGAGTTGTGTCTGTGACTTGATAGACTCCGCCCTGCTCAATTTTTGATCCACCACTGACTGTTCCTTTGTCAGCTTGCGTTAAAGCGTGCAGATCAACTGTCACGTCATTCCCAGCACTTGCAACAATCAGTTTTTGATAAGTTGCATAGCCTTCCTTTGTGACAGTGTAGTTATATTCTGAACCACTTACAAGGTTAAAAATCGAAACTCCGCTCGCGCTCGAAGCTGGAGAGACAGAGCTGCCATCTTTTGCTGTGACAACAAGCTTAGCATCTGCTGGGGTGACAGTGAATTTGACTTTAACAGTCGTCGCCTCCAAACTCGCATCGCTTGCCGATTGGCAATCATCAGCAAAAGCAAAAGACATTTGCATTGTCGGCACAAACGAAAGACAAAGAGCGACAGCACATAAACAAGCCACAAATTTTTGTTTACAAGAATTATAAAATCTGACATCTCCACCTTGCATAAAAAGCCTCCTAGGTAAATAAAAAACGTTATTAACAGTTCTAATTATTATACTTCACCAACACATTAACGATGCGCCCAAAACGCATAATAAAAAGGGACGGCTTTGACAGCCATCCCTTTTTAGAGAGTAAAGACTAATTAAAGTAACTCAAAAACTCAGAAAGTGAATGAGTCTGAGCAGATTCGGGCGAGAATGCGACTCACTCCTCAAAACTCGAAAGTGAATGAG
>CAVAWT010000095.1:0-2437 GCA_963592435.1 Oribacterium sp. | reverse complement strand
AGAAGAAAAGCAAGGTCAACAACAATAAAGGTTGAATTCACTTATAACCGCAGCGCTACCTCAAGAAACTTTCATTAAAAATTTTAACAATGTCTGCATGAATTGGTTAATACATGACGAAAAAGTCAGCAACAAAAAGCCTTCCAGTAAACGCCCAGTTCCTCCCCACGATTATCAGTCAAAATGCCACTGCACCAAAACTCCCTCAGGTGTCAAACCCAAGCATGTCGAACGTTTCGTTGATGCATTAAATATTAACTAAATTTTTCAAATGGTGTCAAACTTTGCAATGTGTCGATAATTATCAACATGCTTTTAATATCCTTTTAATTCATAACGGATAGCAAACCTTCTCTAGGTTACATACTTTATGATAATTAGCCTCACCGTGAGGCTAAAAAAATAAAAAGGGAAATAATTAAATTTCCCTTGTTCAGTTTCTTGAATTTTTAAATAGCGTATTCAGTTTTCAATAGTTTCAATGATTGTACTATCATCTAAGTAGTCGTTTGCATCGAGAATGATTTTACAATCCCAATACAAATCCCAAACTTTAGATTTTGCTTCTTCGGGACTGTTGCTTCGACCTCAATGTCTCTGCTTAAAGTCTCAGAAACGTTAACAGTGTAAATCATTTTCAAAACTCCTTTTCTAATTTGTTGGATAAATATCGAAACAAATAGACCTTGTAAGCTAGGTCTATTTGATTAAATAGACCCCTTACGCTTACAGGGGAGTTAATATGATTTGTTAAAAAAAACTATTGATGTGAAAGAGCCAGTTGCTTTTTAAGGTTTTCAATTTCCTTTTTAGCTGACTCGAGTTCTCTATTCTTAGTCTTAATCTCTTCGTGCTGTTTTTCTATGATATTTCTGAATTCATCAATTTTGTCTTGAATTGTAGTCAATTCTATCACCTTCTTAGAATCGTTGTTTGTTTCAACGACAATTTCATCAATTTTTTGTATCAAAGCATCGTCCGATGACATATTTGTCTTCATATATTTTAACAAATGTTGAATTGACATTGGGGCTTTATTAGCAGCTTGAGCATTTAAAGCAATCCAATGAGTTTTAAAATCTGCTTCAACAAGACAATTCTCTTTACATATCGGTTCAAATGTATAAACGGGATTTCCTTGGGAAAAAGGGTCGTTTAAACATAAGAAGATGATGTAAGTTTCTTTAAGCGTATCAAAGTTATCGCCCCTTTTCCAATAAGACGCATCTAAAATTGATTGATAACCTCTGAACCGTAATGGAAGTTGCAAGTAATGTCCAACTTGCATTTCAACATCAATGATTTTTTTATCAATTGTTTCAACTTTTACGTCGAGCCTAATTGATCTCACGTCAATGCCCGCTGTTATTGTGGCTTGTGGCGTTCTATCAATAATTCGCGTTTGATTATCAGTCAAAATGCCACTGCACCAAAACTTAAGGCACATCTCATCGAAATCATCGAGTGTTTGATTATCAGTCAAAATGCCACTGCACCAAAACAACAAAAACATAGTTATACTTAGCTACAAGTTTGATTATCAGTCAAAATGCCACTGCACCAAAACTTGCACGAGCAAATGCTTCTCTTTGAGTTAGTTTGATTATCAGTCAAAATGCCACTGCACCAAAACGGCAGTAGAGAGAACAAGCGATTACTTAAAGTTTGATTATCAGTCAAAATGCCACTGCACCAAAACAGGTCTCACATAGTGTAAAAGTGTATGTTGTTTGATTATCAGTCAAAATGCCACTGCACCAAAACAAATATGTTGACTTAACAAGGCTATCATCGTTTGATTATCAGTCAAAATGCCACTGCACCAAAACACCAGATTATAAAGATAAAGTTCAAGAACATGAGAAACAGACAGCTCAACTTCTTTCAAAACATGGATTTCATTGTATTTTCAGAAAAGATGTTTTGGAAAATGTAGACGGCAAAGGAAGAAATGTTGGTTTAGCAGACTTAAAAAATGGCATTGAGTTAAAAACTTTGTATTGGAAAATTGACGAAAACACAATTGAAACTGCCATTAGAGATACAAACAAAAAAGGCAATTAAGGGCTGTCGTAATTGACAATACACACCAGTTGATTTCGGATGAAGATTGTATAAATAGAATTTTAGAGGCTCGTGCATGCAGAGTTCCAGTTTATATGATGAATGCGGAAATTTTACGGAGAATAAAATAAGTTCCTAAGCCTCCTCTTGCGTGAGAATAGGAACTTATTAATAATGTTTTATACCTCAAACAAGGCAAAAAGTCAAGAGAAAAAGGCTAAAATGATCGCGTCACTTTAATACGGGTCAGAAACTCCCGAGTTCTTTTGACATAAGGTCCAAGAGCTAATTAAACCACTTTTAATTTTTTGGTTTAAATGCGCTTGCACAGGATAATTATACCCGTGTCCGACAGTTTTTTGGATCACATATG
>CAVAWT010000094.1:0-2442 GCA_963592435.1 Oribacterium sp. | reverse complement strand
TAACCGAAGCGCTACGGCGAAGAAATCGCATGAGGAATTGCAGTCGAAATTAAGTCTTCATGATTGTCAGACTTAACAAAAAGGCTTCCCTGAACATGTAGAACACTAAAACCTAAAACCTAAAACCTGTTAAACCTGTTGCGCGATGGCGCAACTAGGGTCTGACCCCTTGCGTTTCCAAAATTGATGACAAAGTGTAAATTAAATCGAAAAATTGTGATATCCTTTAAGGTAACAACTTCTTTAAACAAGAAAGGCACAAAAATGAGCAAGTTTAAAAGAGCCAGAACAGACGACCAAAAATCACAGAGAATGGAAGAGTTAAAAAAAGTCACTGCTGAACTTTTTAAAACTCATCCCTACCACGAGATAACAATTTCAACAATCGGTGAGAAAATCGGCTGGACAAGACCGAACATCTATAAATATGTCTCATCGAAAGAAGAGATTTTCATGGCTCTGGCAGCTGATGCGAGAGATGAATATATGAAAGAGCTAATTGAAGCTTTTGCAGGTGAAACTGGATTCAGAAAAGACGAAATTGCACAAAAATGGGCGCACATTTGTGAAAAAAACAGAGACTGGTCGATCTATGGATCAATCCTCATTTTGATCATCGAAGAAAACGTTTCTCTTGAGAGCTTGAAGGCCTTTAAGAAAGGCTATTATGACCAGCTTGAAGTCTTAAAAGAAGAATTGTCTCCAGCTCTGGGCGTTTCAAAAGAAGACTTCACAACGCTTTTTACAACCATCCATTACCACGCCTGCGGACTGAGCGGATTTTGCTCAACAAACGAACTTGCACGTCAAGCTATCAAAGAACTTGGTGTAAAGAGAGATGAGGTTGACTTCAAAAGTGAGATGGGAAACTTCATTTTAATGTGCTTGAATTTCTATTCCAAGAATTAGTTTTAAAAAACAGATTGTAAAAAAATTAAAGGCTCCTAAAATTAGGAGCCTTTTTAATTTGTTAAGTGACGATTTGTAACTTATAAAATGTTTTAGGCAACAGCCTTTGTTTCTTCTGACTCGTCTTCTTTGCGAGACATTGCTTTTTCGTAATCTTTTGTTCCAACGAAGATCTCGTTAGTGTATGGATTGCGTCCAAGTTTCTTGCTGCGATAGATGACATAGCCAAGCGCCAAGATGTTGGCAACGAGCGCAAGAAGTGAGATGACGAGGTTGACATTAGGATTGTTAACGCTTTGAACTGCAAAGATTGAGTCGTTGGCGAAGAATGGCACGCATTGGCAGAACATGCACCAGAGTGCAAGCGTGTTAGCACGGTTCTGAATCCAGCCACCCTTGTTCCAAATCATTCCTGCGACAGTTGGCGCAAGGAGAAGTGCAAGACCACAATACCAGCTGTGAGTTGGCAAGCAGTTGTAGGTGTAGCAGAAATTCCAAATGTCATATGAAATGATGAAGACCCAAGTCATGTCAGGCCAAAGCATGTCTTGCTTTTTCTTTGAAACGTAAATTCCAAACCAACCAGTCATGACGAAGATGTTCAAGAGTCCTGCGATGCCATTGAACACATTGTGCCAGCCACCATAGAGCAAAACTCCTTCAGTGGAGATCCAGGTTGTGCCAAATGCTCGAACTGCGCTCTCAAAATCCGAGACAACGGCAATCAGGATGTTGATTGCGACAATGACAAACGGGAAGCACTTAAACCAATGTGACTTGCCGAGGCTTCCCCACTTATATTTCAATACCATGAAGCCGATGCACCCTGCCGTCGCTGCGTAGAGCTTGGCGTAGTGAAACCAGCTGTTCATGTCGGTGTAGGTTGGGTTGTTTAACGCCCATTCTTGCCCACTTGCAGCGCCAATTGCTATAGCAATGAAATAGATTGTCAGGCACCCTGGCAATGCGAGGAAGCAAAGAATTCCACCGGCTTTTGATCTTCTGGCAAACTCGTTTGCCAAAATGAGTGCAGCAAACACCATAACCCAGCCAAGCCACTGCCAGCCAGCGTTTGCTCCGTATACGTCGAATAACATGTTTAAAACCTCCTTATAAAGCCCTCTATTCTCATGTTAATCTTTTTTAAAACGCGTCACTTAACGTTCACGTGCTATTATCTCACTTTTAAGTGTAAAAATTTCACAAATAATTTAATTTTTAAACAACCCAAAAAAGCCCTCGCATACCTTAGAGGCATAAGAGGGCACAGATTCGCCTGAAAGTGAGCCGTTGCTCACAAAGCCTGAAAGTGAATGAGGGTGAGCAGATTCGTGTGAGAATGCGACGTAGCTTGACACTCGAAAGCGAATGAGAGGGCACAGATTCGCCTGAAAGTGAGCCGTTGCTCACAAAGCCTGAAAGTGAATGAGGGTGAGCAGATTCGTGTGAGAATGCGACGTAGCTTGACACTCGAAAGCGAATGAGAGGGCACAGATTCGCCCGAAAGCAAAACGTAGCGTACTGACGCTACGT
>CAVAWT010000093.1:0-2536 GCA_963592435.1 Oribacterium sp. | reverse complement strand
AGGCGGACCTGCGCGTTGTTCGTTGCCACGATGCCCACATTGTGCACGAATACCAGCGTCTTTCTCGCAAAAAATTGCTAAGCAAGTCAAACTTTGAGCACGTCAAAGGGCTTGCGCACTACTTCCACAAGCATGGCTACGTCTTCAAGCCACCATTTTAAAAGCGACTTGCTTTGAAGTGCGCCGTTAGAATAAGAACATGGGGTTTAAATGTCCCTTCAGAGATTCTGCTTTCTAACTGTTATACTTTAATATATGGCGCTTTCTACTTTTGAAATATTTAAACATATCGATACCTCTGGTTCTCTTGTTAAAATAGAGGGCGATAATCTGCATATTTTACAGAAGACATTATTGTCAATCTTGACAGACATCAACGCTGTGTGCGAGGAAAATGACATAAACTATACCGTTTGTGGCGGAACGTGCTTGGGTGCAATTCGACACGAAGGGTTTATTCCTTGGGACGACGATATTGACCTCTTCATGCTCAAGGATGAATTCTTTAAGTTTGCGATTAAATTGCAAGAAATGTATCCAAAGAAGTACCAAATCGAAGTACCTTCCATCACAGAGGGTTATGATCTCGCGTTTCCTCGAGTGCGACTAAGCGGGACGATTCTTCGCACAAGAGACGACATTCATAAACAAGCAGAAGATTGCGGCGTTTATGTCGACATTTTCTATCTTGAAAATGCGCCGAACAATGCGTGTTTAAGAAAACTGCATTGTGTTTTGTCCATGTTTTGTGGTCTAGGTTATTCTTGCAGGCGTTTTAAGGAAAATGCGGACGATTACCTCAAGCTCGTAAAAGACAACAAGCAAGTTTATGGCACCTTCAAAAAGAAGGCTTTTCTTGGTAAATTGTTTTCGTTCTGGAGTGTTGAAAAGTGGGTTTCTGTTTGGGATAAAGTTAACTCCCGTTGCAAAAACAACAATTCGAAATTTATTTGTTGCCCCGTTGGAAGAAAGCACTATTCAGGCGAAACCTACCTTCGAGATGACTTTTTCCCCACAGTTGAAAAGAAGTTCGGTAACATAAGCGTCCCTGTCCCCAAGCGCTTTGATGTTTATTTAAACAAACTTTATGGCGACACATATATGCAGCTTCCTCGTGAGGAAGACAGGGAAGTCCACGTTGTTTACGAATTTGACCTTGGCAACTTTACTGATGAACAAGACGGAGATAAATGAAGATGGTAACTGCACTCGTTATTGCCGGCGGAATGGGAACACGGATGCAACAGGACATTCCGAAGCAGTTTATAACAATTAAAGATAAACCTGTGATAATTTATACACTTGAAGCTTTTCAAAATCACCCACAAGTTGATGCCATTGAGGTGGTATGCATTGAAGGGTGGGAGGACGTGTTGAGGTCCTACGCTCAGCAATTCAACATATCCAAATTGAAATGGATTGTTAGAGGCGGCGACACTGGTCAAGAATCGATTCGTAACGGGGTTTATGCACTTGAAAGCGAAATGACAAATGAAGACATCGTCATCATTCACGATGGCGTTCGCCCAATGATAGACCGCGAAGTGATAACTGACGCGATTCGTGTGTGCAAGCAATACGGGAATGCTGTTTCCAGTTTACCCTACAATGAGCAGATTTTCGTCGTCAACGAAGATGACAATTCAACAACCAACAAGTTCATTCCGAGAGAAACCTTGAGACGAGTTTCAACTCCGCAAGCCTACACTTTTGATAAACTGCTTAATTCATATAAGAAAGCGTTTGCTGAAGGAATTGGCATTAAGGGGTCACACTACACAAACACGATGATGGTTGAATTGGGCGAAACGTTGCATTTCTCTGCTGGATCCGACAGAAACATCAAGTTGACAACTCCTGAAAACCTAGAAATTTTTAAGTCATTTCTCTTGTTACAAGGAAAGGATTGGTTGAAATAAATGAACTACACGCAATCCTATCTTAATGGTTTAAAAAAGTGTGCCGTCATGAATGATTTCTCCGAATTAAAAGGCAAGTCGGTGTTGGTAACGGGTGCTTCTGGTCTCATTGGGTCTGCTGTTGCAGATGTTTTGTTTTCATTAAACAAGGAGTCAAAATATGACTTAAAAATTTTTATGTCTGGCAGAAGTGAGGCTGTTGTTGACGCGCATTTTTCATTTTGGGGATCAGACGAATATACTTTCATTGCGTACGATGAAGAAGATGGTTTTGGAAAAGATGTGAAAGTTGATTACGTTATTCATTGTGCAAGTTGTGCCCACCCTTCCCTTTATGCAAACCAGCCTGTTGAAACTTTAATTTCAAACATTGCAGGAACGAAACATGCGCTTGATTATGCAAAAAATAACTGTGCCACGCGCTTTTTATATGTCTCTTCAAGCGAAGTTTACGGCAAGCGCGCAGGTTCTGAAGTCTATTCAGAAGATGAATATTTCTTGGTTGACCCACTTGACGTGCGTTCTTGCTACCCAAATTCAAAGAGAGCAAGCGAAACACTTTGCGTCGCTTTTAATGATGAGTTTAACTTGGATTGCGTTATTGCCCGCCCTGGGCA
>CAVAWT010000092.1:0-2548 GCA_963592435.1 Oribacterium sp. | reverse complement strand
CAAATAAGGCAGGGTTATTAATTCAGAACCCTGCCTTTTAACCTTTTAATTGAAGACTATTTCTCGGCGCTCATTTGGTCAAAAGCGTCCAGTGCCTTTGCAGAATAAGCCCAGCCAGGACCTCCGCAAAGCAAAATTGTTGCGTTAAGAGCGCAGGCTAATTCCTCGCGCGTGACCCCTGCTTGAACCGCACATTCGATGTGGGACAAAATGCAAGGTTCACACTTGCGTGCAACTGCAACTGCAATGCTGATGAGTTCAATCGTTTTGAAGTCGAGGGCGCCTCCTTCTTTGCAGGATGCTTCTCTCATTTGGCCAAAAGCAGCAATCACATCTGGTGATAACTCCGAAAACTTTCCCCATTTTGCTTTCTCTGTTGCTAAAGTTTCTGATGCGTTAGACATAATTTCCTCTCCTAAATTTTTGAATGTGTGAATAAATTTGCAGAAAGGTTGAAGCAGATTAGCAGATTTGCTCATTTGTGAGCACTAACTTGAGTTTAACACAGAGTCTGCAAGGAATTGTGGGTATCGGGGCAATAAACGGGCAAACGGTCTGGCAAGCCCTATGGTGCCATGAAAGTTTTGCTTTGGCGAGAATCATACATTGAATGCGCGTTTCCTTCAAAATTCGAGTTGTAAATTTAGAAAAACCTGCAAAATTCGCATTCCAGACTTCTTTACACTACTTTAACAGGTAGATCCTCTTGTATAGTGTGGCTGTTCACGAAGGAGAGAATTTATGCAACACGAGCGTAAAATTACATCTTCAGATTTCGATCATTGCTATAATCACAATTATTGAGTGCCTGTTTAATAATCTGTCAGCGTTTTGTTCATTGCGTCGCCAAGATACTCTACCAAGCGATCAAGGGGTATTTTTTTGTCAGCCTTCAGCCACTCCTCGTAGACTCCAAGTATGCCAGTTGCGGTGTAGCGAATGAGTGTTTTGTCCTTTTCAGCAACGTTTTGTCGGTTTTTGAGAACAGAGTTATACAACACTTCTTCAAGGATGTCAGTGCAGTCGGTGACGACAAATGCAAGGTCGTTATTACGCACGAGTAGCGCATAGAATTCAATGTCTTTCTGCATTAACTCATTTAAGCCATTTAAAAACGCCTTCCAATTAGAGTTCTTTTTGTCATTCAATATCGACTTCAGGCCTTCGACAATTTCGTTTTCTATCTCACGAATAAGGTCGAAAACCGTATTGTAGTAAATATAGAATGTCTTGCGGTCGATGTCAGCAAGTGCCGCAAGCTCCGTTACCGTTATTTGGTCAAGGCGTTTCTTTTTAAGAAGCGCCACAAATGCATCCCTGATGTTACGCTTCGTTCTTGCCCGTTGTTGTTCTCTTTTCATTTAAACACCACCTTCATGCTCATTGTACTCCTCAATTGTGGAAGTTTCAACATTTGCGAAAAACACACCCCAATCTTCTAGGTTGTGTTGAATACTCCTCTATATTCAAAAAGCTGGCAATTGTAATCAAATTCTCCAATTCTATAATGGTAATAGATGTGGAACATTCAACATGTGTAGATTAAAGTGAGGTGATTGTATGTATACAATTGAACAGGGTATGGCAAACATCATGGCTGACCCAACTTTTGTGTGTCTTGACCTCGATCCGAGCTATTATTGTTGCCTACAGATTCTTTAAGGCAAGAAAGGAGAACTAGTATGAACTCGCTTTTTTCAACTTATATAAATGCAGATGTTATGTTGCAGGACTTTGTTAATGCGCTTACCCCAGGTGCAGAAGGCTTTGCAACTACGCTGACTGTTCTGATAATAACCTTTATTCTTGGGTTTTTGGTATACATATACTCGTTCATTTTAGTTTTGCGGGAAGGTTCTGCTCCATATCCTGTATGGTTGCATACATTCTATTTCGCTGCCGACCTCATGGGCGTTTTCGTATTTTGGTGTGCTTGGCAACAGTGTGATCACTTTTGGTTTTTCATGCTAGGTTGTGTTGGCGAGATAGTTTGGGTTGGCTTCGAGATAATTTGCCTTTGGCAAGCGGTTACGACCGAACGCGTTGCCATTTGGGGTGAAGATACGTCAAAAACCGAAGCACTATTGTGGTGCGGTGCGCAAATTGTCATATTTTTCGTGAGTCTCAACTTCCTGCGTGTCGAATTGGGCGATGTGTGCATGTTCAAGTTCTGGATTTTTACTCAAGTGCTTATAGTATGCGTACCTGGAATGTTTTGGAGCAGACGCAAAACACGCATAGGCACATGTTGGCAACTGGTTATTGTGCTCGTTCTTGTTGCCATTGCAAGCTTTAATCCTTCAAACATGTGGGCACTCATATCACCGAACTATTTTGGCATTCAGGCGAACCCTTGGTTCTATATCATGGGTGCTGTTGTTTGTTGCTTTGCCGTTTATGATGTTTACATCTACGCTAAACTGCCCAAGAAGCCAAAGCGTCTACCAAATAACAAAAAACCTATTTGGTAAAGAAGACTTCAAAATAAAGAGAATAATGTTAAATAGATACCTCTACCTGCGGTTTCTTTGCTTGGGGTGTCGCGAGG
>CAVAWT010000091.1:0-2637 GCA_963592435.1 Oribacterium sp. | reverse complement strand
GACACGGCGAGCGGGTCATGGGCGATTTCTCCTCTAGACATTAAGGATGCAGTTGTTAGTCTCGAAAATTCGCTGACATATAACGGTTATGAACAAACGCAAAATGTAGCGGGCGTTAAAGTCGGAAACTTGACGTTGACAAATGATGATTACGATTTAGATGGAAATACTGCGACAAATGCAGGGACTTATAACACTTTAAAAGTGAATGGCAAGGGAAATTTTGCAGGAAGTGCAACTGTTGCTTTCATAATTTCGCCACTTGACATTAAGGACGCCACAATTGAGTTAGATGGCAGTTCGCTGACGTATAATGCACAAACGCAAACGAAGACTGTAACAAGCGTCAAGCTCGGCGAGTTTAATCTTTCTGCTCCTGCCGATTACGCCGTGGAGGGCAATTCTGCAAAAGATGCAGGGGATCACACGATCACCATCAAGGGGCAAGGAAACTTCACTGGAATGGCGACGGGCACCTTTTCGATCGCACAAGCAGAGATAACGATAGAATGGAAAAACACCTCTTCATTAATTTATGACGGGACTCCACAAAAGCCCATTGCTAAAGTTAAAAGCGGAACGCAGGGGGACGACACCATCACTTTAAGCGTTTCTGGAGCTCAAATAGAAGCATGCAGGGCAGGTGAAACATACGGCGCAACAGTTTCGATTGATGATGAAGCTAGTAAAAGGAATTACAAAATTGCTGAAGGAGATGAAGCGACTACGTTTACAATCTCGCCTTTAAGCATTGCTGGAGCGACGATTGTTCTTGATTCGAACACATTGACCTATAATGCTTCAACTCAGACAAAGGGCGTTATTAGTGTTAAGGTTGGCGATCTGACTCTTACTTCATCGGACTATGATCTGTCTGGCAACACCGCGCGAGGCGCAGGAGATCACACGATGACTTTCACTGGCAAGGGCAATTTTACAGGAACTGCTACGACAAGTTTTTCTATTAATAAAGCGCCACTAAAAATTAAGTGGTCAAACACTTCGTTAACGTACAATGCAACCGCACAGAGCCCAACCGCGGAGATTGAAAGCGGGAAGCAGGGTAGCGATTCAATCACGCTGAGCGTTTCTGGTGCGCAAACAAATGCCAACAAGACTGGTGAGTCCTATACCGCAAATGTGTCTCTCGATGAGACAAGCCAGGTGAATTATGCAATTTTGGAAAACGAGACAACTACATTTACTATTGCAAAGGCGACCCCGGTTGCACCAACTGGTCTCACCTCAGACGCTGAAGTAAACCAAACCTTGGCTGTCGTGGATTTGCCTACGTTGCCAACTGGTTTTGAAGGGACACTTTCTTGGAAGGAATCGACAACATCCACAGGTTCTTCGCCTAACACAACAATAAATGCGACAGTAATCTACACTCCTAAGGATTCCGATAATTATAATTCGGTCGAGGCGACAGTTGTTGTGAGCGTTGGTTATGCAACATACACAGTTGTTTATCATGGTAACGGAGGTGCAACAACTGACGACAAGGATGAATATACTCAAAAATGCGAGATTGGCCAGGGTGGCACTTTAACTCAGAATGCTTTTTCGCAAACTGGTAAAGAATTTGCATTTTGGACGATTGGCACTAATGACTCGGGCACCATCACCCCTGCTTCGACATTGACTTATTTAGACAAACACAGTTTGTCATCAAATCTTTCAACTCAAGGCAGCACTGTGCATCTCTACGCTTATTGGATAAATGAATCCGCAGGGAAGTATTGGATGGGAACCGCTTCGGCGGACTATCCAGACACTGTCATTACTAAAACTCAAACGCAAATTGATTCGTCAAAAACAACCGCAAGTTTTTGGAATAATCTTTATTCGAGCGACAATCGTCTTTATACCATATGGAAGTATGATGAGGTGCTTGCCTTCACAAATCGTTTTGTTGAGGCAAGGATAATTCAGGTTGGTGCTCACGATTCTGATGGCTCTAATGTGACTTTCATGGCAACGCACTCGTTGCCTACCTCAAGCGAGATGAACTCAATTGCAAGTAACACATGTGGCTGGATTAATTCATCGATGTATAGCATCATGAATGGCGAGGGTGGATATGTTATGACTGGATTTTCAGATATAAAGAGTGTCGTTAAGGCAGTCAGCAAGAAATCGTCTTCTAAGAGTTCTGGAAGTTGGGCAGATGCTTCGTCTAATGACACCTTTTGGCTTATTTCTCATAGTGAGCTTGTTGGCGTGAATAATGGTTGGATAGCAAAGGGAGAATTCAGAAATGAAGGTTCTCAATACACATGGTGTAAAGCCAACGTTACTGCACCGCAAGGCTCAAACTCTGCGCTTAAAGTTGATAAGATGAGAGATAAGACCAACCGTCCTAGGAATGCTACTGAAGATGCATACGGTCTCGCTGATTGGTGGCAACGTTCTCCACACGTTTATGTCAGTGGCAAATATACTCATGATGATGACTACGCCTTTGGTACTGTGGATGGCAATGGAGGACTAACCGACACACAGCCGTTCGCCGTAACTAATGGTCGATCGAACTGGGCAAATTACAACCTTAGTATTGCGCCTTGTTTCTGTTTCTAAAAAAAAGTTAGCATAAGCTAACCGACATCTCAAAACCGTTCCTCCTTTTTTAGCAGG
>CAVAWT010000090.1:0-2693 GCA_963592435.1 Oribacterium sp. | reverse complement strand
GACGACCCAATGATCGTGCAATACGCTATGGCGGAAGAATAAAGCTAAGCTCCTGCTTTTTTGAGGCAGGAGCTTGAATACGATTGTCATTTAATTGGCATTCGGGCGGAGCGGACTATAATAATAACTTACTGTTGCACCGCCAGAGGGCAGCTCGTGGAGCGACGGACCTGATGGATTGTGGGTGGGCGACCTCGTATACTCCACCAACAAACGTCCTGAAACCTACGAAGATGTTTCTCATTTATACACGAGAAGTTTCTAGCGCACAGACGAACTTGGCAACATCATTCTCAAAAGCGACGGCTCAAACATAACCGTTTCGTCAACAAAGGATAAGATTACTGAGTAGGATTGCTTGATAGAGTTTGCATTGAATTGTATAATTAAAGCAGTTCAAAGGAGATTTATGATGAATAGAGAGCGATTGATTAAAGAAGCGATTCACTCGGGCGAGATGGAGGGCGCATATGTTTCTGCGGAGTTTAAGAAAGATGCCGACCAGTTCATAAAGCACGAAATTTCTATCGAGGATCTAATGAATCGCACAAAGAAAAGATGGTCTAGCAAAGAACTAAGAGAAGCTGTTAATGCCAGCTAAATTTATAGATCCTTACATTGATTCTGAGCTTGATGTTCTTCGTAATTTAGTTGGTGCGACCTCTTACGATGAACTTGCAAATGCTGAGGGCGAGTATGTTGCGTCAAGAACTGCAGAATTGCTCAGTAAGAAACTGCCTGAACTGACGGGTTCCCTAGACGATTTCATACTCCTTCATCATGCTATCTTCAAAGATATCTTTGATTGGGCTGGTCAAATAAGAACAGTCGAGATTAAGAAAAACGCGAGAGGTTCTGAATATTTCCTCCCATCCTCGAGAATTGAGCAAGGCTTTCAATGGTCTCAAGAGGAATTAAAAAGTGACTCCTATCTCAAGAACTTGAAACAAGAAGAATTCATTGAGCGACTTGCTTATCATTACGATAACTACAACTACATCCACCCTTTCAGGGAAGGCAACGGACGAACTCAAAGATTGTTTTGGACGATTTTATGCCATCAGGCTGGCTATGATTTAAATTGGCTGAATGTCAGTGGAAACGAAAACGACCACGCCAGCAAAATTGCAGCCGAGTCAAAAAACTTAAATGAACTGATTAACATGTTTAAAAAAATTTGCAGCCCCTGCAAACCCGATGATGAGATCTTCACTGGAACGTATCAAACTAATCATTTGAAATAAAGAATGCTTACACCTTTTAACGTTCCCTGCTTTTTCGCTAACAAAACCCAAGGTCAGACGGTGCGACACTCCAACAGCCCTTAGCTACCTCCAAGCGATAAACCGTAGGTAGAAGTATCAATTTAAACGTTGCTCTTTCATACTGCATTACTTCACCATCCTTTGCGGAATTAATGCGTGCAGTTGAACAACTTGATTTTTGCCGAACCTCACGCCCACACTTCTGGCTTTCTCTCTTTAAGCATCTCGAACAAGGTATCGCTGCCTTCATATCTTTTTCCCGTTGCGAATTCCTGCTTGCTTTTTCGCACTGCGGTAGCCACTCTTTCAACATAGGCGTCGCTCTCACCGGCCGCTTTTTCCGCAAATCCCGACGGCACAATTTCCACCCAGGGCTTGGAATTCTTAAAAACGGTGACTGGCTGACCAGTCTCAAAAACACCACTTGCAATCTGTGAAAAGTTTGCCCGTGCTTCACTTGCTGTTGCAGTTAACGTTGGCATCGTCCCTCCTTATTCATACGCTGAAATTTACGCTTAAATTATAGCAGATTGACGAATTTTGTTCAAATGAGCGCCGATAAATAGTCTTCAATTTAAAGGTTAAACGGCAGGGGTCTGAATTAATAACCCTGCCTTATTTGGTCGTGCCAAACTCCCAGGCATCTTAAAACCCCTCATCAGCGTTGTGGGAGAGGGAGTGAGATTAACTCGAACCAAATTTAAAGTTTTGCACCACATCTTTAAAAACTCAGACATTTAGGGGGGCTATCGCATATTTACACGTCCTCATCCAAGCCAAAACCCATTACTTCCCAAATGGCGGGGGGGGCACTTTCAGTTTCCACTTTAATAAAACCAACCAGCTAGTTATTCTGTTTCTTCATCTTTCTTAGGGCTGCCTTAAGTGCGGGCTCTGCGAGTGCGCTGACGTGTTTTTTCGCTGCAAGCGTGAGGCAATTGTTGAACTCAACCATCAGGTGCCACTTGTGACCTTCAAGCATTTCAAGTGGCGCAGCTTTCGGTAAAAACACGCCGAGCTTAATCTCCATCCCATCCTCGCGCTCCTTAAATTGATGCATACCAACAATTTTGGTGTCAAAGTCGTCGTGCGCCAAATGGGTATAGCCAACCATTGCAAAACTTGTGTCGTCGTCAAGTTCAATTGGAGTGTAGCCGTCGTTCGCAGAGATTAGGCGCATATACGTCGGAGTTTTGTACATCCCAAACGTTTCAACGATAATCTGCTCTCCATCCACCACATTGAAACTGTAATGCTCAGGATGAATCATTGAAGGCGTGTAGAGACTGTTTTGTTTTATCACTTCGGCATTGTTCATCATAAACTGATAGATGGAAATTCCTTGAGTTTTGACGTTAACAATTCCTGCTTGCAATTCATCTTTAGTTGGTGAAGCGTCAGCAATCTCGTGCCACATTTCGTCAGACT
>CAVAWT010000089.1:2207-2735 GCA_963592435.1 Oribacterium sp. | reverse complement strand
AATCTGCACAGTGTAAAAAATCCTTAAAGATACTGTCTGGCATGGCTCCGTATACTAATACTATTTTTGGCTCGAGTGTTTTCAGCATTGCTTTAAGTCCGTTTTTGAAGTGGTATTTTTCTATTCGTGTATTGATACATCCATAGGTGCCTATGCATATGATGCTATTTTTTGGAAGACCCAAAAAGGCGATGCGTTCTGGGAAGTAATCAGTAGTGTAAGTGAATTCATTGCCCCAGCGTGCCATTGGATAAACATTGCAACCATTTCTTTGATAATAAGATGCAATTGCCCTGCTGCGATAAAGATTGATTATTTGCGCTGCTAATGGTGCATCTATATATAAAGAACAATCTGTTGGAAGCAAATATTTAAACTTGCGCAGATCTTTAATATAGGCAGCGGGATCAATTAGAATTTCAGAAAATTCATGATCTTTCTCAAAAAAGCAGATAGCCTCGTTGGTATTAACACACCTTTTTTGCTTTGTAAATGGCGTGAAGCCAGCAGGGATAGATATATGGGAAG
>CAVAWT010000089.1:0-2115 GCA_963592435.1 Oribacterium sp. | reverse complement strand
TAAAGCCAGCAGGGATACATACATGGGAAGGTGCTGAAATTACTGGCATTTCGATAACACCATCAAACTCTGCATCTCTAACAAGTTCAGGGTTACACCCATCGTCAAGATTGGCTTTTCTTTTTCTTTTTTCTATGATTAAACTCCTTTACTTACTTGCAGTTATCCGTCCATAAGAGAACTGTTGTATTCGATTTCGCATTAAGCAAATCTGTGGACGACCAGTGATCAGTTGGTTAGATTTGCTTGGAAGCATGAAATAAAAGTTTGCTTATTCTTAAACATTGATTGAACTTTTGCTAATAATTAGTTTATGTTTGCGAATATCAGTGTACAATTTAGTCAAGTAACTTTTATTTCACGTTTGCTATTCTACAAAAATGGGCATTTGAAAAACGGACATGAAAGGACACGTTCCGGACATGATTTGTCCGGAAGTTAAAACGATGAAACTTTGCGAATTACTGACTGAATTAAAAGCGGTTCTTGAGCCTAAAATGTCTAACAACGAATTTCTAGTTGTGTTCTTCAATGATATATTACGTGACCCCAAAACTAAAAAAGAACATGATGAAGAGAATATAGGGATATATAATCCACTAGCGGGTCTAGGTAAGAGTTCGCAAGAGAAGATTGCTAGTGGGAAGAGAAATATATCTGTTGAGCATGCTTGTATACTTAAGAAGCGTTTTAGTAAAGAAGAAGCATATACACTTTTGAGTGGGTTTAATGTTGCAGATAAAAAAGTACTCCTCAGATTTTTAAGCAACCACAACATTTCTCTGAAACCCGAGGACTTAGGCACTGCTTTAGTGGATGTTCTTGAGCAACTTATAGATGGATTAACTAAAGGATCGCATGAGGTGGAGGTTAGACTCACGATTTATGACGACAAGCCGTCGCTTAGCAATGTTGTCTCAAATAATATATTTTATGCTGATGGTAAAATTCACATTGATGGGATAACTATAAAATTACCTGTTCAGTTAACAGAAGATGAAATCTATGAATTTGAGTCGCCTTATATTTCTGCTCTCTGTGAGGCTTATTCGGATGCAGTAGGTAGTGAAATAACTCAAGAAAATATCGAAGAGCAAGACCCTATTTATAAGACCGATTATATCGAGCAAAGGCGAGCCTATTTGAGTGCAGAGGGAATACAGCGTTCTGTTCGTGATGTTTATGCTGATGGAGAGAACCAATTTGATTACCTAAAAGAAGAAGTTTTTGATGGGGTAATAAGAACATACAGAAAACCGTGCTCCGATGGTTTTGAGCGTTTAAATACTGTCATCGAAAAAGTTATGGATATCTCTCTTGATAAATCTGCTCTAATGCAATGTCAAAATTTAATAGGCAACAAAGAACGACAGGGAGTGCTTCATATTTTAGTCAATGATGAAAAAATAAAATCTTGGGTGGATACAAATGCAGGCTAAAGTTTTTAATACTTCATTTGAAAACATGCTTAGAGTTTTATTGCTTCTGAAATGCGCATCAACTCCCTTAAGCGCGGATAGAATAATTTATATAGATTTCATGTGCCTTTATGGTAAAGATTACAACTTGCTTAATGCCAACTTGAACGGGGATAACCACTTTGGTCTTGCAGAATTTACAAACAAAAGATTAATGGTTACAGAAGCAATTAACAGGGCTGCAAGAAATAGTTATATAAATATATGTATAACCCCTCAAGGCTTAAGTTATGAAATCAATGAGAGGGGTATGGCGATTCTCGAAGGTATCAAAGGCTTGAAATTCTCAGATAACTATTCTAATGCTGCGAGCTATCTTTTATTAAAGTTCAAAGAAGTTGATAGCACCGAACTACTGTCGATAATTCAGGGAAAAGCATCAGAATTGGAGGTGGACTAAGTTGCAGAATTTCATGATTAGAAAGTTAGTCGTATCAGGAAATGGAAAAGAAGATGCAATCATTGAGTTCACTGATGGATTAAATATTATCAGGGGACGGTCAAATACTGGAAAAACATGGATATTGAGATGTCTTTATTATCTCTTTGGTTCAGATGATAAGCCCTTTGCTCAAGTAACTGGCTATACAAATATTACAGGTGTTTTTAAGACCTTGAGATTTGGTGAGGTAACAAT
>CAVAWT010000088.1:0-2753 GCA_963592435.1 Oribacterium sp. | reverse complement strand
TTTTCTAAGCAAAACTTGTCAAACAGTGGCAACGTGAAACGAACTGACCCTCGAGCGTCGGCTAGAATTATTCCTTTTTTAATTAAGCGTTTGCGATAGGGGTTAAACTCGTTTTGCGTCATATTTAATTCTTCCCTGATCCCCTTTGTTGCCCCTTCGCCTGCGCGAGCAATTCCACGCGCTACATGCTGGTCTTTAATAGACAGTTCGCTCCAAAGCTTTTCGTAAACATACTCTGTTAAATATTGTTCATACTTTGGCAAAATTTCATCGTAGTTGCCGTTGTTTTGAAACGTTAGGTAGCCTAAAACTTGATAGCCAAAAGGGTATCCACGAGTTAGATCGGCCATTTCTTTTGCATCAGCCTCAGAAGATGCAAAAATTCGTTTGTATTCTGCTGTGATTGCACCTCTATTGAGCGGTGTCAAATAGATTTTCGGCGCTCGAAACAAGAAGGTCAAATTGTCTTCGTTTTGCAGGTCGTTTATGTTTTGATAAAGCCCAGTCATAAGCAGGTATACGGGGGCATCCTCTCGAACCAGAATTTGAAAAGTGCTTGCAAACGTTTGCATTTGCGAGGTGTTTGTAACTTCGTCAATTGTAATTAACAGACGCTTACCATGCTTTTTCATCTGTTTGAGAATTTGAGAAATTGCAATTTCTGGGTCTTTAATTTCAGGTTCGCTCTCAAAGCCCAGAGAAAAACCAAAGAAACTCAAGTTTATCTTTGCATTCTTTAAAACGTCTAAACAAGTTTTGTTACTGTTCAACTTGGTCAAGAGTGCAGAGATCAAATCTCGCGTCGGGTTTAGTTCAACGTGAACCCATTTTTTGTCGCGCTCAAGTTCTTTTGCAACTTCGGTCATAAGCACAGTTTTGCCGTAGCCTCGAACTCCCGTTATTAAATATATTTGCTGATTTGGCTCTGCTGCCTGAAAACTGTCGACTATTTCCTCAGTCTGCACAGGTCTGTCAATAGAAGTTTTAGGACTTTTGCCGAAACTCAATGTAAACGGGTTCTCCATTTTAAGCCCCTTTCTATCATTCTTTACTTTCTTTTACTATCCTTTACTATTTTAACATAGTTTTACTATCTTTTACTATTTGTCAAAACTTTAGGTTCCTCTAAAATCACTTTAAATTTCCCTCTATAAATGTTTTCCGCTACAATGTTTATGCATTACTTAACTTCACAACATTGCGAGGTAAATTGATCTAATGAGTTGCAACATCATTAACTATCTCGAAAACCAACAATTAAGTTTTTCTGAACTGCCCCTAAACGAGGTGGATTCCTTGGTGTTTTCTAGTTTGGCATACATCGATTTTGAACATGCAAAACCATTCACTAGAATGTGCAAACTTGACCTGTTTCCTGCTCACAGTAACCTAGTTAAACTTCACGACATATTATGCCTATGCCCGCAAAACGAAATAATAACGAATTCTTGGCTTGCAGATTCGGATAAAACAGCAGACTTTTTGAATGCGCTGATGGCTTGCAGGAGGTACCGAGACGTCAAACTTATGTGTTACAAGCATGAAAGTTCACCTAAAATTGAAAAACAATTTTGCGCTATTACGTTCTTGGAAAATTCCTTTGCCTACATAGCTTTTCGCGGAACAGACGGAACCTTTTCAGGCTGGAAGGAGGACTTTAACCTGGCGTACATGCCCATCATTCCGTCGCAGCGCACGGCCTTAAACTACCTTTCAGGAATTAAGGACGCTTTGCAATTGCCACTGTATGTTGGCGGACACTCAAAAGGTGGCAACTTGGCAGAATATGCCGCCCTTTGCGTGGACGAACTGACGAATGCGCGCATAAAAGGCGTTTTTAATCACGATGGACCTTCATTCTTAGAAACACCTAACAGCAACCGGTTTAAAAGCGAGCCGTTTCAGAAAAAATCCCACAAAACGGTTCCCGAATCGTCAATCATCGGGATGATTTTGGAGCAAGAAGAAGATTATCGCATTGTTCAGTCCGACTCGCATTCTGTTTTTCAACATCATCCTTTTTCTTGGCTTGTGAATTCAGAAAATTGGAACGAATTTGCAACGCAGACCAGCATAAATAAGTCTGCACAATTTTTCGACAGCGCGCTCGATAAATGGCTTCGCAGTGTTGATGACAAAACTCGCGCTCAATTTATTAACACGCTTTACAGCGTTTTGAATTCCGCGGGTTGCGACCGCTTTTCCGATTTTCAGGAACACATTCCCAGCAACGTTGCTACAATCGTTAAATCCAGCGCTGAACTCGACAAAGACACTCGCAAGTTCATCCTCAAACTCCTTGGGGATTTCGTAAACATTCTGGTTGTTCAGCGGTAACCCATTGATACGCAATTCTTGGTGTACCGCCTTCGAAAATGATAGTGCCACATTTTCACCACGCATGACATTTTACCTTAATTAAAAAGAATTACATATTGTCGCTCATTTGCGTCATTTCCTGGAAATCTTTTCAAAACACAAACCCCTCAACAGTGTTTTATGGGAGAGGGAGTGATTATTTTCAAGGCTGTCCTGCTGACCGGCAAAAAGCACCTCCCATCGTGTTTTTTGCGTCTTATGCCATTTGTGGAAACTTATCTAGTGAAATGCAGTAATCGCTCATTTTCACAACGTCAACACTTCCCTTCATGGAGCGCAAAGCTTCAGGCTATCGCATTTTTTCTGAAACAGAAATGGGAATGTTGCGCGTAATAGAATGCTTAAAAAAATCGGGGATGCCCATAAAAGACATT
>CAVAWT010000087.1:0-2770 GCA_963592435.1 Oribacterium sp. | reverse complement strand
GCACATACTTTGAGCGCATGACAGCATCGAGTCCGTTCTCACTCTCGACAAGCACATGCTTCACGCCCTCGCAGTTGGTCACCCAGGCTGCGCCACACACAATGCCTTCAGTCGCGAGCACTTCATGCGCCAACAATGCAAACATGCCGCCCGAAGACGACGCGAGCCTCTCCTTTTCGTTGTTGGACTTCGCCCAAAAGACAGACTGAACTTCGTCCGCAGGTCTCGTGCCGATGGACGGACAAACCGAGTCACATCGACCACAACCAACGCATAAATCAGTGTTGACTTCGGGTCGAAGGAAACCGCAACCGTCCGCCTTCATAGCGATGCAGCCCTTTGGACACTTCGCCACGCAAGCCCCACAGCCGCAACATGCATCGCCCAACCTTGTAATTTCCGGAAGCTTCCCTTTCATAAGTAACTCCTAACGCCTAACTGATAGCTTCTTAGCCACAGAGGATTTCTCGTCGTCGTCCAGAACAAACAGCCATATGGCACCAGCGAATGCGACAGAGTAGAGTAGCCCCCACGCAAAGAACCCAAACCAGCTGGCAACGGGGACGAAGCTTCCAACTGTCATCCCCGCCACCGTCACGCAGGCTGCAGCGATTACGACAGGTAAGTTCCTCTTCCAAAAAAAACCCATGTCTAAGTCAATGTGCGTGTGATAATACCAATTCATGAACAGACCATTACCCAGGGTAATGCTTACAATGTAAGCAATAGCAGGTGCCCAATAGCCCAACTGCGGTGAGGCAAACCAAGTAAATAAAACGCTAAATAGTGCCATTCCAAGATATACCGTGCTTCGTGTTTTGTGTCTGTTCTTTGCGCGTTGAATTTCAATGCCAGTGTTTTGGCAAAGCGGGACTCCTAAAGGAAGAGTCATTGCACAAATCAAATAGTAGGCATCCAAAAACCCGTCACCAGCCCACTTAATAATAAAGAATTTGCCCAAGAGGACAAAGCCACAATATACCCAACAAAACAGAATCATTTGATACCGCCCCACACGGGTCATTAGCCTTGTGAGCTCAGTATTGTCATCAGAACTTGCTACTATTTTATTAATTTTTGGAACAAACACATTAGACATAGCAAGCGAAAGTGAAATAAATACGCTTCTGATTTGGACTGAAACGGCAAAAACTGAAACTGCGACAGCACTCGTGAGAATTCCCAGAAGCACGTTTGGAACATTTTGGTTAACAAGGTCACACACCTGATTCGCAAAAATCCACGAACTAAAGGAAACGATTGCAAAGAATAGGTTTTTGTCAAATGTTTTGAATGAAAATTGCATGCGCAATTTTAAAATTGCAAAGCGTGCATTTAAAACAAGCAACGCAATATATACTGAAAGTTGAGCAATGGCCACCCCCACAGCACCCATCCCACACTCAAGTAACAGAAAGGCTATAAATGGCGTAGCCAGCGTTGTGATCAACTGGCGAGTTTGCTGAAACTTAAACTGTTCGTGTGCAAGAATGTATGCGTCAAAAACTGTGGAAAAAAGAGTTATAGCAACACTAACTGCCATGATTGACATCAACTGACCAGCAAGACCAACCTGTTCAGGGGTGAAATTTCCAGAAAAGAAAATGCGAACGTTAGCAGCAAAAGCAAACCCCAAAACAAGCGCAAGAGTGCAAATCACCACATATAATAAAAGATACATTCCGTTAAGAATCCGAATGTCGGCGTTTGTGCCGTTCACTTTCTTCTGGGTGTAAAAACGAATGTAGGTCTGTGAAAAGCCAAAAGAGAGAAGGGTTAGTGAAAACACAAACGAATTCGCAGTTTGAAACACGCCATAGTCGGCCTGCCCAACAAACGCAAGCAGCATTGGCGTGTAGACCAAATTAACAAGATTTTTGACAATTATGTTTGCATAGCTGAGAATTGCTCCAGCTCTGCGTTGGCTAAGCATACGTAACCTTCTGCAATGTTTCTTCTAACCAAGAAAGAGAAGATTTGCGCAACTCAATCAATTTAGTTTCAAACTTATTCCAATCTGTTTCCCAAACAGCATCTTCAGTGGAAGAGTCCGCTGAAATGGGGCGGTGTTGCATATCAAATGTGTTGCAAAGGGTCTCGAATCGAGACGTCATGCTTTCATCGCTGCTCACACGTTCAAAAATTGCAAGCGGTTTGTGATGTCGTAAAGCAAAAATGCTCGCATGAAATGAATCGGTGCACACAATTTCGCTGTTGGCAATAAGCCACAAAAACTCTGAAGGACCAATTGCAAGTGAAGAATCTTTCGGGTTAATAATTGACAGATTCCTCGATTTAGCAATTTTGTCGATCGTGTGTTCATTAACATCATCTCCAAGGACATATTTAAAAACGAACGGCTTGTTGTTCGCAATTTTAGCCGGTCTTTTTGTTATTGTCATCCACTCGTTTGGGTCAAGAAGCAAGGTGGGATCCAAGACAACAGGAACATCGCGACCCGTCAGGTTCCGGACGATGTCTGCACCTGCTGCTTCCCTCACCGAAATTGCTTTAATGTTATTAAGTAGTTCAGCTGTAAGTTCCCTATTTTCTGTGATTTCAGAAACACCGAAACTTGCCGCATAGGATATCTTTTTTTTTGAGGGAACCATTGGAAGGTAGTCGAGGTCACTGTTAAAATGGAAATCGGGATTCCACAGTTGATCCGAGCCGATCACAAAACAATCGTAAAAATCGGCAATCCCAGAAGAGACAAACTCTTTTGATACAACTTTATGTGAGAAGGAGATGTGCTCATCGTCAAACTTTT
>CAVAWT010000086.1:0-2838 GCA_963592435.1 Oribacterium sp. | reverse complement strand
AACTCCGCGGGCAGGGAGCCCAGAGAAGTTTCTTTTCATGCGAATCTGAAAGCACCACAAGTGTTTTCGCTTACGCTTTTTCAACCTTCATGGTTTTTTAATCTCGTGTGAATTGCCTCGAAATTTCCTTCGTAGGGGGTTTTGCTGCTTAAGCAGGCATGGCCATCTTGCAAAAACTGCATTACCCCAGCTAAAGAAAAGCTGCCATGGGATAAAAAAGTTGCGCAACTAATTTCAGAATTTCTGCGTTACAGTTAGATTTGTCAGAAAAGACGGTAAAAAGTTTTAAAAAATTATAGAAGAAAGGAGAAAAACCATGATAAACCAAGTTCTAAAAAAGGCTATGAGTGTTTTTGTAGCCAGTGCGCTCGCAGTCACTTTAACCCCCTTGCCTTCCTTTGCGCAGGAGGAGCAACCAACAACTGGAGATGAAGAGGCTGTTCAAGTCAAGCTTGGCGAACCTGGTGAACTGCTCGAACCAGAGGCTGAGGTTAAAGTTGGTACTGAAAATGACATTGCAACCATCAAAAATAAGGGCCTATCTGACTCGTTTCAGGCTGCGGGTGCAGATTCTGGATATTGTGGAGCTGACGAGGACGGCAAAAACATCTCTTGGACTTATGATGGAAAAGGAACTCTGACCCTAAAAGGCAGCGGTGAAACTGCCTATTATGGTGAATATGACACCTATTGGGGCTTTAAAGTTGATGTTCCTGGCTGGTATGATTATCGCAATGAGATAACTTCAATTGTCATCGGAAACGGCATAACAGCTCTAAATGGTTCGATTTTTGCTCACACTTCGATAAAGACCGCCAAGTTGCCTTCTAGTGTGAAATCGATCGCTACGGTTTTTAAAGGTTGCACAAAGATGACCTCTGTTGAGCTCAATGAAGGTCTTGAAACGATTGAACCAAGTGCGTTTTCCGAAACTGCACTAGAATCTTTGTACATTCCTTCAACTGTGAAGGAATTGGGTTACACGATTCGCAGAACGATTTCGCTAGATAAGATTACGATTAGCCCCAACAACAAAAACCTTCTAAAAAAAGACAACATTCTTTATTCTTACGACATGAAAACCCTTTATTGGGCAGATCAATATTTCAGTGGATCCTACAAAATTCCAAGCACAGTCAAAACCATCTATTATTGTGCATTTGAACAAACAAACCTTTCGTCAATCGACTTAGGAAACAACGTGCAGATCATCGCCGATGGAGCATTTAACCTTTGCAGATATTTAACGAAGATCACAATTCCAAAAAGTGTCACTTATGTTGGAAGACAAGCTCTTTCTAATTTAACCAACTTAAAGACAGCAGACCTTCAGTGCTCCAACGCCAAATTCGATGGCTCAATCTTTTGCTATTCCTCAGGTCTTGAATCAGTTAAAATCGCCGAAGGGATCAAATCATTCGGGTCCACAGGCAATGCATTCTGCCTTTGCACATCACTAAAGAGCGTCACTTTGCCCAAGAGCTTTGAAACAATAAATGGTCAGGATTTTGCAGCTTGTGAGTCACTAACAAGTGTTACTTTTGGAGGAAATGAGACTTCAATCGGAGGTTCAGCTTTTGCCGATTGCCCATCTTTGAAATCAATCAATTTGCCGAGCAAATTAAAGACAATTGGGGGAGGAGCTTTCAAAAACACTCCTCTTGCGTCTCTTGTTGTTCCTGACAGTGTTGAGAAAATTGGAGCAAACGCTTTTTACTCTTCAACAAAATTAACAATTCCAGCCTCTTTGATTCAATTGGAGGACACATCCTACATCAGTTTTGAACAGGCAACGAGCTTTTCTTATAGTGTCAAACACAACCAAACTGATGCCAGAAAGATGAGCAATGCAGTTAACAATTTTAGGGCGCAAAGTGGTGTGTGGTATTGGAATTCTGACAACACGAGCAAAACATATCCTAAAAATTTAACTAAATTGGAATACGACAAAGACTTGGAAGATTTGGCCATTAAGAGAGCAGAAGAACTGGTGCTCTCTTTTAGCCACGTCCGCCCTGATGGGTCGTCTTGTTATTCAACTTTGCCAAGTGACTTTAGTGCATATGGCGAAAACATTGCAGTTGGTTATGCTTCGAGTGAAGCTGCAGTTGAGGGCTGGAAGGAAACGAACGAGAATTATTCAGGGCAAGGTCACAGAAGAAACATGCTGTCAGGAAATTTCAATTGTGCGGGTTATGCTTGTGTGGAATTTGAAGGGACTAAATACTACGTTCAGGAATTTGGCTACAGAAAGACACCCAACACAACAACTCAAAAGGCAAATGACTCAACGTCCACCTCAACTTGTACCTTAAAAAACGACTCACTTGCGGCAGAAACACATGATTTAAGTGTTGACTACTTCGATTTAAGCAAAAAGGGAGCGAGCCAAAAAATTCCAGAAGTTAAGGGAACTGTGACGTTTGGCAATAAAGTGATTAATGTCACTTTCAACTTGTCATGGAAATCTGGTGATTCGAGTCAAGTTGCTGTCAAAAACGGTAGCGTCACTTCTCTTGTCGACAACAACACGACATACATTTATTCCTACATAAAAGGCAATAAAATTATCATTTCAACAAGCAAAAATTCTTCTATAAAGACGATGAATCGCCTTTATAACAAATGGACTGGTGAGCATTTCTACACATCAAGTTCAGAAGAAAAAGCAAATCTTGTTAATGTTGGATGGACTGACGAAGGGGTTGGCTGGTATGCTCCTGCTTCGTCAAAATCGCCAGTCTATCGCCTTTACAATAAATACGTTTCTGGAGGCGATCACCACTACACAACAAGTGCTGAGGAAAAGGATAAATGCGTTAAAGCTGGCTGGACCTA
>CAVAWT010000085.1:1699-2839 GCA_963592435.1 Oribacterium sp. | reverse complement strand
CCCTTTCATTATCATTAATTTTTTCAGCTTTTCTTTTATCTTTATTCTTATTGTTCACAAATTTTAATTGCGCGTCAGCTCAGGAAGGGTCTGACCCCCACGAGAGCACCGGCAAGTCGATGCCAGCCATCGAGTCAATCCTTCGAGTTGAGCTAACACCCACGATCAGCGTGACGAATGACGATTGCAGTGATGTTAATGTGCAGGCAGATGACACATCAAACGAGTCGCGCACCACGATGTTTAGGCTTTATAACCCTTGGACTGGTGAGCATTTCTACACATCAGACGAGACTGAGCGTGACAACACGGTCAAAGCTGGTTGGACAGACGAGGGAACTGGCTGGATTGCGCCAGTCAAGTCAAGCACACCAGTCTATCGTCTCTACAATCCTTATGTTAACGGTGGCGATCACCACTACACAACCGACGAGAAAGAACGCGACAATGTTCAGGCAGCTGGCTGGACCTACGAAGGAGTCGGCTGGTATTCTGTTGATGAAACAGAAGAGAATCGCGTGCCGATCTATCGTCAATATAATCCATTTGCTGACACTGGCACTCACAATTACACCAAAAGTAAAGACGAAAATGACTACCTCGTTAAAAACCTTTGGAGAGCAGAAGGCATTTCTTGGTATGGTTACTCAACGCTAACTCAAGAGTTAGATTTTTCGAAGATCGTCGTAGATCAAACTGCAAAGACCTATTGCGCTAAACAAATAACACCAAGCGTAACCTCTGAAACTTTGAAAGCTGGCACCGATTTCACAGTTGCCTATGGCGTTAACAAAGATGCTGGTCAAGGAACGATAACGGTCGTTGGAAAGGGTGCCTACACAGGCCATAAAGCCTACACTTTTGTCATCAATCCTCTTGACATCTCAACAAATTCAACTGTCACACTCGGCAAATCTCTGACATATAACTCTTCAAAACAAACACAAACTGTTTCAAAAGTCGTTGCAAGTGGAATCACGGTTCCCACCTCTGACTATACTGTTTCTGATAACGCACAAACAAACGCTGGAACTTATGCTTTGAAAGTCACTGGAAAAGGCAATTTCACTGGAACAAAGAAAGTTGCTTTTAAAATTGCGAAACTTGACGTTAGCAAAGCAGAAATTCAACTAGGAAAAT
>CAVAWT010000085.1:0-1337 GCA_963592435.1 Oribacterium sp. | reverse complement strand
GTCAAGCTCAGCGATTTTGAACTTGCAGGTGAAGATGCTGGTAACTATTACGTTGTTGTGCCAACAGGATGGGATCCAACTGCGGACATTACAGCGAAAACTATCACTGTCAGCGGGCTAAAAGCTGAAAACAAGACATACGACGGAACGAAGAGTGCAACATTTAACGTCGATGATGTTGTGTATGAAGGTGCAGTTTCAACTGATGACTTGAGCCTAACAAACTTGACTGGCACATTTAGCGACAGAAATGTTGGCGAAAACAAAGATGTCACATTATCAACCATTGAGTTGGCTGGGACAGATGCCGCAAATTACACTCTTGACAAGACAGGTTTAGACGCCTTTAGCGCAACGATCTCTGCAAAAGAACTTCATGTCACAAGTGGTGTGACGGCAAAAGGCAAAGTTTATGACTCAACAAACACTGCAACAATTGACTTTTCAGGTGCTGTCCTCTCAGAAGTTTGCATAAATGAAGACACACAAGCCACTGACGATGTTGCATTGGCAACTGCAACAGGAACTTATGCAGACAAGAATGTTGCAGTTGATAAAGAGATCACATTGAGCGGACTCACGCTTAGCGGAACTGATGCAAGTAACTACACAATTGCAGCGGATGGAAACTATAAACCAACTGCGACGATAACTCCTAAACCAATTAAGATCACTGGTGGTGTTACAGTTGAAAATAAGGAATATAACGGTAAAACTGACGCAACAGTTAATTTAGAAGGAATCACATTTGACGAGCAACCATTCACAGGCGATGTTGTTTCTGTTACTGGCGCAACTGGTAAATTCGATGACAGAAACGTTGGAACAGGAATTTCTGTGAAAGTTAGCGACTTCAATGTTGAAGGAGCCGATGCAAACAATTATGAATTTAGCGTGGATGACTCACTCGCTTTCACTGCAAACATCACAGTTAAGGAGATCACTGTTGTTAGCGGAGTGAGCGCGACAGACAAAGAGTATGATGGCAAAACGGCCGCTACAATTGACATTTCTCAGGCACAACTCTCCGAGGTGTTCACAGATGACGACGGGGATCTCGACGATGTTAAGTTAGCGACAGCAACTGGATCGTTTGCTGACAAAAATGTTGGAGTTGATAAACCTGTCACTTTAAGTGGTCTCGCACTTGGAGGAGTTGATGCTGGCAACTACAAACTTGCTGCAACTGGTCAACCAGCTGATTTGAAGGCAACAATCACTGAAAAAGAAATCACTGTTGCAAGTGGAGTCACAGCGACTGATAAAGAATACGATGGCAAAACGACTGCCTCAATTGACATTTCAGGAGCTGTGCTTTCAGAAATCTGCACGGATGA
>CAVAWT010000084.1:0-2859 GCA_963592435.1 Oribacterium sp. | reverse complement strand
ATGTATGACGGTGTTGAGAACTTGCTCTTTACAGGAGAAAAACAATTGTCTGGTAAGGCAGCACATAAGAAAATTGATGATGATGAGTGGTCGCAGAGTGATGTTATTTGTGCAAGGATGTTTGAGAGCACGCAATATGGGCTTTATGGCAAAATTGACAAGTATTATCCTAAAACAAAGACGTTAGTTGAAAGCAAAGCGAAGATAACAAGCATTTATGACGGGTATATTTTTCAATTGTATGCTCAGTGTTTTGCATGCAGAGATTCGGGGTTAGATGTTGAAAAAATAGAACTTTACAGCATTAAGGACAACAAAAAGCACCCTGTTGCACTCCCTGAAGATGACCCAGAGATGTTGAGCAGATTTGAGAGACTTGTTGAAGAGATACACACATTTAGGGTTGAATCATTCAGGCAAACTAACAGCACTAAATGCGATAACTGCATATATTCCAACGCATGTGCCTGGGGGAGATAGGTATGATTGGTGCTAATGAATACAGTAAGAAGCAAATTGTTTTCGTATTTGCAAATGAAGGAGAGAAAATCTCTTTCAAGAATGACAATATTGTTGTGAAAGACAAGGGGGGAATTGTCAAGCATCAGTCTACTTGCTGGAGGATTTCGGTACTTTTCGTTGTTGGAAGTGTCACGATTACTTCTGGTTTAATTGAGCGTTCTCATAAGTTTTGCTTTCCTATATTTCTCATGAAACAGTCGCTTCGAGTCTATGACGTGATTGGCTTTCAGGCTGAGGGAAACACTCTGCTGCGAAAATTACAATATTCAATTGATGGTCTAGAAATAGCAAAGCATTTAATTGAGAACAAGATTCTAAACCAACGTGGCGCCCTCATGCGGCAAAGGGTCAGAGACGATGACTGCAACGTTGCCATTTGCGACTTGAAGTTGTATTCAGAAAAAGTGTGTAGTGCTTCCTCCATTCAGGAACTAATGGGCTATGAAGGAAGTGCTTCGAGGGTTTACTTCAAAAGTCAGTTTAATAACTGTGATTGGAAGGGTAGAAGGCCACGAGCAAAACTTGACTATCTTAATTCTACCCTCGATTTAGGATACACTCTTCTTTTCAACTATGTGGAGAGCTTGCTTCGTTTATTTGGTTTTGACCTTTATGTTGGAAATCTTCATCAGGAGTTTTACATGCGAAAGTCGCTCGTTTGTGACATTGTTGAACCTTTTAGGCCCTTGGTGGACCAATGCATCAGAACTGCGATTTCAAACAGACAATGTAAAATTGAGGATTTCACTGAAAACAATGGTCAGGCGAGGCTGGACTGGAAGAAGAACAAAGAATATATTATGTTTCTCATTAAGCCACTCCTTAAAAATAAGGAAGAGATGTTCAGGTATGTTAGAGATTACTATAGAGCATTTGTTCAACAAAAGCCCGTTGAACAGTTTCCAATTTTCAAAATATGAGAGTTGTGGTCTGTGATATTGATTAGTTATGACATAACTGACAATAAACTCAGAACGAAGTTTATGCACTACATCATGAGGTTCGGGCATCGCCTGCAATATTCGGTCTATGAGATTGATAACGGTAAAACTGTTCTCAATAACATCAGAAAGGAAATTGAGTGCAAATGGATGCCTCGCTTTGGTGAGGAAGACAGTGTGATGATTTTCATGATGTCAGAAACTTGCAAAATTATCCGATGTGGCTACGCAAAGCACGATGAAGATGATATAATTATTGTGTGATATGAAAACCTTCGTCATATTTGTGTTTTTGGACCTTGACAATTGAATATTTGCACTAAGCTATACGATATATAGAGTGTCTAACATTAATAGTGTGCAAATTAAGGGACGAAGAGTTCAGACACACATTTTAATTTCTACTTTCGTAGATATAAAGCGCGGTGATAAATTTTGCGAGGTTCAGACACACATTTTAATTTCTACTTTCGTAGATTTTATAGGTTCGCCTAAACTATCAACGTTCAGACACACATTTTAATTTCTACTTTCGTAGATAGTGACACTTGCACCATTTCGCATAAGTGTTCAGACACACATTTTAATTTCTACTTTCGTAGATCCGTTTTTGTCTTCCAAAAGTGGCGTAAGTTCAGACACACATTTTAATTTCTACTTTCGTAGATGAAATGCAGAGCGTCGTGCTGAAGAAATGGTTCAGACACACATTTTAATTTCTACTTTCGTAGATTTAATTCCTTTTGTTGCAAACATTTTAGGTTCAGACACACATTTTAATTTCTACTTTCGTAGATGAGTATTCGTTTAGATATAACCCATTTGTTCAGACACACATTTTAATTTCTACTTTCGTAGATGTCGCTGGAATTTGACGTGCGCAGTTTGCGTTCAGACACACATTTTAATTTCTACTTTCGTAGATATAGACAATGGCTGGTCAGAAGAAGAAGGTTCAGACACACATTTTAATTTCTACTTTCGTAGATATTTTGCTTTGCAATTTTTGCATCAATGTGTTCAGACACACATTTTAATTTCTACTTTCGTAGATCAAAAAAAATTGTTTTTTTAAACTTGAAAGTTCAGACACACATTTTAATTTCTACTTTCGTAGATAGAAATGAGCTAATCCGAGCTAAAGAGGGTTCAGACACACATTTTAATTTCTACTTTCGTAGATGCGGTATGTTGGAGGTTGCATGCCTGGTTCAGACACACATTTTAATTTCTACTTTCGTAGATGTAACCGTTTTGGATGGCTCTGTTGGCAGTTCAGACACACATTTTAATTTCTACTTTCGTAGATTTTTTGTGCGCTAACAATTCATCTTCACGGTTCAGACACACATTTTAATTTCTACTTTCGTAGATGAGTATGAATCAAATACAGGTG
>CAVAWT010000083.1:1979-2932 GCA_963592435.1 Oribacterium sp. | reverse complement strand
TTCGATACAACATCGTCTCGATATTCATTTACATCTCGAAGTATTGCAGAATAATCAGTTCCCTCTTCGAATGAACCCTGAAATATCGTTGTATGTGGAATATTGTTTAACCGCTCCAACTTATTATGAAAGCCACATGCATCATGCACCTCATTCTCTAAATCCACAATCTCTCCAAAGAAGGGATCCCCAGTCACCAAAGCAAATCCAATTTTCATAGATACCCTTTCACTCCATTAAAAGAATCGATAGGTTTCAAACAAAATACGTGTGATTATGTAGTCTGCAGTTTCATCATCATCACATATCGCGCGAACTTGTGGTCTAAGCTTGTTCCTTATTTCTCTTCTGTTTTTTTCTGAAAGATTGCTTGAATAAAAATTTACCATCAACTGACTAGTGATAGCATCTAGCAACTCTTCAGAAAACATATTGTAAATGGTCGCTCCAACTATCAAAGAATTTACCGAGTTTCTATTAAAAAATTCCTTCTTCTCAGGCGGAAAATTCTCATAACTCACAACCTCGGTATAACCACGCTTCTTTTCAGCTAAAAATCGCAGATCTTGCCCACCAATAACAAGAATATCTGGATTAAATTCAAAAATCGTAAAGCCTGAATCTGAATGATAATCTATAAGTTTAACCCCCAATTCAGATAATTCCTCAATGCTTTTATCTAATATAAAAAGGAGGTTCTTTTCCATATCACTATTTTTGCTCACTGCGATCATTACGCCTGGCCCTAATGAATCCTTAAACTGTTGTAAAGTCATATCCTTCCAGCGACCCTCATTTGAAGCCAAAATATAAAAATTTCTGCCACCCATTGACGAACAAACATCCCTTAAAATATGTATGTCAGCATCTGGGTGAGAATTCTTATATCTTATAGTTGACTCCTTGTTATATATCGCCATGTCTAAAGTTCCATCCGCAATATCCGACAAAAT
>CAVAWT010000083.1:0-1969 GCA_963592435.1 Oribacterium sp. | reverse complement strand
CATTTACGCTGTATCTGCTGAGTTTTAATATTAAGTTTTGCAAAAAGTTCATCACTTTTCCATCCCTGCATAATACTATCAGTTACAGTAAGATTAGTAACTCCAATTTTTAAAACGTAATCATCTGGCAATGAGTAATTTTTGGTTAAATTGAAAGACTCTGGAACATTTTCATCAATAAATCCCTGAATATAGATTGAAAGCATTTGAGTAAGCGCATTCATGCAGGGAACAATATCCTCGTTGCTTAAATCCTCATGATGTTCAATATTATCTCCAGACTGAAAACTCTGGTCATGGGCTCCATAATTTGCGTAAACCTGTATTGTTCTAATCGCTAATATCAGTTTTGGATCTACAGAAATGCCACTCCCCTTACTTGTTATCTGTTTAAGCAACGACTCTATAGTTGGGTGGCTAACTAATGTCTTTCCAGCAGAAACTATAATATTTTTGCATACACACTCGGCTGCTTTTCTCGCACTATTTACAGCCGCATCGGGGTCACTCTTTGCGGATTCAGCCGCCCTTGAGTAGTATTCTAGAATCTTTTTACGTTCAGTCTGTTTCATTACTTTTCTCCGAATCTGTTTCTTATCAAGTTAATCTCATCACGAGAGATGCAAAACTGTTTGTTATTGCGTTCTATTTTCTCAAATATCTCTTCAATTCCCATCCACAACAGTTGTTCGACTTCTTCTTCATCGATTGTAAATTCCTGGATGCTCGCAATTTCTGAAAGCAATACATAATTAAACTCATTACTAACAAAGCCCCTCTCTGGATGTTTAATGCACAGTTTCAAAACCCCAAGTTCTTCAATCTCCTCATTGGATATATCAACACCAATCTCTTCTTCACACTCCCTCCGCGCTGCAAGCATCACATCTTCTCCAGCGGAGACATGCCCAGCGACTGAAGCATCAAATCGCCCAGGATTTGATTCTTTTTTAATGGATCTTTTTTGCACAAGAATTTGGTCGTCACAAGCCAGCCAAAGGTGAATACTTAAATGCCAGTCACCGTCCCTGTGAACCTTGTCGCGCAGTTTAACGATTCCTGTTCTTTCGCCTCTGTCATTTAATACGTCTAAGTATTCCTTCATAGCTCATACACCTTGTAGCCACAGTTCGGCATCACAAATGAAGCGAACTCTTCATTATCCATCGGCGCAAAAAATGAATTAATTACCCTACAAACGCCACCATGGGTAATTATTACTGTTCCATCAATATTCTTCTCCCTAATTGCGCATATTAAAGGATAGACCCTAGCCACAACATCAAAATATGATTCCCCTTTTGGATATCTCTTTGCATACTGCCTCTTTGCAAGCTGATATTCGTCATTAGCACGGTCCATCCCTTCATAAATGCCAAAGTTTTGCTCAATTAAGTTTTCTAAGACAATTAACTCAACTTCGTTTTCCTCAGCGATAATTTTTCCGGTTTTAACAGCACGTTCGAGCGGAGAAGTATACACAACTTGAACATCAAGTTGTTTCAAATCCTCTGCCAGTAACACAGCCTGTCTAATCCCATTTTCATTCAACGGAAGGTCCGTTCGTCCCAAGACCTTGTTATCAACATTCCACAGCGTCTCTCCATGTCTTGCAACAATAAGTTTCATATAAAAATTCTCATCTCCGTGCATTTACCTATACATGTTGCGATTATTACCCTATTTTTTTCTTCTGTTCCAAAAAAGTGTAGCTATCAAATACAGGGTAAGGACCAGAACTCCGAGACTAATTGCCACGTGCCAAGAGTTTATGATTCTACCGCCCTCCATAAACCAGTCGACAAGATTAAGACCATCAAGCCACGCGGATATGACCACTAAAAAACCAAAAACTATCAATGCTAAGTTGACCCTGCGATCCCTATTCTCTTCTATTTCCTTCTCTCTTTCTCTTTCGATTTGCACCTTTTGCCTGCGTTTATCCTTTTCCATCTCTTCAAGTGAGCTC
>CAVAWT010000082.1:0-2949 GCA_963592435.1 Oribacterium sp. | reverse complement strand
CAGAGAAGCGGAACTTCTTAGTTTGGTGCAGTGGCATTTTGACTGATAATCAAACCCACAGATTACAATAAAAATAAATCAGTCAAATAATATATATGACATCATATTTAATACATATTAATTATTATTTATGACTTATTTTTTAAAAAATACCAGCTACACTCACATATAAAATATATGATTTATGATTTAGTATATAGCACATAATAGAAAGGATATATCACAAATGAATAATTACCATGACCTTTGCCAAAGCATCATTGACACCCTAAAATCTCAACGTAATGGTAAAATCAAAAATGGTTTCTATTGGGAAAATCAAATTGCGTTTGTTTATAATTCAGAAAAGATAGAAGGTAACCCCCTATCCAAAGAACAAACGCGAACAATTTTTGAAACACACACGTTTCGTCCAGAATCAACAGAAGCAATTAAACTCGACTACATTCAAGAAACATCTAATCATTTTCGCATGTTTGACTTGATGTTAAACACGATTGAAGATGACCTAACTGAAGACCTTATCTGCTCCTTTCACAAAACACTAAAACGAGGAACAACAGAAGATTTAAACAATTCACAAATTTCAGTTAGCTCATACAAATTACTCCCCAATGCCGTAGGTGATATAATAACATCAAGTCCTGAAAATGTGCAACAAGACATTCAACGACTACTTAACAACTACAACAATCGAAATCAAACAACATATCGTGAAGTAACAGGCTTTCATGCTATGTTTGAGAGTATCCATCCTTTTCAAGATGGCAACGGGCGTGTCGGTCGAATGATTATGTTTCGAGAATGTCTTAAAAATGATTTAGTTCCATTCATTGTTTTAGACGAAAACAAAATCCAATATTACAAAGCACTGCAAATTTTCGATGGCGGAAGCAATGTTAATTTCTTTATAGATTATGCAAAAGACATGGCAGACCTATATCTTAAAGATTTCTCAAATCTCATGCCAAAAGAAACGATGCTATTACTTCCAAACTACGAGAAGTTTCAAAAACAAGCTACTTTAAACACTGAAAATTTCTTTACAACACAAAGCTGTCAAGAACAAAAAATAAAGAAACGTCAAGTTTTACCTCCTAATGAAAACATCGCTCAAGTTAATGCAAAAGCTGATGCGCATAATGCACAGTTATCTAATACATCACATATAAAACATCATAGATAAGATGTATTACATAACAGAAAGGATATAAGTCCAATGAAAATTAACAAGCACCAAATTCAATCACTCAAAAACATCCCCAACTCACCTTATGAGTTCATTAAGCCTTACTTTCTTTTTCACTCCAATAAGCTCGAAGGCTCAACCTTTTCTGAAGAAGAAATTGCTTCCCTAATGAAAAGTGGCAAGGTTAACGGCTCACACGACTTCGATGATGTAATTGAAACTAAAAACTCACTTGAAACACTTGATTTCATTGTTGACAGTTTAAACAAACCCATAAATAAAGACTTCGTAATTGAGGTAAACACACTTCTTATGAAAAACACCTCAAAAGACAAAAAGGGTTTTGTAGGTCATTATAAATACTTAGGTAACATCATTCGTGGCACGCAAGTTCAAGTTCCTCTACCTACTGAAGTTGACGCTGGCATGGAAGAGTTGTTTGATTGGTGGAGCGCGTCAAACAAACAACTTGAAGATGTAACTCATTTTCATGTTCGTTTTGAACATATCCATCCTTTTCAAGATGGTAACGGCAGGACTGGACGCTTTCTAATGCTTAAACAGTGTATTGAAAACAACATTGACATCCCAGTCATCGAAGATCAAAACGAGCAACAATATAAACAATGGCTAGAAATGGCGCAAGTTTACGGCAACGAACAACCCCTTATTGATGTGATGAAACAGTGTCAAGATGTTTTCTCTCAAAAAATGAAAGACAACAAACTTAATGACCTCACTATTTATGTTAAACGTCAAGTCTTGTCTAATGCATCACACATAAAACATCATAGATAATACATACTATATCTTATATATGAAATATTATTCAACAAACTCCCAGTAACACGTTTTGGTGCAGTGGCATTTTGACTGATAATCAAACAATTTGTAACGGTGAATTTTCAATGCTAAATACCCTATTGACAATTTCCATCTTTAAATCAAAATCTAATCTTCCTCTATATGCTTCATGTGCAAAAGAAAAATCAGTATTCGGATTTAATGTTTTGTTTAAGGCTTTTTCATAAAAGATTTCAGAAGTAATCCCATTTCTTCTGTTTCTTTCAATACCAATTAAATGTGAAAAGTTTTCACTACGAAATTCTACACATTCACAGTCAATTTTTTTATTTTGTGTTTCAAAAAAGAATACTAATGCTTGATTATTAAGTTTTTCATCAAACATTGAAGCACATCTATAAATTTTTTCTAAATCTTGATTTGTAACTGGATATTGATTAGACATAGCACTCACCAGCTTTAAAATTCAGAGAGGATGTTACTACAGCCGTAGCGTAGCCACAACATCCTCTCTCGGACGATTTCGAGCTTGCCTCAGTCCGTTGACTTTTCAGCCAATACGGCGATTCAGCGCACGTTCCTGTTGCCAGTATCTCTCGTCCTGCGCCTTGCGGACTCAAGCTGCGTTTCGAGGGGTTTCCCTTCCTCTTACGGTAATCGCAGCGACCGTCAAGTTTTTTTCGTGTCGCCCACACGCTTTTCTTAATTATACTACTCATATTAAAATCACTCCTTTAAAATTTGTTTTATAAGTTTTGGTGCAGTGGCATTTTGACTGATAATCGTGGGGAGGAACTGGGCGTTTGCTGGAAGGCTTTTTGTTGCTGACTTTTTCGTCACGTATTAATCAATTCATGCAGATATTGTTAAAATTCTTAATGAAAGTTTCTTGAGGTAGCGCTGCGGTTATAAGCGAATTCAACCTTTATTGTTGTTGACCTTGCTTTTCAAAAGAA
>CAVAWT010000081.1:0-3009 GCA_963592435.1 Oribacterium sp. | reverse complement strand
AACAAAGTCATTTGACTTTTCTGCTCCAATCGTCTCAAACATAACACTTTATGCAAAGTGGACGGAAAGCGCTGAGTGGCTTACTGTGACGTTTAACACAAATGGAGGATCTGACATTGAAGCTCTGGCCGTTCAATATGGAAAAACTGCCACAAAGCCTACTGATCCAGTGAAGGCTGGCTTCACATTTGAGGGGTGGTTTTTGGATTCTGAGCTGACAAAGGCATTTGACTTTGCAACTCCAATTGTTGCCAACACGACGCTTTACGCGAAGTGGAAAGAGGGCTATGCTTTTGCAGTTTATTCGGCGGATGATAATTCCTTAAATTTTTACAGAAGAAAAACGATTCCAGCTAACACGAGCATATTTAATGGAAAAACAGTAACGCAAGTTTACGTAAATATTGAGAAAGAAAATTATATTAGGGAGTGGGATCGTTGCACAGATTGCACAAGCGTTGTTTTCGTTGATGAGATTCAGCCAAAGAACCTCTATGCTTGGTTTAATGGGTTCCAGAATTTAGTTTCTGTTGACATGGCAAACCTTGACACAAGCAATGTTACTAATATGTCTGAAATGTTCAGAGATTGTAAGGCATTAACGTCGTTGAATGTTGCAAACTTTAACACAAGCAATGTTATTAATATGTCTAAAATGTTTCGCAATTGTAGGGCATTAACGTCGTTGAATGTTGCAAACTTTGACACAAGCAGTGTTACTAATATGCGTGAAATGTTCCGTGAATGCCGAGAACTGACAGGTCTAAATCTTTCCAACTTTGACACAAGCAAGGTCCTTAATATGCGTGAAATGTTTTTTTACTGTTGGAAATTAAAGTCGTTGCTCGTCAGCAGTTTTGACACAAGCAAAGTCACAGACATGTATGGTATGTTTATGTCTTGTAGCTCTCTAGAGTCATTAGATGTTTCGAGCTTTAACACGAGTAGTGTTACAAACATGTGTATGATGTTTTGTGGGTGTCGTGGTCTGTCATCTTTGATAGTTTCAAACTTCAATACAAGTAATGTTACGGACATGACGTCCATGTTTTCCAATACATATTTAAAGGAGCTTGATGTTTCGAAGTTTGATGTCTCAAATGTCACTTCGATGTCAGAAATGTTTTCTTTCTCCTATGGACTCAGCGAGCTTGATCTGTCCACTTGGAAAGTGACAAAAGTAAAAAATATGAGTTCCATGTTCTATGGATGCACAGTTCTAACAAAACTTAATTTGTCGAATTGGGACACATCAAGCGCTACAGATATGTCCTTGATGTTTCAAAGTTGCAAAGGTTTAAAAGATCTAGATGTTTCAAGTTTTAAAACAAGCAAAGTCAAAAACATGTATGGTATGTTTGGGTCTTGTAGCTCTCTAGAGTCATTAGATGTTTCGAGCTTTAACACTAGCAACGTAACTAAATTTGACAATATGTTTGAGGGTTGCACAGGTTTAACAACGCTCGCAGGAGTGTCTGCGTGGGACACTTCAAATGTTATCTCAATGAGCAATGTCTTTAAGAGTTGTTCTGCATTGACGCTTGATTGTTCAGCTTGGGATGTCAAAAAAGTGACAAATCACACAGATTTTGCGACAGACGCGTTAAATGTTACTGAACCTGAGTGGGTGGTAAGTTAGATTTAAAATGAGTTGCCTCTTGCGTTATTGATGTTAGAGGCGACTCGCTTTTAGATTTATTTGAGGATAGTTTCTCATCGATCAGGTGTTGCATGAGAAAACAAGCAGGTAAAAGAAAGAGATTATTAATGAATCGTCGATCTCATAATTTTTCTTATATCAAAAAACTTCTAAGTTTCTTTTTGTCTTTCGCGCTTGTTCTCTCAATGTTTCCGCTTGCAATTGTTTTTGCAAGAGGCGTTGAAGAAAATAATGCTGAATCTGAAGCGGTTAATCAAGGAGAAGCTTTTGAAGGAGAAATCCTTCTTCCAGGTCGTCAAAAATCGAGTGAAGAAATTGAGAAAGAACTCCAAGAGGGAGGAGTCTTTGAGCTATTCGATGCCAGTGATGCAGATTATAAAAACAGCATAAAAGTGGCAAGGGGAGAGCAATCTCTGTCTGCTGACAAATCCAATTCCTTGCCTGCGAAAGTTGACTTGAGAGAGACAGGCAAGGTCACAACTCCAAAAACTCAAGGAAAAACGGGCACATGTTGGGCTTGGGGCGCAAATGCTGCATGTGAGACTTCACTGGCAAACGCCACCGATTCAGACGCCGTTGAGCTTTCTCCCTATCAAACCGCATACTTTGCCTACACTCCATTATCTGATGACGAATCAGAGTTGCAAGGAACCGAAGTTTCACAAAAGGGTGAGGGAGTTTACCCAGCTGATGTGTCGTTAAACATCTTTAATATAGGAGGCACAAGCAAAAAAGCATCGTCTCTTATGATGCAAGGTTGCGGCCCTGCGACGGCGGAGTCAATTTCGTTTCCTCAACATTTGATTGAAGAAGGGAAGTATTACGACACCGACAAGTTAAGTTCTTCCCAAAGGAGATCTCGAGTTGCAAGCCTCGCGAAATGGAATAACCTTGGATCTTTGGTAACGACCTACTGGTCTTCTGGTGAAGCAACTTATGAGACAGATGAAGAAGTGCTTTTAAAAATCAAAACCGAACTTTCAAAAGGTAATGCTGTTGAAATTTCCTATCACGGTGACAGTGGTAATCCAGAGACTGAAAAATACTTCAACTACGAGACAAGTTCTCAATATGTTTATGAGGGCGCCAGCGTTAATCATTCAGTATGCATTGTTGGCTATGATGACGACTATTCGAAAGAAAACTTTGTGCCTGGGCATTTACCAGAAAAGGATGGTGCTTTCATAGTTAAAAATTCCTGGGGGACTGATCGATATGACGATGGTTTTTTCTATCTTTCATATTATGATAAGTCAATATGTGACGTTTCCACCTTCGAGTTCGACACTGCAACAAGTCAAGACGCAAGTCTGGACGAGACCCCTGAGATCATAGATCAATACGATTAC
>CAVAWT010000080.1:0-3163 GCA_963592435.1 Oribacterium sp. | reverse complement strand
CATATGTGATCCAAAAAACTGTCGGACACGGGTATAATTATCCTGTGCAAGCGCATTTAAACCAAAAAATTAAAAGTGGTTTAATTAGCTCTTGGAACTTATGTCGAAAGAATTCGGAAGTTTCCGACCCGTATTAAAGTGACGCGATCTCCGAACGTTGTGTTTGACATAAGATGTTTGTTGTATAATAGGATGTATCTGTTAATTGATTTCTGCACTGTTATTCATCAATTTTTGGGAAGGTTAGTCTATGAAGTGCCACATTTCTAACAAATTTATAGTAGCGGTTTCTCTTTTTGTTCTTTTGTTCTTGGCTAGCTCTATTTATGCGGTGGCTCAACCAAACGAAGGCGACAATGAAGATGGTGCGTCTCTTGAGTGGGTGGAAAGCGATGGAGAGCATGTTAAAGAGAAAGACTTGTTTGAGACTGAGACTGTCAAATTCAAGTTGCCTGTCAATATTTTTTATGGGGTGAAGTTTCAGATTTGGAATTGCACAACACAAACAAATGAGTGTACAGTGACATCAGAAGATGGTTATATCACTGTGTGGTTGAAGAAAAATCACAACTACATTTTCTTTTGCATGAGCACAGAATGGCAGGTGGCAACGACAAGAAATTTATATGTGTGGGTAAAAGACGACAAGCTTGTTTCAACAAAATCGCTGTCAATCGATGACGAAACTGGATACAAAACTTGGTCATATCCCGAGGTAAATAGTATAAATCTTGTTAAACGAGATGAAAAATTAACTGATGTTGAAGAAGCTCGCAGAAAAGAATTTAGGTGGGATTTTCTTTTTACTAGCGACCCAAAATCGCGCGCTGTTGGCTGGAAAAATATAAAAGTTCATTTTGTTAGCACAGTTGAGACGGTTGATGCGGATGTCTACACCGATGAAGGGGGTCTCTATTGGACGCGAGTTAGTGCAAAGCTTCTTGAAGATGTCGACTACATGGTCTATTTTGACAGGGGAGGAAACACAGACTGGAGCATGTCAGTTCTTCCTTTGCCAGTTGTTTATAAAGATAAGTGTGAATACACAGGTGATTATGCCTATTCAGTCTTGACTTTCGATCATCGTTCTTGCTATGCTGTTGAAAATTTCACATGGGCAACAACTTCTGAGATAACAAAGGAGTTCGACACTTTGACCTCGGAAGACGGCAACACGACAGTTTCAGGCACAGATTTCACAACAAGTGGCGCAAAGGGGAGAGAGCCGAAGTTGTTGTGCAAAGATGTCACTCCACGACATAAAGGACTTCTCAGTAAGGAATATTCCGTTTACTCAATAAAAGCAGAAAACACATCACGTAGTGAAGCTTTAAAAATTAAAGGCTTAACAACTGGAACTGGCGACACAATTGACGTTGCTTTTAAATACACTCAAAAAGTTGAAAGTGGCAAGACCGTTGGCGCAGTTTATGAACTTAAAAGTGATGGAAGTCTTTCAAAGCTTGAAAGTTTCAGTCAAAATGGAGACAGGGTGACATTCACGACAGATTCGCTTTCTGAAAATGAGATCGTTGTTGAATACACAGACGAAGCCAAGCTTCAAACTGTTCTTAATTTGAAAGTGACAAATCAAGACGATGAAAATGTGTCAGGCGAAGTTTTTGAACTAAAGGCTTCCTACAGTTGGGAAGAGCCTCAAAATTTCACGTTTCCTGAAACCAGCAACTATGGAGAGACATTGCTTGATTTTAAGGATTTTGAAGTGTCTAACTACTCTTCGTATGATTTGAAGTTAGGCAGTTCCAGTAAGTGTAACTTGCAAACTTCTTTGAAAGTGACGTTTGGTAAGACAACTGATGGGGCCACTTACATAAAATATGTCAACTATGCAGAATATGATGGGTCTCCCATCCCTGTGAAGGTCAAGACCCCTGTTGATAGGACGATTCTTAACGTTAAGATAACAGATGTCTATGACAGACCTGTTGAGTCAGTCTGTTTAAAACTTGTTCCTGAAAGCACGAACACGCAGCACAAAGAAACAGTCATCATTCCGACAAAAAGTGGGTCTGATGGCATGATTCATAAAGACATTTCAGATTTGATTCCAACTGGATCAGGTTATGAATATTTTTCCATATATGCAACAACAGAGGAAGATAGTGGCAAGGATGGCAAATATGAGTCATCTGCACAGCTGGTTAGACCCTATTGGATCATAATATATGGTCAGGAGGCAGCTACACCTGGGATATGGGGTCAGGAGTCAAAGTGGCACGATAACCTTCGTCCAGACCCTCGTGGGATTGACCAATACACAGGGAAGATTACCATGCAAGCGGTGACTTACGCGCTTGTCACGTTTAAAGGTTCTGGAAAAGTGAGCGATCAGCTGGTTAATGCAAAGGTTGGTGAGCGCCTAGCAAAACCAGAAAGTCCAACATGCGAGGGTTACACCTTCGAGGGCTGGTATAAAGATGCTAAATTCACAACGAAGTGGGATTTTGAAACTGATAAAGTTAAGGATGATGTGACTCTCTATTCAAAGTGGCAGAAAAAATCGAGCACAGATGATGATTCAGATGACTCAGATGACTCAGATGTTAAAAAATTAACTATGCATCGGCTTTATAACAAGTGGACAGGTGAGCATTTCTACTCTTCAAGTGACGATGAAAAGGCAAAACTCGTGAAAGTGGGATGGACAGATGAAGGTGTTGGTTGGTATGCACCAAGTTCGTCGAAAACCCCAGTGTATCGCCTCTATAACAAATATGTCGAAGGAGGAGACCATCACTACACTATGAGCTCAACCGAAAAGGATAGCCTTGTTAAGGCTGGCTGGAACTATGAAGGTGTTGGTTGGTATTCAGACGATTCAAAAGGCGTTGCGCTCTATCGGCAATATAACCCATATTCGCAGACAGGAACACACAACTACACAACTTCAAGCTCGGAAAACGACGGACTTGTCAAAAAGGGGTGGAGGGCAGAAGGCATCTCTTGGTACGGCGTGAAGTGATTTTTCATGGTGTCAGACATCTTTTTCGTGGACCACAGAGGAGATGTCTGACACCTTGTGTTTCCCACGAAAAAGATGTCTGACACTCCTTTTAGCGACCACAAAAATAACAGATTTTCCACCATTTTTTTGTTCCTGACGAAGAAAATTTTTGCTTATTTAAATGAATGTGTGTTTGAT
>CAVAWT010000079.1:0-3201 GCA_963592435.1 Oribacterium sp. | reverse complement strand
GTCCACTTGATTTTCAGTCCAGCCTTAGCAATCGTAAAAGTTGTTGTTTCATTTTCAGAAATTACATAGTTATTTGCGCTCGTTGAGTCAAGGTAAGCAGTAGCAGTGTAGTTGGGTGTTGTTGTTGTGTTTGCGTTTGTTTCTTCACCTGAAACACTTAAGGTTATCGTGTCACCGCCCTGTTTTCCGCTTTCAACTTCTGCTGTTGGTTTTTGCGCAGTTGAGTCATAGGTGAGCGAAGTGTTAGTCCACTTGATTTTCAGTCCGGCCTTTGCAATCGTAAAAGTTGTTGTTTCATTTCCAGAAATTACATAGTTATTTGCGCTCGTCGAGTCAAGGTAAGCAGTAGCAGTGTAGTTGGGTGTTGTTGTTGTGTTTGCGTTTGTTTCTTCACCTGAAACACTGAGCGTTATTGTGTCGCTTCCCTGCACTCCGCTCTCGATTTCAACAGTTGGTTTTTGAGCACTTGCGTTGTAGGTGAGCGAAGTGTTAGTCCACTTGATTTTCAGTCCAGCCTTAGCAATCGTAAAAGTTGTTGTCTCATTTTCAGAAATTACATAGTTATTTGCGCTCGTTGGGTCAAGATTGGCAACTGCAGTGTAGGTCTTGCCTGATTCATTCGCATTCGTTTGCGCACCTGAAACGCTTAAAGTGATCATGTCTCCGTCGATCTTTCCGCTCGCAATTTCTGCAGTTGGAGCATGTGATTTTGAGTCATAAGTAAAATTCGTGTTGCTCCAGTTGATTGTCAATGTTGCCTTTGCAATCGAGAAATTGAGCACCTTTTCGCCTGTGTAATTCCCCTTAAACCTAACAGTCACTTTTGCGGTGTTTTCTCCAGCGTTAACGTTGTCAGAATAAACGATTTCATAATCGGTGTCTGCAGTAAATTGCGCGGGAATCCCGACCACCCCGGGTTTCTTCTCAGTTTTGTCATAAACATAAGCAACTCCTGGAAGCGAGAGTTTAATGTCTTGAGTCTCCTCATCAGTTGGTTCTTTTGCGACAATCACAAAAGTCGTTGCTGGGTTTGGAGTTGGAAGTTGGTAGTTAGCATTGTCTAACTCTGTGGCTGTTGCGTTATATGTGCCGATGTTTGTGTGTTCTGTTTCAGCAACAACCACCGTAGCCGTCACCATGTCGCTCCCACAAACACCAGTAACTTTTGCTGTCGGAGACTTTGGAGTTCCGTCATAGGTGATTGACGTGTCACTCCACTCAATTCCAACAATTTTAGGCGAAATCGCCCATGACCCGATCGCCGTGTCTTTATAATTTCCAATTCCTTTGAGGGTCAGACCCTCATAAGTGCCAGCGTTAGCCCCCTTATTTCCAGCTGTGACTTGGAAATCAGTTCCCTCTTTCAAGGTTTTGCCATCAAGTGTGACTTTTGAAATTTTGGCAGTTTGTTCAGAACCGTTATATGTAAGCGCCTCAGGTGTAATCGTTGCACCAGACAAGCTTTTCTGAGTTATTTTGAAGGTAAAGGATTTCTCGCCAAAATACTCGCCGATGCCTTTAATTGTCAAAGTTGCAGTTCCAACGTTTACGTTGTTTGTGTAAGTTACAGTGTAGTCCTTATCTTTAGTTAGACCTGCTACTGACACATCTTTAGCTATCGCTGATCCTGTGTAGACTTCGTCATCAGTGTTTACAGTCGGCTTATTTTCATGATCAAAGTCGATTTTTGTGCCGATTCTGAAATCAGTTTTGATGTTGGAAGCGAGTTTATAATTCTTGTTAGAAATCGCAGTTGCGGTGGCAGTGTAGGTGCCTGTGTCCGTGTGATTACCAGTTGCAGTGACAGTTACAGTCGCAGAATCGCCAGAGCAGAGACCGATTGCAGTTGCTGTCGGGACGTGCGCTTTTCCGTCATAACCAAACTCGAGATCTCCCCATTTCACTTGAGAAATTGTTTTTTGAGTAATTTGGAAAGTGTAGACTTTTTCGCCATAAAACCCATTAGCTCCAGTGATTGTCATTGTGGCGGTTCCAACTTCTTTATTGTTGGAATACTCAACAACGTAATCTTCATTTTCTTTAAGGTTTGTGCTCGTAATGGTTTGCGTCTGTTCCTTGCCGTTATAGACTTTAGAATCTGTTGTTACCTTGATGTCCTTGTCAAAATCAACCGCACTCATTAGCGACTGATCAAGTCCATAATATCCAACACCTTCGTCTCTCCAGCCAGCCTTAACGAGGTTGTTGAGTTCGCTTGTTGACAAAGTGTAATTGTGCGTACCAGTGTCGGCGTAAGGGTTATATTGTCTATAAACTGGTGCCCTGAAAAGTGAGCCTTCGTCGGCTGAATACCAGCCAATTCCCTCATCGGTCCATCCTGCTTTAACGAGGTTGTCACGCTCCTCGGCGTTTGGAGTGTAGTGGTGATCTCCACCTGTAATGTGACTGTTATAAAGGCGATAGACTGGAACACTCGACTCTTTCGGGGCAACCCAACCAATCGACTCTTTCGTCCAGCCAACCTTGGCAATTTCGTCGCGCTCTTCTTCAGAACATGTGTAGAAATGCTCGCCTGTCCACCTGTTGTAAAGGCGATACATCGCACGCTGACCCACGCGTTGTGCGCTCAGCTGAGCGTCGCTTTCTGCTGCTAACTGGGGGTCAGACCCTGTGTTCGCCATCCTTGACTTGGGGGTCAGACCCTCCAAATTTGCAGTCCTGAACTGGGAAGAAAACACCGTCCCATCTGAATCCTTAAGCGAGGGCGTAAGCCCGAGTCGAAGGATCTGCTCAATTGCTGGCATCGACTCGCTGGCTTTAGTGCCTGACTCCTCCTGAGCGCTTGCTAAATTAACGTTAGTGAATAATAAAAGAAAAGATAAAAGAAAAACTGAAAAAATCAGTGCGAAACTGGGGACTTTCTTAAGCATGAGTGCCCCCCCCCTCATGTTTTGGGCGGCTGAAGACGTCTTCATAACAATCACTTCCTCAAAAACTTAAAGTAACATATTAGCAAAAGCCACGTGGGCTCTTCTACAACAAACGTATTATACCACTTTTATTACCCTTTTCAGGGGGTCAGACCCCTTAAGATCGCGTCACTTTAATACGGGTCGGAAACTTCCGAATTCTTTCGACATAAGGTCCAGGCACTAATTAAACCACTTTTGATTTTCGGGTTCAAGTGCGCTTGCACAGGATAATTATACCCGTGTCCGACAGTTTTTTGGATCACATATG
>CAVAWT010000078.1:421-3215 GCA_963592435.1 Oribacterium sp. | reverse complement strand
GGGTGGGACTTTGACCACATTTCGTGCGAAGACTACTTTTTCACCGATGGAAAAATTGCAATTGCAACTGGACACGCATCGCGCGTTGACCAAGGCATGAAGACTGATTATCAACTTTGCTGGCCAGATGCGAACCAACCTTTGGCAATTGTGGAGGCGAAAGATTACCAGAAACCTGTTGGTTATGGCCTGCAACAAGCAATTGAATATGCAAGAATTCTCGACGTGGACTTCGCATACAGTTCAAACGGCCACGCATTTATGGAACACGACATGAAAACTGGGTTGGAGCGCGAAATTCCACTTGACAGTTTTCCAACACCAGAAGAACTGCTTAAGCGACATAACGCCGCACATGGTTTAAGCGAGAAGCAATCAGAAGAGGTGAATGCGCCCTACCACTTCAGCCACGACTCAATCACACCACGCTATTACCAGCGAATTGCAATCAATCGCGTTTGCGAAGCAGTTGCTAAGGGTCAAAAACGAATGTTGCTTGTTATGGCCACTGGAACTGGGAAAACATACACTGCTTTTCAAATTGTTTGGCGCCTTCGTGAAGCTGGGCTAATTAAAAAGGTGCTTTACTTGGCAGACAGAAATGTTCTTTTAGACCAAACAATTTCAGGTGACTTCAAACCGCTCAACAACGTCACAACGAAAGTGCAAGGCAGAAAACTTGACAGCGCATATGAAGTTTTCTTTTCATCATACCAGCAACTCGTTAACGAAGAAGGAGCTGAACAAGGCACCCCTCAACCGTTTGAGCAGTTTGACCCTGCGTTTTTCGACTTGATTATTGTTGACGAATGCCACAGAGGAAGTGCGCGCGCCGATTCGAGTTGGCGACAGATTTTGAAGTATTTCTCTTCAGCCACACAACTTGGTATGACGGCAACGCCTAAGGAAACTGAAGAAGTGTCGACACATTCATACTTTGGCGATGCGCTCTACACCTATTCCTTAAAGCAAGGCATCGAGGACGGATTTTTGGCACCCTACTGCGTGCGTCGCATTCACATCGACGTCGACAAATTCGGGTTCGTGCCTGAAGAGGGACAAATTGACGACGTTGGACAAGAGATTGAACAGCGTGAATTCACGCAACGCGACATTAACAGAAACATTGTGTTTAAGCAGCGAGACGTGGCAGTTGCTAAGAAAATTACGGAGCACTTAAAAGCCACTGGTCGCTTCCAGAAGACTATCGTGTTCTGCGAAGACATCGAACACGCTGAACGCATGCGAGGGGCACTTGTTAACGAAAACTCAGACGTTGTGCAGGAGCATCCCGACTACGTTCAACGTTGCACAGGAGACGTTCCACGCGTGGAAGCAATTCTTGACAAATTCATGGACGTTGACGAAAAATTCCCAACAATTCTAACAACATCCAAACTGTTAACAACAGGTGTTAACTGCAAAACTTGCCAGTGTATTGTGCTTGACAACACATTTGGCGAACAGGGCATGACTGAATTTAAGCAAATTGTTGGCAGAGGAACGCGAATTAAAGAAGACAAAGGTAAACTGTTTTTCACAGTGCTCGACTTCAAAGATGCCACTCGCCTTTTTGCCGACCCGAATTTTGATGGCGAACCGCCGGTGGTGTTGACAACAGATCCTCCAGAACTTCCAGTTGACACTCCAGTTGACCCAGTTGAAGTCGATCCTCCTATTATTGACCAGCCAGAGCCTCATGTAAAATATTACATTTCAAGCAAAGAAGTGGAAGTGATTGGTGAGCAGGTGCAATACCTCTGGAACGGGAAACTTCACACAGAAAGCCTTGTTGATTACACGAAGAAAAACATGCTTGCGCACTATGCAACGCTTGACGACTTCATTAACAAGTGGAACAGCGTTGAGAAAAAGTCTGCCATATTCAGCGAACTATTGGCGCAAGGCGTGCTTCTTGCGCAGTTGCGCGAACAAACTGGACGCTTTGACATGGATGACTTCGACCTCATCTGCCACATTGCCTATGACGTGCCTGCAATGACGCGCAAGGAACGTGCGCAGGCCGTGCGCGACAGTGGCTATTTGAGCCAATTCAGCGAAAAGGCAAAGGCGGTCTTGGATGCGCTGCTTGAAAAATATGCAACAGCAGAAATTCGTGATTTAGACGACATTGACCTTCTGAAGTTGAAGGAATTTCAGCAAATTGGTTCAGTTCCAAACATAATTAAAATTTTTGGGGGCAAAGACCAATTTTTGCACGCAGCACAGAATTTGGAAAACGAACTCTACCGCATGGCAGCTTAAGCCTTAGAACGAGAATTTAAGGAAGGAAATTAAGTGGCAGTTGGCGCTTTAGTTAAAAAAATTCAAAACATCATGCGCGAGGACGCTGGACTTAGCGGAAATGCCCAGCGTATTGAGCAAATGGTGTGGATGTTCTTCTTGAAGATCTACGATTCTAAAGAAGAAGAGTGGAAAATAACGAAAGACGGTTACGTTTCAATTCTGCCCGATGAGTTGAAGTGGCACAATTGGGCGGTTGACAACAATGACGGAAGCGCGCTCACTGGAGCCGATTTGCTCGACTTCGTCAACAACAAGCTTTTTCCAACGCTTGCAAATTTACCCGTGAACAAGCAAACAAGCCAAGGTCAAGCAATTGTTCGTTATGCCTTTGAAACTGCGCACAACTACATGCAAGACGGCATTTTGTTGCGTCGCGTCATCAACGCCATTAACGACGAAGTGGATTTTTCGGAGTATAAAGAAATTCACGCATTTGGCGAAGTCTACGAAACAATTTTGAAGGACTTGCAGTCGGCTGGGCAAGCGG
>CAVAWT010000078.1:0-358 GCA_963592435.1 Oribacterium sp. | reverse complement strand
GTCGGCTGGTCAAGCTGGCGAGTTCTACACTCCTCGTGCCGTGACAGACTTCATGGCAGGTCGCCTTGACCTTAAGCTCGGCGACAAAATTGCCGATTTCGCTTGCGGAACAGGTGGCTTTTTAACGTCTGCACTGAAAATTCTAAATGAACAGATTGACATTCCAGCTGACCGTGCGCTCTACCAGACAAGTGTTTACGGCATCGAGAAAAAACAGTTGCCATACCTTCTTTGTGCAACAAACATGTTTCTGCATGACATTGACAACCCTGAGGTCTACCACGCAAATTCGCTTGACAAAGACATACGAGAATACAAAAACCAACGCGAGAACGCCACTTTTGACGCGGTGCTCATG
>CAVAWT010000077.1:0-3217 GCA_963592435.1 Oribacterium sp. | reverse complement strand
TTCAAAATCTGGTCATCAATTTCTGTTCCGCCATCAGTTTCAAACTTCACAACGTCATATCCAAAAGCAAACGCTGGAACAACGCCTCCTAATGCGGAAGAACCAGCAGTGACAGAGTTAAATTGTCCGGCTGATCCAGTCCAGACGAATTGGGAGGTCGTCCCTGAATAAGAAGAGGAAGTCTTAGTTATCGGAGAGCGTGTCCATGTCCAAGAAAAACTATAATTATACTGCGCATTGCCAGCTCTAGTGGATGATTTGTAAACTGGGTTGGTTGTCCCTGGAGTTATTGTTGGCGCGGGGACAATTCTGTTAAAGAAATAGTATTGCGAGCCTTCCGCAACGCTTGTGAAAGTCGAAGTTGCACATCCTGATAACTCCGAAACCGACAAAACGAACATTTTACTGTCTTTCGACACCAAAGTTGTCGAGCCCGAGCCAGCAGTCGTCTTTTTTGTTACTGTGAAGATGTCGTCGGTAAACCCTGTGTTGAAGTTGCTATAAATTGAACCACTCGTTGTGTTCATTGCAGTGTAGAGCGCAGAGCTCCCCCAACCTCCCGTTGTCACGTCTGTTGTGTTCATTTGATATCCTGGCGCAAGCGAATAACATGACCTAAAAGTCAACTCAGACCCGTCCGAGTCATGAGAGCCGACTTGGATTACGCGTGCTTCAAGATAGCCATTTAAGGCGCTTTCAGCTGTTGTGTCGCGCTTGCTCCCTTTCCACTTTGTGTATAGGTGATAATCGTCATTTTTGAGGTAGTTGTCATAAACTTCTTTGACCTCGTTATACTTCTCTTCTGAATAGGTGCGATGAGAAGTGTCTGCCAAGACTTTAACATCTTCTTGGATGTCATCGGCATTCTTGACAACTCCAGTTTCAGGACTTGTGTAGGCTTTATTGGTGACTCCTGCAGTCGCTGTCGTGTTGCCCGTCGTCGTTGCCATTGCTGGCGCAATCCAATAATCTTTGAGCTCTTTCCACTGAGCATAAAGAGTTACTGTCGTTTGCCCTTCGACTGCTAAATTCGCAACCTGTTTGTCTGTGTAAGACGTGCCAGAACCGTCCGCTTCTGTGTTCCAAGTCGTGAAACCATAACCGTCTTTCGTGAAACCGTTTGCAGTCAGTGCAACGTTGTCGTTTAACGTGCGGGTTTGGTCTGCCATCGTGCCAGTGCCTCCGTTGTTATTAAACTTGACAGTGTATCCCACACCGAATGCAAAAGTTGGCACGATCGCAAGTTTACAAGACGCATTATTAGCATTGTCCTTGTTGGTCGCGCCATATTCATCAACCCACATAAAATCGTTGAGCGTCTTTGTGTTGGCAGATCTAAACCAATGTCTCCAATTAGCAGAGCCTGTTGAGGCGGGTTGGGTGCCACTTCTTATGTAGCCAATTCCAGCAATTGCATAGTTGTTCGCGTTGGCGAGCTTGATGCCACGGTTGCTCCAAAAAGTATATTGCAAACCCTCGCCGTTTATCGTGCTACCATAGCCGTCATAACCCTCACTCATCGACATAATCCACAATTTATCTGATGTTGACTTCAAGGCAGGCGTTTGTGTTGTTGCTCCATATCCACTGTTTGCATATTTCTTAACTGTCATAACATCATTTTTTAGTCCTGGCAACGAATTCAAAAGCGTTCCGTTGCAGGCAGTTCTAACTGCACTTGACGCCCAACCACCAGTGGATGTGTTTGTTGCGTTCATCCCCATAGCGCTCGCGAAAGCATGCACTCCTTGGAAAGTCAGCGCTGTACCGTCCGGTTCAGTGTTGCTCGACCCTGCATAATGTTGCCCAACCTGCACGATCCTGAACTCGAAATAGTCGTCTGTCCCTCTGCTTGCAGCTGCTGCTCCGTTATATTTTGTGTAGAGATGATAGGAATCGTTTAACATCCATTTTTCATACAACTCTTTGACTTCTGTGTATTTCTCTTCTGTGTAGGTGACATGCCCAACGTCGTTTAGCACCTTCACGTCTTCTTGGATCTCGGCTTTAGTTCTCACAACATCAGTTTCTGGATTGGTGTAGGCCGAATTGACAACGTTTGTCGTCGCAGCCGTGTTTCCTGTCGTTTGCTTCCAAGCTGGAGCAATCCAATAACCATCGATCGAGACCCATTGAGCATAAAGCGTGACGGTGTTGTTGCCGTCAAAAGCGAGGTTTGCAACTTGCTTGTCAGTGTAACTCGTGCCAGAGCCGTCCGCTTCTGTGTTCCAGCACCTAAAACCATAGCCATCCTTTAGGAACGCATTGGCAGTCAATTTAACGCCATCGTTTAACAGCCTTCCAGTTTGATTCGCCATCGCGCCTGAAGTGTTTCCGTTTCCGTCGAACTTGACAGAATAGCCCACACCAAAACTAAATGCTGGAACGACGCCATAATACTTTGCTGGGTCATAACTGTGATTCCCGTCCCCGTCGCTGTTTACTCCCCAAAAGCCAGCATTCGAAGTCGTTAGAGGGGACCTTGTCCAATAATAGCTATATGCATAAGCAGCGTTTGCGTTTGTGTTGCCTGCGCGCGTGTTTCTCACCAAGAAAGGAGACGCTGCGCCTTCGTTGAATGCACAAATGCCATAATAGTCATATTTCGTGCCCTCATTAACATACCCTGCGCCTGTCGCTCCGTTATATTCGACTTGCGAGAGCATCCACAACTTGTTGTCTGAGCTTGTCACATCTGTTGAAGATGTGCCCTTTGTAGATTTCTTTTTCACTGACATGATGTCATCTGTGAATGCAGTGTAGAAGTTGTTATAAATGTCTCCGCCCGACTGCATGGCAGTGTAAATCGCAGATCCCGACCAACCTCCAGTGTTTTTACCATCCGCTCGCATTTGGTAACCTGGAGCAAGTGTGTGGATTGCCTGAAATGTCATGACCGAGCCGTCAGAATCGTGCTCACCCACCTGAATTATCCTGAACTCAACATACTCATTTGCCGATTGTGCTGCGCCTGAGCGGTCCACAGTTGAACCCTTCCACTTAGTGTATAGGTGATAGGTGTCGTTTTGCAAGAAGTTTGAATATTCCTCATAAACCTCGTTATATTTGTCTGCCGTGTAAACAACATGGTCAACGTCGTTTAACACCTTGACATCAGCTTGAATTTCGGCTGACGACTTTTTTATGTTTTTCAATTCCGAATTATAACCGTTCGGGTTCGTTGTTTTGTCCCAAGTGTTTGCGACGTTTGCAGTTG
>CAVAWT010000076.1:0-3253 GCA_963592435.1 Oribacterium sp. | reverse complement strand
TTCAAAATCTGGTCATCAATTTCTGTTCCGCCATCAGTTTCAAACTTCACAACGTTATACCCGAACGCGAAAGCAGGAACAAGCGCTCTGTTTGAGCTAGCACCTGCGCTGAAATAATTCGGATTTCCTCCCCGCCCACTTGGAGTGTCCATGATGCGCGTGAAGCAATTTGCTTGCGTTGAAGGACCTCGAAGCCAACCTGAGTCAGTGTCTCCCTGGTCAGTTCCGTCTCTCTTTGTTCCACCAAACGGAGCCAATGCAGCGTTGTTGGCGGTTGAATCCGTGCCGATCATCGACCAATAAGCATATTCTGTTCCTTCTCCATCATATCCATAACCTTTGCCTCCTGCAACCTCAACGGTGCTTGCCACCCACCATTTATCGCTCGAATCAAGAACAGTCGCAGAATTGTTGCCCTGCGTCGTCTTCTTGGTGATCGTCATTATGTCGTTTGACAAAGTCGCCGGGAAATATCCATAAACAACGCCAGAGTTCATCGAAGTTCGAAGAGTTGAATCTCGCCAACCGCCAGTGTTAACTCCTGCTGTGTTCATCTGCACAGAATTTGGCAAAACGTGCGTCGCTTGGAAAGTCAAAGACGAACCGTCAGTTTCTGTCGCAGAATTTGAGTGTTCGCCGACTTCCAAAATCCTGAACTCGACATAGTCATTGGCGTTCCTTGTTGCCGATCCGTTATATTTACAATAAAGGTGATAGCTGTCATTTTGCATATATTGCTCATACAATTCAAAGACTTCGTTATATTTTTCTTCAGAATAGGTGCTGTGGTCGGTGTCGCTCAAGATTTTAACGTCTGCCTGGATTTCCTCACTGTTTTTAACAACTCCAGTTTCGGGATTTGTGTATGCAGAATTTACGGCAGGCGCAACGTTCGTGGTTGCTTTTTTATATGCAGGAGCTATCCAATAATCTTTCAGCTCTTTCCATTGCGCATAAAGTGTCACTGTCGTTTGCCCTTCAACTGCTAAGTTTGCAACCTGTTTATCAGTGTATGATGTGCCAGACCCATCAGCTTCTGTGTTCCAAGTCGTGAACCCATAGCCGTCTTTCGTGAAACCGTTTGCAGTGAGAGCAACGTTGTCGTTTAGCGTGCGAGTTTGATCTGCCATGTTGCCAGTTCCGCCGTTATTATCAAACTTAACAGTGTAGCCAACTCCAAGAGCAAAACACGGCGTGACACTGTTCCAATAGGCAGTCCCTGCATGATGATATTCTCGCGTGCAATTCTCAGTTTGTTCCCACGCACAACCTTGATTTCCAGTCGTGTTAGGCGACCTCAAAACAATGTAGTCGCCTCCTCGAGCATAGCTACCATAAGTCGGCTTTGTTGTGCCCGCTCTGTCGTAGTGAATTCCCTTCAAAGCATAATCGTATGTGCCACCGCTGGTGAGACCAACGACGTCTTTGAAGTATTGATATTGGTTGCCTTCGTCACAATACCCTGCTTCGGTAAACCCAGTCAATTCCGTGCAAGATGGCACCCAGAACTGCGAAGTTGCGCTCGTCAAAGCTGTGACAGCAGCTGCCGCAGTTCCTCCACCTTTTGTGGAATACTTCGTCACCTTCAAAGCATCGCTCCTGAGTCCAGCAGCAAATCGGGTGTAGAAATAGCCAGTTGAGGAGTTAAGGCGCGTGTAAAGGTTAGACCCAGCCCAGCCGTTCGTATTTGTTTGAGTTTCGTTATACGGATAGGACGTTGTTAGCGAATGAGTCATCATAAACGTCAAAACAGAACCGTCTGCCTTCTTTGCAGCTGTCGTTCCAGCCAAATGATCACCGATGTTTACGATTCTGAACTCGACATAATTGTTAGCAGCTCGAGCAGAAGCAGCAGCCCCTTCCCACTTTGAATAAAGATGGTAGGAGTCGTTGTCCATGTACTCTTTATATTCGTTATAAACTTCCTCATATTTCTCTGCCGTATACGTCGCATGACCAGTGTCGTTTAAGACCTTGACATCTTCTTGAATTTGCGCTCTGTTTTTGACAACTCCAGTCTCTGGGTTTGTGTAGGCCGCATTAACCGTGGCCGCTGCGTTTGAAGTTGTCGATTTGTATGCTGGAGCGATCCAATAATCGCCAAGCTCAACCCATTGCGCATAAAGTGTGACAGTGCTTTCCCCAGAAAACGCTATGTTTGCAGCTTCCTTGTCAGAAAAGCTCGTGCCAGAACCGTCGGCTTCCGTGTTCCAGCACTTAAAGCCATAGCCATCTTTCGTGAAACCGTTCGCAGTAAGCTTCACTCCGTCGTTCAAGAAACGCCCCGTTTGATCCGACATAGTGCCAGATCCTCCGTTGTTGTTAAATTTGACGGTGTAGTCAACTCCGAGAGAGAAGCATGGTCCGATTGGCACCGTATAAAACGCGTTGTTGTCAGCATTGTTCACAGTGCCCGAATTTGACAAGTGCGAGACACCGTTGGTTTTCCCTTTGGAAGCGCCGTTAACCGAACGCAACCAATAACAACCCATTACAGCAGAATGCCCAGTCGGATTTCCTGTCACCTGCGTGCCAGCACGCGTTGTAATTAAGCAAGTGAACGCTTTATTCCCGCCACTTGTTGTTGTTGGATTTAGTCCAATTTTTTTCCAATAATCATAAACTGTGCCTTCTCCTGTGGCTGCCCAAACTGTTCCGTTGAGCATTTCGACTTCGCTTGCAAGCCACAATTTGTCCGTTACTTTTTCAATTGTGTTCGAGTTTCCTCCAACGCTTGTCTTTTTTGTGACGCTCATAATGTCGTTAGTTAAAGCCGTCGGGAATTGGTTATAAACAGCGCCTCCAGAACTTAAGAGAGTTCGCATATAAGAAGTCTTCCACCTTGCAGTCTCCTTCGATGCACTCGTTGAATCAGTTTTTGTGCTCCAAGGATAGGCATTAGGCAAAGAATGCGTCAGCTGGAATGACAGAACTGATCCATCTGTCGTGTCCGTGCCCGCGTTATTATGCTCGCCCACTTCCAAAATCCTGAATTCAAGATAGTCATTTGCTCCCGTGCCAGTGGACTTGTTATATTTGCAATATAAATGATAAGAATCGTTCTCGACAAATTTTTCATATTCTTCGAAAACCTCGTTATATTTGTCGGCAGTGTAGACTTTGTGATCAACGTCGTTTAACACCTTGACATCAGCTTGAATTTCGGCTGAAGACTTTTTTATGTTTTTCAATTCGGAGTTATAACCGTTCGGGTTCGTTGTTTTGTCCCAAGTGTTTGCGACGTTTGCAGTTG
>CAVAWT010000075.1:0-3395 GCA_963592435.1 Oribacterium sp. | reverse complement strand
ACAACATTGCAAAAGTTGGATGGGTCTATGAGCAGATCGAGTGGTACGCACCAACATCTGAGGATTTCAAGCCAGTTTATCGCCTTTACAACAAATATGTTTCAGGTGGCGATCATCACTACACAACAAGCGCTGACGAAAAAAACGAGTGCGTTAAAGCTGGCTGGACGTATGAAGGAGAAGGCTGGAGGACAGTTGAGGCGGGTGCAACAGATTATGTCAAAGTTTTAAGGCAATATAACCCTTATGCCACAACTGGCACTCACAACTACACAACAGATGAGAACGAGCAGAAATACCTTCTGAGCCTTGGCTGGAGAGCAGAAGCTGACGGTGGATGGGGAGGCTATTCTAAGCTTGAGCCAACAACTCCAACTCCAACGACAACTTTTACGGTCACGTTCAACACAAATGGCGGATCTGCAGTTGCAACACAAACTGTTAAAAAAGGCAAAACTGCCACCAAACCAACTGATCCAACAAAAACAGGCTACACTTTTGATGGCTGGTATTTAGACTCTGCGTTGACAAAATCGTTTAACTTCTCAACGCCAATCACTGCTAACATAACACTTTATGCAAAGTGGAAAAATGTTGAGGAAGAGCTCAAATCGAAGGATTCAGATGGGGACGGTTTGAGTGACTATGTTGAAATTTACATTTCAGGCACTGATCCCTATTCCTATGATGCTCCTGGCTCTGGATCTATGAAAGAAGGCATAATTTACGCAGACGATGCAAACGTCATTGATGCAGAAAAAGCGAAGAAATTTGGTTTGGTGTCAGTAGATGAGGACCATGGTAAAAACTTAGCATCTGAGGACGATGATGTTGTGACAGCCACCTTTTCAAGTTTGCCTGATGGAGTCACGACTGGCTCAGTCGTTGCCATTCCTTCAAACGACTTGTGCCTCGCTGGCACATCTTTGGTTGTTGACAAAATTACAACCAACAACAATAGTGTGACATTGCAAGGACACAGACCAGCAGTTTCTCAAGTTGTGGAATATATGGTCGCCAAAGATAAATTGAAGGTTGACACCAAAAACATTAGATATTTAAACGGTGTTAAGAATGTAGAAGGGGAGGATGCCGAGCAAAATGCAAGTCTTAGTGAAGCTTTTGACGGCAGTTATTCAGAGACGAAGTCAATCAATTGGGATTTTGCCAACGAGGACTTAATTCCTGAGAACATTTTTGGTGCTAAATGCGAAGGAACAGGCACATTAACTGGAGAATTTTCCTACACTGTCAAACCAGTTTCTTATGAAGAAGAAATTTGCGACACAGTTGACGGTTATGGAAATTCAAAAAAGAATGTTCGATATAGTGGAATTGACTTCGACTTTGAAAGCAAAGTTGACATAAAAGGCAAAATTGGCATTGAAGCTTCTGTTCCGATTGTCATCGTCCCTATTGTTGGAGAAAGCGGTTCGAGCACCGGTCTGTTTCTCGTTGTGTCCCTGCATGCTGGACTCGATGGCACCGTTGAGCTTGGTGCTGAAGTTGCAGGTAACATGAAAGCTGTTTTGTTCGCTGATGACAATGGCTTAACCATCACCAAGAATGGGCCCTATTTTAAGGCCGAAGGAGAAGCTTCGCTCGGTTTTGAGTGGGGACCAACTTTGAGAGTTTTTGGAGCTGACATCTTGAAGGCTTCTGGAGATGTTGGAGTTAAAGGATCCGCTGAGCGCGAAGAACATGAGGAAGATAACATTTCGTGTTTTAACGTGGATTGGTATCTCTACGCAACCCTTTCAGTAGAGGCAGAAGTTGAGGTTGCTGAAATTTTCCACGTTGATTGGTCTCAAGAACTAGAAATTTATAACAGTGACAACAGCCCTTTTAAGGAAACTTGGCATTACGAAAATGGTAACATGGTGAAAAAGTGCACATATACAATTTTCGCTGTTTATTCTGAAGATGATCTGTCGTTTAATTTCTATAAATTCAAATCAAGGCAAACAGTGCCTGAACAAGGCAAGAGTTATGAGGGCAAGACTGCAACGAAAGTCTTTGAATTGCTTGAATATGACTCCAACTCTGAGGGGGATCCAAAATGGTTTGGAAATGCATTCAAGGAATCTAGGGATTCGATTACGACAGTCAATTTTGTTGACGAGATATCCCCAAATTCAACTGCGAAGTGGTTTGCCTATTTCACCAGTCTGAACAAAATCAACAACATAGACAAACTCAAGATGGATAAAAACGAATCTCTGCAAGGAATGTTTTTCACTTGCCCTTCTCTTGTGTCCCTCGATTTATCAAGTTGGGACACTTCTAAAGTGACCAACATGCAATCTGTGTTTACATATTGTTCGTCTTTGCAATCGGTTGTCTTTGGTGGTGAGTGGGACACTTCAAATGTGGAAGGCATGTATGCACTCTTCGGCGGATGCCCTTCCTTGACTTCCTTAAACGTTGGAAATTGGAACACTTCAAAGTGCAAAGACATGAGTTATATGTTTTGTCAGTCAAAATTGCCTGCTGGTTCAGGAATCTCTGAGTGGAACACGTCAAATGTTGAAAGCATGGAGAGAATGTTTATCCAAGCAACACTTCCGTCTTCTCTCGAGCTATCAAAATGGAACACTCAAAATTTGAAAAACGCAACAAGAATGTTTCATCAGTGCAAGCAAGCGGAATCGAGTCTGTCTCTAAATCTGTCGGGATGGAACATGCGGAATGCCAGCGAAACCGAAGGTATGTTTGCAAATTCAGAGATATCAGATTTAAATTTGTCGAACTGGGATGTGACGAACATGACCGACTTGAGTGGCAGATTCTGGTATTGTCAAGCACTAAAAACTTTAAATTTGTCAGGTTGGGACACCTCGAATGCAACGAACATGAGTCAAATGTTCATTTGGTGCCAGAATTTATCGAGTCTGGATCTTTCTAGTTTTAAGACATCTAATGTTGAAGACATGTCATCAATGTTTTTCTGTTGCAAGAACCTAAAGAGCATAGGAAATGTTTCTTCTTGGAACACCTCTAACGTTAAAAACATGTCCAGCATGTTTAATGGTTGCAACAATGACTTTTCTGTAGATTGCTCTATGTGGAATGTGGGAAAAGTAACAAAGCATGACCTCTTCAGCTCTCATATTGAAGGCGTCAAAGAGCCAGCTTGGGTGTTCTAGAGAGGTCTATATAAAATACATGTCTGACACCATGTTTTAGTTATTCATGACAAAGGTGTCAGACATCTTTTTCGGCCGTTTTCCATGGTGTCAGACATCTTTTTCGTGGACTGAAAAAGGTGTCAGACATACCAAGTGAGGAGTTCTGCGATGCAAAACCTCTGATGAAATTGAGCTGAAAATCCAAAAACCTATCGTCATTTTTTACCACTTTTTGTGAAATTAAATTAGATGTCCTTTTAGCGAGAA
>CAVAWT010000074.1:0-3523 GCA_963592435.1 Oribacterium sp. | reverse complement strand
GTCAAATCCAAAACCTAAAACCTCATACTTTTCCTTATCTAAACGTTGCCTGCAAGCCTCATAATTTTCAAAGGCATGCAATATATCCTCAACTGTGAGATCGGAATGTTTCTCCGTTACTCTTGAGTGTACGACATTGAACCAATCAAAGAATCCGTCGACATCGTCGACATAATGAAACCAATTTACAACTTTAAGGCGAGTTAAACCTGTAGCGCCATCACTTGTGTAGAAGTTTCCATGTTAGTAATTTTCATATGATCCCATTTTAAATCGGCCTCGCTCGATTATTTACAATTTTGACGCGATTGACAGTAGGTCTTCAAAAGTTATAATGCGTTCGTTGTTTAGATAGCATTCTTCTTTTATACTTTTCGTTGTGGTTATGACGATGTTTCCTTCGTATAGCAACTTTTCAACATTATCTGAAATGTTTTTGTCAAGAGTGGCGAGATAGGCAACATTAATTCCTGTCCTGCTCATTTCTTCAGGAATCTCCTGCCACCGTTCACGAAGGGTCGTTTTTGCAGTAACAAAAATACATTTTCTTTTATCTCTCTGAAATTGTTCTGCGCTCGGAACAATTAAGTCAATCAATTTTGAAAGGTTGTTTTCTTCATAGAACCCTTTTGCAATTTCACCTTGAGACTCTACTTCGATGCCTGCCAGTTTGAACACTTTCTCAATTATGAGCTCAAATTCCTTGCCAGCTCGTGCTCTTCTTGACTGAGTGTTGGACAAACTTAGAGCATAAATTTCTTCAGGGAATTCCATTACGTAGTAAGTAACCGCCTCGTTTCCTTTCATCTCTTTGAATTGATCCTCGTCTATTAATGAAAGTAACATTTGACGAGTGAAATTTCTCTCAGCATCAAGAAATTCATTCCAGCATTCTTGACGTAAATCCTCAATTACTTGGCTTGCATTTGAAAAGAAATAATCCTTATTTTTGGTGTCAAGTTTTAGAGTTTTTGAAGCCTTGTTGACCAGTTCATTTGCGGTGAGCACATTGCTTTCTCTAGCCTGTTTTACACGTTCCTTAAATTGTTCAACTTTATCGGTCACCGTTGACTCCTTTTGCTATAATGGAATGAAAATAGGACATATTGTCCTTTTATTGTTCCAGATTAAACACAGAGGTTTCCTTTATGATAACAAATGCAAGTGAGAAAATTAAGCAAAAGCGTCTTAGGTTAAACATGACGCAAAAAGAACTTGCGGATGCGATTGGACTGTCTAAAAACGGGGAAAGGTCAATTAGGCGATGGGAAAATGGAGAGTGTGATCCTTCTGCAACGGCTTTAAAAGTTATTCTTGATTTTCCTGAGAATCCGCCTTTCAAAAATGTTGAAGGTAAATATAAAATGATTGACTTGTTCGCTGGAATTGGAGGAACTCGACTTGGATTCACGCAAACAAATGAAGTCAACGTTGTTTTTTCAAGCGAGTGGGATAAGTTCGCCCAAAAAACTTATTACGCAAATTATGGCGAAATGCCAGCGGGTGACATAACGAAAATTGAACCTGCTTCAGTGCCAGATCACGACATTCTGGTCGGTGGATTTCCATGCGTTGCATTCTCTCAGGCTGGAAGGAAGCTTGGCTTTGAGGATTCTCGAGGCACATTATTTTTTAACATTGCAAACATTGCAAAAGAAAAGAGACCAAAAGCCATTCTTCTTGAAAACGTAAAGAATTTACTGACTCATGACAAAGGAAATACGTTTAGTGTTATTAAGGATACTCTCGAAGAACTTGACTATTCAGTGTTTTATAAAGTTCTGGCAGCTCGAGATTTTGGGGTACCTCAAAACAGGGAAAGAATATATATCGTTTGCTTCGACAAAAGAACTGTCAAAAACTGGAAGAATTTTGATTATCCAACCCCACCAAGAACTAGGACATCGCTTGTTAACATTCTGGAGTCTGACGTAGATAAGAAATATACGTTATCTGACAAACTGTGGGAAGGTCATCAGCGCCGAAAGGTCGCCAACAAGAAGGCAGGCAAGGGTTTTGGCTACTCTATATTCAACAAGGATAGCACCTACACAAACACAATTAGTGCTCGTTACTATAAAGATGGTAGCGAGATCTTAATTGAGCAAACTGGAAAGAATCCAAGAAAAATTACGCCTCGAGAAGCGGCACGTTTGCAAGGGTTTCCTGAAGAATTCATCATTCCAGTCTCAGACACTCAAGCATATCGCCAATTTGGTAATTCTGTTGCTGTTCCAGTTGTTCATGCTGTGGCTGAGAAAATGATTGAAGTGCTGGACGGAAGCATAGATTAACAAGTCACTGTCTAGCGAATTCCCTCAAATTTCTTTCTGTGTGCGTAAATCCATGAGTTAATTTTACTGATTCGTCAACCGTTTATTTTCGCCTACGAAAATCCGCTTTTTTCTCAGGTGTTGCCATGAATGTTTTGCATCACAAATTGGCATAGGCAGAACTTACTTCGCCCAATCGTGATTCTGCAGACCCACTCTGCGACCTTTCAGCATACTCAATATCTGCCAAACCGTTCGTCTCTAACCATAATTTCTTGCCTAATGAAAAGATGAGACCAAGTGTAGTCATAAGAACAATTGGCAGTAGCAGCGTCATTATTCCAATATCAAGAATTTGCGTATAAGAATAACCAAGTTGGTTGCATACCTGTTCTAACTGAGTTATTTTGAAATAATTAGGCGGAAGGAGATTGAGAATATATGACTTAATCAACAAAAACAACGAAATCAAAGCACTAAATATCCCGTTTACAGTTGAGACAACCTTACACTCACCTAGACACATGATGGAGACATAAACCATTAAAGTCAATAGGTAAGGGATAATCAATGGTGCAAACTCGAAGAAAGCATTGGTAGATTCGACTGAACTAATACCTACCAGTGATACCATAAACAAAAAAAGAAAAACCATCGAACAAACTTTCACCACTAACATTATTAATCCTGACGTCATATCTTTAGAATTCATATGAGTCAACGAATACAGTGGATCTCTCAAAGCATCAGAAATAAAATTTGCTATCATATCCGCAAATAAGAGGATTAATATAAGTGATGCGACAACAGGGTTCAAAAATAATAAACTCAAGAAGCATAATATTAAAAAAATCGGAAATAAGACTAAAGTAGTCTTATAAAAACGGTTCATCTTTCTTTTGAGTTCATCATTCTTGACCAGTATTCGTTTTTGCAACCTGTAAGTGAACCTGTAAAACAAACTCATGTTTAAGCCTCCTTGTTTTGGTTTATTTATCTTATATATTTGTCACGCTCATACATCAATAAGTATTCTAGTCCTTAGAAAAATCTATATGTCCAACACAAAGGTCTTAATATCTCTATTCTCTACCCCACAGCCGCCTGACCGTGCTCAAGCATTTCGCGATACATGGTGACTGCTTTTTCGTAGTCGAGGCGGAGTAGCGTGGCAGGCTTGTTTGCTGTGGGGAGATTTGCCCAAGAGCCAGTTCTGTTCCAAATTTCACCTCGGGGAGGGACAATCTTGA
>CAVAWT010000073.1:0-3673 GCA_963592435.1 Oribacterium sp. | reverse complement strand
ATGAATCTGTCTCAGAATAATTATATAGACTATTCAATCAAGCACTGAAAATATTGTACAAGGGCTAACAACAATGACTTCATATCCATAAAACTGAATAGGTTAAAAACAGCCTTATATTTTTCTTAGATTAGCCATACATATATTCTACCTGTCTTCCTTCCATTTTTACCTACTTCAAGGATTTAATATTGAAAACTAATAGATACATGCTGACACCCTACAATCGTGAATTAGGGATCACAATAAATATATTATTCGTTGACAAAACATCTGTGTACTAATGCTTAGACTACGGTCTCGACACTTCCCACTCTCTAAATCAATCTCCATGCGAGCATTTTCACAGCTTCGTCGCGCTCGCTTTGTGGATAGACAATAAATTCATGATAGGCCTTGGCCATTAGCACATCCTCTTTGATGTGTGTAACAGCCTGTTTATCACGAAAGTCTTCAACGCTTCGGCCAGCGATAGTTTTGGCTTTAGTAGCATAAATTCCGTAAACTTGCCCACGGAATACAACAAAATCTGCCTCTCTGTTGTTTCTATATATATCTCTTTCCATGAACGTCTCCTCGAAAGCGCACTCAAGAGGCGATACACCCTCGTTATTTACATAACACAAGCCAAACATCGTTTTTAACTCGTTGAAGTTATAAAAAGTTTCGTCGAAATAATACTTAAGATCACAAATTAGGCAATACAACAGGTCGAGCTCAGCAGAGCTGTAATCGTTATAGACTCTTTGCACGTCATTGTCGACAAAAACATTCTTACTTTCATGTTTTAAAACAGACATATATTTAAACACATCGTCAACTAAAACTTCCTTATTCATAGAACCGTCTTTTGGAATCCCCACGTTATCAACCTTTTCCCTGATTACGCTGGCCCAAAAAGAACTTCTATCTACTTTCGGTTTTTTCTTTATTAAAGGTTTTGATATACCACAATTGCCCCCTCGAACCTTAAAATCCAACTTGCCTTCGTTCATAACTAATGTAATCGAACCGCCCTGCTGGGGGTCTGAAGTGACGCTCCTCCACACTTGCCTAGCAAAAACGTCATTTATGCATTGATTGATGTAGCGAGCGCCAAGGTTTTTATCCATCGCTTCATTCGCCAAAAATTCAGCAGCCTCATCACTCACCTTTAACTCAAAATTTTGCAAGAGCGCAGAGTATTTGTTAGTGATTTGAGTGTCAATGATCTCTTTGTAATCGTGGCACTGCAACTCATTTAAATTAAGGATTAGCGAAAATCTACCAACCAATTCGCGAGGAGCACCCCACGCAATAAGGTCATCCCTGCTAACTTCTTCGCGCTTCACACCTTTATCTTTAAGTGCGCCCTTAAAGCCAATCGAAGCTTTCTTCTTTGCGCGACAATTATCAATATCAGTGAATGCTCCCGACATAATAACGACACAACGATCAAAATTGATTTCAAAAAGTTTGTGCTCAAACTCGCCTTTTAGCAAACCGCCTTCGAGAGGCTTGAGAAGGTCAAACTTCGCTGAACCTGGACATCCATTATCTTTTAGAATTTTGTCAATTTCGTCGATGTAGATGAGTGCCAGTTTGTAAGGCTCCTCTTCCATCTTTTTCCCAAGCATACCCCAATACGTACTGAGTGAAGCTCCACTCCAGCCTTCCCCCGTCAAGGTGGTTGCATCAATTTCCCAGAAAATCATGTCTTCGTGCGCTGCAATGTTTTTTAGCATATATGTTTTTCCTGAACCAGAAGTTCCAATCAAAAGCGCACTGCAAAACTGAGGTCTGCAACTTGCCTCAACCTCACACTCTTCTAGCAGTTCTGAGCGCTTCTTGCCAATGTCAATCAATGTACAGACCTGCTCTACTGCAGAATCTTGACCAATGACGTCGCGTTTTACCTCAGTGATGATCTTTTCTAAATCGTTGTCATGGTTGCATGTGTCATTCATAATGAGACTCCCTTACTCTAAAAAATCTCTCTTAAATTCACATTCCGTGCATGAATCGCCTCTTTGAACCTGCACTTAGCGTCCTTAATATCTTCACACGCATGTTGAAATTGAATGCCAATGTCCTGTTGTTTCTCCATTTGGGGCAAAAAAATCCTAGCATGTTTCAACTTTTGAATAGGTAGTGAAAGAGTTCCACCATTTACCATAGCGCTACATAAGCTAGCCTGACCACTATCACTATTAAAAAAAGCACAAAGGTAATAGGGGTCAACTTTTCGTTCATCAACCCTGAGCAAATATAAATTCTCTTGAAAGTAGGTACATTCTGCCGGAAGATGATCCACAACAGCGCACTTAAAAGGTCTGCCAGTCTTAGAGATCAAAATGTCACCTTCTTGAAGTGGGGTGGCCTTCTCTGGAACAAACTCCTCTCCAATCCTATCCAGCGTACCATGAAAGACACCATCCTCAATATTATGCGCCCTCACAAATGGTAAAGTTCCTTTATGAGCCTCACGTCTCTCTGGTCTAGTTTTCGATTTGCATCCATTAATGACACCGCGTCTTCCAAGCTTTAGGACTTCTTGTAATTCGATGGCGTTATTACTCCTAAATGACGGCTTCATAAATTTCTCAGGTAAAAAATCATAATCTTCTTGAACAATCCTTTCCGCTGGAACATCAAAAACGTCTTCTGAGCCCACCTCATATGCTAAAAGAATGTCCCTCACACCTGTTCCACTTCGCAACTCCCTGCGACCCTCCTTCGTCCCAAAACCAGTTGCATCCACCATTCGAACATTGGTGCTATCCTTGCATAGACCTATGGCAACAATCGGAACTGAAGTGTTTTCCAGCATCATTGAAGGAAGTGAGATGACCATGTTAAGGTAGCCACTCTCGGCAATGCACCTTCTAAAAGGTCTGCCTTTCACGTTTGAGCATGAAGAAGCAGACAAGATCGCAATGGCATAGCCATTATCTTTGACTACTTGAGTTGCAAGAATTGCAAACAACAAATCTGAGCAAGTTGTGTCCCTTTCAAAGAACTCGCTTTGGAAAGCTTGATTCATACTGTCTTTAACTTCTCCTTCAATTGGAATTCGCTGTCCAAAAGGTGGGTGGACGAAAACTTTATCGAACTGCTTCTCTCCAACAAGCGTGAAAGCATTCCTATTCTCTAGTTTGACTCGCTCGAAGCTGAGTTCTTTCCTACCAACGCACTCTTCATAGATGTCTGAATAGATCTCACAACCATACAAAGAAACATCCTTTTCATTGCTTGCAACATACTTTAAAAACTCACCTGTTCCGCATGCGATGTCGGCAACTGTCTCTCCGTTTTTCACATACAAGAAAGTATGCCCTAAGTCTGCAAGGAACTTAGGTGTCGGATCGTCCCAATTCACTAATTCAGCAGACTCTGACAACATTTTTAACTCCTTTCAAAATAAATCCAATAATGGATTTCATTTTCCATATTTATCAAATGTTGTCAAGACATTTTTTGAATTAATGAATAAAGTGGGAATTATCATCGAATCTCGCACAGAAATCTCACCTCTACCCTATCGCACTCTCGCCGATAGAAAGCATCTGTTTGTACATCTCAACTGCATTTTGATAATCCTGTTCGAGCGATTTTTTAGTTCTGTTAGCAGTATCTAACTTTGCCCAAGAGCCAGTTCTGTTCCAAATTTCACCTCGGGGAGGGACAATCTTGA
>CAVAWT010000072.1:0-3776 GCA_963592435.1 Oribacterium sp. | reverse complement strand
ATTGCTGCTCGTATGTTAAAAGTGATGTATAGGTATCCGCTATAGCTGTGATATCTGTTTCTCTCGCTTTTCGTATCATAGTAGTTTCCTCACATCTTTCAAATCTCACCCCGTATAAGAGTCTTCTGCAGTGTTCTTGTAATTCTGCTTGCTCAACCATTCTTGCTTCTGCGATTCTGGAAACACCTTAGTTTCTAAAACTGTTATTTTGCATTCATTTTGAATATCGGATTCCTTTTTAGTTAGTATTTTACAGAACCAACTCGCTGTTGTTCAAACGAATCATTTCTTGAAAGTAGATAAACGCAATGCCACATCGAGCACTTCCGTGCCAAACTACACGGCAACTTCAACCCCTCATCTGCGTTTTGTGGAGAGGGAGCACGGTCCTTATTGTTGCAATAACCTAATTAAAACGAGCTTCATATTTGCTATAATATCAGTAAAATTAACGGATGTATGAGGTTAGATTATGAAATTGATTTTTAGAGATTCGGCTTTCAAGCATGACTTGACTGAGGAACAATTGAGTTATGCTTTTGCAAATGCTCTAAAAAGCAAAAGAATCTACAATAAAGAATTCGACTATGAAAACATTTGGGCAGTTGGGATTCTTTCAAATGGATGCGATTGCGAATTCATTTATTATTACCAAGACATGGAAACTGCAGTGATTTTTCACGCGATGTCGCCTGCCAGAAAATCGTTCATGCAAGAGTTAGAAAGGAAAGTCAAATGAAATACAGAAATGAATTAGGACAAACAATTACCGACGAGCAACTTGATAAAATGATAGAGGATGTCGAAAATGGCAACTTTTCCAATTTTGAGCCTGCATCGGAACTTGTTTATGGAACAATTGAACCAAGAAAAATTGAAAGAAGCACTGTTTGCGTTCAATTCCCAGTGCCTATGAAAACGCGTCTAAACGAAATTGCCGAGCAGCACAGTTGCACAATGAGCGACCTCATTAGAGCATACACTTACGACGGTATGAAGAAGGAAGACTTACGGGCTGTTTAGCTTAAAGAGCATCGCAACGTGAATTGATCGAAATTAACGTGCAGAGGGGACGATCCTTATTTATGGCGATTCTTTTGTTTTAAAGCTTTATGGATGTTCTAATCTCCAAGCTTCTGCCTGCTGTCATAGTCCTTTTTTCTCAAACCCCTCATCAGCGTTTTGTGGGAGAGGGAGCGACTTACATTCCAGCCCTGCAAATGCTTTCGCGTTCTTCTGCCTTCATGCGCCAATCCACTGCTCCAATGTTATCAACTGCCTGCGTCACATTCCTCACTCCAGGAATGGGAAACACTTGGATTTCTGGCGTGGTGCACAGCCAGTTGATTGCAACTTGCGCAATGCTTTTGCCATGCGCGTTTCCTATCTTTTCCATTTGTGCAAGAATTGGCTCCATGCGTTTGATGTCACATTCTCGAGGCTTTGAAAACAATCTCTTAAGAAATAAAACTTGGTCGTCCCTTTCTTTTGTTAAGTCAAGATGCCCAAAATAAGATGTTAGGAAATATTTAAATGGAACTTTTTTGTTGAGATATTTTCCCGTCAGCGTCCCTTCAGCCAGCGGAGCATATGGGATCAAAGTAATGTTATGTTTTTTGCAAACGTCAAACACGCCATTTGTTTCAGGATAACGGCGCACAATGTTATATCCAACCATCGCGGCAGAAAGTGATAATCCGCATTTTTCCAATGCATCCGCCGCTTCATTAATTTGCGCTGCGGAGAAATTGCACACTCCAATCTTTTGCACTTTTCCTTGCCGTACTGCCTGCGCCATAACGTTCATATAGTCTGAAATGCTGTGAACTTTGGGTGGCGTGTGCATTAAATATAATTCCAAAGACGGAATTCCCAGACGCGTAAGGGAACCTTCCAAGGCCTCCCATATTGCCTCTGGCGAATCGGTTGGCACATTTTTTCGTTTTGGAGCCATCGGATTCATGGAAGATGGCGGCGCGAACTTTGAAGAAATCCGCACAGGACGACCATCCCTTTTTATGAACTCCCCTAGTAATGCTTCAACTTTTCCGCTGCCGTAAACTTCGGCAGTGTCAAAAAAATTATAGCCTCGGTCTATGCAACACTTATATGTTTGAAACAGTTCTTCTTTTTCATCTTCTGTTTTAGGCACCCACAACATAGTGCCTATTCCAATGGGCGGAAAGTCTTTTTGAATTTCTCTATTCATTTCCATCTTTTACCCCGCTCTTTGCGTTGTTTGAGTGCATAGCGTCTTCCTTATTATTTTACACACTACTCGCTAAATCAATCTCTCCACCACGAAAATAAACAGCGCAGTCCGTTATAGACATATTCATAGGTGTAGGGGTAGTCGTGCCTGTTTCCGTCCACTGTGTAATACATTAAATTGCCATCAACAAAGCCGGTGGTTGTGAAATCAAAGGCATTTGTCAGTGTTTTCATGTAATCAATTTGTGCGGTCAGCCCTTGATAGGCAACGTCTCTTGTCCCCGTTGCTGAAAATACATAGTATTCGCGCTTGTTAAAACCAGAAGACACTGCACTGTTGGCAATTTGAGTGGCGTCATCCACATTAGTGGAGCCATCGCCCCCCAAAGTCAAACCACCGCTCATTGGCATAAAATATTCAAAACGCTCCATTCCTTCCAAAAAAACACGCCAAGTTGTTGTGCCACCAGCAGAGAAGCCTCCAAAAGCCCTGTGATAGCGAGAAGCCACAAAACCTGCTTCAGATGTGTTTTCTGCGTATGTGTGAAAATGCGCTTCTGCGGCAGGCATCAGATCGTTTTTCAATTCGGTGGAATAGAAAATAGGCGTTGTGTCGTGATACCACTCATTTCCGGAAGTAAGATAAGGCATAACGATAATCAACGGCGGAATTTGCTTGTTTTCAATCATGTTGTCAATCAAGTTTTTAAAGTCCTCGCCATATTCATACATCCATGTTCGTTCGTTTCCGTACGCTCCATGTTGAAGATATAAAATGTTGTACCTAGTTGCAGAATCGTCTTGGTTATACCCATAAGGAAGATATACCGTTGCATCTTTTCGTATAGCTTCTTCCGTGCTCAAATAGTTTTTTGTGTCATATGAAAAGTTTTCAAGGCTACCCTGCCGACCTGCTGCGTTGTAATAATTTTGTGGAACTGACTCCAAAGATACATTTTTCATGTTGACCTGTTGGCTAGAACTCTCAACAACATCTGATTGAAAATCTTTGGACGTGGTCTCCTCATGGTTTTCCTCCACCCCAATTTCTTGTGAAGTGTTTTGAGCATCTTGATTCACAGGCTGTGCTTGGCAACCGCCTAAGAATAAACAGGCTGCAAGCACCACACATAAATACTTCCACTTCATGATTGACACCTTAACGGTAGGATTTTTCGTAAATGCTTACAACATCTTTATCGGTTAGTTCAAATCTGTCCCAAACAAAACTTTTGTTTTAATGTTCCATGTGCAACTCATTTTTTTCGCTCCTTCTTTCTAATTTGCGCGTTAGACTTGACCACCTAACATCCATACAGTAACATTAACCTTGAGGTTAAGGTCAAGCGAGAATATGAAAGTTTTTTAAGTTGAATTACACAATCAAACGGGCAGCAGAAATAATGAACGTAACACCAACCACGCTTAGATACTACGACAAACAAGGGCTTCTTCCCTTCATGGAGCGCAAAGCCTCAGGCTATCGCATTTTTTCTGAAACAGAAATGGAAATGTTGCGCGTAATAGAATGCTTAAAAAAATCGGGGATGCCCATAAAAGACATT
>CAVAWT010000071.1:0-3807 GCA_963592435.1 Oribacterium sp. | reverse complement strand
GCTCGTGGTGGCTTCGCACACCTTCGCTTTTAAATGAGCAAACTTGGTGTCGCGTCTATTCGGACGGCAGAATCGATCACAACTACGCCGACATTAAGCGTGGCGTGGCAGTGGCGTTCTGCTTCTAAAAAATTATTTTTAATAAATACATCATTTGTGGTATAATCGGGATTGGTGTTTATTTCGTGGTGTGAGGATGTTTATGCACAGAACCAATTTTCCATGATAATTTTTATTGGGTTGCTTGAAAAGGAGGCATGAATATGAATCAAAAAATTTCAGAAACCGCGCTGGGAGGAGCATCGCGCTTTAAAATTGCTTTTATTGCGCTTGCTATCGCTCTTCTTGCATCGTTAACAGTTTTTGCAACAAATGCAGTTGCACATGCAGATGATGAAAAAGCGCAAGAGGCAGCGCAGGATGCTCAAGTTTCAGATAGCACCACATTGCGCGAGGAGATGTATCGTATCTACAACCCTTGGACTGGCGAGCATCTCTACACATCAGATGCTGACGAGAAAGACAGCAACGTCAAACTCGGTTGGCGATATGAGGGCATTGAATGGATTGCTCCAAAGCAGACAAAATCAACGAGCTATAAACCAGTCTATCGTCTTTATAACCCATACGTTTCAGGTGGCGATCATCACTACACAACAAACGAAAGTGAATACAAATCACTTCCTGCAGATGGCTGGAAGCAGGAGGGAGTTGCGTGGTACAGCGCTGACGAAAACGAAGCTGGTGCGATCCCACTTTACAGGCAATATAACCCATACGGTGAGACGGGCACTCACAACTACACAAAGAGCACTGACGAGCAAAACAACCTCATCAAAGCAGGCTGGAGAGCTGAGGGAATTGGATGGTATGGCTATGATTCTCTTTATGTCTCAATTGCAAAAATGACTGCAAAAGTTTCAACTGTTGGCACGACCTACACAGGAAAACAGTTGACTCCAACTGTCACAATTTCTGGATTGACTGCAGGCACTGATTTCACAGTTTCCTATGGCACAAACATCAACGCTGGCAAAAATGCTGGCACTGTCACATTAAAGGGCAAGGGAGCCTACACTGGCACTTTGACTGTGAAGTTTGACATTCAAAAAGCAAACCCAACTGTCACGTTGCCAAAGAATTTAACTGGTGTGCAATCGGACACTTTGAGCACAGTCAAGATCCCTGTCGCAACGAACGGAACTTTTTCTTGGAAACAGCCAGCAACAGTGATGGCGGAAAAGGGCACCAAGCAATTTGATGCGATTTTCACACCGAAAGACACTAATAACTACAACACGCTTTCAACGAAAATCCCAGTTTATGTCAAAGGGCTTTATGCTGTGACATTTAACACAAACGGTGGAACGGCAATTGACGCTCAAGAAGTGGTTGAGGGCGAAAAGGCAGTTGCGCCAGCAACGGAGCCAACTTTGGACGGAAAGATGTTTGTCGGTTGGTATTCCGATCAAGCTTGCACAACCGAGTTCAACTTCAACACTCCAATAACGCAAGCCACGACGATTTATGCTAAATGGGCTTACTTTGCTGAGTTTGACAACCAAAACCATGGCAACCAAGTTGAGAAAAAAGCTGCTGGGAATGACGGTAAATTGGTCGCCCCTAGCACTTCAGAAGTCGGAACGCAATCGGGTCTTGAGCTCGAAGGATGGTATACTGACGCGAAGTGTTCGGTTGCATTTGACTTTGACCAAGTTTTGACTGAGAGCGTGAAGCTCTATGCAAACTGGGTTCCATCAGAGAGCGGAGACATGCAGAAGTTCTGGATTGCTTCATCTGTTTCCTGCACAACGAGCAACGACTCGGTGAACGTCGCAAACGAGAATTATGTCAAAGACGCATGGAACGTTAAAAAGTCATCGGCTGAAGTTCAAAAAGACATAACGACGTTAATTAAGGGCGACACAGATCCAAACTATGCGACTGTTAAAGCAGAGTACGACGGATTTTTGAAGAATGATGACTATCACCTCTACACAACTTATGCAGGCGGAACTGACAAGGATGCCTACGCAGAGTTTAGGATCATCGAAGTTGGAGCTGACCATAACGACGGTTCAATTTTGACATTCCAAGCAACGCATCTTTTGCCTGATTCTGCATACATGAACGAACTGGGGTATAACTCTTCGGGTTGGGCTGGATCGGAATTAAGAAGTTCGATGAATGATGACAATGGAGCCATCATATCAAACTTTAAAGAGAGTTTCATGGATTCAATTCTGCCAGTTGAAAAGAAAGCAAACACAAAGTCTTCAGGCGCTTGGGCAATTGGGACTTCCACTGACACCTTGTGGCTAGCATCTGGGAGTGAAATTTATGAGTCTTCGGCAGAGTTATATCAGGAAGGAGACCTATATCAATATTTTAAGAACCTTAACATTTCTTACGCGAGTTTAACTAATGATGCACTTGCGCTGACGACAAGGAGCGGAAAAGGTGTCATCGGTGACTCTGGACAAGAAGTGAAAAAATGGTGGAACAGAAGTGCAAACACTGCAAGCACTAATATGTTCCAGTGTGTATACGAAAACGGAAGTGTGTCACACACGGAGGTAGCTAGCGTTAGAATTGGTGTCGTTCCTTGCTTCTGCCTTGGTGGAAACATCGTTGACTTCGACACACAGGGTCATGGAAGTGACGTTGACGCACAGGTGATTTCAGGTGACTCTCCGACAGCAAAAGATCCAACAGCGCAAGCAGGCACAGTTGAAGGTCTCGAGATTGAAGGGTGGTACAAAGACGCAAAGTGCTCTGAGGACCAGAAGTGGGACTTCGATGATGAAGTTGAAGAGCCGATGACTCTTTATGCAAACTGGGTTCCAGCAGAAAATGGCGATGCTCAGAAATACTGGATTTCGCCTGCAATGAAGTGCACAACTGACAACACAACAGCTAAAGCTAATATTGCAAATGACAATTATGTCAAAGAAAAGTGGAATGTTAAAAAGTCATCTGCAGAAATTCAAGCTGATGTCGTCAAGATTCAAGCAGGTGACGAAACAGTCATAAATGAATATAAGTCCTACATGACGAATGACAACTATCACCTCTACACTGCTTGGAATGGAGCAACAAACCATGGTAATGAGGACGCATCTGTTGTGCACGAGTTGAACAAGTTTGTGGAATTCAGGATTTTGGAAGTCGGTTCGCACAGGAATTTTTCTAGTGATGCATCAACGGATGATGGTTCAGCTTTGACATTCGGCGCGACGCATGAGGTTGGACCAGAAGTTGCAAATCCGGGTACAGGAGAAATGGGTTCCAAGAAGGGTTCTACTGTCGGTGGCTGGGGAGCTTCATATCTCTTCAGAAGCATGAACACTGGAACAACACCATACACTATATTTGGAAGCTTTAACTCTGGATTTACTAATGACATCATGAGTGTTGCAAAAAGTTCAACATTGCAACAAAATTCATCAACGATATATTATGCAAGTAGCAAGTTGTGGGTTTTGTCAATCCCAGAAATATGCAACATTAATAATAAATATCCAGACGGAAACAATGCATATTCATACTACAAGAACATGAGTACTGCCTTTAACGAGCAACAGAATCCAGCCCTAGTAACATATTTAAGGGATGGAGGGAACTTGAGTTCATTAACTTGGTCACGATCAGCGGATGCAGCTTGGACTGCAACTGTCGGAGACTGGAGACTAATCTATGGTTTATCTGGCAACTTATCAAGTGGGGTTAGGGCTTCTTATACCCCGAGTGGTGTCGTCCCTGCGTTCTGCTTTGGCGGTGGAAACACTGTGACGTTTGACACGAATG
>CAVAWT010000070.1:0-3972 GCA_963592435.1 Oribacterium sp. | reverse complement strand
AGTTTAGCAGGCTTAACAAAAGATAAAGATTACACTGTAACTTACACAAATAACACAAACGTTGGAACGGCAACTTTGACGATAAAAGGAAAAGGTGAGTATTTTGGAGAAAAGTCTTATACCTTCAAAATTACGCAGAAAAGCCTGTCTGGAGCAACAATCACCGCGGATGCTCTAACTTATAACGGTTCTGAACAAACTGTCAAAATTTCAAAAGTCACACTCGACGGCAAAACGCTAAAAGAGGGAACAGATTTCCAAGTTGTGTCAGGCAATAAAGGGGCTAACGCAGTCACTTATGAAGGTCTGACCCTCAAAGGAATTGGAAATTACAAAGACACGGCGAGCGGGTCTTGGGCGATTTCACCCAAAACAGTTGGAATTGATTGGAGTGACACATCAATCACCTATGACGGAACGCCGAAATCACCAACAGCGAAGGTGACTGGCGTTTGCGGAAGTGACACAGTGACAGCCACAGTTGTTGTCACAGAAGCAGAGCACGCTAACGCTGGCACATATAATGCAACAGCCACAGAGTTAGATAATGCTAACTACCAACTTCCAAATCCAAACCCAGCAACGACTTTTGATATTGTTGCAAAAGAGATGACAGATGAAGACGTTAAAGACATCGAATTGACTTTGCCTGTAACTGGATATGTTTATGACAAAACCGCAAAAGAGCCTGATGTTAAAGGAATTCCTGCAGGATTCATCGCTGATACCGATTATGATATCGTTTATTCAGACAACGTCAACGCTGGAGAAAACACCGCAAAGGTGGCTGTTAAGTTTAAAGGAAATTACACAGGCGAAAAGGTGCTCACGTTCTCGATCGATCAGAAGCCAGTTACGTTAAAGGACGCGACGGTAAAAGAGAAAGTTTATGACGGCACGAAGACAGCAGAGATTGTGACGACCAGCTCAACCATCGATGGAGTTATTGACACCGATGACGTCTCTTTGAGTTCTGTAACAGGTGAGTTTGACACGAAGAATCAAGGTGAAAACAAGGAGGTCACTCTAACATCTTTAGTGCTTGGCGGAGCTGACATGGCTAACTACAAACTCTCTGAGGAGCAACCGACTCTCACTGGAAAAATCACGCCTAAGACCGTGACAATTTCTGGTTTGACAGTGAAAGAACGTGCATATGTTGAGAATGATAAGAGTGTGGAACTCGAAGGAACTGCAAAATTTGCGGACGGGGACATTTGCTCATGCGACACTGTTACAATTGCTTCATGGTCAGCAAACGACTATGCAAGCGCAGATGCAGGTGACGAGAAAAAAACAACGTTGTCGTTCACTTTGAGCGGAAATGATGATGGCAATTATGTCATAAGCGATGCATCAACGCAAACATCTGGGAACGTTTTAGCAATTGTCAAGTTCGACACAAATTGTGCAACAACAATTGCAGACAAGAATGTGCATGTCAACTCAAAACTAACAGATGACGTGACTGCGCAGTTGCCAACTCGGGCTGGTCTGACGAAAGAGGGATGGTACAATAACGCAGCTTGTGCAACCGATGAAGCAAACAACATGTTTAAGTGGGAGTTTTCAACCAGCGTTGTCCGCTTCAATGTCACAACGCTTTATGCCAACTGGACACCAACTGCTGACGATGCAAGTGGGAATTTGAGCTACTGGATTTCCCCTTCCTATAAAGTCACGAGCGGAAACACGTCTGACACAGCAAATCAGGGAAATAACGCAGCTGACAAAAATTATGCGCGTGATTCCTATGTCAAAGAGGAATGGAACGTCTTGAAGTCTTCAGCTGAAATTCAGGCTGATGTCGCCGTTCTTGAAGCTGGCGATGTTGCTTCAAACCCAACTTATGCGACTGTTAAGGCAGAATACGATGCAATTTTGATAAACGATAATTACCACCTTTACACAAAATATGAAGGTGGTGCTTCAGAACAGGATTTCTATGGGAACACAAGTGACTTGAATGGTTATGCCGAATTCAGAGTCATCGAAGTTGGCGAGCATTTGAACAAGTCGAGCGATCAAACAAGTGGAGACGGTTCAACTTTGACATTTATGGCAACACATGTTCTCCCTAAGAATGAGCAAATGAAGGCATCAAGTGTTAACACTGGGGGATGGAACGCTTCTGTATTGAGGCCTAAGTTGCAAAGTGATGGCGAGATCTACGAAAAATTCCCCACTGCCCTCACAAGTGACATCAAGGAAATAAAGAAACTTAACCATGATGGAGGAAATACAGCGCAAACAGCTTCAGGAACATCAACGATTGATTCGTTTTGGATAATGTCTTATGATGAACTTTTCGTTAAAGGAAGTCATTCGTCTGCTGTTCCGTTAAATTGTGAGGGCTCTGCCTATCAATGGTGTAAAAATATGAATATTGCTAGCGGTTACTCTGGAAACCCTGCTCTCGCTTATAAAATGCGCTCGGGTGTTTCACCTGCCTCAACTTCAACTGTTGACAGGTGCTTTTGGTGGAAACGCTCTCCAGCTTTTGGTGTTGATACTCATTTTTCTTATGTTCAATACGATGGATCAATTGACGCCTCCTGGTACGCTGATAGTTCCTACGGTATCGTTCCTTGTTTTAGCTTTGCGACAGAGGCAAAAGTGACATTTGATGCCAACGCACCAAGTGGCACAACGGCGACTGTGGACGGCACAAGCTCCACAACGACGTCTGTGGTAGAGAAGGGCGCTGCGCTCACAAGCGAAGACATCCCAGCGGACGCGAGCGTAAAATGTTCTGATTCAGGGTATCAGTTTGTTGGTTGGTCAGAAGACTTCGCAGACGGCACAGACGGGGCTAAAGACAACTCCACCTTGGATTCAGAGGGTGTGATCATCTCTGCAGAAAAAACATATTACGCAATCTGGAAGGACACTAACACTGGCGATTTTTGGATGAGTTCAACAAACACATCAGGAACTCAGCTCAGCGACTTCTCTGAAGATTCGCATTATATGAGCTCAAAGCAGATTCTTGCTGATGTCAGCGTAATGAAGGCAGGAAGCTCGAGTGCGACTTATGGCAGGGTCTCGGCTAAGTGGAGCGCTCTTTATGACCAAGACATCAAGCTTTATTCAAACTATATCGGAAGCGATGCCACTGCAGATTTAAACAAACTCGTTGAGTTTCGCATTTTGCAAGTTGGCGAACACGACAATGACGGCTCGGTTCTAACTTTCGCCTCGACGCACAGCTTGCCAACAGCGAAGCAAATGAATTCTAGCAACACCAATTCTGGTTCTTGGGAAAAGTCTCTTATGAGGACTAACTATATGATCAATTATGTGCAAGCAGGACTTCCAAGCGAACTCGTGGATGAAGTGAAAGCTGTTGATAAGGTGACAACTTCTGATAGCTCAGGATCTTGGACAGAAGGTTGCACCACATCTGACTCGTTCTGGTTGTTGTCTCATACTGAAGTTTTTGGAACTGATGGCAATACCCTTGTGACCAGTTATTTCAAATCAACTGAAGGGAGCCAATACGCTTGGTTTGCAAAAAAAGGCGTTAATGCAAAGTCTGGCGTGAACACCACAAATTCTGCAATTTCATCAATAAACCTGACAAGAGCTGGAGCAGAGCCTAGTAGTAGCAGTACTCAACATCCGACGGATTGTTTTTTGCGTTCCCCATGTTTCAGTTCCATTTTTTCTAATTGGTTCGGCGGAATTCAAAATGGAGGAAAGCCGTACGTTTCCAGCTCCGTGATACCTTTCGGCGTCGCGCCTGCATTCTGCTTTTAACCGTTAGTAAGCATTAGCTAACTAAAATTATTGAAACCGTTCTTGCTTTTTTAGCAGGGGCGGTTTTCATTTTTATTTTGCTAAATAAAGAAAAGCGAGGGCAATTGCCGATGTTGTCAAGTCGGACTTCTAACCGAAGCGCTACGGCGAAGAAATCGCATGAGGAATTGCTGTCGAAATTAAGTCTTCATGATTGTCAGACTTATCAAAAAG
>CAVAWT010000069.1:0-4190 GCA_963592435.1 Oribacterium sp. | reverse complement strand
GTTTCAAAAAAGTTGCGCAACTTTTTTGTTGCAAACTATGCAACAATTACCCTAAGGTAAGAAAAAACAATTTCAAGGAGGATAAAATGGAACAAGCTACAATCATAGAAGATATTGATTTTTCTCTACATAGTGAGGAGACACCACCAGCAACACGACAGTCCCTCATGTCTGTAGTTTTTTCAATTCTGGGAAGTCTTGCACTAATTTTTGTTGCAATCAATTATGCTCCACTCCTAGAACAAATCGAATTAATATCACAAATACATTCCAACTACAATGGATTTGAGCTGTCATATGTGTTCTTCGTTCAATTAGTACTAATCGTGTCAGCAGTAATCTGCATTATCAGATACACAATTAATTACGTCTTTGATCTCGAGATTTCTAAACCCCTCATTCCATCAGTCTTAAAAATTCTCAATCTTCTAGTCGCCTCTTCCATCTGGATTGCTGTTCTTATACTTGCAATTTCTTCACAAATTAAAGGGTTCCTTAACTTTGAAAACGATTTTAACTGGTGGTTCTCCATAATTTTCTCAATTATCGGCAATTCTCTATATGCCTTAATTGCCCTGTTTGTTGCGAGTAGAATCTTGCCCTCTGTGCCCGATTTTATAGCAATATGTATATGTCTTTTCTTTTCTGTGTCAAGCATCTCCCTGCTTCTGCTTGTCTCAATGATTCCTGCAGCAATCGTTGCTATTATGGTATCAATTCTTGTAATCAGACTTCTATTTGCGTTTTTGCGTATTGTTTAGGCGGTAAACTCATGGCAGCCATCGCCTACGCAGGGGAAAGTCAGTTTTCAAAGCCCATGGCAGCCATAGGCTACCCAGCGCATTGGTTACCATCAATAATCAAGGTGAGCGGTATAATTGGCTCATTTTCCAAGAACCAAAAGGACAATAAAGGACAATAAAGGAACTAAACCATGAATGATTACAACGAAATATTAGATGCTTGGGTCATGGTAGAACATTTGTCGGAAGGTGATATTAACCCCAGCAAGGATAAATATCTGAGATTTGACGATTTTGATTCAGGTCAAGGTAATTACTATGACTACTTCATGTCTAAATGTCAGGGCATAAAGAAAGAAAAGTACAAAAATGGCGGTTTGGTAGTATATATAGATATATTTCCTATTCAAGACTTGATAAAGTTTCTTCATGAAAAGCTCAAACTAGAGTCAACTGATGAGGAGACCCAATCTGGATTTAAGTTTAGTTGTGCCCTTTATTTCGATTTAGATCTTAACTACATTGCGGATAAATTATTCTTTACTGAAACTGGCTTTATTCGACATGAATGCTCTGATCCTGATAAAGGAGAATTTTATCAATTTGAAAGCGATTTCAAAGATAAGATTTCTAAAAACTTTGAATCAGAGGGAGAGTATAAAGAGGTTTTTAATCGCGCTTTAGGAGATGTGATTTCTAGTTATACGTCTGAGAATAACCCTTTAGGAGATTGCATGTTCCAAATTGCGAAGAACTTCGGCAATGAATCAATGTTTATGCATTCATCTTTTGTTAAAGATCTCGAAAAAGCTAAGAAGGTCCAATCTGAGAATTTAAGTAAATATCTAGCAGCGAATTCGGGCGTGCAAAGAAAAAATCTTGACTGTAAAGATTGTAATGATAGTAAAATTTTTAATGAAATTTTAGATCCAGAAAATTATCCTATGGGGAGATTTCCAAGCAATACTGAATATGCCCTATCTTTTATGCAACAGGTGGCTGTCAGCCTCGTTGTTTCTTATAAAGATCAGAGGTTGAGAAGCGTTAATGGACCTCCAGGAACTGGCAAGACGACCATCTTAAAAGACATTTTTGCAGATTTAGTGGTCAAGCAGGCGAAGATTATCTTAGACGATAGGGGAAAATCATATACGAAGATAGGGAATAAAATCGAAAGACTTCCTGATTCAATAACGCAAAATAACGTTTTTGTCCTTAGCATGAATAACGGAGCGGTACAAAACATCGTTAACGAATTGCCTTTGATTAGCGGAATTGATGATGATTTAAAGGAAGAACTACTGAATGTTGATTATTTTAAGGACATAACCAAACCCGCATCGTCAGATCAAGAAGGCGATTCGAATAGCCCAAAAAGTGAAGTTGTCGAAAATGACAAAGATTTTTGGGGTTTGTTTTCGTTAGAGGGAGGGGCAAGTAAAAATGTTAAAAATATCATTGAAAAGATTAGAGCTGTAAATGAGTATTTTAATTCTGGACAATTCATTCCAGACAATAAAGTTTATAGTGAATTTGAAGAACAATATGCGAGGGTGAAGGCTTTAAAAATACAAGCTCACAATAATAAGATAAAACTTGAAACGATTGATGATAAACGAAGAGAAATGCAAAAGTTAACGACTCGATTTAACAAAGAAAAACCAAAAAGAGAGAAGGAGAGAGATTTATTAAAAGCCCAGTTGAAGGAAGAAATTCCGCGACTTCAGAAATCCCTTAGGGAATTAGAATCTGACATCAATCACCTTCAAGAAGAGATTAACGAGAACAGGGAATTTGTTGAAAATTTAAAATTATTGATTGACGAGGTCAAAAATTTAAAAGTACCTTTTTGGCCCTGGAGCTCTAAAAAGGTAGAGAAGGAAACACGGATAAAAGAGTTGACTAATGAATATGCGAAAAAATTAGCGAACAGGGATTCTCTTTTGGAAAGAAAAAAAGACTTGGAGGTTCGCCACGATGAAAAAGAAAAGGATGTCAATAAAAAAATCCACGACTATCAAGAGGCCGATCCTAGTTTTAAACTTGGGCGAATGAGCTAAGAGATGAAATATCCTGTCTTGAACGTGAATGCGTAGAATCTAATATCGAAAATCCCCTAAATTTGAACTTAGACTATGAGGAATTGCAAATGTCTAATCCTTGGTTCGATAGACAATTCAGAATTGAACAATCCAAACTGTTTATCCTCGCTATTCGATTAAGAAAGCAGTTTCTTTACGAAAAGAAGAAGAACATACAGAAAGCTTGCGAGGTTTGGGATAATCAGTATAAATATTCAGAAGAGAGAGAAGTAATTCTTGCGTCTTGGAACTGGATTAACTTTGTCGTTCCTGTAATCAGTTCAACTTTTCATAGTTTTGGAAGAATGATGAAATATATTCCTGAGAATTCATTGGGCTACGTGTTCGTCGATGAGGCTGGGCAGGCAGTGCCCCAAGCTGCGGTCGGAGCAATATTTAGGAGCACTAATCTAATGGTTGTTGGCGACCCAGCTCAAATTAAGCCTGTCCTCACGTTGGATTCAAAGATTTTGGGCTTATTAAGAAATCATTATGATGTGAGTGAAAAGTATATCTCGGACAATGCTTCAGTGCAAACTCTGGTTGATTCCGCAGGTGAATATGGATTCTATAAAGATTGCGACGAGGATTCGTGGATTGGAATCCCTCTATGGGTTCATAGAAGGTGTCAATATCCTATGTTTGATATTTCTAATAGAATTTCATATAACGATTGCATGGTTCAAGGCAATAAGGCATATGGAAAGGCAGCCTGGCTTGATGCAAAAGGAAAGGCAGACAATAAATACGTTCCTAAGCAGGGCGACTCCTTGGCTAAGGAAATTCAGAAAATGGCAGAGGAAAATCCTAGCATATTGGATAAAAATGAAAAGGATCAGATCTATGTAATATCTCCTTTTAAGAACGTTGCCGACAAGTTGGGAGAACGCCTTAACAAAATTGGTTTTACTCGGTATAAAGGCGAGAAGTCCACTAACGTTGGGACTGTCCACACCTTCCAAGGTAAAGAGGCTCCAGTTGTTTTCTTAGTTCTCGGCGCTGACAGCGAAAGCGAAGGAGCAGCGAGATGGGCTGTGACGGAAGCTAATATTATGAATGTTGCGGCAACAAGGGCAAAAAAGGAGTTTTATATAATTGGAGATAAATCTCTTTACAAATCGATAGGGACCAAGGTTATTAGTGACACGATAGACATAATCGACAGCTACAACGCTTAGTCACCTCATGGTAGCGCCTACCCCATGGCAGCCATCCCCTACGCAGGGGAAAGTCAATGTTCTGAGGGCATGGCAGCCATAGGTTCCCAGGTCAGAGTTGGCATGGCAGCCATAGGATTCAGGGGATCAGGACCATCCAAATGTTTCAATGTTCATTCACCCCTCTGTTCACCTTACTGACGCATTTT
>CAVAWT010000068.1:0-4279 GCA_963592435.1 Oribacterium sp. | reverse complement strand
CTCCAAGTGATTTCTGGGTTACTTCGAGATCCGAAATTTCTGGAACGACAGAGACAGGCTACAAAGACGAAGGAACGCAGTATGCCTATTACAAGAACTTAAGCATCAATGATTCTGCGTCAGGCACAAACGCATGCCTCGCAAAAACAACGAGGGCAGGCAATCAAGCAAAAGGTGCAGTCAATGAGGGCAGGTGGTTGATGCGCACCCCAGACATTAGCACCCCCACCAATTGTTTCTCTGTTGATGAGAATGGTTGTGTCGCGAAGAGCATCGACGCTAAATTTGCTTATGGCGTCGTGCCAGCGTTCTGCATGGGGTAGCAGAAGATTAAGAGTCATGGTTACTCGAAAGCTTTAAAGTAAAGTTAGCCAAGGCTAACTCAAACCGCAAAAACCGTTCTTGCTCATTAGTAGCGAGAGCGGTTTTCTTGTGCCGTTTTTGGTTCTCTTTTTGCCACCTTTCATGGGGTCAGACCCTGCGGAGTAGCGTTGCCACGTTTGGAGTCTGTCACCGCCTCCCCCTCCTGTCTCTCGGTGTCAAACCCCGACCTAACACCTAACACCTAACACCTAAAACACATGGTGTCAGACATTAGGCATTTTCAGACTTCTCATTAGTTACAAGTTGTAATTTATCTTATCGATTTGCAAAATTGCAGATAACCGATTGTCAGTCAATAATGTCGATTTTATAACCCATTTGGTGTATAATACATGTCGTGTTTTATAGATTTTCACGTTAGTCGCTGGCACAAATTGAAAGCTTGCGCGGAAAAGAGTCGATCATGAAAAACAAAACTTATCAAATTTCTTTTATCACTAAACTAATTTCTGTTCTCGTTTCAATTGCACTCATCACATCAATGTGCCCTGGGGCTTTATATGTCAGTGAAGCAAGCGCAACAGAAAGCTCATCAAGTGAAAACAGCGAAATTGGAGAGATTAAGGAAGGGGTCGTTTATCCTGGTCGTCCGAAATCACAAGACGAGATCGATGAGCAGGAGCGTAATGGCGGAGTTGTTGAATACTTCGATGCTGGCGACATAAATTACAAAAACAGCATCGCTTCTTCAAAGCGACAAAACCAATACGATTCTGATAAAAGCGTGACTCTTCCAGCAAAGGTCGACATGAGAAACACGAGCAAAGTTACGTCAGTCAAAAGTCAAGGTCAAACTGGCTCTTGTTGGGCGTGGGCTGCAAATGCAACAGCTGAGACGTCGATTGCAAACTCAAGCGGTAAGACAGCTGTGGATCTCTCAGCATACCAGACAGCATACTTTGGATACACTGCTTTGTCAACAACGGAATCGGAGTTGAAGGGCACGGAGGTGTCGCAAAAAGGAGAAGGACTCTCTCCAAAGGCATCCACGAAACAGGGAATGTTAAGTTTTGGCGGATCAAGCGATCAGGCAGCTGCACTCATGATGCAAGGGACTGGCGTTGCGACTCAAACCTCGATCCCTTTCCCTGCGCAGGCGATCGAAGACGGGAAGTACCTCGACTCTTATGCCCTTTCTTCAGAACAAAGAAGAGAGAGTGTTGCAAGGTTATCTCGGTGGAATGATCTCGGCTCCTTGATAACGACTTCAACGGATTCTGGCACAACATCTTATGTGGAGACTGATGAGACTGTTTTGACAAAGATCAAAACGGCATTATATAACGGCAATGCTGTTAACATTAGCTATTTCGGTGACACGAATGTTGATCCAACAGCTGACATATATTACAACAACACAACTCACGCTCAATACACTTATGAATATAAGCAGTCCAATCACGCAGTTTGCGTTGTTGGATACGATGATAATTATTCAAAAAATAACTTCGTCTCGGGGCATCTTCCTGACAAAAATGGTGCATTTATTGTTAAAAATTCATGGGGGGACTCATGGTATGGAGATGAAGGCTATTTCTACCTTTCTTATTATGATCAGTCAATATCATCAGCATCGACGTATGAGTTCGACACTTCTTCCTATGATGGCTCAAACATTGATAGCGACTCAGAGATAGTTGATCAATATGATTATTTGCAACCGAGAGGGTATACCGCTAGTGTTTATACTCTTAGCTCTACAAACAAGGCTTGGTATTCGAACATCTACACAGCCTCCCAAAAACAATCGCTTCATCACATCGGTACTTATGTTTGGTCTGGAATGACAAGCATTGGATATAAAGTTTATAAACTAAAGAGTGACGCAACATCACCAAAGGACATTGAGGGTGAATTCGACTCGCCAGCGTTCGAGGGATCGACCTCAATTGAGGACGGGGGTTACATCTCCATCGCGCTCACCACATCTTTAAATTTGCAAGAGGGTGACAAATATGCAATTTGGTTTTATCAAACTGATGGCGCGGGAAAGTATTATCTACCTCAAGCACGCGCCTCAACCAGCAGTTCATCATATTCAGCTACGTCCGTTATTAATGACAAAGAAAGCTTTTATTCTTATAGGCCAGAAAGCAGCTGGTCAACGAATACGACAACCACGAGTGGTGGTTACGCCGTAGATAACTATTGCGTAAAGGGGTACGCCACTTCAGCCAGCGATTCATCGTTTATTACATTCAACTCGAATTCTGGCACCGCTGTTCCTTCACAAGTTGTCAAAAACGGAGGTAAGGTGACAAAGCCTGACGCTCCGACGAAGGAAGGATCAACATTTGTTGGGTGGTATTCTGATGAAAAGTTGACAAAAGAATTTAACTTTGACACAGACACAGTCTCGAGCGACATGACGCTTTATGCGAAGTGGAAAGCGACGATAACCTATGAGCTCAATGGGGGCGACAACGACGACGCAAATCCAACCACCTATTACGAAGGCACAGGTGTGACATCGTTTGCGAATCCGACAAAGAGTGGATATACATTTGCTGGTTGGTGGACGCAAGACGGCACAAGTTCGGGCAACTGGGGCACACAAGTCACAAGCATCCCAACAACGACAACTGGACCAGTCACGATATATGCTAAATGGACACTTGTTACTTATGACATCACATATAAAGGTTGTGAGGGCGCAACGCATGACAACCCCGCGACTTATAACGTGGAAGACGAAACGATTACGCTCACAGACGCGTCGAAGACAGGATATACTTTCGGTGGCTGGTATAAGGACGGCACAAAAGTAACAGAGATTCCAGCAGGTAGCACTGGTAACATTGAACTCACAGCAACATGGACGATTAACACATACACTGTCAAGTTTGACTCTAATGGTGGAAGTGATGTTACTGAGCAAAAAATTGATTACAACAACTATGCAGCTGTCCCTGACCCTGCACCAACGAAGGCAGGATACGACTTTGCTGGGTGGTATCTGGGCGAGTCGACGACCGCATTCAATTTTGAGACAACGCCGATCACTGACAACATAACACTGAAAGCTAAGTGGAATGTCATCACATACCACATCACATACCTTGGCTGTGAAGATGCCACAAATGACAATCCTTTGACCTACACTGTGGAGACGGAAACGATCAAGCTCAAAAACCCTGTTAAGGAAGGATTTGGCTTCGATGGGTGGACCCAGGATGACATGGTGGTCACGAAAATTGAGAAGGGCAGCACGGGGAACATTACGCTTAAGGCGACCTGGACCTACGCTGTTTGTAGGGTGACGTTTGACTATGGCGATGGGAGAGACGATAAGGTCAAAAAGGTTGATTACGGAAAGACTGTCACTGCACCAACTCCAGAACCTACGCGTGAGGGTTATAATTTCGTTGGATGGTTTGCGGAAGGAGCGGAAGATCCCTTCGACTTTGACACTCCAATTTCTCAGGATCTGATTTTGACAGCCAAGTGGACTGAGGTTGAACAAGAAGTTTCATATAAAGTTCAACATTTTAAGCAAGCTCTGGATGGAACTTATGCATTAACGCCAGATTCGACTGAGGCGTTGAAGGGGAAGGAAGGGGATATGACTGTAGCTGTCGCTAAAACATATACAGGTTTTAGTGTTGTTGACTTTGATCAGAAAAAGATCACTTCAGACGGTTTAACGGTCGTCAAAATTTATTATCAAAGAAACATTCATAAATTTAATGTCAATTATAGTTGGTCAGGAGAGACAACAGTAACACGAGCCTTGTTGTATGGTGCAAGCATCGATAAGCCATCTGATCCTAAACGCGATGGTTATGTTTTCAGTGGTTGGTATTCTGACAAGAATTGTAAGACAAAGTTTGATTTTGACAGGACAACAATGCCAGACTCTGATATGACGATTTATGCGAAATGGACGAGCAATTCA
>CAVAWT010000067.1:0-4433 GCA_963592435.1 Oribacterium sp. | reverse complement strand
AAAAACCCCCTCACAACTTCTAAACACGTCGTGAGAGGGCACACAATCAATTCTAAGACCCACTTTTACATTTTTTTGATTACCTATACAGCCTACCTAATTTTAAAGCCTTAAAATGGATGGTTTGTAAATTACAGGGTGTAAATTAGGGGAGACAACAAATAAATTGTCCTTCTACATAAATTTTATTAGCAGTTGTAGGACTGCCATAACCCTTAAAACCTAACGAGCCTTTTTCGTTAATCCAACCATAACCATTATTTGTGTTTGTCATGTCGCTGTTTATTGGGCAGAAACATGTAGTTTGATTTGCTCCTGTAAACCCAACATTTCCAATGGAGTCATATTGAAAATAATTTCCTGTCACACCAGTTGCCTCAAAATCAAAATGAACTATAGCCATCTTCAGGTTGCTATATTTGTAAATGGTAGCTGTTCCAGTTCCACTTCCTGCGCCTTGCGAGTTCGTACCTTTTAAACTAACTGTTGAAACAGTAGGAGCAAATGTTGAAGTACTAGCACTTATTGCACTCGCAACAGCTTTTCCAGTTACAGCCTTTGATGTGTCCGAACTACTATATGTTGAAGTTAACTTAACATGACCATAATTGCTATCACTTCCTACACCATATGTAGTAGCACTTGACGCATGACTAATCGGAGCTTTACCTGCAATTTTAGTGTCAACTTCACTTAACTTGCTTGCGACACTTGCATTCTGCGTTTCAAGCTGTTTAGTGACATTTGCATTCTGTGTTTCAAGCTGTTTAGTGACATTTTCATTTTGTTTTGCAATCTTTGCATCAATGTCTGCGCTTTGCTGGTTGATTATGTTGTTAATGGTTGCACTTTGCTCTGCAATTTGCGCATCAATCTTTTGGTTTTGCGCTGTAATTTGTGAGCTAATTTTCTCATTCTGTTCTTTGAGTTGCTTTTCAACATTTTTAGTTTGTTCATTCAACTCATCCGTTACAGTGTCAACCGCTTCTTTGACTTCTTGCCTATACTGTTCAGTTTGAGCATTATAATTTCCAGTGACCAACCAATAATTAGTATTAGTAAGCTCAATCCCTGCTGGCACATACTGCCTTGAAGTATAAGAGTTGCCTTTGTTTAAAACAATTGTAAGAGGCTCATAAGTTCTAGTAGAATTCCATTCTGCTGGGTCTGCAAAAATAGGTTGGTATCTTGCTCCAATATATTGTGTAACAGTCATAATAAATCGTCCTTTCTATACTCTATCTTGTGCTTAATGCTAAATAATCAAAAGTGACGTTTGAAACAGACGTGTCACTTTCATTTTTTAATAATACTGTAAAACTCGTTGTAGTAACAGACTTGACACTGGACAGAATTAACGCGTCAACGTTTGCTTGCGTGTCAACAAACACGCTAGGTGCTTCAGTTTTTGTTGAACTAAAATTAACACTAATTTCCTGTGTTTCACCTGCTCCAATTGTATAACTACTTGAACTATAACCCCATTCCATCGCTGGTAGAGTTTTTATAAATGAAACTAATGTTTGTAAATCGCTTGACAGTTTAGCAGTCGTTACAACAGTGTTTCTAATTTGATTAGATGATTGTATAATTGCCCAATTGTCATTATAACTACTTGATCTATACAATTTGTCTGCCATAACTTCGTTATTTTTAATTTTGTCAGAAGTCACTGCACTATTTGCAAGTTTAGCAGTCGTTATAGAACCATCTGCAATATCAGGTGTAACTTCACTTATAGCAGTACTTACAAACTCAGTTGTTGCAACCTGCGTTGAACTTGTCCCTTTTTCTGCGGTTGGAGCTGATGGTGTCCCTATTAAAGTTGGAGAATTTAGAGGTGCGTAATCATCAAATTTAGTATTTAGTTCATTTTCTTTGTTTGTTGCGCGTTCAGTCTCAATTGAAATTAATTGTTTATTTGTAAAAATGGAGTTTTCTAACTCACTTTCTTTACTAGTCGCGCGTGTAACCTCATTTGAAATTGCTTGCTCATTTGAATTAATCGAATTTTCTAACTCATTTTCTTTAGCAGTCGCTCTACTAGTTTCTGCACTAATTGCAGAATTTAAATCATTTTCTTTATTTGTCGCACGCGTAATCTCATTTGAAATCGCTTGCTCATTTGTATTAATCGCGCTTTCTAACTCATTCTCTCTAGTAGTCGCTCTTTCAATTTCAGCATCTAACGCTTGCTTAACATCTCCACCTGTTTTAATTTCTGCTTCGAGTTCGTCTTCACGCGCAATTGCACGCTCTTTCTCAACGTTTACTGCGTTGTTTACATCATCCAAACTAGCAATGTTACCTGCATTAATGTAATCTACAATTTGAATTTCACACTCACGCATAGGTTGTTGTTTGTCAATTTGCATTATACATTACCTCCAGTTTTTTCAACATTTACATCTAAATTAGTAAACAGTGTCTTAAATGCACTATCAGTTCGTCTAATTGCAAGTTCTAAATCTGCAACTAATTTCTTTTTATCAGTTTCACTCATAGAGTAGCTATATGTATTGTCAATTACTCCATTTCCATCTGCATCGAATCGAAGAATCAAGCGTCCATAATCGCTACGTCCATAAACTGATCCTGTATCGAAAACAATCTCTCTCCAACTCTCAGGTATGTATGCGCAGAAATACCCATCTTTAGTTAATCCAAAAAATAATTGCTTGCACGCTTCACTCATCAACGCTTCCATATTCTCAGCGATCCATTCATAAGCGCGTTTGTCGAAAAGCGTCCAAAATTCACCATCAGGGTCTAAAATGTCCTCTAAATCTTCCTTAATTTTCTGTATTTCTTCATAATTTAAGTTGACTTGTTCGCCTACTGTGTCAATGTAGCATACTAATTTGTCTAACAACTTAAACAAATTAAGTATACGTTGCTCTTGACTTTTCACATTCCAGTAGAGCTTTGGAATAGTAGGTGTGAAATTGCTAAAACCCCAAAATGGCGTAATAGGTGGAGTCCACTTTGGAGGCTCTCTATGAGGTCTACATTGTTTGTCACATTCACATTGTGCTTTAACTGTTATATCCATAATTTACGCTCCATTTATAGAAACTGTATATAATCCAATAAACATACATTCTAATTCATCTAAGAGTTGTTTGTCAATCGCTTGAAATTTCTCTGCATACTCTAAGTAAGCATCTAAAATACTACCACGCTCTATAACTTCACCTTCATTATCGCGCCCACTTGAAACATAATCAGAATTTGCGCTTAAAAGAGTTTCAGGATACTCACTGCTAATGTTTCTTGCTTTCTCATAACGCGCTTTAGTTTGTGTAATATCGAAATCATCATCTAACAATTGATACATTATCTTGAATTTTGGCATTAATTCATACGATATCTTGTAGTGCAAGCGTTGCGCCCATTCATAATAAGGCTCAATTGAAATCTCCCTAAAGTAAAATCGCTCATTGAAGTATTTACAAACGCGCTCAAATTGCTCATTATTATAAGCGTCGCTTTTCCAGTTTACCTCGTCGTTTTCCCACGAAAACAACTCATTTTCAATTAACTCACTTAGAGTAATTGTATAAATCGCATTATACTTATTTTTTCCAGTCCAATCTAAGACTTCTTCAGTGTTTGTAAAATCTGGGTAGACTTCAGGTTTGTAATCATCTTTAGACATCTTCGCCCACCTCATTTGGCATATCAGCAACATTAGCATCGCTTGAATTTTTATCTAACAAACTTTGATTGTTTATATAGTTATAGTTATAACTTTCCCAATCATCATTTAAGTAAACATATGTATCCTTAAATGTTTCAGGGCTCAATTCACGCAACTTTTCACACGCCCAGCGCCTGCTATCTAAACAATTTTTAAGCAATATGTTACTTGTTGCATTTCCTGCCTGCGCTTCTTCAGTGATTAAACGCTCCGACTTCTCAAACATCACATGTGGCACACCCATAAAAAGCAAGTATTGATTAAGCGTGTTTTGATACATTTCGCTCAATTCTTTGCCTATAAATGGAGTTTGTAAATCAAGCGTAAAAACATTACCTTCATTTAACTGTAATAGGCTTTGGTCTCCCAAAATCGCTGGTTCATAACCGCTAATTTGCTTATAAATGTTAACTAACTCTAGTCTTTTTTCTTGAGGCGCTACTAAAATCCATGGCTTTTGCTGGTGCAATAAATTAACGTCTGCCGTTCGTTGAATATGCGTTAATTTAGTCGCATACTGCGTTAACGCGCTCCAAATGTTCAGACGTGTTTGTGAGTAGTAAATAAGTTCACCACTTTCAGGTGTTACTCGAAAATCAGTCTTGTCATAGCCTGTTGCTCTCCACTGTGTAGGTAACCCATAAGCGTTAAATTCACCTTGTGGCGACGCCATCAAACTAAGCCATACATCTGGCATGTCTTCAGTATGACAAATTGTAGCAATTCCATTTTT
>CAVAWT010000066.1:0-4476 GCA_963592435.1 Oribacterium sp. | reverse complement strand
TTCGTGTTTCACACTCACTTCGCTCACAATGACAAAAATAACATGTTTCACGTGAAACATCATTAATAAATAATTCATTCCTTATAAAAAACTGTTATACTAAATTAAGTACTAAAAAAGTTTCTTAAGGGAGTCTTATGAGTTCTTCATTAAAACCTGCAGGACAAACTAAAATTGTCGCAATCATAAATCAAAAAGGTGGAGTTGGAAAATCAACAACAGCAGTTAATTTATCGGCTGCCCTTGGAGAAGAAGGTAAAAGCGTTCTTTTAATAGACCTTGATCCCCAAGGTAATTCATCAAGTGGAATTGGAGTAGAAAAGAGTCAAGTAGAAAATTGCATATATGATGTCCTATTAAATGGTGTTGACATTAAAGAAGCAATTATTCATGACATTTCTGAAAATGTAGACATTATCCCCGCGACAATTAATTTAGCTGGTGCTGAAGTTGAGCTTGTTTCTGAAATGGCTCGTGAAAACAGGTTAAAAAGCACTGCAGGTTCATTAAGAGGGTTCTATGATTATATTTTTATTGATTGTCCCCCATCATTAGGGTTACTCACAATCAACGCCCTAGTAGCAGCTGATAAACTTTTAATTCCAATTCAATGTGAATTTTATGCCTTAGAAGGAGTTACAAAGTTATTAGATTCAATGAAGAGAGTGAAAGAATATCTCAATCCTTCACTCGATATTCTTGGAGTAGTCTTAACAATGTTTGATAATAGACAACTTCTTGCAAAACAAGTTGTCGAAGAAGTAGAAACTTATTTTGGTAAGGTTATGTTTGACACCATTATTCCAAGAAATGTAAAAATCGCTGAAGCACCTGGATATGCCCAACCTATAACACAATATGCACCTAATTCAAAAGGTTCAATTGCATATAAAGAACTTGCAAAGGAAGTGATTGCTCGTGGCTAAAGATAAAAAAGGTTTAGGAAGAGGACTTTCTAGTTTATTAGGAGGTTCAGAACTTTCTCAAAATAATGTTTCACGTGAAACAAAAGAAGAAGAAACTTTTGAAAATCAAGGATTTAATAACATTTCAAAAGATAACAACACTACACTCTCATCTTTTAATGAATCTTCAAATATTAGTGAAAATAAAAATATTGAAAGTAGTGTAAGTCCTTACGACGATTATAATATGAATAAAACAGAAGTTTCATTAAACCCTGAAGATGCTCCCGTAATTATTAGAGAGAGCAATAATAATTCTTCTCAAAGTGGTTTTAACAACACTTATAACCAAAATAAAAAAGAGGTTAAAAGTGATATAAATCAAAATCTAAACTCTGAGACAACTTCTGATTTTAAGAGAAATGAAAGTGAAGGTATCAATTTTAACTCAACGTCGAATACTTTAGAAGTAGAAGAAAAGGTTAAAAATACAAACACAGAGTTAAACGTTTCACGTGAAACAAATGAAAATTACTTTAAGTTAAAAGTTGAAGATATAGAACCTAATCCAGATCAGCCAAGAAGAACCTTTGATGAGCAAAAACTGCAAGAATTAGCCCATTCTGTGCAAGACCAAGGAGTTTTACAACCTATTGTCGTAAGAAAAAAAGGCGATAAATATCAAATTATTGCTGGTGAGAGAAGATGGCAAGCTGCAAGGATTGCAGGATTAAAAGAAGTTCCCTGTGTTTTGCAAGAAGCAAATGATGAAAAAGCTTTAGAGCTTGCATTGATTGAAAACATTCAACGTGATGATTTAAATCCAATTGAAGAAGCTTACACATACAAACGTTTAATGGATAAATTAAATTATACTCAGGCAGAACTTGCAAAAGCTGTTGCAAAAGGACGTTCAACGATAGCAAACGCTATAAGGTTGCTTGATCTTCCAGAAGAAGCTCAAGAAGCAATGTTCAATGAGAAACTTACCGCTGGTCATGCCAGAGCAGTTTTATCAGTTCCTAACCCAAAAGGTAGGATTAAATTAACACAAAAAATAATAGAGGACAAACTTTCTGTTAGAGAAGCTGAATCACTTGCTAGATTATTGTCTGTTAACACAACAACAGGTGTAAGAAATAATAAGAATAACATCCCTTCCGCCTACACAGCCATAGCAAAAAGTCTAAAAGAAGTTTTAGGCACACAAGTACGAATAAGAAAAACAAAATCAGGTTCAAAATTAGAAATTTCTTTTACTAACGAAGAAGAGTTAAGAAATATTTATGAAAAATTAGCTGAGGAGTAGATCCTTAGACTCGCGTTTCACGCTCGTTCAGGATGACAATAGTGTCAACGCATGTTATCGTCATTGTGAGCGAAGTGAGTGTGAAACACGAACGGAGTCGAACAATCCCCAACGATTCAAGGTTATAAAAGGTTTGAAGGTTGAAGATCCTTCGACTTCACGCGCTTTCGTTCGTTACGCTCAGGATGACAAAAGTGTAAACGTTTATTGCTTGTCATTGTGAGCGAAAGCACGAAGTGCTTGAGTCGAACAATCCCCAACAATTTAAGGTTATAAAGGGTTTGAAGGTTGGAGATCCTTCGACTTCACTCACTAACGTTCGTTACGCTCAGGATGACAATAGTGTAAACGTTTATTGCTTGTCATTGTGAGCGAAAGCACGAAGTGCTTGAGTCGAACAATCCCCAACAATTTAAGGTTATAAAGGGTTTGAAGGTTGGAGATCCTTCGACTTCACTCACTAACGTTCGTTACGCTCAGGATGACAAAGCGTTATAATAAGAGTGATGGAAAACTATTATGCAACATACACGATTGCGACACCAACCTCTAAGGAAGAAGCAGGCAAACTTCTTAGTGCTGATAATATAATTGGAGACGTCTATAAGGTTGTCACAGAAATAAGTGGCACAAAACACGAAGCGAAAGCTGTTAATAGATTTGGTGATTCTCCTGTGCAATTTAATCAAGAAGTCTCAAAAGAGCTTTCGTTAAACGAAATTAAAGGGATGATGACATACGCGATTCTCACTTGTGTTGGATTCATCCAAGAAGAAAAGGATGGAAATTACTGGGCTGAATTTATTGTAATATCGTTTCCTAAAAATCAATTAAACATTTTTGTAAATTATGTTGATGAAATTTCAAAGGCAATTAAAAAGAATAGAAGACCAAACGTTAACTTATCACAATCAGAAATCACAGAAGTAATTAATAATAATGGGAAATATATCTCTTCCTCAAAACAGCCACAAATAAAGAAAGCTAAAGGACAAGTTATTCTTAAGTCTAGAGTTCGATTAACTGATTCACTTGTTGAACAAGGAAGAAAGAAAAATCCAGGTTGCTATATTTTTGGATGGCTATTTTTGCTTGGTTTTATAGCGTTATTAATTTTTATTGTAAAATCAAATTTTAATTTCTAAGGTATGAATCAAGAATTAGACATATTTAATTTAACACTTGGAGAGCTCGAAGAAATAGTTTTAAGTCTCAACGAGAAGAAATTTAGAGCTAAACAAGTTTATGAGTGGCTACATTCTCATGTTATTACTTCATATGATGATATGAGAAATGTACCTAAAAGTTTAAGATCCTCACTAGAAAATAAATTTCCATTAGAACTCTTAAAACAAGAAAATCTTAGAGTTTCAATTGATGGGACTAAAAAATATTTATTTAGATTAAAAGATAATAAGTTTATTGAGACCGTATTAATTCCTAATACAGATGAGAGGCTTACAGCTTGTTTATCATCCCAAGTGGGATGTGTAATGCAGTGCGATTATTGTGCGACTGGAAAACAAGGATTTGATCGCAACCTATCCTCACAAGAAATTTGTTTTCAAGTTGCTCATTTAATTCAAAATTTAAATAAAAGAATTGATAACATTGTTATGATGGGTCAGGGTGAACCATTTCTTAATTACGAAAACGTTGTAAAAGCCATTAAAAGATTAAATCATGATGATGAATTTAAAATTGCATCTCGAAAAATTACTGTGTCAACTTGTGGTGTCACAGAAGGAATTAAAAAATTTTCTCATGAGCCAGAACAATTTGGGCTCGCAGTTTCGCTTCACAGCGCTAATCAAGACACAAGGAATGTTTTAATGCCAAAAACTAAAAACATGCCCTTAGAATCGCTCTCAAACGTTTTAAAGGAATATCAACAAATTTCAAACCGTAGAATCACGTTTGAGTATATGCTTTTAGAGGGAATAAATGATTCTGAGGAGCAGTGTAATAAGCTCATTGAGTTTTGTAAACCACTTCTTAGTCATGTAAATTTATTACATTATAATAAGGTTGACGGCAGCTTATATAAAAGTTCAAGCAAGAAAATTTTTGAACAATTTGAAAAAAATTTAACAAATGCAGGGATTGCCTGTTCTGTACGAAAATCTATGGGCGACGACATACAAGGAGCTTGCGGACAACTAGCAAGTGACAATAAGAATATAATGTCATTGTGAGCGAAGTGAGTATGAAACACGAACGGAGTCGAACAATCCCCAACGATTCAAGGTTATAAAAGGTTTG
>CAVAWT010000065.1:0-4517 GCA_963592435.1 Oribacterium sp. | reverse complement strand
AACAATAAGAATAAAGATAAAAGAAAAGCTGAAAAAATTAATGATAATGAAAGGGGTTTATTGTGCAAAATTGTACCCCCATCGTTTTGGGTTGCGAAAGAACTCTTCATAACTATCACTTCCTCTAACAAATTAAAGCTTCAAAAGGTTAAAGCCGTGCGGAACTTTTACATTCCAGCTATTATATCACATCCGTTTTCAAGGGGGTCAGACCTTCTGCGCACTCACTTTTCAGGGGGTCAGACCTTATAAATTCCCAGCGTACAAAGGGTCTGACCCCTTGTTAAACACCCAACAGAGGGGTTAGCATGTTTGAAATCTTAAAAAAAGTAACTGTTACACAGTTCCTTCTGTGAAGTAGCCTTGAGATGTCGAAGAAGGTCCTTGGTCAATGCGAGCAAAGTCCAACCACACTTCTGGCCAATAGCCCCATTTCGTCCCTGCACCACCAACTAATTTGTTGCAATATCCAAAGATGTCTGCGCTTTCCGTTACGCTGGTGGTTACGAAACCGCTACGCGACACATAGATGGTAACAAGGCTGGTGCATTGATAAAACATCACTGCCATGTTGGTAACTTTTTTTGTGTTAAAGCTGGCTAAATTAAGCGTCTGAAAGGATGAACAATAAGAAAACATTCCGCTCATGGTCTCAACGTTTGAAGTGTCGAATTTAGTCAGATCGACGGAAGAAAGGGCACTACAATATGTAAACATGCTTGACATGTCGGTTACCTTGGAAGTTTTAAAGTTCTTCACACTTACATCATTCAATTGCGTGCAACCAAAAAACATTCCATTCATGGTAGTAACATTTGAAGTGTCAAAATTTGTTAAATCAACAGACTGAAGGTTAACGCAGAGCTCAAACATGGATGTCATGTCTGTTACTTGTGACGTGTTGAGTTTTGAAACTTTCAATTCTGTTGCATCCGAACAGCCCCTGAACATACTTGCCATCGTTGTGACTTTTGAGGTGTCAAATTCAGAAACATCAATCTCATCAAGGCTAGAACATCCATTAAACATCCCCTCCATGTCGGTGACATTTGAAGTATCAAAATTTGATACATCGAGAGGGTACACTTTCGAGCATGACTTAAACATCTCCTTCATGGTTGTTACTTTAGAAGTATCAAATTTGGAAACGTTCAAAGAGGTCACATTTTTGCAACCATTAAACATGCTTGACATGTTAGTCACTTCTGAAGTGTTGAACTTGGCAACCTTCAAAGAAGTGAGCGACGAACAGCCATTAAACATGCATTCCATGCTCGTCACTTTTGAAGTGTCGAAATTGCTCAGGTCAAGAGATGAAAGTGAACCACAACGATTGAACATATTTGTCATGTCTGGCACTTTTGACGTGTCAAAACCAGCAACATTCAAGGAAGTCACGGCTTCGCAACCGCTAAACATGCCCGTCATTCCTGTCACTTGTGATGTGTTAAAACCAGAAACATTCAAGGAAGTCACGGCTTTACAACCGCTAAACATGCCTGTCATGTCTGTCACCTTTGATGTGTTAAATCCTGAAACGTCAAGCGTTACCAAAGTCTCGCAACCCTCAAACATCGCGTTCATGTTGGTTGCGAGTGAAGTGTTGAGGTTAGCGCAACTTAAATTAGTAAGTGACGTTAAGTTTAAGTTTGCGGATGCACTAAACAAAGAAGAACAATCTTCGGGAGCAAAAATCGCACTTGATCTTGCCCCCATCGAAGCGATGTAGACAGTAGATTTGTCCAGAGATTGATAGACTCCAATTTCTCCCATTCCATCTTCTTGGATGCCGTCAGTTGTGAGTGAAGTCAGACCCTCAAGCGCGGAATTATTACCCTTAACAACCATAAGTGAAGTCGGTTTGTTTTCAAGTCCAGCCAAAAGGTTCAACATCTTCGTTCTGTTCAGAACTTCACGTTTTACGGTGACAGTCGACGTGATTCCTGTTATCGTCTCATAATTATCAGTGTCTTTGGGAGTAAAAGTTATGGTGAATTGCTTGTCTCCAAGTTCTTCCAAAACAGTTGTTGAAGCATCCCAAGAAAAATCACCATTCGCTGGTTGCGTGAACGTCACCTCTGACAAAATTTCTCCGTAATAGCCGACAAAACTCGTGGGGGCTGTGTAGGCAGGAATTGCTTTAGCGATTGTGAACGTGACCGAATCATGACCTGTCGCTATTCTGTAATTCTCCTGGCTTGTCGCATCGAGAGTGGCTGTCGCAGTGTAGGACTCGCCAGTCTTGTTGGCATTTGTTTGCGCACCAGAAACGCTCAGTGTCACTGTGTCGCTACCCTTCTTTCCGCTCACGATTTCAGCGGATGGGCTTTTCGATGTCGCGTCGTATGTAAACGAAGTGTTTGACCATTTTAGTTTAAGCTCTGCCTTAGCAATCGTAAAAGTTGTTTTTTCATTTTCAGAAATTACATAGTTATTTGCGCTCGTTGAGTCAAGGGAAGCAGTAGCAGTGTAGCTTGGTGTTGTTGTGGAATTTGCATTCGTTTGTTCACCCGAAACGTTCAGCGTGATTGAATCGCTACCCTGCTTCCCGCTTTCAATCTCCGCGGTTGGGCTCTGTGCGGTTGCATTGTACGTTAACGAAGTGTTTGACCACTTAATTTTTAGTGGCGCTTTATTAATAGAAAAACTTGTCGTAGCAGTTCCTGTAAAATTGCCCTTGCCAGTGAAAGTCATCGTGTGATCTCCTGCGCCTTTCGCAGTGTTGCCAGACAAATCATAATCCGATGAAGTGAGAGTCAGTTCACCAACCTTAACGCTGACAACACCCTTTGTTTGCGTTGAAGCGTTATAGGTCAATGTGTTCGAATCAAGAACAATTGTCGCATCAGAGATGCTTAATGGTGAGATTGTAAACGTCTTTGTCGCAACATCATCGGAAATTTTGTAATTTACTTGGCTTGTCGAGTCAAGATTGGCAGCTGCAGTGTAGGACTCGCCAGCCTTGTTGGCATTTGTTTGTTCTCCAGAAACGCTTAAAGTGATCGTGTCTCCATCGATCTTTCCGCTCGCAATTTCTGCGGTTGGAGCATGTGATTCTGAGTCATAAGTAAATGTTGTGTTGCTCCAGTTGATTGTTAATGTTGCTTTTGCAATCGAGAAATTGAGCACCTTTTCGCCTGTATAATTACCCTTAAACTTAACAGCCACTTTTGCGGTGTTTTCTCCAGCGTTAACGTTGTCTGAATAAACGATTTCATAATCGGTGTCCGAAGCAAATTCTGCTGGAATGCCCACAACTCTGGGCTCTTTTGGGGTTTTGTCATAAACATAAGCAACATCTGGGAGCGAGAGTTTAATGTCCTCAGTCTCCTCCTCAGTTGGTTCCTTTGCGACAATCACAAAAGTCGTTGCTGGGTTTGGATTTGGAAGTTGGTAGTTAGCATTGTCTAACTCTGTCGTAGTTGCATTATATGTGCCAACGTTGGTGTGCTCTGCTTCTGTGACAACAACCGTAGCTGTCACAGTGTCGCTCCCACAAACGCCAGTCACTTTTGCTGTCGGAGATTTTGGAGTTCCGTCATAGGTGATTGACGTGTCACTCCAATCAATTCCGACAGTTTTAGGCGAAATCGTCCATGACCCGCTCGCATTGTCCTTATAATTTCCAATTCCTTTGAGGGTCAGACCTTCATAGGTGCCTGCGTTAGTGCCTTTATTGCCTGACGCAACTTGGAAATCCGTTCCTTCTTTCAGAGTTTTTCCATCTAGTGTGACTTTTGAAATTTTGGCAGTTTGTTCAGAACCGTTATAGGTAAGCGCCTCGGGAGTAATCGCTGTACCAGACAAGCTTTTCTGTGTTATTTTGAACGTGTAGGATTTTTCGCCAAAATACTCGCCGATGCCTTTAATTGTTAAAGTTGCCGTTCCTGCGTTCACGTTGTTTGTGTAGGTTACAGTGTAGTCCTTGTCTTTAGTTAGACCTGCTACTGACACATCTTTCGTTATCGCGGAGCCTGTGTAGACTTCATCATTAGTGTTTACAGTCGGCTTATTTTCATCATCAAAGTCAATTTTTGTGCCGATTCTAAAATCAGTTTTTATGTTGGAAGTGAGTTTATAATTTTTGTTAGAAATTGCTGTTGCAGTTGCAGTGTAGGTGCCAGTGTCCGTGTGATTGCCAGTTGCCGTGACAGTTATCGTTGCGGAATCGCCAGAGCAAAGTCCAACTGCTGTGGCTGTCGGAACGTGCGATTTTCCGTCATAGCCGAACTCAAGATCTCCCCATTTGACTTGGGAAATTGTTTTTTGAGTAATTTGGAAAGTGTAGACTTTTTCGCCATAAAAGCCGTTAGTTCCAGTGATCGTTATTGTGGCTGTTCCAACATCTTTGTTATTTGAATACTCAACAATGTAGTCTTCGTTCAATTTCAAGTTTGAACTGGTAATTATTTGAGTCTGCGCTTTGCCGTTATAGACCTTAGAATCTGTTGTTACCTTAATATCTTTATCAAAATCGATCGCACTCATTAGTGACTGATCGAGTCCATAATAGCCAA
>CAVAWT010000064.1:0-4605 GCA_963592435.1 Oribacterium sp. | reverse complement strand
CTGAAAAAGTTAATTCTATACAGGGGACTTTCTTATGCATGAGTGCCCCCCCCCCCTCATGTTTTGGGCGGTTGAAGATGCCTTCATAATAATCACTTCCTCAAAAACTTAAAGTAACAAATTAGCAAAAGCCGCGTGGGCTCGTCTACAACAAACGTATTATACCACTTTTATTACTCTTTCCAAGGAGTCTGACACCGTAACTGGAAACGCAAAATGCCACGCGAACACGAGGAAATCAACCCATTCATAATTTAAGGTTTTAGGTGTTAGGTTTTAGGTTTTAGTGTTCTACATGTTCAGGGTAGCCTTTTTGATAAGTCTGACAATCATGAAGACTTAATTTCGACTGCAATTCCTCATGCGATTTCTTCGCCGTAGCGCTTCGGCTAGAAGCCAAACCTGACAACATCGGCGATTGCCCTCGCTTATATTCATTTTAGAAACGAAAAAGCAAATGATGTCTGACACCGTTGACTGGAAACACAAAATGCCTCGCAAACACGAGGAAATCAACACATTCGCAATTTTTATTTCATTTCGTCGGAACGCACTCGCTTCGCTCGCTTAAACGCCTCCTCAAACCCATTCAATAAAAATTACTCATTGATTTCCAAGAGTTCGCTTAGGCATTTTGTGTTTCCTTACACAGGGTTTGACCCCTTGCATTTCCCCAGCGTACTAAGGGTCAGAACCCATGAAAAGCAACAAAAAACCGTTCCTGCTTAAAAATGCAAGAACGGCTCGATGTTTGAGTTAGCTTATGCTAACTTTTGATTAGAAGGAGAAAGCGGGAACAACGCTATACGTATATTGGGCGCCGCCACTAGTCGGATTGCCGTAGCTACCACCCACACGGCCGAAGTCTATGGAGGAAGACACATCAGGCGAACGGAGCCAATAACGCGCGCCACTACCGCTACCGCCACTACCAGCTGGATTGATGCCTGCACGGGTTAGATTCATATTTGCGATGGCGGTGTTTGTGGTGTCCCAGGCAGACTTTGCATTGACGCCTTTTGCGGTAAACCAATCGTATTGGGTTCCTTCTGTTGATTTGAAATAGGTAGGCACAAGAGTATTGCCAGCAGTACCAAAAACTTCAGTCTGAGATAACAACCAGAATTGATCAGCGGTGGTGCTGTTTTCTACCCAGCTACCGTAGCTACCAGAGGTTGTTACTTTGTTGATGGTCTTAGCACCAGTTGACTCATCAATTGTGCAAAGGTCACTCAAACCTTCTTTTACGTAAGTACTCATGGTAGTGTTTCGCATAAGAGAGTCTGCCCAGCCACCTGCGTTGGTATCAGTTGAGTTCATCTGCTTAGCGGTGGGCAACGAATGTGTTGCCATAAAGGTCACGGCAGAACCATCAGAATCATGCTCGCCTACCTGGATGATGCGGAACTCAACATAGGCATTTTTACCGGTAGTATCTGCACCTCCACTCTCACCAGTTGCAGTATTCCACTTTGTGTAAAGGCGCACTTCTTGGTCTTCCGTTCCTTCAGCAGACTTCTCATTCATGTAATATGCGTACTCTTCTTCTACCGCTGCTTTGTCTTTCCCGCTGAACGTCTTGTCTTTTTCCCCATGAAGCACTTTCATGTCTTCGTCTATTTGAGCCTGCGTTTTCAAGATATCGCTTTCTGGAGTGTCAGAACTTGCAACATTTAACCAATAATCACCGATGCTATCGATTCTCCATTCTCCAGTCACAGTGTTTTTGTAGTTCCCGATGCCAGTTGCTGTAATTGTGTAGGTTCCCACGTCAGTCTTTGTCAAGTCACCACCCAACGTGTAATCAGTGTCAACAACAAGCGTTTCGAAATTGAGAGTAACTGTGACACTCGGTGTGATTTCGCTTCCAGAAAAGACGTTAACGTTTGGATCGATGACAATTTCTGCATCGGTGATGTCTGCTACGTCAATGACAAATTCCTTTGTTACCTGACCAGTGCAGTTATTGGTTCCGCTCACAACAAGTGTGTAGGTTCCAGCATCTATTCTAGTGTCGTCTGACACGTCGTAATCGGCAGGAGAAACTGTCTCCTCTCCAACTTTCACGCTCACCACGCTCTGTGTTTGCTCATATCCAGTGTAGATCAACGAGTCACCTAATGTGACAGTTGCACCTGAAATGTCGAGCTGCTCGATACTATATTCTTTAGTGGCTTGACCTGTTAAATTATTTGTGGCACTCGGTTCGACCTTTAGGGCTTCAGAATCTTTGTAGGTTCCAGCGTAAACTTGCTTGTTATTTGATACTGAATAATCTGTAACTGGTACTGTGAGCCCTCTAACTTTCACGCTTGCCACGCTCTGCGTTTGCTCATAGCCGTTATAGACTAACGAATCGCCAAGGGTGATTGTTGCACTTGAAATGTCAAGTGGTTTGATCGTGAATAACCATTCCTTCGACCCAGTGTAGGCTCCCTTGCCTTCAATTTTAATTGTTGCAGTTCCTGCGTTCACGTTGTCAGAATACGTGACAACATAATCAGTTCCTGCAGTCAATCCTGTCACTGTTGCTTTTGGAGTGATCGCTTTTGAGGTGTAGGTTTTGTCAGTTTGATCAACGACTGCTTTGTTTGCGAAGTCGATCGCTTGTGTTGACGGCTCCAGCTTTGAATAGCCACCCCAGCCTCCGTCGGCTTCTGCTCTCCAGCCAAGGCTCACGAGATATTTCTGCTCGTCCTCATCTGTCGTGTAGTTGTGAGTTCCAGTTGTGGCATAAGGGTTATATTGTCTTAGCACTTTGACATAATCTGTTGCGCCCGCCTCAACTGTTCTCCAGCCTTCTCCTTCATAAGTCCAGCCGGCTTTGACGCACTCGTCTTTTTCGTCAGCGCTTGTTGTGTAGTGGTGATCGCCACCTTCTACATATTTATTATAAAGGCGATAAACTGGCTTAAAATCCTCAGAAGTTGGAGCGTACCACTCAATCTGCTCATAAACCCAGCCAGCTTTTACGATGTCGTCACGCTCAGATTTACTTGAAGTGTAAAAATGCTCGCCAGTCCACCTGTTATAAAGCCTAAACATAGCAACTCGAGAACCGTCCACTGATGTTTCTTGGTCAGAATCAGCGTTTAGTGAAGGCGTTAGCTCAACGCGGAGGATCTGCTCGATTGCTGGCACCGACTCGCTGGTTTTAGCGTCTGAGTCCTCCTGAGCTGACGCTAAATTAACGTTGGTGAATAATAAGAAAAAAGATAGAAGAAAAACGGATAAAACTAATGTGATGATAGGGGCTCTTTTAGACATGATGTGCCCCCCCCCCACAGTTTTTGAGCAGAATTAAGCATTTTAACTCCCTTCGGTAATAAAATTTTTAAAAAATTTTAATTCGTTCAAAAAACGTGTTCAAATTATAACATAAAACCTAACTGCAAAGGTGGGCTATGCTTATTTGATTATTTTCTGCTCAACATAATTTATTGGTTGTGACTTAAAGCTTTATTCATAAACGATTTCCTTGCAAACAATCATGGCAACATGACTTTCACAGACACTAAACAAATCTGAGTAACTGATGGAGTACGTATGTGTCACCAGCTTCAGGAACAACGAACCTTTCGTCGAAGTGCTTGAAATGATTTTTAGCGTAGAAATCTAGGAGAAATTCGTTGTCTTCACATTCGAGAAATTCAACAACCCCACCAATTGAATATTGTATGTCTGCAATTGTGTCAATTGCGGAACGCAGAAGATCGACTCCAGTAATTTGATTTTCTTTTGAAAGCGCATAATTTTTACCCAACTGTGCAATTAAGAAAGCTGCTGTATTGAAAGTGTTGGTATGAATGTCTAAAATGCTTACGCGCGACAGTTTCTTCGCCATTGTTTTGCTAACTCTGTTCAAGTTAATTGAAACTGGCTTCATAGTCAAAGCGAAATAGCCAACAAGCTCCCCGAAAGCCTCGTCGAAAACCAAATACGTCACAGACTGATGTTTTTTTGTAAATTCTACCGCATTATTGTGCAAAAATGACTCTACATCAGGGTTTTTGGGACAAGAAAACGTCGAGAGCATGTTGTGCAAGACCTGCTCATCTCCATAAATTGCCTTGATTTCTCGCAATGACTCTCGGATGTTAACGATTTCGTATTTTTTCTGCATGCTTTGCCCTCCATCGTGCCATTAGTTCTGCGATTTCTTGAGGGTCCTTCAATTCCCTTGCAACTCGGGATCTTGGTGGTTCAGGATCTTTTTCCGAAGCGTCAAGTGCATCGACGAAGCGCTGAACTGCCTCGTCTCCAGAAATAACAAAGTTGTGAGTAATGCTCGAAGTTGCCATTTGTCACACCTCCTCTCACCATTATCAATGTCGGAACTATTATAACATATTGCAAAGTTGCTGAAGAATCTCAATAATTTACACCATGTAATTTATTATCTAAAAATGCGGATTATAGTCATTAAACAACGATGGCATCCGTGGCATTATCTGACGACTTCAACGTCTGACACCGTTGACTGGAAGCGCAAAATGCCTCGCAAACACGAGGAAATCAACACATTCGTAAGATAAGGTTTTAGGTGTTAGGGTTTTAGGTTTTAGTGTTCTGCATGTTCAGGGTAGCCTTTTTGATAAGTCTGAC
>CAVAWT010000063.1:0-5220 GCA_963592435.1 Oribacterium sp. | reverse complement strand
TTCGGTATTGCATAAAGAAGATGTGTTCCAAAACAAAAACAGGATCGAAAGAGCAGATGGTCTCGAAGCTACGGGGCGAAATCGAGAATTTCTGAGTGGAAAAAAATTAATTCTAAAATTATTGAATAACCGAGCCGTTTATGTCATATAAAAGAAAACCGTCTTTGTTTAGAGACGGTTTTTTAATGACTCCGTCGTCTAGCGGTTTAGGACGCCACACTCTCAAAGTCTGACATTAAAAATCTGATCTGACTTGTTGTAACCAGTTGGTGGCTCACTCTCATAAATTATGTAAGTTCCCAGTGGGAAGGTAACTTGTTTATTGACCTTGTAGAGAGAGTCACCGCTTATTCGTTGTTTTTCTTCTTTAAACACACGGGGTCAGACCCTCCCTACGCTGGGAAACAAAAGGGTCTGACCCCTCTGGACCCTTCATCTCCTCGATCCTGTTCCGAGCTTCGACGTGCACTAAAAGTGGTATAATACTAGCGTTTTAAGGTGAGTTTTTTACAGAGGGGATCATATTATGAAAACCCAAATAAATCATAGAATTAATTTAAAGTGCATCGTTTGCATTTTTCTTTCTTTCACACTTGTCGTTGGATGTTTGCCAGCTGATTTGCTGAAAACAATTCAAGTTTCTGCAAGTGAAGACATTAAGGAGATCGTCACCTCTTCAGGCGTTAAAGTCACTTATCCAAGTGCGGAGGAACAAGATCGAAACACGACAGTCAGCGGACGACTGCGCTCCCAAGAAGAGATTGAAGAGGCAATGCAAGAAGGAGGTGCAATCAGCTTCGTCGATCACTCAACAGAAGACATTTCACCTTCGACCAGCACTGAAAGTTCTGACTTTGATGTTGATTCCGACGCAACGTTACCTGAAAAAGTGGACTTGCGCGATCGCGAGACAGTTGGTGCTGTCAGAAGGCAAGACCCGTGGGGCACTTGCTGGGCACAGTCAGCAAATGCGGCAGCTGAGATCAACATTGCCAAACAAACTGGAAATTCTCCTTTGAAGTTGGCACCGATGCACACTTCTTGGTTCGCCTACACCGCACTTCCAACCTCAGATTCTGAGCTGAGTGGATCACAAAAAACTCAGGCTGGAGAAGGCGCTTGGGAAAACACAACAGACATGCCAAAAAATGCGAAGCTCGATTTAGGAGGGGGCTTGACAACTGCGGCGAGCACGTTTATGCAAGGAAGTGGAATCGCCCTTGATTCTGATTTTCAATATGATTGTTATTCAAAATACGTCGCTTGGGTTGACAAAACGAGAGAAAATTTTGAAGAGAAAGGCGGCTATGACTACACAAAGCGCTTTTATTCTCTTGCGAGATTAAAAAAATGGTCCTATCTTGGAAGTGCTAGGTCAGGCGGGTCTGATGTTAGTTACGGGATGAACATGACCGTCATAAACAGGATGAAAGCTGCGATTAACAATGGAGACGGCGTCGACATCTCCTATCGCAGCACAACGAGTCTTCCTGATTATATGAACGAAAGCACGATGTCGCAATACATCGACACGACAATGTCGCACAATCATGCAGTGTGTGTCGTTGGTTATGATGACAATTGGTCTGTCGACAATTTTAACTCCGACCACAAACCACCTGCAAATGGTGCTTTCATAGTTAAAAACTCGCATGGAACGACCTATGGTAAAAGTGGCTATTTCTATCTTTCCTATTATGACAAATCGCTTGATGAAGCCTCTGTTTATGAGTTCGACATGGACGGTTATAACGGCTCCTACATCAACAACAGCACTGAAGTCATCGATCAGTATGACTTTCTTCGAGCACACGAAATGGCAAACATGAGTGGCACTGAGTGGTATTCTAACGTCTACACAACCTATCAAAAACAAAAACTTCATCACATAGGCACCTATTATTGCAATCCTGGCACGACGATGCAATATAAAGTATATCGTCTTAAAAAAGACGCTGTTTCTCCAAGCGATGTTGCATACAGTCTCGATTCGCCTGAGGCAGAAGGGACTTATTATAGTGATTATGAAGGGTTCGTCAGCATAAAACTCGACACTCCAATTAGTCTTGAGAAGGGTGAGAAATATGCAATCTGGTTTTCGGGATCTGCCCCAAGAGCGAAAGTTTACGGCGGTTCAACTGTCACTGAAAAGGTTGTGATTAACAGCAATGAGAGTTTTTATAAATATAGCTACAGCGATTCGTGGTCGGCATTAGCTGCCACATCTGGGACAGGCTCACAAGACAACTTTTGTGTTAAAGGCTATGCGACTGTTCAAGGCAACACTTCAAGTGTCACTTTCAATTCCAATGGAGGCACGACCATCCCGTCACAAACAGTGACCGACGGTGGAAAGATCAGCGCAATTTCCACCCCAACAAAATCGGGATTTACTTTTGGCGGTTGGTATTATGACAAGAGTTTTTCGACAGCTTTCAACGCTAGCGACGCAATCACGCATGACGTGACTCTTTATGCAAAATGGACTGCGAAGATTGAATATGTTTTAAATGGCGGAACAAATGCTTCAGCAAATCCGAATGAATACATCTCTGGTGTCGGAGTTGTCTCATTTGCCGACGCAACAAAGACAGATTATGACTTCGCGGGCTGGTGGACAGCCGATGGAACAGATGGAAATTGGGGAAGTCGAGTAACAACAATTTCAGGTGACGATTCTGGGGACAAGAAGCTCTTTGCACGCTGGGCTTTGCATGCCTATTCGATAACCTACACCGATGACAAAGGTGGCACAAACACCAATCCAACAAGCTACACCACTGAAACTGGAACAATCGACTTGGTGCCTGCCGTTAAAGAGGGTTATGACTTCGTTGATTGGTATTCTGATTCGACCGGGTTGCCTGTGAAATCGATTGAGGCTGGAACAATTGGAGACATCAAATTGACAGCCAGGTGGACTCTTCATTATTATTCGATAAATTATAAAAACACTGAGGCAGCAACAAACCCTAATGTGACAAGCTACACGATCGAGTTAAAAAACGACATTAAGTTGAGTGATGCCACAAGGGAAGGTTTTGCTTTTGATGGATGGTGGACGCAAGACGGAAGCGCAGGAAGTAGTTGGGGAAAGAGAGTTGAAGTAATTGAGAGCGGATCGACTGGCGACAGGACGCTTTATGCGAAATGGATCGCGGGACAGTTAAACATAAATTATGAAAATGTGAGTGGAGCAACAAATCCAAATCCGAACTATTTTTCTCCTGACGAAACTTTGAAGCTAAAAGATCCCACCAAAATTGGTTATGATTTCACAGGCTGGACGGACGAAGAAGGCAACCGCGTGACTGAGATTGCGAAAGGGACTGTCGCGCCCGTTACTTTAACTGCGAATTGGAAACTTCATAATTACGCAATTAAATATAACAATTGCTCGGGCGCAAGCAATCCGAATCCTTCGACTTACACTTGTGCGACAGATTCGTTTCAGTTGCTCGAACCGACGAGGCTTGGCTATGTGTTCGATCGCTGGACTGACGCAAGCGGCAATGAGGCTGTCTATGTCTATTCTGGCACAACTGGCGACTTGACCTTCACTGCCAATTGGGTTGCATTGACCTATTCGATTTCTTATGAGAATTTGAACGGAGTGGCGAATCCTAACACAGTTTCTGAATATACTCCAGACACTGCGACGATCACTTTGAAGAACCCTTCGAGGGACGGATATGTCTTCGATGGTTGGTATACAAAACTAGGCGAAACTTCGGGTGATTGGGGCAAAAAGATAACAAAAATTGAAAAGGGAAGTGTTGGCGACATAAAGCTTTATGCGAAGTGGACTGCTGAGAGTGTTAAGACAAACACGATGCACAGGCTCTATAACAGATGGACAGGCGAACATTTCTACACTTCCGACACGTCAGAGCGCGACAAACTTGTCAAACTTGGCTGGAACAACGAGGGAACTGGCTGGATTGCGCCTGAAACTTCCAATAAACCAGTCTATCGGCTCTATAACAAATATGTCGAAGGTGGCGATCATCACTACACTATGGATAAGTCAGAGCGCGACAGCCTCATCAAAGCTGGTTGGTCTGACGAAGGAGTTGGCTGGTATTCTGACGAGGACGAAGGAGTGCCACTCTATCGCCAATATAACCCCAATGCAACTGTTGGCACGCATAATTACACGGCGAGCAAGTCGGAAAACGACAAGCTTGTTAAAGCTGGGTGGAGGGCCGAAGGCATCTCTTGGTACGGCGTAAAGTGAACTGAGGTCGGCATCTTCGGGTTGTGAATGCTCCTTACGTAGCGTGAGTACGCTACGGCTCATTTTCGTGCAAATCTAGCCACTCTCAATCGCTTTACGAATTAAAAAACGCTACGTCGCATTCTCACTCGAATCTGCGCGACCTCAGTCACTTTACCATTTTTAAAAACGCTACGGCTCATTTTCGGGCAAATCTAGCCACTCTCAATCGCTTTACGAATTAAAAAACGCTACGTCGCATTCTCACTCGAATCTGTTCGACCTTAGTCACTTTAAGTAAAACCCGAGCGTAATTACTAGGAATCTAAAACCTAAAACCTAACAGGGGGTCAGACCCTGTGTGCGCTGGGAAACGCAAGGGGTCAGACCCTTTGTTACCACCATTTTTCAAGGGGTCAGACCCCTAGCTGCGCTATCGCGCAACAGGTTTTAGGGAATAGGTAATAGGGATTAGTAAAACTCAAGCGTAATCATTAGGAATACACGAGGTCAGAACCTTTGGAGTTACAGAAACACAAAACGCCACGCAAACACGAGGAAATCAACCCATTCATAATTTTTATTTCATTTCGTCGGAACGCGCTCGATTTGCTCGCTTAAACGCCTCCTCAAACCCATTCAATAAAAATTATTCATTGATTTCCAAGAGTTCGCTTAGGCGTTTTGTGCTTCAGACCAACGGTGTCAGACATTGTTTGCCTTTTCATTTCTAAAATGAAAAAATGCTAGAGCGAAATTCATGGGGTCAGACCCTGTGTACGCAGGGAAAACTCAGGGGTCAGACCCTCTGTACGCGGGGTAAACTCAGGGGTCAGACCCTTTGTACGCTGAGGAAACGCAAGGGGTCAGACCCCTTAAGACCCCTTAGTGGCAGTATTAGTTACAGGTTGTAACTTATTTTCAAATGTAGAAATTTTTTAAATCTGCAAAAAAAAAAAAACACTTCTCTTTGCTGTATAATTAATGTGATTTTCAAGTGTTCA
>CAVAWT010000062.1:0-5427 GCA_963592435.1 Oribacterium sp. | reverse complement strand
CGAGCAGGAGCACATGTATAAATCGCGTTTCGCTGGAGTTCCTCGTGCGTGGTCGATTGCTGGAGTGGATGCAATTGCGCGAATTCGTTCACGCAAACATTCGGGCCGTGACCTCGTATTTCGCGGTCGCAAAGAAACCATTCCGAAGGAAATTACTCACAGGCGCGAAAAAAGAGTTTACGAAGTTCTCGAAAAACAGCCATATGTGATCCAAAAAACTGTCGGACACGGGTATAATTATCCTGTGCAAGCGCATTTAAACCAAAAAATTAAAAGTGGTTTAATTAGCTCTTGGACCTTATGTCAAAAGAACTCGGGAGTTTCTGACCCGTATTAAAGTGACGCGATCCACGTTAAGGTATGTATCGCAATATAGTATCAAATGTGATACTATATCCTTATGTCGAATTACGACAAAATAGTTGAGAAAATTAACGAAGGCAAGCAGGTACGCTTCAGTGAGGCTTGCACGGTTTGCGATAAGTTGTTTGGCAAGCCAAGAATAACAGGGTCACATCATGTTTACAAAACACCTTGGGCTGGCGACCCAAGAATTAACATTCAAAATGTCGGAGTTTTTGTGAAGCCCTACCAAGTGAAACAACTTAAAAGTGCGATTGAGAAGGTGGAAGATAATGTTTAATGCAACTGATTACACATATCGCGTTTGGTATTCTCCCGAGGATGAGGGATACATTGCGACAATTCTTGAATATCCATCACTCTCTAACTTTGGCGAAACAGCTGCTGAAGCCATGAACGGAGCGGTTGATTTACTCGACGATGTTCTTCAAGATTTATCACCTGAAGAAGTGAAAGTTCCGTTCGGCAGAAAACAATACAGCGGAAAAATTTTACTCCGCATGACTCCGCAACAACATAGAAACCTCTCGATGGAAGCAGCCGAGCAACACGTCTCTCTCAACAACCTGCTGGTTGCTCGCGTTACAACACCGCAGGTCGTTAAATAATTAACGAACAAGCACTGCCGTTAGAATGCAATTGGCAACTCTGTCCCCAGCGTCGATTTCAATTCCCCGCATCCATAAATCAGGCAACAAGTCCTTTTGCTATAATGAGATTACATGGAAAAACAAACTGACATCTCAAGGCGAACTTTTCTTAAAGGCTCAATGAGTTTTGCGGCAGGGCTTGCGCTTGCAAACATTGAGGGCGACATTTTCAGCGCCACGCCTGCACATGCCGCAGATGGTGCCGAGACCAACATCATCGTTGTTCGCCCCACAGAAATTGGCATTGTTGCATATGACCTAACATATGCTGAAAATCCAACCGCTGTTCCAGGGTGCCATGTGAGCATCACATCTCGCTACAACGGAAAAACGGTTGAAGGCACAACAAACGCTGACGGAAAAATCGTTTTCGACATTGAAGCTCTCGCAGAAGATGACCCCGATTCCGATTATTACGCTTTTAACGGCAGCATTAAAGTTAGAAAAGATGGTTATCGAGAAGTGAACATCCCGCTTGCGCGCATTATTGGTCACAGCGCATTCGTGGCACCCACGCGCCCACTTGATAACTTGCCCTATTTCCGCAGCCTAACCTTCAACGGCTGGGATGTTCAATACACAGCTCCAGAATTCATGACGTCGAAAAACAACACAGAAAACCATAAAATCGAAGGAGAGTTGTGGTTTCCACGCACGGAGCCGCCCTTAACGGAAGCCAGCTTGGTTAAGTTAGACGGAGGCACCGAGCGCACGGTGGGCACTTTCAACATCAACCAGCAAAGCGGCAGCGAAAATTATACGTTTGAACTTTCGGGCGAATTTTTGAACTCAGGGAAAGACACATGCCTAGGCGAAGGCACTGATCCAAGAGTAGCTTTCGGCAGCGAACACATAATTTATGAAACTTACTTGAATCTGGATGCTAAGCCCGCTGTTGTGGAAGAAGTGCAGAAAAAAAGCGAGGTGGTTGTTCCTGCAACAATCAACCACAACTATAAAGCTTTCACGTTTCCCAACACATTCATAAAACCTTTCGCAGGCTCTGAATTCACCCTCTGGCAGCCAACTTGCCCCTTCATTTGTCAAATTTCTCCTGCAGGCTTTTTAATTATGGGGTTTGGAACAAGCACAATCAACGCAAAGAGCGACACAGGGAAATTTAAGCCTGAGGGTGATTGGAAAGTTTCACCAACTCAAAGTTTTTCTGAACAGTTAAGCAAAGAAATCGCTGCCGAATTTAAGGCGCTAGAAAATTACAAAAAGCAAATCGCCGTTCCAAATAACCCCAAAAAAACGCAAAAGATGACGCATAAGTTAATGTCGAAGTTTAGTTGCAACGTAACACTTCAAGCGTTTGCTTCATTGACCTACATCCGCAAGTATGAATTCTGGAGAGGCTCTCTTTCAGGCGTCTTCAGCATAGCGTTCAATACCTTATGGACTGTTCAATGCACGTGCATGTTTGTTCCATTGTTCCTGCAAGTTGGATTTACTGCTGCGTTAAATGTGTCGATTTATCTGGGCGTTAAGGCAGACAGCATTCAAAACCTTTTAGAGCTTGAATCCACGCCGGAACGCACTCTGGGCTTCGGCTTAAACTTTGGCATTAGCGTTGGGCTTGGAATTGGCATTGCTGGTTTCGTTTCGGTGTCAGTCACAGGGTCGGGCTACATTTCTTGCTTTTATAACTATTTACCAAACCCTGATGTTGCATCGCCCAGAATTATCGCTGGTTTTGGGGGCAAAGTCTATGTTACATTGCAGTTTATGCTCTTTAAATATACATTTACTTTAACAAGCGAAGACAAGCCTCAATTTTTTGATTCGGCAAAGTACCCAAACACTGCGTCCGACAATGCAAATGTAACAATAGACGACCTCACTGATGAGATGCGAACCAAACTGGGGCTTAATTCCAACAGCTCCAGTTTAATTGTTGGCTCAGGAGACATGCCTTCTTATGCAGAGCTTGCTAAAAACGCAGTTATTGTGACTAACAAAGAAATGCTTTGCTCGCGAGAGTTCAAACTTGCAACCGCTGTGTCCGATGATGACGACCCTTCAGTTAGCATTGAGTTTGTTAGCCTCTCAACAGCTGAAGGCAGCGAAGGGGATTTCGACTTTGATGATGAAAGCGCTAACTACTACATCACAGTAACCCCCACCGACCCCAACTTCGATGGAACGCCTGAGAGCGTCGATTTCGACAACATTGCTCTTCCAACCTATGAATATGTTGGAAGCATGACAGCCGACACCGCACTTGCCAGCACGAGCATTGACATCGAGGGAATTTCAAGCAGTAACATGGGTGGCGTTAAACCAACATATGACGAGCTTTTGTTTGAAAACATCACTTCGAACCCGAAACTAAAGATTTTAACCACGGTATATGGCAAAACTGTAATGTTTAGAATTGCCACTGTGGAGCTCGGGAACGGGGAAGCAAGAACTCGCCTTGTATACCACATATTCCGTGGCGGCAAATGGTCTGCACCAAACGTTGTTGAATTTAATTCAGGATTTGGTGACGTTGCGCGCGATGATATGTATGATTTCGACTTCGATGTTGCTCAAGGTGATGCATATGATGGCGCCAATTACATCTTCTTAAACGTTACAAGTGGCACGCGCCCAGATGGCGATGCCACCACTTTCAATGACGGTGTGAAGGCTAGATATTGCACGCTAGTGTGTTTGTATGACAGCAACTTCGATGACAACCCCCTTCGCAATTTCCCTCAAATGACCTGCGGATTGGTTAGCGCCAAAGATAGCACATTCATAAGCCCCGCAATTAGCGTGTTTTCCGACACAACATCTGTTGTGAGAACGAAAGACTTTTGCGTTATGGCCAGCATGCTTGGCAAGAGTGCAAAAGGGGCTTCATTAAGCGACACAGGTGCCTCTCGCCGTGTCTATTTTGCACGCTGGGAAAAAGACACAGACACAGGCAACGAAGTTTTTCGCGTCGATCGTTCAGGCCCAGACAATGTGTACACTGGCGTCTCACTGCTTTTTCCAGCCGTCATTGACGATGAGCACTATGAGCGACAATACCTTTCGTGTGCCATGAACAGACGCGTAACAGCTGCCAACGTGAGGGGTGGTTACGTTTAAATCTATAAATATGAAGGCCTTTATTCCGACAACGTTCCTTGGAATAAATATTTCATTGGTGTAAACAATACAAGGCTTGCCAGAACCACCTCTGCAGACCCTCGTGTTGACAAAATTTGGAAATTTGGCACTTCTCAAGGGTTCTTGCTGGGCTCATGCAAAGCAACCGACGCTGGCGGAGAAAACACTTCAGCCATCTATAAGATTGAATTTGACCCCAAAAATGAAGGCAGCATTAGATTCACGCAAATTGGAAGTGTTGAAGGCGCCATGTCCGACTTCGTTTCTGACGCGGATGGCCACTACCTTTTCTTCGCAGAAAACATCGATGGAAAAACTGGTCAAGACTATGTCCTGGACGACAACGGAGAACCCACTGGAGAGGTCAAAGACATCATAAGTCATAAATATTACATCAAAGCAATGGCCAACATCGACGGGCTTTTCACAAAACCCTTTGTGTTTGCCGAGCTTGAACATGCTGCCGACAGCTTGGTTGCAGCATGTGCGGACGGTGAATACATCGCATTTATGGTGGACGACATCACCGACATGTCGAAAAGCATTTCAAACCTCTATGACGTCCGCGTTCCATTTGTTAAGTGCCTCACCCCAGTTTCTTTGACCTTGATTGATCCTTTCTGCTTTTCAGGAGAACCAGCTGACTTCTCGCTTGAGGTCAGAAACGATGGTAACTTGGTTGCCACGGGTGCCACTTTCAATTTCATAAACGCAGAAACTGGCGAGCTTGTTGAATCTAAAACACTCAAGTTCTCGGAAGTTGAAACACTGGAAGAAGAAACCGAGGCATCTTGCGGGTTTGACGTCGCAAGTTTGAGCGGAAGTGGACTTGAAAACAACATACTTCTTCAAAACAACGGTAACAATGTGCTTTTGCCAGGAACCACTCGCCCTGTAAAAATAACCTTCAACATCCCAGAAACATGGGGAAGCGAAAAGCGCGTTCGCGTTGAAATAACAAACATTCAATATCTCACTCCGTCATCCCTTAACAAAGACAGCGTGGCTGACGAGGATTTTAGCGTTTCAAACTACCACATTCCCGAAGACGACAACCCACACGCCACCATCAACATTTCAAACAGCGTAGACGCAGACACTTCAAACCTTGCCAATGGAGAAGTTAGAATCCGCAAAGTAGATGATGCTAAGAAAGCAACCATCCCCAACACAGGCGATTCAACAAGAACAAGCGTTGCCTTGGCCACAATGGGTGCCGCAGCCGCAGGTTTTGTTGCCTACAGCAACCGCCGAAGCGCAATTGAAAGTGGCGAGTTTGATGTTGGGAAGCACTGCAAAAAGCCTGAGTAGG
>CAVAWT010000061.1:0-5435 GCA_963592435.1 Oribacterium sp. | reverse complement strand
CCTCAAAAAAGACGCGAAACTTTTGTGATTTCCCCTTGACAATATAGGAGAATCAACCATAAGTTAAGGACCGTCCCCATTGATTTTCTTAATGTAATTTTTTTGAGGTATCGCTTCGGAGAAAGTGGCTTTTGACCTGCCATTCAGTTGACCTCGCTCTAACTTTTTAACAAAAAGTTGTGAAATTAAGGACCGTCCCCGTTGTCTGCGAGACACGAAGGTCTTCGATAACCGAGCAGAGCAACCCGTTCGCAATTTTCTCCTCATTTCCTCGGAACTCGGACGCTTCGCGTCCTCAAACACCTCGGAAGACCCATTCGTCGCAAATTGCTCACTGCTCGCCTAAGGTTATCTCAGACCCTCGTGCCTCGCCCAAGGATCGTCCCCTCTGCTCGTTAATCTCGGTCAATCCACGCTACGAAGCGCCTTCGCTCAGGGTCACGCAACACTAGTGCGCTCACCTTCGCTCGGTCGCTTCTCGCGCGAATTGTCTCGAAATTTCCTTCGCAGAATGTTTTCAGAAATCATGACAGCCATAAATTATTAGTAAACTAATCCCTGTGTTTGAGGGCTTTTAGGATTGGGAGGCCGAGGATATAGATTGTTAAGGTTTCGCTGATGAAGATTGAGACGACGCCGAAAAGATACATCCAAATCCAATAGGCGTCGAGCAAGATGTTGGTGAAAGGAATTGTGCAAAAGCCTGTCCACTGGCAAAGAATTGGGAGATACGCTGGGACAATGAGGCAATTTGAGATGACAAACATGAAAATTGCAAGCATCGGTTTTTCATGGAGGCGCCAACAAAGGACCGTCCCCACCAACGTCGCCAAGCTTCCGAAAACGACGTCCAACATGCCGAGCGCGCCTGTGCCTGCGATGACGATGTTGAACAAGTTGGCGATGGCGCAGCCGAGTGGGAGACCGAGGCGGGCAGATGGGTAGAGGACTGCGACGACGCAAATCGCCTCACTCAACCGAATTTGCACTGGACCCCACGAAATTGCTGGGAACACCAAATTGCACACCAAAGTCGCCGCCGCATAAACCGCCGCAATAATCCCCGCCTGCGTTATATTTTTTAAGTTGCTTTCTGTCATTTTCTTCTCATTCGTCAGATCTTTAAGGACCGTCCCCGTTGCCTGCGAGACGCAAAGGTCTTCAATAACCGAGCCGAGCAACCCATTAACAATTTTCTCCTCATTTCCTCGTAACTCGGACGCTTCGCGTCCTCAGACACCTCGGAAGACCCATTCGTCGAAAATTGCTCATTGCTCACCTAAGGTTATCTCAGACCCTTGAGTGGCGACACCGGGGACGGTCCTTGATTTAGGTTTTAGGTTTAGGTGTTAGGTTTTAGATTAATTTGTCAAATTATTAGAGCGAGGTCAACCGACTAGCAGGACAAAAGCCACTTCTCCGAAGCGATACTTCCAAAAGTTCTCATCAAGAATAACAACGGGGACGGTCCTTGCTACGATTTAATGTATATTAAAAGAAGCAGTTATTGTTTAAGAAACTTCCGTTATGAACGCAGTCAAACCAAATGTAATGTTTATTCTGAGCCATATTAAATTCGAATGATTATGACAAAAGAATTATTTGGAAAACATAAAGGAATCATATGCACAGCATTCGCTTTATTCGTGCTTGCTGTGTTGCTTTTGTCTGGCATTATTTTAAGTGGTTGCTCGTCAAATGTTGCAAATTCAAAGTACAAAAATGCCATATACATTTATATGTGTGGCTCAACTTTGGAGACGAAAAATTCTGTTGCGACTAAGCACATAAATGACATTTTGGAGGCTAATGTTTCAGCAGACACCGCTGTAATCATCGAAACAGGCGGCACAAGAACATGGAGAGGTCACAACATTCCAAACGACGCACTTGTGCGCTACCAAGTTAAAAACGGGCAACTTGTTGAACTTGAACGTGAAGAAGATGCCAGCATGGGGGACGCTAAAACGCTTTCCTCTTTTTTGGGCTTCTGCAATGAAAACTACCCTGCAGAAAACACAACGATGCTTTTCTGGAACCATGGTGCAGGAAGCGTGAAAGGCGTTTGTTTGGATGAAAATCACAACTTCGATGGTTTAAGTGCAACAGAAATTAATAAAGCGCTTGACGAAACAAATTCGCATTTTACAAACGTCTGTTTCGATGCCTGCTTAATGGCAAATTACGAAACTGCGCGAGTTGTTGCGAACCATGCAGAAACAATGATTGCAAGCCAAGAACTCGAGCCTGCCTCTGGTTGGGATTACAAAACTTTAATTGAAGACGTTGGTAAAGATGATTATGACGACAAAATTTTGGAGTCATATAAAAAACAATGCGAAAGCAAAGGCAAGCGTTTGTGGACTTTAAGTGCAATAGACTTAGAAAATTTTGCAAAACTTGAAAATGCTTTTGATTCATTTGTTAATAACAGCCTCTCTTCAAATAATTTACAAACTGTCACTAATGCAGCTATTCAATCGATGAGTTTTGGTGAGCAAAATGGTAAAAGCAATCTTGTTGATTTGGGGCAGATGTCAGAATTTCTGGGAAATGAGTCTCTTTCTCAAGCAATCGAGAGTTGCACGAAAACTGTCAATGGTGAAGACAGGCAAGGCGCAAGAGGAATGAGCATTTTCTTCCCTTTGAGTGGCACTGCCGACTTAAAAGAATATCTGACGAGTGAAACCAGCGAAGCATACAGCCTTTTCCTTGGCAGCAAATTCATTACCACTTCAACAACTGACACAATCAAGTTTTCTGATGTCGGCAGCATCTCTGACGGCACTTTCAAATTTTCTGTAACGCCCACGTCTGCTCACAACATTCAAAGCGTTGTTTATGACATATACCAACTCCACGGAAACGACCCTGCAACATGCCTTGGTTTCGACAACGATGTTGACAGCAACGGACAAGGCGAATTTTCAATCTCGTTTAGTGGAAAATGGGTTGCGCTTAACGGAAACGTCTTGGCTTGTGAACCAATTGACACCGTGGGTGACACCACCGTGTTTTCGTCCCCAGTAGCAGTTAATGGCGAAGATGCAGACCTTCGCTTCACATACAACTCAAACACGAGAGAGTTTTCTTTGCAAGGTGTCGTGCCAATTGAACAGGACGGTACGCAAGGTCGCCTGCAAGACATAAACATTGGCGACAAAATCACCATCCTTTCTGAAAAATTCATCAGCAAAGGAAGCAACGACACGGAATTCGTTGAAACCGCGTCAATAACAGCAAGTGATGACCTTGAACTCTCAACGATAACTCTCCCCGACGGCCGATATCAAATCTACGCAATAATAACCGACCTCTATGGCAACGAATTTTTGTCAAATGATTACGTCTTTGAACTTAAAAGTGGCGAAGTGGTCGAATCTTCGGTTGTTTCGCGAGGCAGTTAATCATGACAAAACTTGAGTGGACGATTTGTCAGGATGATTCTCGATGCTGCAGTAGTCGTAGCAGGTGTTCTCCTAGGTGGTCAATTCGGCGCTTGCACAGTCGTCACAATCGTAATCTCAGCCCCCATCATCCAATTAGCACATCAAAAACAAAACAGCTGTGCAGGATTGGGTGAGGTGTTGTTGAAACTCACGTTAAAGGCAAACTTACACACCATTATAGTTATGAAATCAGCACGTTGATGCATTATGGTTATTATCGTAAATTGTCAGGTAACACTTCATTAAGTACTTCGCGTAACTTTAATACGGGTCGGAAACTTCCGAATTCTTTCGACAAAAGGTCCAAGCGCTAATTAAACCACTTTTGATTTTCGGGTTTAAGTGCGCTTGCACAGGATAATTATACCCGTGTCCGACAGTTTTTTGGTACACATATGGCTGTTTTTCGAGAACTTCGTAAACTCTTTTTTCGCGCCTGCGAGTGACCTCCTTCGGAATGGTTTCTTTGCGAGTGCGAAAGACGAGGTCACGGCCTGAATGTTTGCGTGAACGAATTCGCGCAATGGCGTCCACGCCTGCGACCGACCACGCACGAGGAACTCCAGCGAAACGCGATTTATACATGTGCTCCTGCTCGCACTCCATAGTTCCCAGCGTGAAGTCGGTTTTTCGAATGAAGTCGGCGTTGTTTAGAATGTAATTTGCCACAATTTCTGCTTTTTTCGAATCGGCTTCACCCAGTTCAGAATAGGATTTTAGCATATCAGCAGCATCAGTTGGATTTTTGTACCACAAACAGCTCATGACTTGGCTATAACCGTCTGTTTTGTCTGAAAAACATGCTTTTACAGCGCGGTTCAAATGAAACGGATCTAAATTCCCATCAAATTCCGCATTTACCAAAAAATACTTCTCTGCCTGCTTATACTTCGCCTCGCCGTCAAAACCTAAATGCACTTTTTTGATTTTCGTAACGTCAAAATTTTCGGCGAGAGCAGAAAAAGCTTCCGTCCAAAATTCGTCTTTCGACCCAACGCAACCGAATCTGCAAGCGTCAATTCTTTCTAGTCTGTCGCCTTCAGTCTTCCCAGAATATGCGACCATTGCCTTGACTTCGGCTTTCTTTCCATTTTGAAGCGACACATATGTTCCGTCCGCTTCGACGAAAATTTCTTCAGCTTCCACTTTAGACTCAGGCAAAACACCTTCGACGTAAAGAGAATGCGCCAATTTAGCATCCTCCGCCTTGCAATCTTCGCCAACCTGATGAATTGCCCGCATGACGGTGTTCGCCGACACCACACTTCCGCCCGTTTCCGCCAAAATGTTCGCGGCTTCTTGGTAAGAAACCTTTGATGCCATGTCAACTAAAAACTCAAATGCGCGTGGCGAAATTTTTGCTCGGTAGCCAATGTCAAGCGCTTCGTCCAAAATGGCGTTCGAGTTGCCATATTTGTCGACGTAAATTCTGCGACGAAATTTCAAGTCACCTAGCGTTGAAGCAAGGGCTCTTGAGCGTTTTTCTTTCACACAAACATCAGCGCTACACTGGGAAAACAGTTTGCTGTCCAGATTTTCCAGCGCATTTTCCATCGCCGAACACAATATCTTCGTCCCCTCTTTGCGAACAAATTCCTCGAAATCGCGCAAAGAATAATTGTGTGCCGCAAGCTCTTCAGAAAAAAATTCTGACAGCATTGCGCTCGCTTCTGCTTTAAAATTAGGCATTAAGACTTCCTTTCTTTTATTCAATTTTTTATATCAATCTTATTATCTAAAAGAATTGGAAGTCTTTTTCTCTCAAACCCGTATTAAAGTTACGCGAAGAGCTGGTAGTTTTTTAAAAAATACGTCATAAATAATAATTAATATGTATTAAATATGATGTCATATATATTATTTGACTGATTTATTTTTATTGTAATCTGTGGGTTTGATTATCAGTCAAAATGCCACTGCACCAAACTAAGAAGTTCCGCTTCTCTGACGAGAAGCGGGAACATTAGGCGCTGCGAGACAATCTGA
>CAVAWT010000060.1:0-5822 GCA_963592435.1 Oribacterium sp. | reverse complement strand
AACTCCGCGGGCAGGGAGCCCAGAGAAGTTTCTTTTCATGCGAATCTGAAAGCACTACAAGCGTTTTCGCTTACGCTTTTTCAACCTTCATGGTTTTTTAATCTCGCGCGAATTGCCTCGAAATTCCCTTCGCAGGGGAATTTGCCACTTAAGCAGTTATGGCAATCATGAGGGATGTCAGAAATTAATTGATTAATTGGCGATTTTAAGGACGAAAAAAAGCCAAAATTGGTTATAATAATGACGTAAAATGACCAAGGAGGCATCGATGGAACGAAGGTTGATGGCAGACCTTCAAAGGTGGAAGGACAAAAGCAAAAGAAAACCTCTCATTTTAAATGGAGCACGTCAGGTTGGAAAAACGTGGCTGCTAAAGGAGTTTGGAGCTAGGCGTTTTGACAACTTCGTCTATTTAAATTTTGACAACAACCCTGAACTTGCAGGGCTTTTTAGTTTAGGCTACCAGCCGAAACGCTTGATAGCCGAAATTGAAAATTATGCTCAGGAGAAAATTGACGTTGGGCAAACACTTGTCATTTTTGACGAAGTGCAAGAATGCGGCACTGCGCTCACCTCACTTAAATATTTCTGTGAAGAAATGCCACGCTTGCACATTGTGGCGGCTGGGTCGCTGCTTGGGCTTGTTGATCACAGTGGCACTGGTTTTCCAGTTGGAAAGGTTGAGTTTTTGAACCTTTATCCAATGAGTTTTTCGGAATTTTTGGAAGCAACGCATAATTCCAATCTTAGAAACATTGTTTATGAAGGTGACGTTGACAAACTTAACGTTTTTTCAGAAAGCCTCATTAAAGCGTTAAAGCAATATTACGTGGTTGGTGGAATGCCCGAGGCAGTGGCAACTTTTTGCGAAGGTGAGAGTTTCGAAGACGTTCGCGCAATTCAAGATGGCATCCTAACAAGTTACAAGCTCGACATTTCTAAACATTTAGGCGGCTCTCAAATTGAGAAAGTTTTGGCTGCATTTGAGTCGATTCCGTCGCACCTTTCGCGCGAAAACAAGAAGTTTGTATTTGGACACATTAGCGAAAGTTCACGCGCACGCGACTTTCGTTTCGCCACCACATGGCTCGCCCAAGCTGGAATTGCCATTAAAGTTCCGCGAGTAAGTGCAGCTAACGTCCCCCTTTCTGCTTACGCCGACTCTACGTCTTTCAAATTTTTCCTAAATGATGTTGGACTTCTTGGAGCAATGTCTGGTCTTGACATAACAAGCGTTGTTTCAGGAAACGAAGTGTTCAAAGAGTTTAAAGGTGCCTTGACCGAGCAATTTGTGGCTCAACAGCTACTGAGTGAATTCAGCTTTTTGCCCTACTATTGGTCGGCAGAAAATTCCAGGGGCGAAATTGATTTTCTTGTTTGCGACAAGCAGAAAATTTTTGCAATTGAAGTTAAAGCGGAAGAAAATTTGAAGTCTAAAAGCTTAAGGGCGTTCTGCGAGAGAAACAGCCATGTTTACGCGCTTCGTTTCTCACTTTCGCCCCACAGAAAACAGGATTGGATGATTAACGTTTCGCTGTATGCGATGTTTAACAGAAACTTGTGGGAGTAAATTATTGCAGGCATGACAACCATGGGACATTGCAAATGTCTTCTGAGTAAAAAGTTGCGCAACTTTTTTGTTTTGCGTTGTGCAATAATGAATTTCGACAGGGGGACAAGCAATAATTTTTTTTGCCTCAAAATTTTCAACCTAAGGAGGACGATTTTTATGATTCAAGATTTTTCAATTAGCAATAAGCGAACAATAAAAGGCTGGCGGGCTTGCTTTTTAGCCAGCACACTCGTGATTTTTGCGTGCGTGGCGTTCGCTTCAGTGCCTGCTTTCGCAGATGAAAGTGAGGGACTTTCAAGTTCTGATGCATCACCATTTTCAGATGGGATTCTCCAGCTTGAAAACGGAACTGCTGAAGAGAAAGCTGATCTTCAGGCTGAGAAAGTTGTGAAGTCGGTGGACGTTGGCACTGTTAATGTTTCAATTTGCCAAACGACCAGTGGGATAGTAACTGACACATACATTAAGTTCAAACCAAAAAATGGCGCGTCAACAGGAAGAATGGGGGCAGTTTCTGCTTATGATTATGAAGAAAAAATCCTAAAATCGGGCTACATAACAAAAGTAACAAAAATTGTCACTGAAGGCAAAATTTCTTGCTATGGCGACCTAAGCGTTGCATGGTCCTCGGGCCTGTTTACAGGTTTTACAAGCTTAAACGACATTTCTGGACTCGCTAAATGGGACGTGTCAGAGGTAACAGACTTCTCTTTTATGTTTTGGAATTGTAAAAATTTGTCAAATTTAACTCCTTTGAAAAGCTGGAATGTGAAGAATGCGACTGATTTCGGTTGGATGTTTGATGATTGCCAAAGCTTGACCGATTTGAGCCCACTAAGTAAATGGAACACATCGAATGTCACTGTAATGAAGGCAATGTTTGATGGTTGCAAATCCCTTAAAAATCTCTCACCTTTAAGCTCTTGGAGAACAGGAAAAGTGAGCAACTTTGGTTCAATGTTTAGTGGTTGCTCGATAACAGACGTCTCGGCACTTTCAAATTGGAGCTTTGGGAACACCACCATAGGTGGCATGTTTGCCGATTGCACTAAGCTATCATCAATAAAAGATATGGCGAACTGGGATGTTAGCAGAGTGACGAGCATGGGTGGATTATTTTCGGGTTGCACTGCACTAAAGAGCACTGAAGGCTTGAGCGCATGGAAAACAACAAAATTGGAGTATGTGGGGAGAATGTTTTCAGGTTGCACTTCCTTGACAGACATAACGGATCTCATTAGTTGGGACACATCAAATGTTTCAGATGTGAGTGAAATGTTTAAAGGATGCACAAAACTATCAAAGGTGACGGCCCTTTATGGATGGAGCGGAAAGAAACTAACACAAACTTGGAATGTTTTTGAGGGATGCACGTCCCTAGAAGACGGATGCGTCTTTAGGGATTGGGGCTTTGACAATTCTCAAGTGGCCCATAGCTTCTTCAGGGGCTGCAACAACCTCTCAAGCGTTGACTTCACATTCTTAAACAAGGCATCATCGAGCGTGTGGATGAACGCTTCAACCATTATGGGGGGATGTGAGTCAAAGAAAATTCGCAGTTTTAGAATGCCAAATTCAAAAGACAAGTTTATGTCTTTGGATAATTTGCCAGACAACAATCCTTTAGATGTTGCCTACATTCAAACGCTCTACCCAGGCACAACATTTCATTACTCTCTTCTTGACGGAACAAGAATTGCTTCTTTGGAAGATTTGATTAATGGTTGGGATAAATATAAACTTTCAGGAAGTTATGTATTTATTAGCTCGGATCAAGTTGTCAACGTTTCGTTTGTGACAAATGGCGGCAGCAGTGTGAAAAGCCAGGAATTTTTGAAAGGCAATTGCGCAACAAAACCGAGCGATCCAACGCGCGAGAATTATAACTTCGATGGCTGGTATAGCGATTCTAATTTCAAGACAGCTTTCGATTTTACGAAAAAAGTTACGGAAAACACGACTCTTTATGCCAAATGGAGTTTAAAAGCTGTTGAAATGTATCGCCTTTATAACAAATGGACAGGCGAGCACTTTTACACCTCAAAAGCAACAGAAAGGGTTGATCTTATGAAGGCTGGTTGGACCGATGAGGGCGTTGGATGGACTGCACCTTCAACTTCAGATGAGCCAGTTTATCGCCTTTATAATAAATACGTTTCGGGTGGCGATCATCACTACACAACAAGTGTCGAAGAGAAGAACAATTGTGTTAAAGCTGGCTGGACCTATGAAGGAATTGGGTGGTATTCTGATCCAGACAAAGGTGTTGCGCTCTATCGTCAATATAACCCCTATGCAATCACTGGCTCACATAACTACACGGCAAGCGTCGAGGAAAATGACAAGCTTGTTAAAGCTGGCTGGAAGGCAGAAGGCATTGCTTGGTACGGTCTAAAATAGAATCACACTCAAAAACAGCAATTTTAAGCCGAGGCACACTACCTCGGCTTTTTTGTTGTGGAAGAACATCCTCTAGGGTCTCCACCCTCCTTTTTTAAAATAGAACCCCGAAGATCACTTGAATTTTTTAGCGTTTATGGTAGTATAGAATTGTTACGACGGCGGGGACGCGAACGGAGAGATACCTAAGCGAAGCCGCCACTTACTTTCTTTCAATTTTTCTCTTTACGCCTGGTCTGTCTAGTAATGCTTTACGGGTTTCTGCTAAACTCTTATACAGCGAAGATGCGTTTTTATGGCTAGGCAGAAGCACTTTCTCTAACTTGTCAATTTTCACAAGATGCTTCACGGTCTTAAAGTAGTCGCCATCACCAGATACTAAAATTATTTTATCGAATTGGTCCTCATAAAAAGAATCGAAGAGCATTTGAAAGACAACATCTGTGTCAACGTTACCTTTCTTTTTCGATTTAATTGATCCTGAATGTTGTCTAAATCTTAATTCATAGCCAAAAGACAGATATTTGTCATATAAATCTTTGTATTTATCTTCATAGGCTCCCATAAAGAGATATGCCCTTTCAACCTTGTACTTTTCTAGAAGATAAACGCGAAAACGACCCATGTCAACTGTCCAAGGCTCTGGTGCGTTTTTGGTTGCTAGATACAAATTCTGATTATCTATGTAGGCGAAATTATTCATGAGTTGAATTATAACGAAGTTCAAATAAGTTGCGCAACTTTTTTGTTATGCGTTGTGCAATAATGAATTTCAACAGGGGGACAAGCAATAATTTTATTTTTTGCCTCAAAATTTTCAACCTAAGGAGGATGATTTTTATGATTTGGAAATTTACGATGAGAGAGAGAGAGAGAGAGAGAGAGAACGTAGACGCTGGCAATCGAGCGTGATCGTTGCATTTTTTGTACTTTTTGCATTTCTTTTATTATTTCAAACGTTAATTTAGCTAGTGCTCAAGACAATTCTGAGCAGGCGGCATCAGCCAGTTATTCGAGTCGAATCGTGATGTATCGCCTTTACAACAAATACGTTCCTAGAGGCGATCATCACTACACAACAAATGTCGAAGAGAAGAACAATTGTATTAAAGCTGGCTGGAAGGCAGAAGGCATTGCTTGGTACGGTCTAAAATAGAATCACACTCAAAAACAGCAATTTGACACCATGCGATTCAGGTAGTTTGGGTGCGTGAGGACGGATCTTTTGCTATCAGCATTGCCACTCCCCTCTTTAGGTAACCATTTAAACTATAGGATTCTTGTATATATTTGTTATTTCAATGTGGCGGATTGTTGTATAATATCAGTAAATCAATGTGGCGGATTTTTGTTAAAGTGCAGGTAAAATGCATGGAGCAAGGATATGACGATTTTTAAGCGAAAGTGTTATCAAAGGCTTCTCGAATGGAAGCGAGAATCGCTCGGCAAAACTGCGATTTTGGTCGAGGGAGCGCGAAGAGTTGGAAAAACCACCCTTGTGACTGAATTCGCCAAAAGGGAATATTCTGACTACATTTACATCGACTTTTCAAAGGCTTCAAAACGAACTTTAGACATTTTCAAAAATGAAAGAGCAGATGTCGACACTTTTTTGAGAATGTTGCAGCTTGATTGTGGCAAGATGCTGAAAAACAGGCATGGACTTGTTGTTTTTGATGAAGTTCAAAGGTGCCCGCTCGCTAGGGAATTTATCATACAAAAAAAGATGTCTGACACCATTGATCTGTAACACAAAACGCCACGCGAACACGAGGAAATCAACCCATTCGCAATTTAAGGTTTTAGGTGTTAGGTTTTAGGTTTTAGGTTGGTGTCTGACAGCTCTGAT
>CAVAWT010000059.1:0-6075 GCA_963592435.1 Oribacterium sp. | reverse complement strand
ATTTTAGACTCTCTTCATTATAAAGCATGAGGGACCGTTCTTTTTTTTTTTTTATAGATTTTGAAAATCGATCAATGAGGTTGGGTCATTTAATTAACACTTTGTCAATTATTATTTCTAAGGGGTCTGACCCCTTGCGTTTCCCCTGCGCACACAGGGTCTGACCCCATGTTTCTGACCCCATGTTTCGGTTAACATCATCGCTTTAACCTTCGACCTCGCTCAAATTTTTACCAACGTCAGACGGATTGTCAGACTTTACAACTATATATCTTCTTCCCGAGGCATAAGTGTCGGTTTCGTATTCATCAGTCGCATAGTACAAAACTCCAGTTTTGCTAAAAGCAAGTTTTGAGAGTCCGTCTAATCTTGAGATTCCATCCTCTTCTCCATTCGATAGTTCGCTACTTTCAAGCTGGATTTTTCCGAGCACTTTATCAGCAGAGTAAAGATCGCTCGGTTTGTTTGATAAATTGATTGATACTGCCTGTTTGACTTCCGAGAGTAATTCGGTTTGTATCATACCGAGGTAAGTTGCTACGTCAACCCTCTCTCCAGTGCTCAAATCATAACAAACTGCGCCACTATACGTGTATCCATGTGGTCCCCAGCCATTCCAATAGAGCCAATCAATAAGACAAACAATGTTCTCATTTAGATAACTTGCTGTGATGTGTCTTGATATGCAAGCACCCCCCGCATCCTTCCCGTAGGGAGTAGCTTCGGTCTTCTGAACGCTTTTGTCCATCGCATCCTTAATTAAAGAGTTAATTTTGTTTATACTTTGCACATTATTTGGATTTGTTAATGAAACATAGTTCCAAGTTTTCTCCTCCCTTTGTTGCTTAGAATAATAAGGATCGCACGGCACACTAACTTGGATCGAGTGATTCTCGACCTGCACGTCACCGATTGGTCCGTTTGCTTTTTTTAATGATTCATTCTTTTTATTTGTTGTCTCAACTTGATTGTTGATAATGTTCTCCTCATCCCACCAGAATTTGCCTGTAAAATCGGCGGTTTCAAAGTCTGTTGCAGAAATTTGGCGATACTTTGCTGACAAGTTGACAAGTCCTCGCTTGGAAAGTCCAGGTAAAACGATGAATGATAGTGGTGTCTGGCTTTTCTTTGCAATCACCCTTGAATATTCAACAGAACAAGCAGTTGAGACGCTTGCGTAACTCAAAACTAGCGATCCTGTCGATGCCACATTTCGCAAATTTCCTTCAGTGTCATAGGAATAGGTCTGCTCAAATCCGTTATCAAAAGTAGCTTTAACGAGTCTGTCATTTTCATAAGAATAGGAAACTTTAGCATTCATCGAGCTTGGTGCTTCCGTCGCGTCATATCTTTCACCGTCTGGGGTTGTTGGCTCATTTGCAGATGTCTTGACGCAATAACTTTCCATTAATTCAGATGCACAAAGCGAACTGCCATTAAATTCGTAATCATGAGACATGTAGTAAGAATTATTTCCGACATGCTCGACGTACGAGACCGTTTTGTCACCGTCTAGTTTCCATCTGTGAGTAATATAGCCATTTGTCATTCCGATTTCAATTTTATTTTCATCGTAAGAAACAGAGCTGCCTTGGACTTTTGCAACAAAGTCCTGGTCGTTGTATTCAACAGTGCTTTCATAATCATAGGGGGAACCACCAGAAGAAGTAAGCTTGTCATTTATAAGCCTATTGTTATCATCGTAAGTTAAATAATGAGAGGACGTGGTGCGCCCAGACTGGTAACTTGTTTTATAAATTCTTCCATCGCTACCATAATTAAAGTTGTAAGTTGAGGTGGCAGAATCTGTTGTCACCTTTAAATCATTGACTTTAAATGCGCTTTCAATGTCCTGTTCGTAAGTTGTTTTGGTCTCTCTTCCAGAAAAAACGTGTGTCTCCTCGACCTTGCGTGGTACATACTTCACTTCATATTCCGAATTATCAGGGAAAGTGACATTCACACCGTCAATGTCTGGCAATTTTACCTCATCATACGACGGAATGACTGGAAGCTTGATGTCCTTAATGTTCGTTGCATCTTTAAAATCGCCACTCTTCAGATTTGTGTTCTTTGACAAGTCAAGCGAAGTCACATCTTGATTCTTCACATTTAAGTCTTCAAGGTTCCTGAAAAGATAGATGTAACTGTAGTCGTCTCCAGAATCAAGTTCAAGAGTTTTGACATCCCCGAGCTCCTGTTCGGACAGCTTGCCGTCGCCATCTTTATCGTAACTAACAATTAAAGTGTTGCGAAGTGCTTCGTCCTTGATTGTGTTTTCATCGAGCATAAGTTCTTTTGGCATTAAAGACTTCCAGACGAGAAGAACAGCTAAAACAACAAGGACAATCGCTATTAACACAGAACACGCAATCGCAACTGTTTTTTGTGTGTTTCGCTTGTCAAGAACAACTGGAGTGCCGTCAGCAGGAGTGTCAGACGTCGCCGTTAGAGGAGTCTCAGCATTTGAAATTTTGCCAGCCCCAACTTGACTTTTCACCTCAGCGCCACAATGGGCACAAAAATTTGCTCCCTCTTTCAGTTCTTTCCCACAACTCTCACAATTCATAACCGCGACCTCCAATTGCCTGCATGTCTCACAGTCAGCCAACACACAACACTTAATAACCTAAAAACGATAAGCCAATTATCCCTCAAAAACACGACATAAGAGTTGCGCAACTTATTTTAATTTTGTGTGGGAAATAAAAAACATGGTGTCAGACATCTTTTTTATAAAAAAGTTACACTTTGTAAATAAAAGGGTGATGAAGGGTCTGACCCCCTGTCAGGGGAGGGTAGCAAGGGGTCTGACCCCCTGCATTTCCCCAGCGTACACAGGGTCTGACCCCACGAAAAGCAACAAAAAAACCGTTCCTGCATAAAGAGCAAAAACGGTTTCAAAAACTCAAGTTAGCTTAAGTTAGCTTATGCTTATGCTAACTAATGGTTAGAACGCAAAGCAAGGCAGAACTGCAACATTTACATTTGCATTAAATGGGTCGCTCGACTTACCATTCTGATCTACTTTGTAAAAGTTGGCAGCCTTCGAAGCGTCTACTGAACGTAACCACCAGTTTGGCATAGTTGTCGAATCAAGCAAGGAAGAAGGATTGGATCCTGACCTGGTCTTCCCGAAATTGGCTATCGCTGAATTCGCACTCGCGGGCGCCACTTTGCCACTAAACCATGTATACTGCGCTCCTTCACTTTTGTAAAGTGTCGTGTTTCCAGAAAGTTCTGATCCTGACAGAATCCAAAAATCGTCATTCGTGCTTGTTGAGGTCCAACCAGTGTATAGGCTACCAGCAGTAGATTTCTTACTTATTGTCTTAACAGCACTTGCGAGCCCAGAAAGTCCAGCCTTGACATAATTTCCATCTCCAGTTACCACGTCGCGCAAGGCCGAAGCACTCCATCCTCCTTCATTAGTTAAGCTACTATTCATCGCCTTCGCAGTTGGAAGCGCATTTGTTGCCATAAAAGTCACTGTTGAGCCGTCGGCATCATGAGCTCCAACTTGAATAATACGAAACTCCACGAACCTGCTTGCATAAGGAACAACTTCGCTACCATGCCAAATAGTGTAGAGGTGTGAGTTATTGTTATAAAAAGTCGTCCAGAAACTTGACGTTGTTTTTGAGGCATCTATTTCGGTCTGAGTCTTTAGGACTTCAGTTGTGGCATCAGGAGTTATTGCATTTTGAGCAGCGATCCAATAATCACCTGTACTCTCTGCAATCCAATGAGCATAAAGGTGAACGGTTGAGCCTTGTGTCGCACTTTCAAGGGCTCTGCTAAATGAATACTGGTCAAAATAGGTATTCACTGTTTTGTAATTTGCCGCCGTAATGTCCCCTGAAGTTTCACTTCCAACCGTCCAAAACACAAATTCATTACCACTGTTTTCAAAAGAGTTCGCTTCTAAAGTTTCTTGTCCTTTTCCAATGCGACAAATTTGGCTCACTGAATCCTTATCGTCTGCCGTCGTTCCTCCATTGCCATGAAAAAGAACTGTGTATGTCGCATAGTCGACATAGACAGAAATGTCAAATGTCACGACTTCATAATTCGATGTGTCGTTTGGCGTGTAGACAGCCTTTTTATTCACAGTTGTATCTGGGACAGTTCCAGTTCCTGCACTCGAATCTTCCCAAGAGATCGTCCCATCAAAACCATCTGGCAAAGACGGCAATGTCACTTGAGAAAGCGTTTGATTTACTTCCGCACCAGTTGTTAGCCCCGAAGGTGTTTTTGATGCTTTCGCAATTGTGAAGGCGACCGTTTCAGTGCCATCAGAAATTTGGTAATTCACTTGGCTTGTATCTTCCAGCATAGCTGTCGCAGTGTAGCTCGGTGTTGTTGTGGAATTTGCATTTGTCTGTTCACCCTTAACAGTTAATGCAACAGTGTCGCTTCCTTGCACTCCGCTCTCGATTTCAGCGGTTGGTTTTTGAGCACTTGCGTTGTAGGTGAGTGAAGTGTTGCTCCACTTGATCGTCAATGTTGCTTTTCCGATTTTGAAATTCGTCGCTTCATCTCCTTCAGCAATTTTGTAATTTAATTGACTTGCCTTGTCAAGATTCGCTGTCGCGATGTAGGACTCGCCAGCCTTGTTGGCATTTGTTTGTTCTCCAGAAACGCTTAAAGTGATCGTGTCTCCGTCGATCTTTCCGCTTGCAATTTCTGCTGTTGGAGCATGTGTTTTTGTGTCATAAGTAAATGTTGTGTTGCTCCAGTAGATTGTTAATGTTGCCTTTGCAATCGAGAACGTGAGCACCTTTTCGCCTGTGTAATTTCCTTTAAACTTAACAGTCACTTTTGCAGTGTTTTCTCCAGCGTTGACGTTGTCTGAATAAACGATTTCATAATCGGTATCAGCGATGAATCCTGCAGGAATTCCTTTAACATCAGGCTCTTTTGGGGTTTTGTCATAAACATAAGCAACTCCTGGGAGCGAGAGTTTAATGTCCTTAGTCTCCTCCTCAGTTGGTTCTTTTGCGACAATCACAAAAGTCGTTGCTGGGTTTGGATTTGGAAGTTGGTAGTTAGCATTGTCTAACTCTGTCGTGGTTGCATTATATGTGCCGATGTTTGTGTGTTCTGGTTCAGCAACAACAACCGTAGCCGTCACCGTGTCACTACCACAAACGCCGGTCACCTTTGCTGTTGGTGATTTTGGAGTTCCATCGTAGGTGATTGACGTGTCACTCCAATCGATTCCGACAGTTTTAGGTGAAATCGCCCAAGACCCGCTCGCCGTGTCCTTATAATTCCCAATTCCTTTGAGGGTCAGACCCTCATAAGTGCCAGCGTTCGTGCCTTTATTTCCAGATGTGACTTGAAAATCTGTTCCTTCTTTTAGCGTTTTGCCGTCGAGTGTGACTTTTGAAATTTTGACAGTTTGTTCAGAACCGTTATAGGTAAGCGCCTCGGGAGTAATCGCTGCACCAGACAAGCTTTTCTGAGTTATTTTGAAGGTATAGGATTTCTCGCCAAAATACTCGCCGATACCTTTAATTGTTAAAGTTGCAGTTCCAACATTTACGTTGTTTGTGTAAGTTACAGTGTAGTCCTTGTCTTTAGTTAGACCTGCTACTGACACATCTTTAGTTATCGCTGATCCTGTGTAGACTTCGTCATTAGTGTTTACAGTTGGCTTATTGTCTTTGTCAAAGTCAATTTTTGTGCCGATTCTGAAATCAGTTTTGAGTCCAGAAGCGAGTTTATAATTTTTGTTAGAAATTGCTGTTGCAGTTGCAGTGTATGTGCCAGTGTCCGTGTGATTGCCTGATGCTGTGACAGTTATCGTTGCAGAATCGCCAGAGCAAAGTCCAACTGCTGTGGCTGTCGGAATGTGTGCTTTTCCGTCATAGCCGAACTCGAGATCTCCCCATTTAACTTGACTAATTGTCTTTTGTGTGATCTTAAAAGTGTAGACTTTTTCGCCGTAAAATCCGTTAATACCTGTTATCGTGATTGTGGCAGTTCCAACGTTTTTGTTGTTGGCATATTCCACAATGTAATCTTCATCAAGTTTTTGATTCGTGCTTGTTATAGTTTGAGTTTGCGCCT
>CAVAWT010000058.1:0-6294 GCA_963592435.1 Oribacterium sp. | reverse complement strand
GATATTTTCACCCTCCAAAAACAACAGACCGCTCCAGTGATGGGGTGGTTTTTTTGTTTTCTGAAGGTGTTGTCGCTGTAACTCTTACGCTGCTTCGTAGAGCTATGAAATGCTAGTGTATCCCATCAAGAACGTGTCCACTTCACGGGCGGTTTCGCGAGCGTTGGCCATAGCTCGAACCACAAGGCTGGAGCCAATCTTGGCATCCCCTGCTGTGAACAAGTTTTTGCGCTTCGCGTCTGCCGAAGCTGCAACGTAACTTTCCGCCCCTTTGAACCCTGAAGCAATAACAAGCATGTCTGCTTTCACAGTTTTTTCTCCCTCAGGCGTTGAAAGCGTTAGTTGGTTGAGGGCAGGAAGTTCTGCTTTCGAGCCAGCGTCACCTTTGCCAGACACTGCAATCACTTGCGTTTCAAACATGCGAATGTCGTGGTCAAACGTTGCATTTGCTTCTTCGTGAGCGTAATCGGTCATAGGCTCGTAATCTGAGGCAGGGCGGCGTATTATCTGCATAATATCTTTCGCTCCCTGGCGAAGTGCTGTGGCTATGCAATCGTTTGCAGAATTGCCAGCACCAATCACGGCTACAACCTTTCCTTTTGCGTTTAGGTGTGCCGGCAGTTTTGCTTCGCCCAAGAAATTGCGAGCGGCGGCACCTCTATATTCAAGCGCGAAACACACGCCAGTCGCTTCGCCTTCAAACGGCACAACGCGAGGGTCGTGCGCTCCGTGAGCCAGCACGACAGCGTCAAATTCTTTTTGCAGATCTGCCACGCTCTTGTTTTTGCCTCCAACATCCACGCCACACTCAAACTGAATGCCTTCAGCGCGCAAAACGTCTATCCTGCGTGAAACAACAGTTTTTGGCAACTTCATGTTAGGGATGCCGTAAACCAGAAGCCCACCAGGTGTTTTTTCGCGTTCGAACACAACGACTTCGTGACCGCGTTGGTTTAATAATGTTGCCACCGTCAAACCTGCAGGTCCACTGCCCACAATAGCCACGCGCCTGCCACTGCGAACTTCTGGCACACGCGGTGCAATTAAGCCTTCGCGATATGCCTCTTCAATAATGTAGCGCTCGTTGTCGTTAATTGTAACAGGTCCAGACACCTTGCGAGCTGAACACCACTTCTCGCATGGGGCAGGGCACACATAGCCCGTAAATTCAGGAAAGCAATTTGTGCGAAACAAGCGCTCCAGCGCGCGTTCCAACTGACTGTGATAAAGTTGGTCGTTCCATTCAGGAATCAGATTGCGCAAAGGACAGCCAACCAGTTCACCTCTAAGCGTCATTCCCGCCTGACAAAACGGCACGCCGCAATCCATGCAACGCGCAGCCTGCTGTGTGCGAGCAGTGTCGCTCAGTTCTTTATGAAAGTAGTCTGTATTATGCGTGCGTTCGCTTGCAGAAACATCGCGAGCCACCTCGCGATCGTAATCTATAAATCCTGTTGGCTTGCCCATTTTTGCCTCCGTTTTTTATTGCCCGTCGCGTTCCAAAAACGCTTTTGTGGCTGCGTCGTCTTCGCTCATGCCAGAACGAATGTTGTCCTCAATCAACTGCCTCATGTGCTTGTATGCATGCGGAATAACCTTCTTGAAATCCGCCTTATATTTGTCAAAATCTTCCAGCATTACCTTCGCAATCTGAGAACCTGTTAGTTGCGCGTGCTGCTGCAGTAAATCTTGCAGAAGTCGCTCGTCTTCCGTTTCTGCAAGTGGTTCAATTGCAACCAAATGCTTGTTTGTGCGCTGATAAAGCGAATGCGCTTTGTCATAAACGTAAGCAACACCTCCACTCATGCCAGCAGCGAAATTGCGCCCCGTGTTGCCCAAGATGACGACAACTCCACCTGTCATGTATTCGCAACCGTGGTCGCCCACGCCTTCAACAACGGCGGTTGCACCAGAGTTGCGCACGCAGAAGCGCTCGCCTGCACAGCCTGAAATAAAAGCGCTGCCACTGGTGGCTCCGTAAAGTGAAACGTTGCCCACAATCACGTTGTCCTGCGGTGCGCGCGTGCTTTTGCATGGCTGGTAGGCAATTAACGTGCCACCCGAGAGTCCCTTGCCGAAGTAATCGTTGGCATCACCTTCAAGTTCTAACGTGAGACCGCGCGGAATAAACGCGCCGAAGCTTTGCCCAGCACCACCTTTGAAGTGCATGTGGTAGGCATCTGGTTCAAGCGTTGTGCCGAAGCGGCGCGTTAGTTCTGCACCGAAAAGCGTGCCAGTCGCGCGGTCGGTGCTGGTGATTGCAATGTCTTTCAGCTGTTTTTTATTACCGTCCAAAACAGGCAAAAGCACGCGCGCATCCAGTGTTTTTTCCAGTTTGAAATCGTAGACATCTGACTCGTTGAATAACACATGCGAGTCTTCGTTCACCACGCCTAAAATGCGGTCTAAGCAGACCATGCTCTCGCGACTGCCGTCAGTTTTTTCGCGAACACCCAGCAGATCGGTACGCCCCACCACTTCGTCCAAGGTTTTTGCGCCAAAGCTTGCCAAAATCTCGCGCACTTCTTGTGCCACGAATCGCATGTAGTTTTCCACGTGTTCGGGCTTGCCTTTAAAGTTTTCACGAAGCTTCGGGTTTTGTGTGGCAATGCCCACAGGGCATGTGTCCAAGTTGCACACGCGCATCATGTCGCAACCCATTGCAATCAAAGGTGCAGTGGCGAAACCGAATTCTTCTGCGCCCAACATGGCGGCTATTACAACGTCACGCCCAGTCATAAGTTTGCCGTCTGCTTCAATGCGAACGTGCGTTCGCAGGTCATTCTGAATGAGCGTTTGATGAACTTCTGCTACGCCTAACTCCCAAGGAAGGCCAGCGCTACTTATGGAAGATCGCGGTGCTGCGCCAGTTCCGCCATCGTAACCTGAAACCAAAACGGTGGCGGCTCCAGCCTTCGCCACACCTGCAGCAATTGTTCCCACTCCTGCTTCGCTAACGAGTTTTACAGCTATTGTGGCGTTTTTGTTGGCGTTTTTCAGGTCGTAGATTAGTTCTGCCAAGTCTTCAATCGAATAAATGTCGTGGTGAGGTGGTGGCGAAATTAAAGAAACGCCAGGCGTCGAATAGCGCGTTTTTGCAATCCAAGGCCACACTTTGCCGCCTGGCAAATGGCCACCTTCACCCGGTTTAGCACCTTGTGCCATCTTTATCTGAATCTCTTCAGCGCTCACCAAGTATTCACTTGTAACGCCGAAACGCCCGCTTGCCACCTGTTTTATGGCGCTGCCACGCTCCGTTCCCAAACGCTCAGGCACTTCTCCACCTTCGCCACTGTTGCTTTTGCCGCCCAAATGGTTCATGGCAATGGCTAAACATTCGTGCGCTTCTTGGCTGATTGAGCCATAACTCATAGCACCAGTTTTAAAACGTCGCACGATGTTTTCCACTGGCTCCACTTCGTCTATTGGCACAGGTGTTGAACTGCCATTTTCGAAATCCAAAAGCCCACGTAACGTGTGCGTTGTGGTTTTCGACTCGTCAATAAGTGCGGAATATTTCTTAAAACTGTCGTAGTCGCCCTCGCGCGCAGCATGTTGCAAAAGTAAAATGGTCAAGGGGTTAATCAGGTGGTCTTCGCCTGAATTCGATGCACGCATTTTGTGCGAACCCGATGTGCTCACGCTGTCTGGGGAACCTAGACCCATTGGGTCAAACGCAGAGTCGTGACGTTCGTTAATTAGCGCTGCTATTTGCTCCAGCCCAATTCCGCCCACACGACTAACTGTGTTGGTGAAATAGCTGTCCACAACGTCTTTTGCCAAGCCAACAATCTCGAAAATTTGTGCGCTTTGGTAGCTTTGAAGTGCTGAAATGCCCATTTTCGCAGCCACTTTAACAACACCTTGCAGAACAGCATTGTTGTAGGCGCGAATTGCCACGTATCTGTCGCGGTCGAGCGCGCCGTCCCACACTAGAGAGCGGATGCACTGGTGTGACAAGTAAGGGCAAACGGCTCGCGCGCCGTATCCCAAAAGCGTGGCGAAGTGGTGCACTGTCACAGGTTCGGCACTTTCCAAAACGACTGATATGGCAGTGCGTTTTTTTGTGCGAACAAGATATTGCTCCACGGCAGACACAGCCAAAAGCGAAGGAATCGGCACGTGGTTTTCGTCAACGCCACGGTCGGTTAGCACAATTATGTTCGCGCCTGCGTGGTACGCCTTTTCAATTATCAAAAACAAGCGTTCCAGCGCAACTTCCAAGGGAGTGTCTTTGTAATAAAGCAGGCTCACCGTCTGCGCCTTTAGTTTAGGTGTGTCAAGTGCCTTGATTTTCTCAAGCTCAATTTGTGTGAGAATAGGGGAATCCACCTGCAAAAGGCCACAATTTTCTGGCGCGTCCTCCAGCAGGTTGCCGTCGCTTCCCACATAAACTGTTGTGTCGATAACAATCTCTTCGCGCATTGAATCGATTGGAGGGTTTGTGACCTGCGCAAACATTTGTTTGAAGTAATCAAACAACGGGCGGTTTTGTTTGTCCAGCACCGCAAGTGGCGTGTCAACACCCATGGCTGCCGTGGGTTCCACTCCCGTGTTTGCCATCGGCAAAATCACTTTATAAATGTCTTCATATGTGTAGCCAAACGCTTTGTACATGCGCTTTAGTTCTTCTGGCTTGTAGTAATCTGTGCCACCTTTAGGCGCAGGCAAATCTTCCAGTTTCACCAAGTTGCAGTCGAGCCATTCACCGTAGGGGTGCTGGGCAGCGTAAGTTTCTTTTACGTCTTCATCGCCTCGCAATTTGCCTTCGCGAGTGTCCACCACAAGCATGCGGCCTGGCTCAAGGCGGTTCTTCTTTATTATGTGTTCGTCGGAGATGTCCAAAACGCCCACTTCAGAGGCAAGAATCAGGCGGTTGTCGTCTGTAACGTAATAGCGTGCAGGGCGAAGACCGTTGCGGTCGAGCGCGGCACCCATAACTTCGCCATCTGTGAAAAGAAGCGCCGCAGGACCATCCCAAGGCTCCATCATGGTTGCGTAGTAGTGGTACATGTCGCGACGGGGGAGTGTGATGTTAGGATTTTTGCTCCAAGGTTCTGGCACAAGCATCATAACGGCTTTTGGCAGTTCAATGCCAGAAAACATTAGGAATTCCAGAGCGTTGTCTAACATGGCGGAATCTGACCCGCTGGCGTTTATGACGGGCATCACGCAGTCCATGTCGTGCGCAAAAACTTCGCTCTTCATGGTCTCTTCACGCGCCTGCATGCGGTCGATGTTACCACGAATGGTGTTAATTTCGCCGTTGTGCAGAAGCACGCGGTTTGGGTGAGCGCGCTCCCAACTGGGGTTTGTGTTCGTTGAGAAACGCGAGTGTACCATGGCAATGGCGCTTTCCGTGTGCTCGTTTTGCAAATCGGCGTAAAATTCGCGCAACTGCTTCACCAAAAACATGCCTTTGTAAACAATTGTTCTGCTGGAGAAAGATGCGATGTAGGTGCCCTTTTGTTCAGCGCCCACGCTCTGTTCGAATTCGCGGCGCACCAAAAACAGCAGTCGGTCGAATTCGATTCCTGCCTCAACGTCAGCAGGGCGTTCCACAAAAACTTGCCAAATGGCAGGCATGCAATCGCGCGCGCGTTTTCCCAAAACCTCTGGGTTTGTTGGAATTTCTCGCCAGCAAATTAGTTTTACGCCGCGTTTTTTTAGAATAACCTCGAACAAGTGCATGTGGCGCTCGCGCACGCGCTCGTCCGCTGGGAAGAAAAACATACCAACACCAACGTCACCTGCTGTTTTTACGGCCTCAACTTCACCTTTTTTAAGCAGGCCCTCGCGCACAAGCGCTTCTGCGAAATAATCGTTAGGAATTTGCAAGATTATTCCAACGCCGTCGCCGGTTTGACCTGCGGCATCTTTGCCTGCACGGTGCTCGAGCTTTTCCACAATGCTTAAAGCGTCGCTAACACATTCGTGAGTTTTGCGTCCATCTATGTTAACAACAGCGCCAATGCCACAAGCATCGTGCTCGAAGATGGGGCTATACAGGGTGTTTTCGCTACTATTTTGCATTTTCATTTCTCCAGAGTATCTAGTGCATATGCAGTGCAGTTGTTTTGCGGATACCTAAAAGAAACTATATATTATTACCAGCACATAATTTGCGCGAACACCCACATTTATCGCAATTTTAATATTCTCATTAACTTGACTTCAGAATTTGTAATTCCCACGATAAATTAGCCGTGTGTAAAAAAATGCCAGTTTCTGTTTTAAGACCTACTCAGGCTTTTTGCAGTGCTTCCCAACATCAAACTCGCCACTTTCAATTGC
>CAVAWT010000057.1:0-7640 GCA_963592435.1 Oribacterium sp. | reverse complement strand
CTCTCAATCGCTTTACGAATTAAAAAACGCTACGTCGCATTCTCACTCGAATCTGCTCGACCTCAATCACTTTAAGTAAAACCCGAGCTTAATTACTGGAAATCTAAAACCTAAAACCTAACACCTAAAACTTAAAATTGCGAATGGGTTGATTTCCTCGTGTTTGCGAGACATTTTGCGTTTCCAGTTACGGTGTCAGACATCATTTGCTTTTTCGTTTTTAAAATGAAAATAAGCGAGGGCAACCGCCGATGTTGTCACGTTAGCCTCATAACCGAAGCGCTACGGCGAAGAAATCTCATGAGGAATTGCTGTCGAAATTAAGTCTTCATGATTGTCAGACTTATCAAAAAGGCTACCCTGAACATGCAGAACACTAAAACCTAAAACCTAACACCTAAAACCTAAAATCACGAATGGGTTGATTTACTCGTGTTTGCGAGACATTTTGCGTTTCCAGTTACGGTGTCAGACATCATTTGCTTTTTCGTTTTTAAAATGAAAATAAGCGAGGGCAACCGCCGATGTTGTCACGTTAGCCTCATAACCGAAGCGCTACGGCGAAGAAATCTCATGAGGAATTGCTGTCGAAATTAAGTCTTCATGATTGTCAGACTTATCAAAAAGGCTACCCTGAACATGCAGAACACTAAAACCTAAAACCTAACACCTAAAACCTAAAATCACGAATGGGTTGATTTACTCGTGTTTGCATGGTGTTTTGTGTAAATTTAGAAAGAATTAAAAAAACCAAGTTTAGCCACTTAATTTGGACTAAACTTGGTTCCGTTTAGAAAGAAGCAAAGCTTAAAGAGTAAGTCTTATTTTGAGCGTTGCCACAAATCGCCCCCACAGTCATTTCCGTGGGTAATGCGATAGTTGTTGTCATCCATGAAGTAAACATCTTTATATGTGGAAATGTTTTTGCCAATTCTTGTGTTGCTGCTAAACGATGTTCGGATTCCAACTGATGAACCCTCACTTGCGCCTCCCTGGATGTATGAATGAATCCACCACGTCCATGGCTCTCCCGTGTCTGTCAAGAACAGATCATCACGAGACCCATCTTTTGCACGCGTGTTGTCCTTAATTATATCTTTTCCCCTAAGAAGAACATCCACCATGCCGTTTGCAAACACTCCACCACCATTGCTGTTCTTAGATGAATTATTAGTGATTGTGCAGTTCTCTATTGTGAATATGTTAGATTTAAAGAGATCCTGTCTTTTAAGATAAATGCCACCACCAGCACCTACTGACTCATTTCCTGTCAAGGTGCAACCATAAATGCCATCATCCTTCCCCTGCCACATGAAACATAAGCCACCGCCATAATAGCCTTTGTTGCCTTTTATTGTTGCAGTTTTGTCGTCAGAACGAATAGTGGAATAATCACCTGTCATATAAGCGCCACCACCATAGCTCTCTTTAGCTTTGTTGTTGTTTATGCTTGAATTATTTTCCAGTTTAAATCTGATTCCATCAGAATCACTGTAGACTCCACCACCAGATGTGCTTGCATAGTTTGCTTTGATGAAGCTATTGTTCATTTCAATGTGTGAATCTGCACGATTATCGCAAATTCCTCCACCATATCTGGCAGCGTTGTTCTGAATGCTTGCACCATTTACCATGCTGAGATTGCACTCCTTATCAATGCGCAAACCACCGCCTTTATCGTCACCATAGTTTCCTGCGATAGCAACGTTGTCGAGTGTCAGTTTTGTCCAATTTTCCATCCATACGCCACCTGCACTGTCACTTGATTTTCCGCCTGTCACAAGACCGCCAGAAGTCAACGTTTCATTGCAAGCGTTGCCGTTCTCTTCGCTATATCCTTGGTAGGAAAAATCTGTGTGTGTTGCTGATTTAAGAGTGAGCGTCGCGTTTTCGTAGAGTCGGATGACAGTTGAACTGCCGTTGTTTTTAATTTTGTGACCATTCATGTCGATGGTTACTGTCTTGCTGTCCGCAATTCCGAGCGTTTGACTTAAATCCCAGTCGCGATCCATAATGATCGTCTTGTTGTGATAGCCATCGTTGATTGCTGAATCAACAGATGTGTAGTCCGTGCGATTTCCAGAAGAATCCAGAGAGTGAGCGATCACATTGTCAGCCATCGCCTTTGCTGGGCAAAACATGCACATGAGCACAACTGCGATTGATGCAATTAAGCCAAGCCCAAAAGCTTTAAATCTTAGTGTATTCATTTTTGAAAACCTCCTTCGATTCTCTTTTTAAAGCTTATGACTATATTTTAACACAATTTATAAAAAATTAAACGAAAATTTTAAGGAATTTATTAACTATAAAACTTTCAGCTTACATTAGGTCTGACCCCTTGTTTATGGACGAAGGATTAGGATTTGAAGGCAAACGATGTCTGACACCATTTAAATTGGTATACTAAAATTAGTGACAGATGTTTGTTGTTTAAACGAGAAGAAGAAGGGTTTAAGTGGTGAAATTGAAGAACAAAGAGAATAATTGGTTCAAAAGTGTAACGAGCTTGATCCTTGCTCTGTTGCTCGTTATTTCACTCCTCCCATCTGGGTGTCTTCCTCAAGCGTTTGCTGAGAATAAAGACTCACAGACTTCAGATGTAACCACGCCTACGGCTGAAGAGCAAGAGGAAGGGCGCTACGTTCGCGGGCGTGTTAAAAGTGCAGAAGAAGTCAACGAGCAGGTTGAAGCTGGTGGTGTTGTTGACTTGATCGATGACTCAGAAGTCGATTATTCGATTAAGGGCAAGAGTGTCAATTTCGAAACTGACAAGGCAACGAACTTGCCATCCAAGGTCGACTTAAGAACTAAGGGGATTGTGACAGATGTGACGAACCAATATGAATGGGGCTGTTGCTGGGCATTTTCTGCTAATGAAGCATCTGAGATGAGCATTGCGACCACAACAGGAAAATCTCCTGTTAACTTGTCACCATTTCATACTGCTTGGTTTGGCTACACTCCACTTTCAACAACAAAAAGCGATCTAAAAGGTACTCAAATCTCGCAAGCTGGAGAGGGGAGTTACCCAAAATCAAGCTTCACTGCAGTGGATGCAAAAATGAGCATGGGTGGAGGAAAAGCGACTGCACCAAGCGTCATTATGCAGGGAACGGGAACGGTTTTGAACACTGATTATGAATATGACAATTATTACTTAAAGATGAAAATTTTTGGGAGAGATGTTTCTCTTTCCACAACTGACCGAGTTAAATCGCTGACTCGCCTCAAAAAATGGAACATACTTGGTGTGCCAAATGCCTATGCAGACTGGGGTAAGATGGAAAACGGCACGAACATGACTGTCATCGAGCGCATGAAATCAGCAATTAATGACGGATATGGAGTCGCCATAACATATCAAGCAGCGCAAGGAGATAATGCAAAATACATTAACTCGACCACCTATGCGCAATATATCGATACAAAAATGGGGTCAAACCATGCGGTGTGTGTTGTTGGCTATGATGACGATTATGCCGTCTCGAACTTCAATTCTGATTATCAACCGCCTGCAAAGGGTGCTTTCATCGTCAAGAACTCTTGGGGGACAGACCAACAAGACGGCGGTTATTTCTACCTTTCCTACTATGACAAGTCACTAAATCATGCTTCTACTTATGAATATGACACCGAGACTTATGATGGGAAGACCTACATTAACACAAGCACTGAGGTGGTTGATCAATATGACTACCTTCAAGCAAACTACATGGGCTATCAAAGTGCCGATTGGTATTCAAATGTCTACACGACTTTTCAAAAGCAAAAGTTGCACAACATTGCGACTTACTATTCAACGCCTGGAGAGGAGATTCAATATAAAGTCTATCGCTTGAAAGACAATGCAACATCTCCTGCAGACGTTGCCTATTCACTTGATGCTCCTGACGCTGAAGGGACTTATGTCAATGACTATGAAGGTTTTGTCAGCATCAAGCTTGAAACACCTGTCAGCCTCAAAGCTGGGGAGAAATATGCAATTTGGTTCTCTGGGGACGCTCCTCAGGCTGTCACAGCTGGACCTGCTGGCGCTTATTCAAACATTAATTGGGTTTCAACTTCGATCATCAACTCAGGAGAGAGTTTTTATTATCGCTATTCCAAATGGAACAACTACACCACCTCGCAAAGCGTTGATGGGTCGGATTCCTATGACAACTTCTGCGTGAAGGGCTATTCCACTGTTCAAGGAAACACTTCCACGATCACTTTCGACACGTTCGGTGGCTCGAGCGTTCCAACTCAAACAATCACCGACGGAAACAAGGTGTCTCAACCCCCAACGCCAACCAAAGACGGCTTCACTTTTGAGGGATGGTATCGCGACAAGCATTTTGTTAATAAATATGACTTCGATGAAACCGTCACGCACGACGTGACACTTTATGCAAAATTTAGCGCTAAAGTGACTTATGAGTTGAATGGAGGCACAAATTCCAGTAAAAACCCTGACAACTATGTATTCAGTGTCGGCGTCGAATCGTTCGCTGATCCAACAAAAACTGCCTATGACTTTGCAGGATGGTGGAGCAAAAATGGCACAGAAGACGGCAATTGGGGCACTCAAATCACTTCAATCTCAACGACTGATTCTGGAGACAAGACGCTCTATGCGCGGTGGACGCCTCACGCCTATTCCGTCACTTACGTCGATGAAAAAGCAGGCGTGAACACAAATGTGAAGTCCTACACAATTGAAGATGGCGACATAACTTTAGCAGACGCGGTAAAGGAAGGCTATGACTTTCTTGGTTGGTACAAAATTGTTGATAGCAAGGTGACAGAAGAGAAAATCGCCACAATCAAATCGGGATCTTCAGGAGATTTGAGTCTGAGCGCCAAGTGGGCTGTTCATAATTATTCAATCACTTATGAAAACACGCAAGGTGCTGTTAACGACAATCCTTCGACTTACACTATTGAAACGCAGGACTTCACATTAGTTGACGCCGAGAAGACAGCATATGTTTTTGATGGATGGTGGACGAAGGATGGCACAGAGGACGGAGAATGGGGATCGAAGGTCACCAAAATTTCGAAAGGTTCGACGAAAGACAAGGTGTTTTATGCAAAATGGAAAGTAGCTGATCTGGTGATCACCTATGCCAATGTTGATGGCGCAACAAATCCTAACCCGTCAAGTTTCACAACAGATGAGGCAATCACTTTAAAAGATGCAAGCAAACCAGGATATGTCTTTGACGGTTGGTATGACGAAAGTGGCGATAAAGTTACAGAGATTCCAAAGGGAACAAAAGCTGCTATTACGTTGAGTGCCAAATGGACGGCGGCGACCTATTCAATAACATACAAAAATTGTTCAGGTGCAACAAATCCCAATAAGACGAGTTATGTTTATAAACAAGCTACTTTCGCTCTTCTTGATCCGACGAAGGCTGGATATAGTTTCGTCAATTGGACCGATTCAAATGGAAACGCAGTGAGCTATGTCTATTCTGGGACGATGGGCAACCTGACATTTAGCGCAAACTGGAAGTTGGTAACCTATTCAATTACCTATGAAAACATCGATGGAGCAACCAATCCAAACAGTTTCAAAACCTACACGATTGAATCTTCAACGATCACGTTGAAAAATCCAACAAAGGATGGCGCAACTTTTGTTGGTTGGTACTCTAAGCAAGGCTCAAGCTCTGGGGATTGGGGCAAACAGATAACAAAAATTAACAAAGGATCTTTTGGAAACATAACCCTTTATGCAAAATGGAGCGATGATGAAGCAATAACGATGCATCGCCTTTATAACAAGTGGACAGGCGAGCATTTCTACACGTCCGACGATGCAGAAAAAGAAAAGCTTGTTAAAATTGGATGGAACGATGAAGGCGTTGGGTGGAGTGCGCCTGCCACGTCGTCTAAACCAGTCTATCGCCTCTATAATCCGTATGTCGAGGGGGGCGATCATCACTACACAATGGACGCGACGGAACGCGACAGTCTTGTCAAAGGTGGCTGGTCAGATGAGGGGGTTGGCTGGTATTCTGACGAAAATGAAGAGGTGCCCCTATATCGTCAATATAACCCTTATGCTCAAACTGGCACTCACAACTACACAACGTCGAAGTCAGAAAACGACAAGCTTGTTAAAGCTGGATGGAGGGCCGAAGGCATCTCCTGGTACGGCGTTAAAGCGAATTGAGAGCGGTCATCTTTGCCCTGCAAATGAGCCTCACGTAGCGTCAGTACGCTACGGCTCATTTTCGGGCAAATCTAGCCACTCTCAATCGCTTTGCTAATTCAAAAACGCTACGGCTCATTTTCGCGCAAATATAACCACTCTCAATCGCTTTAGAGTGCAACGAAAATGGTGTCAGACTCTTTGAATTGCAGAAACACAAAATGCCTTAGCGAACTCTTGGAAATCAATGAGTAATTTTTATTGAATGGGTTTGAGGAGGCGTTTAAGCGAGCGAAGCGAGTGCGTTCCGACGAAATGAAATAAAAATTGCGAATGGGTTGATTTACTCGTGTTCGCGTGGCGTTTTGTGTTGTGGATAAATGGTGTCAGACATCAACCTAAAACCTAAAATTCCGAATGGGTTGATTTACTCGTGTTCGCATGGCTTTTGTGTTGACTTAGAAAGAATTAAAAAAACCAAGTTTAGTCACTTAATTTGGACTAAACTTGGTTCCGTTTAGAAAGAAGCAAAGCTTAAAGAGTAAGTCTTATTTTGAGCGTTGCCACAAATCGCCCCCACAGTCATTTCCGTGGGTAATGCGATAGTTGTTGTCATCCATGAAGTAAACATCTTTATATGTGGAAATGTTTTTGCCAATTCTTGTGTTGCTGCTAAACGATGTTCGGATTCCAACTGATGAACCCTCACTTGCGCCTCCCTGGATGTATGAATGAATCCACCACGTCCATGGCTCTCCCGTGTCTGTCAAGAACAGATCATCACGAGACCCATCTTTTGCACGCGTGTTGTCCTTGATTATATCTTTACCCCTAAGAAGAACATCCACCATGCCTTCAGCATACACGCCACCACCATTGCTGTTCTTGGATGAATTGTTAGTGATTGTGCAGTTTTCTATTGTGAACAAGTTAGCCTTTAAGAGATCACACCTTTCAAGATAAATGCCCCCTCCAGAATACTCTGACTCGTTATCTGAGACGGTGCAGCCATAAATGCCGTCGTCCTTCCCCTGCCAGTTAAAATGTAGTCCAGCTCCGATACGAGACTTATTTCCCTTTATTGTTCCAGTTTTGTCGTCAGAACTAAAGGTACAATAATCGCCTCTCACATAGGCGCCTCCACCATAGCCATAGGAGTAATAGCCATAGGAGGATTCTGTGCATCCATTACCGTTTATTCCAGAGTTATTTTCTAATTTAACTCTAATCCCATCTGCGTCCATATAGATCCCACCACCAAATGAACTTGCATGGTTATTTTTGATAACGCTATTATTCATCTCAATGTGTGAATCTGCACGATTGTTAAAAATTCCAGCACCGTACCTAGCGGCGTTGTGCTGAACGCTTGCACCATTTATCATGTTGAGCTTGCACTCCTTGTCAATGCGCAAACCACCGCCTTTATCGTCGCCATAATTTCCTGCGATAGCAACGTTGTCGAGTGTCAGTTTTGTCCAATTTTCCATCCATA
>CAVAWT010000056.1:0-7990 GCA_963592435.1 Oribacterium sp. | reverse complement strand
GCGTTCCGACTCAAATGAAATAAAAATTATGAATGGGTTGATTTCCTCGTGTTCGCGCGGCGTTTTGTGTTGTGAGTCAATGGTGTCAGACATCTTTTTTTATGAATAAGTTACACTCTGTAACTTTAGTGTTGCGGATCAATGGTGTCAGACATCTTTTTAATGAAAATTACTTCACTCCATACCAGCTGATTCCCTCAGCCCTCCAGCCAGCCTTAATCAACTTGTCGTTTTCATCCTTCGATGTTGTGTAGTTGTGAGTGCCGACTGTTGCATAAGGGTTATATTGGCGATAGAGTGGCACTCCTTCATCTTCATCAGAATACCAGCCGATGCCCTCATAAGTCCAGCCAGCCTTCACAAGATTGTCTCGCTCTGTTGAGTCCATAGTGTAGTGATGATCGCCACCTTCGACATACTTATTATAAAGACGATAGACTGGTATGCTCGAGCTCGTTGGTGCATTCCAGCCTTCCCCTTCATCGTTCCAACCACCTGAGGCAAGTTTTTTGTATTCACTTTCATCGGAAGTGTAGAAATGCTCACCAGTCCATTTGTTATAAAGGCGATGCATCGTCGAGCTTTCGACGGCTGGCGTTGGAGTCGGGGTCGGCGTTGGAGTCACATCTGCATCTTTTGTCCACTTTGCATAAAGTGTCACATTTGCAGTTATCGCGCTTGAGAAATTGAAAGATAGTGTTAGCAACGAATCAGCATACCAGCCAGCAAATGTGTAGCCAGATCTAGTTGGATTAACAGGCTTTTTTGCGCATTTTCCAGACTCAATCGTTTGTGTGGCGACAGTAGATCCACCATTTGAATTAAAAACAACAGAATATGTCACAGCCTCTGGCTCTGGATCAGGATCTGGCTCTGGATCAACAGGATCTGGGTCGGGCTCAGGATCTGGATCAGGATCTGGATCAGGATCCACTGGTTCTGGATCTGGGTCGGGATCGACAATTTCTTCCCAAGTTGGATAGACTTCCAAGTCTTGCGTAACATTAGAATAGTCCTTGTCCCATCCAGTGAAAGTGTAACCTGACTTGGTTGGATTTTCTGGAGGAGTTGCAGCTTCGCCTTTTTTGACTTTTTCGGTCTTCAAGACGGTTTGACCATCGTCATCATAAAAAGTCACAGTGAAGACTTTTTGATACATCGCAACAGCGTTGACGTTTGCTGTGACGCTGGTATAGACTTCAGACCATCCAACAAAAACATAACCTTCCCTCTCTGGAATGTCACTTGCGTCTGGAGGCGTTGCGTCTTTTCCTTCTTCCACCCATTGCTCTTTGATGATTTCAGAGGCATCGTAGGTGTAGAACCTAACTCTGTGTGCGAGTGCATATTGCGCAACAACAGTCATGCTCTTGGTGACGTTCGTGAAGTCTTCAGGTTGCCAACCTGTGAAAAGAAAACCGTCTCGAGTTGGATTGTCAGGTGCGGTGGCATCACTTCCCCATTCCACCTCTTGTTCTTTTAGCAGTGTCGAGTCCCAGTCAACAAATTTGACAGTGTATTTATTGATTGAATACTGAGCTGTTATCGTCATGTCATCTGTAACGCTTGAAAAGTCCGCAGGACTCCACCCAGTGAAAGTGTGACCTTCGCGTTCAGGGTTTGTCTCTGGAGCAGTTGCTGCTTTTCCCTCTTCCACCTTTTCAGACTTGATGACAGTGCCGTCCCAGTCGACAAAAGTTACATTGTGTTTCTTAATTTCTGTCCATTGAGCAGTCAGCTCCATGTCACCAATTGCACCACCACCATATTCAGTCACTCTGTTTCCTGAAGCGTCAAACCATCCATTGAAAATGAAGCCGTCTTTTGATGCATTCTGAAGAGTTCCTTTTGAAGAATAGATGTCGTAATAAATTGTGTCACCGTTAGGGTTTGTTGCCCCATCAACACCTTTGAAAGTGATTGTGTAGGTCTCAAGGTACCACCTTGCATAAAGGGTAACGTCGCCCGTTGAACCATTTTCGATGAATGCACAGGAATCTCCCCAATCATCGTTATCAAGCGAGGTGCCACCATCTTTGTAATACCACCCTCGACACCAATAACCTGGCTTCTCAGGATTGTTGAGATAAATCGTTTCATCTTCGATGGTGTAGGTGGAAGGGTTGTTGTTTGTTGCGCCCTCGATTTTGTTGTAATGAATGTTATATGCTATCGTGCTCCAGCGAGCATAGAGCGTGACATTGGCCTGATCTTCACCTTTAATCGTTGTGATCTGCTCACCCCAGTCATCACCAGTTCCATCTTTTGACCACCAACCAAGGAAGTTATATCCATCCTTTTGCAGGTCAGCAAGATTAATTGTGCCAGACTCATAAGTGTAGTCTTTAGGATTGCTGTTGGGTGCGTCTTTGGTGTTGTTGTAGGTGATTGTGTAGGTGTGGATTGCCCACTTTGCATGAAGCGTCATGTTTCCTCTCGATTCATCCGCAGCTATCGATGTCAACTGCTCGCCCCAATCATCACCAGTTCCATCTTTCGTCCACCAACCTTCAAAATCATAGCCAGTCCTCGTTGGGGTTGGTAATTTTGAAACTCCGACTGTGTAGACATAAGAAGTTGGAGCATCAGCTGCTTGTTGACCTTGATTTAAGACGTAATCAATTGTGGCAGTCCATTTTGCATAAAGTGTTATGTTTCGCGTCAGTTCTTTGTCAAAGTCATAGGCTGTCGTGAAGTTGCTGTCTGTGTACCATCCGTCAAACGTGAATCCTGCTTTAGTAGGAGTTTCGGGCTTTTCAATTTTTGATCCATCAGCGACAGTTTGAGAAGGAACAGCGGTGTCGCAGTTTGAAACAAAGTCTGCCGCTACATTCATAGCAGTCGCATAACCCTTGACGCAATAGTTGTCAAAGCTATAGCCATCGACATCAAATTTTGACAGACCTGACCAAGTTGAGGCAGACTCTGGCATATAAAAACTCTCTCCAGAATTAACAATTGTGTTTGTTCCGAACACGACTTGAACATTTCCATCAGCGTCCTTTCCAGGCACTTCAGTCATGCTTATTGCCTGTGGAGCGCAGAATTTTCCACTGTCATTTTTTTGAGAAATCCAAATTGCATATTTCTCACCTTCTTTTAAAACAACAGGAGAATCAAGCTTAATGCTTGCAAAACCCTCATATTCGCTTGTGTAGGTTCCTTCTGCATCTGGCGAATCAAGTGAGCCTGACACATCGCTCGGAGTTGTTGCATCGCTTTTCAATTTGTAAACTTTGTAGGAAAGAGTCTGTCCGTTAGAGCAATAATAAGTTCCTATGCTGTGAAGTTTTTGTTCTTGAGAAGCAGTGTATACGTTTGAGTACCACTGCGCATAATTGCCTAGAGCCCCATTGATTCCGACATCATAGATGTCTTCAGCTGAGATGTAGTCATATTGGTCGACGATTTCCTTCTTTGGATCGACGTTATCGCCATCATAAGAAGAAGTGTCATAGGTGTATGTCGCAGCATCGCTTACCGATTGATCGTAATATGAAAGATAGAAATAACCTTCTTTTCCCCAGCCAGAACCCCAAGAATTTTTGACGATGAATGCACCGTCAGAATAGGGCTGGTGGCCTTCTATAAAGTTGGTTTTTGGGTAAGTGTCGTCATAACCAACGACGCAAACTGCATGATTTGAGCCTTGATATTCATAAGTGTATTGCGCTTTGTTGTCTTGATCGATATATTTCTCATGCGATCCGTCCGATGCGTCGCCACAATACGAAATTTCAACAGCGTTGCCTTTGGAAATCTCTGTCTTAATGTTGTTTAAAACAGTTTTGTTGGTTGAGACATATTTTGTTGTTTGCGTGCTTGAATCGTAAGTTGTGTTAATAAGCGATCCAAGCCAGCTCCATTTTGTTAGACGCGCAAGTGCGCACCTTCTTTGTTCTTGAGTTAACGAACTCAAAAGATAGCCTGTTGACAACGAAATTTCTGGAAAAGGAATGTCAGTTGCTTTTGAGACGCCGACACCCGAGAAAAACTCTGAAGATGCCTGCTTTGTTGTGCCACCGATGTTCAATGCATAAATTGCTTTATACAAGCTGTTGGACCAATAAATCCCTTCCCCTGCCTGCGAAACTTCTGTTCCTTGCAACTTCGTTTTGTCGCTCGATAAAGCGTCGTAGGCAAAATATGCTGTTTGAAAAGGAGAAAAGTCTGCTGTCGCAGAAGATGAAAGAGAGTTAGCAACGCTAACTTCGCTTGCTGCATTTGCAGCAAACGCCCAGCACGTTCCAGTCGCACTTTGATTTTTGACTGAAGTAACAAGATTTTTACCATTAAAATCCCTTAAATCAACTTTTTCTGGCAGAGTTTCGCTCGCACGATTTTTTGAAAGAGAATCTGAGTCGAAAGTTGTGTCTTTAACATTGTAATTTATGTCAGACCTGTCTAAAACGTGGAAGACTCCGCCCTTTAGCGCCTCTTTTGAAGCTTCATCGGCAGGAACAAGCCTGCCACTGGCTGTTTCTTGAATTTCTTCAAATGTCTTAGCGTCTGAACTCGCTATGTCTTCTGTTGCTTGGGCAACGTTTGATAGACCTAGAGTTGGGATAAATGACAAGACAAGAGAGAAAGAAACGATGATCGAGATCGTCTTTTTAGATAATAGACTCAGTTTTTTCATGATTTAGCCTCTTAATCAATTCATAAACAACTGTTCTATTATACCAGATTCGCTCGAAAATGAGCCGTAGCGTACCGAAAGTGGATGAGACTGAGCAGATTCGTGTGAGAATGCGACGTGGCGTACTTGCGCTACGTGAGGAGCATTCGCAACCCGAAGGTGCCAGTCTCATTCACTTTCTCATTCACTTTCATAGCCGTACCATGCAGTTCCTTCATCTCTCCACCCCGCCTTAACAACCTTATCAGCCTCATCTTTATTCAAAGTGTAGTTATGAGACCCCGCGACAGCGTTTGGGTTGTATTGACGATAAAGTGGCTTTGCGTCATCAGTGTCATCTGGCGAATACCAAGCTATTCCCTCATAGGTCCATCCAGCTTGAATGCATGCATCACGCTCCGTCTCATCCATTGTGTAATGGTGATCTCCGCCTGAGACATATTTGTTATAGAGGCGATATACTGGTGTTAATGTGGATTTTGGCGCATACCATCCAGTTCCTTCATCAGTCCAACCAGCGCGCACAAGATCGATTTGCTCTGCTGCATCCTTTGTGTAGAAATGCTCGCCAGTCCATTTGTTATAGAGGCGATACATCCTGATTCTTGTTGTGTCAATCTGAATCTCAAACCTGCATTGCCCCAATGTGTCAGAGAGCTGCGTGCCAAGGACTTTGCCATTTGACCTCTTGCATGTGACGCTCTTGTTTTTTTGTTTAACGCCATCTTCGCTTTTAACAGTGACAATGACACCTTTTGTTGTCACTTCAGAAAGGGCAGCGGACGTCAGATCGACAGTGTAGGCTCCATTTAAATCAACAGTAACACTGCACCCACTTAAGTTATTATAGTCAAGATCGGTAATGCTGACTACTATGCATTTTTCTTGCGTTGGATCAACGACATAGGCATCGCCATTGCTGTCAGTTATGTCAGTTGATTTGGCGGTCCATCCAGCATAAATTGTCAAATTTGAATTGACTGGAAGCGAAAAGTTGAATTGAGTTGTTAAGTTTTGATCAGTGTACCAACCAGCAAATTTGTAACCATTTTTTGTTGGATCATCAGGCTTAATAACAAGATAACCAGCCTCGATAGTCTGCGTTGCAACAGTTGAGCCGCCACTTGTCTCGAATTTCACCTCATAAGTCACTACAGCAAGCTGAGCATCTCCTGCCTGAGCTTCAAGTGCACTTCCAAGCAAACCATTTTGCTCGTCAACGGGCTCTGCAAAAGCACTTGAAGTGTTAACAAGAAAAGCTGCAATGAAGAAGGCTACCGCAAAACCTAGAACAATTCTTAAAAAATGACTTGATGAACTATTTTCAGTTGTCATATGTCCGTTCGCTCTTAAGTTAAAATTGTCAGTTTTCATAAATAATCCTCTCAAAATTTAAGCTTATCGTTAATTAAATAATAATTATAAGTCTCTCATCAATTAGAATGCAAAGCAAGGAACGACTCCGAAATAATAGTTAGAATAATAGCCTGTCCCTTGACTTCCTGATGCCATCACATTTCCAAAATTATTTGCTGAAGAGCTTATTAATGGCGAGCGCTCCCACCAGCTAGTTCCACCAAGTCCAGCTGGATTAGAGCCATCACGCGTCTTATTAATTCCTGCGATCGCGCTGACTGCGACTGTTGGGTCATCCAAGCTCCCTATGTTGGTCTTGCACCAATCATATTGCGAACCTTCAACTTTAAAAGTTGAGATGGTCCAATCGGAAGCCTCCCCGAAAAGCTCGCTGTAGGAAATGAGCCAGAAAGTGTCTCCAGACGTTAAGCTTGCCTTATCATTCCACGTACTCGTGCCTGAATCATATGTTGCTTGCATTTTTTTAATCGGGGTCGCCGAGCTAGCCAAATTTTTAAGACCTGACATGACATATCCACCATCTTCATTTGTCAATTTATGCATGTCAGAACCAGACCAAGCAGTTGTGACGCTAGAATCCACGTTCATCTGTTTCGCAGTTGGTAGCGAATGAGTTGCCATAAATGTGACAGTTGAACCGTCACCGCTTGTCTTGTCGCTTGAATCATTTAGATGCTCCCCGACTTGAAGAATGCGGAACTCGACCCATTGATTAGCTGCTTGCCCTGCGTCGTCCCCACTCCACTCAGTATAGAGATGCTTTTCAGTTTCTCCAGCCATATAACTCTCCCACTTTGTTTTCGTGCTTGCATAAGTTGCATTTCCCACACCTGCACGAAGAACATTGACATCATTGGTGATCTCGGTTGCCGAAACTGCTCCTTCTGCATCTGAGACAGGATTTTCTGCTTTTGGCTCTTGCAACCAGACACCTGCTATGTTCTTATTATCAATCCACTTTGCATAATATGTCATGCCTTCAAAAACTTGCTCTCTGAAGTTAAAGTCTGAATAACTAAGATCTTCATCTAGATACCATCCTGCAAATGTTTTTCCACTCATCGTTGGATCTGCAGGTCTCACTGCACAATCTCCATCTGCAACCCACTGAGAGTCAATTTTGCTACCGCCATTAGTCTCAAATTTCACATTAACTGATTTGAATATGGCAGCCGTCACCTCCGAAACACTGTCTTTTGACATTCTGTAATAATACCATTGTGCGCCGGTGATGTTATATTTGATTGTTACAGGAACACTCAAATTTGTTTCATTTTTGCATGCATCGAAACTGAATGTAGCAGTCACTGTAACACTGACATCATCATCCCCGATGACTCCTCTCAAATTCCATCCACTCTCAACTGTCGCATTAGTCCAACCGTCATAGGGTTTGTCTTTCACCTTAACGTTTGTGACAGTCAGTTCAGCCGTGTTGATGATGAACTTGGCTGTCATGGAACCATAGAAGTTTCCAGTTCCAGTAACAGTTAAGGAATAGGTGCCAGGCGTTGTTGCCTTATTGTTAGTCACCACATAATCGCCTTCAGAAAGTGTATAGACCGCTTGCATAACACGTGTAACTATTGCTGTTTTTTCAGTTCCGTCATAGGTAAAGGCGTCATCTTCAAGTCTGGCTGAAGTATTATACATCGATATTTCCCTTTTTACAATTGTGAACTTGTATTCTTTAGAGCCAGTGTAGCTCCCAATACCTTTAACTAGGATCTTTCCAGTCCCAGCGTTTATGTTGTCTGAATAAACAACTTCATAGTCTTTTCCATACGTCAAACCTTCAGCTGAAACTCTAGGTTCAATTTCTTCTCCATACTGGTATGCTTTATCGCTGGTGTCAACTGTGAATTTAGAAAAATCAAGTTTCTTACGTGTTCCTGAATCATCTGAATCATCTGAATCATCTGAATCATCAGAAGACGCTGGCTCCAATTTCGAATAACCTCCCCAGCCTCCGTC
>CAVAWT010000055.1:0-8127 GCA_963592435.1 Oribacterium sp. | reverse complement strand
AGAGCGTTCACGTGATGTTTAATCAAGCACCTGTCTTCGTCGATGCGCCTGATTTCCATGCTGTCAAAACGAAGCGGCATGTCTGACACAGGGTTGCTTGCGAGATATTCAAAAGCCAAGTCCTCCCATTTAGCACGCTGTGCAGCAGTTGGTTTGCTTTCCTTCGTGAAGGCGCTGTCTTTAGAAGTTGGTTCTTTGACTTCAACGATGACGAGGCAGTCTTTGTCGATTGCCACAATGTCGATTGTGCCTTTCTTGCACTCCCAGTTTTGTTCGAGAATTTGGAACTCGTGCCTTCTGAGATACCAAGCCGCTGAAATGACAATTCTGTTTGTTGTTGTTTCTGTTGTGTTCATTTTTGAACTCCTTTTGCTTGTGGGCTTCAGCCTTTCTGATTGCCCTGTGAACCTCAAGCGTCAAAGCGATGCGGCTTGTCAAGGGTTAAAAGCAAAAAATTTTTAGGATTTGGGGTTAATGACTAAAAAATTTTTGCGTCCCTTGACAAGCGACGAGCGTCGTCTTTGACATGCTTGAAAGGTTTCAGGAGCAATCAGACAGGCGAAGCACGCCTGCAATGGAGAAAATGAACACGCTGAAACAAAAGCAACAGAAGTTAAAGAGTTCAGCCTGTTATAATCAAAGCATGACAAATCTTTCAAAACAAAAACGTGAAGTCTTGATGAGCAAAATTGAGTTGTTGCGTGAAAAACTTGACGCGACGGATGCGGAGGCACAGAACGCACTGATGGCGCTGGAAGCGGAGTTGAAGCACAAGAAGTATGGGCTTGTGTGGGAGGAGCACGAGGAAGAGATTGACCGCACGCTCGCTGAAAACTTGCCAGTGCTCACCGAGCAAACAGACCTCGCCATAAACGAAGGTGGTCTCACTCACTTCCTCCTCGAAGGCGACAACCTTGCAGTACTCTAATTTCCAGAAGTTGTTTAATCAAAGTAAACCTTTTGGGATAAGTTCAAGTACGCTTTAGTTTTTGATTGACAAGAAGGAACTATAGATTATAATGTTACTTATAGTCTACAATATATAAAAAGGTGGCTGATTATGAATTTGAATGCTGTAAGCCTTTTTTCATCATCTGGAATAGGCGACTTAGGTGTGAGAGCCAATGGAATAAGAACAGTTATAGGTTGTGAACTGCTTAAAGAAAGAATGAATCTTTTTAGCAATAATTACGAAGATGCAAAGTGTTTTCAGGGCGATATTTGGGCGTTAAAAGAAGATATTATAAAGTACTACAATGATGCCTATCGTGAGCCACCTTTTTTGGTTCTGGCTACACCACCCTGCCAAGGTATGTCTTCTAATGGCATGGGAAAAATGTTGAGCGATTACAGAAAAGGTTTAAGACCCAAGTTAGATGAAAGAAATAGATTAATTATCCCCGCACTTGAAATCATTAAAGAGCTTAAACCAAAATGGATAATATTTGAGAATGTAGCCAATATGGCAAATACCTTAATTACAGACGAGAGAGGTGAACTGACAAACATTATTGATTATATCAATAAAACGATTGGTGATGATTATTTGGGGACACCTATAGTAGTTGATGTGGCTGACTATGGCGTCCCACAACATAGGAAGAGACTAGTGTCTATATTTTCGCGCAGAGATAATGAAAGAGCAAAAAAGGAATTTGATGCCAAAGGAAGCTTTATGCCAGAATGTACCCACTCTGAAAAAGATACCTTCTTTACTTCGCACTGGGTTACTTTGAAAGAGGCGATCGGAGATTTACCTCCACTTAGGGCAGAGGCGGGTTGTAATATTTCGGAAGGCTTTGGTGGGCTACATAAAGTCCCTTTGCTAGATGATAAAAAGCTATTTTGGGTTGATAATACGCAGGAAGGAGACACAGCTTTCAACAATCAGTGCATAAACCCAAAGTGTGGATTTCAGGGAAATAAAACACATGGAGCTTCGCAGGATAAACAAGGAATCAATAAGTCATATACAGATACCCCCTTGTATTGTGAGAAGTGTGGCGAATTGTTACCTAGACCATGGGTAGAAGATAAGAAAACTGGAGAGAAGCGACTTATGAAAGGTTTTGTAAGTGCCTATAAACGAATGCGATGGGATGAACCTGCGAGCACACTAACTCAGAATTTTCAATATGCATGCTCAGATAATAAACTTCACCCAAGTCAGAGCAGAGTACTCTCACTTTATGAGGGTCTTGTTTTACAAACAATTGCAAATTACGATTTTTCGTTTGACTTACATGGGAAAAAAAGTTCTGATGGGTTAATTAGGGATACTATTGGTGAAAGCGTTCCCCCTCTTATCACTGACATAATTTGTAGACATATTATCGAACTTTCAGATTTGTAAATAGCTAAGTTTGGCTATTCTTGTCAACTCGGTAGCCTATCCATTTCCTATCAGACAGAGTATCAATATATGGGTCGGAATCGATAACGGCTACCCAGCCAGCGCACATTTTTTTGATGCCTTTGGACTTCATTATTGACACGCTGGTCGTTCTGCCTCCTCCTTTTTTTGGACGTACAATATTACCCCAATCGCTAGCGTTCAAATTGTTGCTAAAGAAGCATGCAACGATAGTTGGGATCTCATCAATAAAATCCCATAAGATTGCAATTAAATTGTTGGTTTGCCTATGATGGGCTTTCCAATCAAATTTTTCTAAAAGATCGATTCTCTGTTCCCCAATAAGTGGTTTAGGAGTTTTTCCTGCTGAAGGCGTGCTTCCGCATGTGGCCTTGACTTCAATGCCTCCATATTTAAAAGGGCTAAAGAGGCTTTTATCCTTCGGGTATTTCATGCCGTCTTTTTCTGTGTAAGCAGATTTATAATAAGCAAACCTTTCGGGCGTATTTGTTCTCAACAAATCTGGCTAACCATCTTGATGCAAATTTGAGTGAAGATTACCGCTCGAAAATCGCTCTATACTCTTGACAAAATATTCGCCGACCATCCCGCTTAGGTTTCTCAGCCCTAAAATTTCAAAAATATTGACTTCGAACTGTTTTGTCTGAAAATGTAAATCCTGTATAGCTTCGTTGCAGAAATTAATTGCTTTTAATATATCGTTTTTATCGATAAGAATCTCATCGTCAATGGTAATATTGCAATTTGGGTTCATTATATAATTCATATGCATTCAAATCTTTCCAAAGAATTCTGATAAAGATATATCCAACGCTTTTGTAATCTTTTCCAGATTTACGATTGAAATATTTCGTTTTCCTCTCTCGACGCTAGCTATATATGTTCTATCCAACTCAGCGATTGCAGCCAGTTTTTCTTGACTTAAGCTGTTGTTCTTTCTTAATTCACGAATTCTGTTGCCAACATCTTGCTGTATCAAGTTTTTGCCTTTCACTCTCATCTAATTCTAAGTATATGTAGACCATGAATCAACGGACTATAAGTCACATAATTATTTATCTTAGATCTATATTCTAGAAGCCATTCGCGACACAACGAAAAGTGGCAGAATTGCAAACGTCGCAGGTGAGGATTTCAATGAACTAGCAGACGTTAATTTACAAATTAACGCATCAAATCAAATTCTGCACGATGTTCACAATCACGATGCCTACCACCTCGCTAAAAAATGTGGCTTCGGAGCGAATGGTTATTCGCAGTTTAGCACCACTCTTCGTAGGCTTTTTGCGAAGCAGTGCCTAGACACGCGCCTTGCTAAGAACAAGCGCTTAACGCTCCTTACTCTTACCAATCAGGAGCGTTACCGCTTTGTCATCAATAATCAAGAAGCAATCAAGCAAGACATTCTGGACGCTTTTTCAAACACGACCGTCACTTCCACGTTGGAATTTGAGACCATTGGCGAGAAGTCTTTCAATTTGCCACCGCATGAAGTTTTGAAATATGACTCAAGCGCTGTTAATCAAGACGTTGCGCAAAAGAACGTCTATGCAGGCTACAAAATGAGTGCCACGCCAAGGAGTGCAGGCGAGGTTGCGCTTGAGAAGCACTTGGAGCACAGCGAGCAGGTGCAATGGTGGTATAAAAACGGCGACAAAGGTGTGGAATATTTCTCAATTCTCTACTCCGACAACGTTGGCAACAAAAAGGCTTTCTACCCCGACTATCTAATTGGCGTGAAAGTTGACGACAAAGTCGAACTCATTGTCGCTGAAGTTAAAGGACCTTTCCTAACAGGCGCAGAAGATGAAACGGGCGACATCGACGATTACAGCGAAAAGAAGTTCGAGCAACTGGCTCGTCACTGCAAAGCCTCTAACACAAAAGGTGGCTTCATCCGCCTCGACCTAAACTCGCAAGAACTCATGTTCTGCGACATCAACCACACCTACACCGACGACCCAACCGATGAAAACTGGGTGAGGTTGAGTGGGGTGTTTTAGAGCCACTGCTCCAGTAAAAGTAATTTAGACCTAGTTTTGTTTTTGCCCCTCAAAGAATGCTTTCTGGCGGTCAATTTCTGCTTTTAACTGCTCTTTCGTTGGAAGGTAGGTGAGATATTTTGCAGCGAAAAGTTGTTCGCTGCCGTTAAGCATTGAATAATGTGCAACATCTTTGTCGGTCTCTGCACAAAGGACAATTCCAAGCGTTGGATTGTCCCCTTCCTGTCGCTTCATTTCGTCATACATGCGAACATACATGTCCATTTGCCCAATGTCTTGATGTGTTAATTGCGTGGTTTTCAGGTCGACTAGAACGAAGCACTTAAGTAGGTAATTGTAAAAGACGAGGTCAATGTAGAAATCATTTAGTTCAGTTCTGATGTGTTGCTGCCTTGCAATGAAAGCATAACCTTTTCCTAGTTCAAGTAGAAATTTTTGCAAATTGCTAATGATTGCGTTTTCAAGTTCTGTTTCTTGAAAATCGCTGTTAGGCTCAAGTCCTAAGAATTCTGCAACAACTGGGTTTTTGATGAATTCCAATTTGTCTGCCTGCAGAGGCGCTGTTAAGTTCTTCATTTCAGTTTCAACAGCAGGTTTCTTATCATCTTGAGATTGCAACAGCCTGTAATAATATTGGGATGAAATGTTGCGGTCAAGCGTTCTTGAACTCCACCCCTCATTAGCACATTCGTTCATATACCATTTTCGCGCATCTTCGTCTGTGACACGAGAAAGTGAGCGGTAATGCGTCCAACTCAATTCGCCACGCAGTGCGTGACCATTTTGGAATGCTAAGTAAAATTGCCGCATATACTTGAGGTTTGTGATTGTGAAACCTTTGCCGAAATCCACAGTTAATTTTTTTGAAAGTTCTTTGATGAGACCTTCGCCATATTTGGCACGGTCTTCGCCACCTTGCTTTTCAACTATAAGCCTTCCTATTTCCCAATATGCGCTCACCATGGCAGAATTTACCGCTTTGTAGGCATATTTGCGTGCCTGCTCAAGAATGGAAGAAACACTGTTGTAGAATTCTTCCGTTAAAAGTTCTGATGAGTTGGGTTTTGTTATTTTATTCATTGTGTGCCTTGCCTTAAATTGCATTCAATCTCTAACCAAAATTATAAAGGTGAGTGTTTGAAAATCCATTGCCTTTTTCTCGATTTTAGCATTTGGTCTAAAATGGATTTTTAGACCAAATTTAGACCAAATGCTTTCATTCACTAAACGTCACTCAAACACAAATTACGAGGTCAGGGCGTTACTCGCAATCACTCAAATTTACAGTTTGCCCAGTATAAAGTAGCTGGCAGCCATGAGGTCAGGGGTTCGAACCCCCTATGCTCCACCACTGGACGTTTCTGACGGGCAATTTCGCGCGAAAATTCTCATCTCGAAAAATTCACGTAACCCCATGTACGCTAGAATTTTTCTCGTTCGATTTTCCCACGAAATTGCCACGCCAGAAACGCCCAGGGCTCTGGCTTTTGTAGCACCGAATCTTCACCCTTTCTTGCTCGCTTACGTAGCGTTAGTACGCTACGCTCGCAAGACGGGCGAATCTTCGGCACTACAAAAGCCAGATCTTCGTGAACGCTACGCTCGCGAAACGCGTCTTTTCTGTTGCACTATAAAGGCTAGATTGCACACAACACGCTACGCGAAAAAAATCGTGCCTTTTCTGAAGCACTACAGAAAGCAGATCTACGCTCGCAAGACGGGTAAATCTTTGGCACCATAAAAGCTGGATCTTGGACATAATCTGGACATAAAGTATTCTGAAAGGATCGCCTTTTTAGTTTGACCTCACCTTTCCATATTTTCGCTCCAATGCTCTTTGCGCACTTTCGGGACTAATCGAAGCCAGTTTTGCTGCTTCTTTTACGCTTTTCCCATCAGATCTAAAGAGAACGAACTCTTTAGCTCTTGACTCCATTGCTCGCTTTCTGTTCGCACAACTTTCATGGCCTTTCTGAGTTTTTGAATTCATAATTAACCTAAAAGAGGAAAAAATGGACGGGATTAAATTGTAAAATTGTCAGGCAGGAAGAAGGCAGATAAAATGCAAATTAACGACTTGAAAGAATATATTGATATTGGCAGAGAACTTGAATTTAAGGGTAATGGCAAAATGTGCTCAATAACTCAAGGTGTCATTGATGGCAAGCAAAGATGTGATTTCCTTTTGTGAATTTCATCAGCCCTCTGTTGAGGTAGTAGATTTCGATGCGCTTCTTGAAATTGAATACAAGGGTCAAACATTGAGGACAATTTGGCAAAACTTAAGGCCTGAGGATTTGTGGATATTCTAATTATAGTCAGCAAGCACCCTTAAAGCCTAAGTAATTGTACTGTGTCTTTTTCATATATCCAGTGCAACTGGTTTAATAGGTCTCTTCTAATTATTAAAACTCAACCAGTAAAAAATAGTTATGAATTTCGCACCAAAAAAGTTTTCCACATACTATATAATGTGAGCATGTGGAAAACACCCACTAATATTTATTCGACCCACGAAATAAGGGAGGGTGATTAAATTGAAAAATGAGAATTAAAACGACCGCCTGAAGAAAATCCTCAAGCGGTCAAAAGGCGATATGAAATATATCGTGTGACAACCATATTGTCTCATATTGCCTTTCAATATTCATTAAAAGTTTATTAAATCGAAAGGATTAATATGAAAAATCCTAAAAGACATTCAAGAGATGTTTTCCATGCTTGGATGCTAGAAGGTGCAACCTACGAGGGAAAACTTGATATGCCAGCTCTTAAAGCAGTGCATGTTGAGCCTGAAAGACTGATTGCTTTCTCGGATGCAGTGAAGCGAAATTGCAAAGATTATAATCAAGTGGTTCACTTTTTTGAAGACGATTACTTAATTGAACGTTTTTGGAACAATCCGAGAAGGTATATCGACAAATTAAGTAAATTTGAAGGAGTTATCGGTCTTGATTATAGTGTTTGTTGGGATTTTCCAGCGGCACTTAAAAACTATAATTACTACAGAAACAACACATGCACATATTGGATGCAAAAAGTTATGCAAATTGGAATTCCGCAAGGCAGATGTGAAGATTCAAACTACAAGGAAGTTCTTGCAGGTCATCCCAAACACTCAACTATTGCAATTGGGGCACGCTCAATGGTTCGCAACAAAGCAGACAGGGCGGTTTTAAAGGAGTCTATCGTTCACATTGTTGATGAACTTCAACCATCAAACATCTTGTGGTACGGAAGCGATGAGTACGGGGTTACCGATTACATCAAGGCTAAACATATTCCGATTAAGTATTACGAGGCTAAAGGGAGAGGCCAACTGAAGACGCGTAGAAAAGGGGGTGGAGAGCATGGGAGGTCACAATAGCGGTCTTTTCGAAGGCACTTCTGGTAGCAGAAAAACAGCAAACATTTTTAAAAATGTCCCAGAAACTAGCAAGCGAGATTCATTAATGAGCGAAGCAAAAACAGAACAAACAAGAAAAATCATTAATGAGCTTTACAGAAAAAATTCAAGCATTGGTGATGGCGGAACAGCAGATGCAATCAGAAAAGAAAAACAAACAAACGAAAAGGTGGGTGGCAAGAGTCACATTCAAAAAGGCAAGGAGCGACTTAAACAAATTGAAAGGATTCTCGATAAAACCCCAGATCACCCTGATATGAAACTACTACAATCATTAAGAGACGACTTGAAAGACGCATTAGGAGGAAAGTAGATGAACGCGCGAGATTTAAATGAAAAATTGC
>CAVAWT010000054.1:7070-8504 GCA_963592435.1 Oribacterium sp. | reverse complement strand
TTTGCCCAAGAGCCAGTTCTGTTCCAAATTTCACCTCGGGGAGGGACAATCTTGATGCCACCTTGGAAGCCGAAAATCCAGCGGAAGAATGTTGAGGAAAGTTGAACTTGAATTCGAAGGTATCCCACAGAAGGGATGCCATGCTCGTCTGTAACGACGTTTTCAAACTTGTATTCCTTGCCAAAGCGGTTATAAATCATGTTCGCCTTTTTCCATGAAACTTCTAGGAAGAGTTCTGCGACGTCACCACCGAGCATGTCGAAAGTTTGCATTGTTCTTTCTGCAACAGTGCGTTGCAATTCAGCAATTTCTTCATTCTTAACTGCGTCAACATCTGAAACTGAAACATTGCGCATTCTGTCAAGGCGACGCGTGGAAATGTGCCCGTGGCCTACATCAGCATCACTCCACATTTCAGCGTAATAGTTGTCAAAAGAGTAGATTAAATTGACAGGTGTCTCACAAATCGTGCGTCTCCCGCATGAATTAAAGTTATACATTTTATTGTTTAAATTCCAATTTACATACGTGAACTCCAGCTTCTTACCACGAGACATCGCCTCCGAAATCTTTTGCGAAGCATCCAAGACATCCGGGTCTGACGCGCGTTGCCTTCTGTCAACAAAAACGGTCTTCGTGATTTTGTCTTGGTCATGAAACGAAAGCAGATTATCCAATGAATTGTTCAAAACGCGCGCTTGCTTTGCAGTTATGAACTTAGACGCCCTAACAACATTTTGAAGCAAGCGAATTTCAACGTCACTCAAAAGGGATTTTGTGCATCTGATGCCACCACTTCTTCCACGAGTCGGCACGTCAATCTCCAGATTCAATGGCGCGTTTTCTTGAATAGCATGGATGTCTTCCAGAACAGTGGTTTCAGTTGGAACTTTACCATCTTCTGCGCGGAGAGACAAAATTTTAGCAATTTCACTCGCTGTTAAGCCGTGCTGCGAGTCAGTTGCAAATCGCATCAACTCCTGAACGCAAAGTAGCCTTGAGCGTGCATCAGAACTTCTGCCAACCTCCCCTGGCAAATCTTCCGCGATAATTTTCAGTTCTTCATCCGTTAGTCCCATCACACCTACCTTCTACTATAATGACCATAAAATTTTAGTGTCATTATAACATAAGCAATCAGCAACTATCTAAACTCCCTGCCCACGTGCATATTCCCACACAGCGTCGTCCCATGCGAGTTCGTCATATTTGTTGAATGGAACTGCGGAGACGTTAAAGTAATTCCTTGAATGTAACAGTAATCATGGTTTCCCAGCAACACATCGACAACAATTCCATTGTCACGCTGCTTTTTCACCCAGTCAGCATAAAACTCCATAGTCGCAATTTCAAAAGAGTCGCTTGCATACCAATCATTAACTGCATCGCCCAAAAACACAACACGTTTAGCCCCGTAATCTAGCATATTCTGCT
>CAVAWT010000054.1:0-6895 GCA_963592435.1 Oribacterium sp. | reverse complement strand
TGAACCAAATCATCTCAAAAGCTCCTTATTGTTGCTTACTCTATATATTAGTATGCAACAACTTAAAAAATCGAGCGCCTTAAATGACCTAAAAATTCTTGGGTCATTTCGCAATTTTATTCATTGACTTTTAAATTGTAGAAAGTAACATGAGAATCACGCTTTGAAATGAAGAGAAAGGTAAAGAGAAATGGCAAAACAAAGTTTCACTTCAGCTTCCGCTAACAAATTGTTAAAAAAGTTGGCTGATGACAAAATGATGCTGCTTAAGCAGGAATCAGAAGACTGCACTTACAGGTGTTACAAAAATGAAGAACCAGAAATTCCTGAATACGATTATGACAAAACCTCTTCTCAACTTAGAGAAATTGACAAAAAAGAGCGCAAAATTCGCCATGCAATTCATAAGTTTAACATGACCACAACGCTTGATGACACGAACATGACAATCGACGAAGCTCTGATCTTGCTCGCTCAGATGTCTAACGAACACATGCGCCTAGCACGCCTTCGCAAGAAGAACCCAGTGACGCGTCTCGGTGCTTCCTATTTGAAGGACTCCATTGAATTTGAGTACGCAAACTATAATGTAAAGCAAACGCGTGAAGACTACAAAAAACTGGAGGATGAAATTTACGACCTACAATTAAAGATTGACACTTGCAATCAAACTATCCCCTTTGAAGTTGAGTTGTAAACATCTTTTCCGTGAGTGGACTATGCTTTGAAAATAGGATTCATTTGCACATTAGACATGTTACGGTTGCGAGATTATTGTTCAGAGTTTAAAGTAATTCGTAATTTGTTAAACGTTAATGTTTCTAAGGTTGCGTAAAAGAAAATTTCTGCCATACAGAAAACCCCTCAGGAAGGACCTTCCTCCCTGTTATCCACTCAGAAAACTTACCTTACTTTGATTGCAAGCGCGCCTTTCAACGAAGCAAGGCTCACGCAGAAGTTCGGTTTCAAGCGTGAAGTTATTATCTTATAATGGTGAGGTTGGCTGTAAAATTCGGAACTTAAATGAATATTTCCGAGCATAGAGCATATTTCAATTATGGCGTCATGCCAGATTAGCACCTTCATTCATAAATCACTGAATCAAGGAAATCACGTGCTTCGGTTTGCGGCTCAATTGCCTTTTGCAGATTCTTTTCGTAATAACTTGCGCCGTTTTTGATTTCAATGCGAAATAACGCATGGTCGCCATGAATGTTTTACCAGTGAATAAAGCATTTTCAATCATGGCAACAATAGTTTATCTCAGTAAAACCTGTTTGTGAACAACTGTCCATTTAAAGGGTTCCTCCACGCATTTACATGATTTTCCGCTAACTGCCAGCTGAGAAAATTGTCTCCTCCGTTATTGCACCTCATTTGAATGTATGACTCAGTGACAAAACGCTTGTCTTTCGTCCCATCCTCAAAAATCGTAACGTCCCATGTGGGGTCAACCATAATAAATCCAGGTGTTACGATTTTCTTTTTATCTAAACGCATGTTTTTGACATCATACCCCCTTAACAGCATACAATTCCGAAACACACAATCCTCAGTCTTCGCATGCTTTAAGCCGTAATCCAAACCCTCTTCAAAAGTGAAGCGACCCCCATCAATATAGCCAATATACTCAGGTCCTTGCGTAATTATCCCAGTGTTTAAAATCAGCTTTGAAGGCTTAGTTAGCTTAGGAACAACAGTGCCTCCTCCCCAATAAGCCTCACGCGTGAACCTCTCCAGCTCCTTAAGGTCTATATCTAGCACATTTTCAAGATACAAAGTTAAACCGTTGCATGTTTCTTGGATGCAGTTGAGAATCTTTCTTGGGTTTGACGTATTCAACGAATACAGCCAGCCACACCTGTCCCATTCTGCAATTTTATCCTCAACTGCAACATCACAATTGTTAACAATCACAACTAGATGATTATTCTTTGAAAATTTCTTCCATTTGAGATTATAAATACCTGCATAATCACTTAATTTTGCTTTTGCTGGAAAATCATTTTCGTGCAGGTAATCATTAAGAACAAATAGTCCATTTTTGTCAAATTCCTTTGTTCTCTCAATGTAATGCCGATGACATAACACTTTATCCACCCCAGCAATCGAATGTTTGCATTGGAGCATACAATAATAATTCTCAGCTCCATCGATGTTTGAATTTTGGCATTCAACTTGCGCAAAGGCTTTCCTTGAGACAGCAAAAAGAGAATTGTTATAATTTTTTGTCAGCCTTGCGACTACATCCCAAGCATTAAACGAAGGATGGAAGAAACCCTTCTCTGTTATTTCATCTTCATCACAATACAATAAATCAACATCATTTTCACATTCATCAATCTTTTTCTTAAACTCAAACAGCGCATTTTCAGTTAACTCATCGCCACTTTTAAGGAAAACAATATAATCTCCAGTTGCATAATGTCCTCCTTCGAAGTAGCAAGTTGTGCGACTTGACTTTTCACCACCATCCAATAATTTCACCTTATCATCTAGGTTCTCTAAGTCACTTAAATAACCCCAATAGTCGCAATTTTCAGACAAACTGCTCGCAACAATTACCTCATAATCTCGATATGTTTGAGACAGAACAGATTCAACCGTTTCTTCAAGATATTTAACATTCTTGCCGTCTACTGTAACAACAATACTAAACTTGGTTGGAGTTTCAAAAATCGCTTCCCTTTGCTCAACTAATTCAACCTGCAAAGCCTCGTGTTGCTTAAGCCACCGCTGATAAATTTTGTGGTCGTTGAAAATCGATTCCTCGCAAAAATTATCATCCAGTACGTCGTCAAAGTGAAATTCTGTGCAAGCCCGAGCAAAGAACCGTCCGTTAAAGCTGTCAATCACATTAATATAGAATGGGCACTTCTTTTTATCCACAGTTGGCGTCGAAAAAACAATGTAGCCTCGTCTATTCTTTACATATTTATGTAGAATTTGCACTTTCTTACTTATGTCAAGAGTGCGCGCTTCATCGAACGCTATTGATTTGTAAAAACTATTCCTACTTTCATCTTTATAGAATTTTGTAAGGACAATTTTAAAATTTTCCTTGTTGCATGCATTGTTGCACGCGAAAGAAACAGAATAGTAGTCTTTTTTCTCCCCATCTAAGTTGTAGTTTTTATATGACTCAATCATTAATCGATCAGCCGTTGTGATAGGCTGCAACTTCTTTTGAAAAAATTCACGCGAAGTCCGTAAGGAAAGACGCTTAGCCTGCCTTAATCTTTCGATTGTGCTATGCGAAACTACCGTCTGATAAATCACCTTTTCAGCAATCACATCAACAACAGTTAGGTAAAAATCCTTCCCCTCATCATATAATTGGATATAAAACTCTGCGAATTTGCCACGCTTGCCACGAGGGATAACTACCTGAGGATAAAATACTGGTCGTTGACCTATGAGATCTAAATCCGCTGACACTTCCTCAAAAGAATAGAAGAATGCATATCTTGGAACTTTCTGGTTATATACGGGTATATTTTTAATAGCTATTAAAAGAGTAGTATAGGTGCCATATGGCGATTTATCGATCACAATATGCAAATCGGAAATCTCAGGCTTTAAAAATTCATTGGTATTTTGAATCTGATTCTTCTTGTGATTGGCATCCCAGAATCTTTTAAAGCGCTCGCTTGCAGTTTCTCGTTTGTTTACCTGTTCATTCATTTTAGTCACCTATCATTCTATCTCATGGCGCTCATGGCTGCCATTGATGTTTGCCACCTGTTTTCTTGATATGCGGCACTTTTAAGCTTCATAACCAAAATCCTTATACAAAACGCAAACTTTTCAAGATGTCTGACACGATGAATTTCACCAGCGTACAAGGGGTCTGACCCCTTGATTAGGTTAAAAATCTTCTGCAGACACGAAGCACACATCGGTCCTTGACTTGAATTTGTCCCTTGTTGTTGTGCTGACTGGATTCTTCGAAAAAAGGATATAGCCCTTTGTTGAATAGCCCTGAACAAGCGTCGACCTGTGCTCCAAAACTTCAAGTGCTTTTGTTTCATCGAAAAAATTTCTCCACTTGCATTCGCAAAACAAAGCTTCGCCCGTTTGCTTGTTTCCTGCAACAACGTCGATGTCAACCTCTTCTCTGATCCCAGGATCACTTCCCCACCACTTTCCAAATGAAGACGCTAGAAAGCCAAGTTTCCCTAGCCTGTTTTGCCTCACAATCCATTGCAAGCAAATGTTTTCAAATTGCATGCCCACATACGTCGAAAGGGAGTCGCCAAAAGCAACAGCCTGAGCGACTTGTGATCCAGCTCCACTTTCAATCGCACCTACGTTTGGCGAAACAAAACGGTACCAATAAGCAAATAGCGGGTCTTTTACCTTATATATTCCGCGTCTTGACTTTGTTGGATTTTCGGAAAAAGGAACAACTTTCTCAACAATCCCTAAAGCTTCTAACGTTTTTAGATATTTCGCAACTGAATTGAGCGGAACACCCGCACTCTCTGCGATTTGTTTAGGTTTCGTTTTACCAGAAGCAATTGCTCCCAAAATTGAATTATAAAGTGCTGGCTCTCTCAGTTCTTGCCGTAAAAACATGAGAGGTTCCTCGTAAAGCAAACCATACATGTTAAAGAACAAATGCATAACGTTTTCTTCGTATGTCAAAGTGGTGTCAATTTGTGCTAAATAATATGGCGTTCCGCCAAAAGTTGCATAATATCGGACTATATCCTCAGGTTTTGCCTGTGGCAACATCTTCGCGGCATCAAAACAATCAAAGGGCTTCAATCTAATTTGTGCGTTTCTTCTGCCATAAAGCGGACTTTTACGCCCAAGAACTTTGCTCTCCATAAACCCCTCGTTGCTTCCGCAAAGCACCATCAACATGTTTGTCTTCTTAAACTCGTGATCAATTGCCACTTGCAATGTTGAAGGCAACGAAGCATCAGTTGCTGCGGCATATGGAAACTCGTCAAAAACAAACAGCAATGGCTTCGTAAGCGAAGAAGACATCTCTGCAATAAAAGAAAAAGCATCTCCCCACGTCTCAAAAGTTGACATCGAAGAAGGAAGGTCAAAAAAATTTCGAATTTCAACAGAAAAATCACGTAAATTGTTCTTTGAACTTTGTTCTCGTGCTGTAAAGAACAGCGTCGGAATTTCCTCTGACAATTTTTCTAACAGTGCAGTTTTTCCCACACGCCTTCTGCCATAAACGACTGCCAGCTGAAAGCTGTTTTTGTCATACATCGCACGCAACGTTTCGAGCTCTTCTTCTCTTGCAACAAACATTTTGCTCCCTTACGTCTAAAGGATAACTGACTTATGAGTATACTACTTACGAGTCAGTAATGCAAGTTACTACTTTTAAAGATGTCTGACACCATGAATTTCACCAGCGTACAAAGGGTCTGACCCCATGAATCTCGCACAAAAAAGATGTCTGACACCATGAGAAGGGATACGAAATGAAAAAATTACATAAAAAAGCCCTCGAATGAGGGCTTTAAAAAGTAGCTCAAAATGTTAGCAGAACTGCAACTTATGCGGTTGCTTTTGTGAAATAACCAGGTGTTTCTGCTGTGTCAATGCGAGCGTAAGTTACATCAACGCAACTTATGTCATATGCCGTGTTATTGCCACCTTTAAGTTTGGAGCAAGAAGTGAACATGTCAGAGCCTTCAGTCACAGCGCTAGTTACAAAATTATCAGTTGCATAAATTGTCACGAGTTCAGAGCAGTTGTAGAACATTTTTGCCATGTTAGTAACACTTAAAGTTTTAAAGCTGGCAAGATCTACGGTGCTCAGGGCAGTGCAACCATTAAACATCTCACTCATGTTTGTCACCTTAGAAGTGTCGAAATTCGACAGGTCAAGTGATGTGAGATTGGCATTGGCAGAGAACATGCCAGAGGCATTCGTCACATTTGAGGTGTCAAGGTTTGAGCAATCGATTGTTGTCAGTTTAGTCAGATTTAAGCCTGAGCTGTCACCTCTGAAGAAATTAGTGCAATCTTCAGGTGCATACATCACGTTGCTGTTGTTTGCAGGATGGAGGTCCGGAGTTATTGGAGCAACGTAGACAGTCTTATCACTGTAGGACCAAAACATGCCAATTTTGCCGGAACCCTCAGCCTGAATGCCATAATCATCCCAGGTTGAGACTCCAGAAAGCACTGAAAGGTTTCCTTTAACAAACTTCAGTGTCGTTGCACTATCTACTGGACCCTCTTCCATAACCTGCTTCATTTTGTTTGAGTCAATTGTGTAAGTTATCTGACATACTACTGTGTAAGTTCGTGTTGCCCCAAGGTTCTCATGATATGACATCATTTCATTTGAAGTGTATCCACTTCCAGTCACTGAGTCATACCACTTCCCATCAGCTCCTTCAATGATGTCAGGGTCAGGAGTTGGAAGAAGGTAGCTACCATTACTAAATCTGAAGTTCTTACCCAACGTGATGCTCTCAAGCCTTGTTAATGAGCTAAACATGTCGACCATCGAAGTGCTCAGCGTGGTGGTGAAGCTTGAAAGATCGAGTGTGGCAAGAGACGTGCAACCACCAAACATGTTTGACATGTTCGTGATGTTTGTTGTGTCGAAATTCGACAGATCAAGGCTTGTTAGGTTTGAGCAATTGAGAAACATGTTATTCGCGTCAGTGACTTGCGAAGTGTCCAAGTTTGAACAATCGATGCTTGTCAGCGTCGTCAAACCAATTCCTTCCGCGTCCCCTCTGAAAAGGCTACTGCTGTCTGCAGGAGCCTTGATCGGAAACCCGTTTTCTGCAGGAGTGCCGTCGTCGTTCATGGGAGCAACGTAGACTGTTGTGTCCGAGTTAGAATTGGATGCCGTAGTGAACACACCGAGTTTTCCACTTGACGCGTCTGTTTGGATGCCATCGGTTGT
>CAVAWT010000053.1:0-8506 GCA_963592435.1 Oribacterium sp. | reverse complement strand
GGTTGACAAAGTGTAGAATGTGGTATACAATACATTAGTGCAAGTTAAGTTAACAAATGAGTTCGAAAAATGGATGAATAACCTTCGCGATTCTCTTGCTAAGGCGAAGATTACTCACAGGCTTAGGCGCATTCAGGAGCAGGGTAACCTTGGTGATTATAAGGTAATTGGCGACGGTGTTAACGAACTTAGAGTCAAAAGTGGGCCTGGTTATCGAATTTATTTTATGAGAGAAGGCAATCAACTTATCGTGTTGCTAGTAGGAGGAGATAAGTCGACTCAAGACAGAGACATAGATAAGGCTAAAAAGCTTGCGAAGGATATAAAGCGCCAACTTGAAACAGAAAAAGAGGTGGAGAAATGATTGAATTAAAGGAATTTGACGCGGCGCAGTTTTTAGACAATGAAGAAGTGATGTCTGATTACTTAAATGTGGCGCTTGAAGACGGAGACCCAACGATGGTGTCCGCTGCTCTTGGCGACATCGCGCGTGCAAAAGGGATGACTCAACTTTCTCGTGAAACAGGAGTAAGTCGCGACGGACTTTACAAAGCTCTTTCACCAACTGGCAACCCTTCCTTTTCAACAGTGCAAAGCGTCATTGGTGCGCTTGGTTTAAAAATCGTGGCTAAACCGGCGCAAAAGGCTGTTTAACTGATGCAACTCACACACGGGTTTAATTATGAGCTGGAAGATTTGCCGAAAGGTGTAGTTCCAATTGCGCAGACTAACTTAGACACCGTTGTTGGTGAGTATAAACCTTCCCCCAAGAAGAGCGATGCCTACCAGTCCGAAGCTGCGCTGGAGGCAGAATTCATTCGGATGTTAGAGAGCCAAGGTTATGAGTACCTTCCAATTCACACAGAAACTGACTTGATTGAAAACTTGCGTCGTCAGCTTGAAGTTTTGAACAACATTAAGTTTAGCGATCCTGAATGGGAGCATTTCTTTAAGTCGAAAATTGCCAACTCCAACGAGGCAGACATCGTTTCAAAAACACGGAAAATTCAAGAAGATAACGTGCAGGTGCTTGAACGGGACGACGGCACAAGCAAAAACGTTAAGTTAATTGACAGAAAAAACATTCATAACAACCGCCTTCAAGTTGTCAACCAATATGAAGTTAGCAAAGACGAAGGGGCGAAGCATAACAACCGTTACGACGTGACAATTCTTGTCAACGGTTTGCCACTTGTTCACGTCGAGTTGAAGCGTCGTGGCATCCCAATTAAGGAAGCGTTTAACCAGATTGAGCGTTATCAGCGTGATTCGTTTTGGGCGGGAAGTGGGCTTTTTGAATACGTTCAAATTTTCGTCATTTCAAATGGCACGAACACGAAGTATTACTCAAACACAACTCGCTGGAGCTACTGCAAAGATGCAACGCGTTCAAAAAAGCGTAAAAGCAAAACAAGCAATTCTTTCGAGTTCACAAGTTTTTGGGCAGACGCCAAGAATAAAATCATCCCCGACCTTGTGGACTTCACGCGCACATTTTTCGCACGCCACACCCTTCTTGCAGTTTTGACGAAATATTGCGTGTTCACGTCCGATGACAAACTGCTTGTTATGCGCCCCTATCAAATTTGTGCAACAGAAGCAATTTTGAACAGAATTGAATATGCAAACAACAACAAATTGTGCGGAAGCGTTAAAGGTGGGGGATATGTTTGGCACACAACAGGGAGTGGTAAAACGCTAACTTCTTTTAAGACCGCACGCCTTGCAACGCAGTTGCCTTACATTGACAAAGTTATGTTCGTCGTTGACAGAAAAGACCTCGACTACCAAACAATGCGCGAATATGACAGGTTCGAGAAAGATTGTGCTAATTCGAACAAGTCAACGGCAGTGTTGAAGCGCCAGCTGGAAGATGAGAACGCGAAAATCATCATAACAACAATTCAAAAACTTTCAACTTTCATTAAGAAAAACAAGGGTCATGAAGTTTTTAAGAAACGCATCGTTTTCATTTTCGATGAATGCCACAGAAGTCAATTTGGCGACATGCACTCGTCAATTGTTAAAAGTTTTAAAGACTACAACATGTTCGGCTTCACTGGCACGCCGATTTTTCCTGGAAATGCAACAAGCGGAAAGGACCCACGCTGTTTAACGACGGAGCAGTGTTTCGGCGATCGCTTGCACACATACACAATTGTGGATGCCATTAACGACGGCAACGTTTTGCGCTTCAAAGTTGATTACGTTAAAACAATCATAGCGAAAGACAACATCAAAGACGAAGATGTTTTGGGAATTGAGACTGAAAAAACGTTTATGCACCCGAAGCGCATTGAAAATGTTGCGAGGTATGTGCTTGAGCACTTTGACCAAAAGACATACCGCACTTCCATGAACGGCTTTAACGCGATTTTCGCGGCTTCTTCAATTGAGGCTACCAAGGCATACTACCTTGAATTTAAGCGACAAATGCAAGAAGACGCAACGAAGAAACTTAAAATTGCAACCATTTTTTCTTACGCTCCAAACGAAGAAGAGGCACAAGGACATTTGCAGGAGGAAAACTCCGACGACGCAAGTTTGCTGGACGCATCCTCGCGCGATTTTCTGGAAAGCGCAATTGAAGATTACAATGAGATGTTCCAAATGAACTATTCAACAGATGGCGAGAAGTTCCAGAGTTACTACAAAGATGTGTCGGCTCGCATGAAAAACAGAGAAATTGACATGTTGATTGTGGTAAACATGTTTTTGACTGGCTTCGATGCAACAACTTTGAACACGCTTTTTGTTGACAAGAACCTAAAAACCCATGGGCTCATTCAGGCGTTTTCGCGAACTAACAGAATTCTTAACAGCGTTAAAGCCTTTGGCAACGTCGTTTGTTTCAGGAATTTGAGCAAACAGGTGGACGAAGCCCTTGCACTTTTTGGCAACAATCAAAACTGTGGCGTTGTGTTGCTTCGCCCTTTTGAAGACTACCTTAAAGGCTATGTGGATGACGCAGGTAAAACTCACGTTGGCTACCTTGACCTTGTTGAGCGTCTTGAAAACGAGTTCCCCTTAAGCGTTCCTCAAATTGTTGGTGAAGAAAACCAGAAAAGTTTCGTTAAGCTCTTTGGCTCCATTTTGCGCCTTCGCAATTTGCTAACTACGTTTGATGAGTTTAAAGACGCAGACACATTAAGTGTGCGAGACCTTCAAGACTATCAAGGTCGCTATCAAGACATTCGCGATGAAATAACAACGCGAACAAAAAATGGTGAACTTGCGGACATCTCTGACGATGTCATTTTCGAGATGGAGCTAGTGAGACAAGTTGACATCAACATCGACTACATCTTAATGCTCGTTGAAAAATGGAAGCAAGAACACGGGCAAGACGCTGAAGTTTATGCTTCAATTATGAAGGCGGTGGATTCTTCTCCAACTTTGCGTTCCAAGAAAAAACTCATCCAAACTTTCATTGACCGCCTAAACGACATGGACGATGTTATGGAAGAGTGGCACAAGTTTGTTGCAGAGCAAAAAGAGGAGCAAACAGTTGAACTTATTAACGAGTTTTCATTAGACAAAGAGTTGACGCGTAAGTTCTTAAACAATTGTTTCAGAGATGGTGAAGTGAAAACTTTCGGCACAGAAATTAATGCACTCATGCCAAAAATGTCGCTCTTTGGAAATTCTGGTCATGCCCAGAAAAAACAAACAATCATCGACCGCTTCCAAACATTCTTCGAACGCTTCTATGGCGTGGGGTAATTTTTTGAAAAGATCATGGCTGCCATGAAAGTTTTGCATTTGCGAGAATCATACATTGAATGCGCGTTTTCTGCAAAATTCGCATTCTAGCCTTCTTTACATTACTTTAACCAGTAAATTCTCCTGTATAATGTGGATAATTACGAAGGAGATTTTTTAAGCAGCAAGAATGCAAAATAACAGTTTTGGAAACTAAAGTGTTTCCAGAATTGCAGGGCAGGAATGGTTGAGTAAGCAGAATTTCAAGAACACTGCCGATGATGCCTATATGGGATGAACCTTCGAACTTTTGCGATGGGGTGTCGCACTGTCTGACCTTGGGTTTTGAGATAGAATAAGATGAAACGTTAAAAGGTGCACAGAAGTCCGTCTTTTGCAGGATAGAACTAAAAAGAATTGTAGAAGGACCATGAAACTAGCAAAAATTAAGGGAGCGAGCGATGCGCACTTAGCTAGCACAACTTGCCCCATTCACATCAACACCACCCGATCAACACTTGCAGTATTTATAGCAACTTTGTTTATAGTCACTTCTTTTGCTATCTCAGGTTGCAACAACATATCTACCCCAACGGGTTCGAGCACTCTCAAAGTGGGTGTGCGTGCAGACGTAACCGGTTTTGGATACTACAACGAAGAAACTCAGAAATACTATGGGCTTGAAATTGACATTGCAAACGAAATGGCAAAGCGCCTAGGTTATAGCAATGTTGAGTTCAAGACAGTAACCCCCGATACTCGCAAACAAACACTGTTAGATGGAGAAGTTGATTGCATTATCGCTTGCTATTCAACTAGTAAGTCCAGAGAAGAAAACTTAGATTTTTCTCCAGCGTATTACACCGACTATTCTGCAATTATGGTTGAAAATAGCTCGATGATTACAAAGCTTAGCGAACTAAAGAACCTTACCATTGGAACAATGATGGGCACCAACGCGGCTCCACAACTTGTAACAAAGCTTGCAAAGGATGGTCTTACCAGTGGTGAGCCAGTGACTGCAAATGAAGATAATTCTAACGTATATTTTGACACCTTCCACCTGTTGCAATACAAAACCTATCAAGAGCTTTCTGACGCCCTTGAGGGTGGAAGGATTGACGCTGCATGCATGGACGCGAGCATCGCAGCATCTTATATGACAGACAATCGAAGTTTGTTAGATTATCGGGTTGCTGAGCAAGAATATGGTGTTGCAACTCAAAAAGACTCAGATCTTAGTACTCCAGTTGCTGGCACAATTCAAAAAATGCTTGACGATAACACAGTTGGCTCACTTGTCGACAAATGGGATTAGGAGAAGTGCCAATGTCGAAGAAACTTAAGAACAAGGTCATTATTTTAATTGCAGTCGTTGCTTTGGGAACTGTTTGCATGGCAATTTGCATCTCCGGAATGCAAGACAGACTTATGCTTAGTAACTACACTCAGGAGATGGAACAGCTTGCTGATCAAATTCCGCAACTGCTCGAGCAAGCTGATGAGGAGACATCGCAAAACACTGTCTCTTATGATGCAATTTATCAGTCTAAAGCTGAGAGCGTATCATTTATGGCTGCAAACAATGCAGGTTATGAGGCAACCGACTCCAAGATGGAAGAACTCGCCACCTTGCTCGACGTTGACAACATTATGGTTGTAAACACAAATAATCAGATAGTGACCAAGGCAGGGGCAACAAAAGCAGACTTTGCGTCTTCGCGTTTCAACAGACTTCGCACAGTGTTTAATAGCGGTGAGCCTTCAGAAGCCGTAGAAGTGGATCTTGCAAGCGATCACTGGCATTCGCGGTATTATTCAGCACGCATAGACGACTCCACAATGGTTGTTATTGAGCAAAATCCAGAGGAGTTAGAGCAACTTGTTGAAGATTCTGCCTCTACTGCTGCGGTTCTTAAAAATCTAACCGTAGGGCAAACCGGATTTGTTTTTGCAGTTTCAGCTCAAGATTATCTAATCAAATATCACCCAAATGGTGAGTTTGTTGGCGCAGATGCCATAGATGCGGGTATTGATGCCACAATGCTTGAAGACGGAACAACTTCCTGGGCTAAGCTTAATGGTCAATCTCTATATTGTCATGTGAGCGCAATCGACAACATGTATTACATTTCAGCAGTTCCTGAGGCAGATTTGGCTTCGGCAAGAAGTGTTACTACTGGTGTTATTTTGTTCGTCTTTTTGGTTGTAATGATCATTGCGGTTTTGTATGGAATCTGCGTATTGCACGATGATGAGCGCAATAAAGACAGCGACAAAAACTTAACCGACCTCCGTCGAGTGAAAATGAATAGAACCATAGTGAAAAAGGGTGCCATTATCTCTTTGGTTGGATTTGTTGCTATCGTAGCTATTTCGTTTTATATGCAGACTTTGTTTTCTCTGTCGGCGCAGTCGGTCACCAATAATGACGCTGTGGCAAATTTGTCGGCCACTATCAAGTCCGCCGATGAGCGTGCCGACGCTCTGCGTGAGCAATATAACGAGCGCTACCTCGGTAAATGCAAAGTTGCAGCATATATATTAGACGCAAATCCAGCCCTTGCGAACAAAAATGATCTAAAGAAACTTGCCGATGTCTTACAAGTTCAATATGTGCACACCTATGATTCTCAAGGCACATTAGTGGCAACCAATTCCTCTCTTACCAACTTTACAATTAGTACCGATCCCAACGATCAGTCATATGCTTTTCGCAAGCTCCTGCAGGGTGTTGACCATGTAATTCAGCCGGCACAAGTTGATGATGTTGCAGGTGAAATGCGCCAGTATATCGGTGTGATTTTGCATGATTCAGACGGAAACGCAAGTGGTTTTGTGCAGTTGGGCATTCGTCCGAACAGGCTGCAAAATTTGCTGGATAGCGTTCAGATCGATAAGGTTTTAGATGGCGTAAAGGGTCAGTCGAGACAGTTTGCATTTGCCATAAACAAGTCTGATGGGACATTCGCATATTTTCCTGATAGCAATCTTGTTGGCAAAACCGCAACAAGTTGCGGAATGAAAGACAATCAACTCAAAGATGGATTTTGTGACTATCTGACAATTGATGGCAAAACATACTATGCTTCGTCTGTCGAGCAGGGCAATTACTACCTCTATATGGCAGGCTCGGAGGGCGAGCTTATGTCGACGAGGGGACCCCTAACTTTAGCAACTGCAGGAATAAGTTTTCTGTGTTTGGCTTTGCTATTTGTGATTTTGATATTTGAGCGCAAGACCATCAGTCATGATTTTGCGCTGGAGCCTGTGCAAGATTTAAGTGGCGCGGCTGGCTCAGTTGGCGAGAGTGGCGCAAGTGAAGAAGCTGCTGGAGGACAAGTTGGTGGCGGTGAAAAACCACGCAAATTTGATACCTCAATGCCAGATGGCAGAAAGGTTAGAACAGAGTCAGCAGCAAGTAGATGGCTAGGAAGATCATTTAAGTGGGACGAAAAAGACCCAGAACAAAAGGTCGCTTTTGTCGTCAAGATCTTCTGCGCCATAGCTGTTTTGGCAATCTTTATAGCGGTTCTATTCCGTGATCAAATTTTTGAAACGGATTCACTTTTCGCATACATTTTGGACGGAGGTTGGGAACGCGGTCCTAATATCTTTGCATTTACGGCGTGCATTATGTTTGCTTGCTTTGCAATAACCATCGCAATGATTGTGCAAAAGCTTATGTCTTTGTTAGCAGGTGTTTTGGAATCTCGTGGCGAAACAGTCTGCAGGCTACTAGGCAGTTTTATTAAGTATGTAACAATCATTGGCACAGTTTATTATTGCTTGGCTCTTATAGGAATTGATACGACCACACTTTTGGCATCGGCTGGGATTTTGTCAATCGCAATTTCTCTAGGTGCCAAAGAGCTTGTGAGTGACGTTCTCTCTGGACTCTTTATAATCTTTGAGGGCGAATTTAGGGTTGGCGATATAATTACTGTTGGAACATGGAGCGGCACTGTTGTAGAAATTGGAGTTCGTACCACAAAGGTAATGAACGGTTCGCAAAACATCAAAGTTATCCGTAACAGTAACGTGAACGACATAGTTAATAAGACCAAGCAATCGTCTTATACTTGGGTAGATGTTGGAATTGAATATAGTGAGTCTATAGAACGCGTCGAATCGATTTTGGCAAAAGAGTTACCAAATATTCGCAAGCATATTCCCGAACTTATAGGTGGGCCTTTCTATAAGGGAGTTGTGTCGCTTGGCGATAGCAGCGTGAACATTCGCATAATGGTTCAGTGTCTTGAGAAAGATTGCGGATCTGTTGAAAGAGCGCTTAACCGTGAGATTAAACTTCTGTTTGATCATTACGATATTGGCATTCCGTACCCGCAGATTGTTGTTAACCAGGCTCAAGATAAGAGGACGGCAACTTTTAGCGAACGTATGAGCGCTGAGCAGTTTAATCGTGAGCAGCGTAAAGCTAGCGAAGCAAGTGAGATTGCAGACGCAGATAGAGATGGTAACGCGTAGATAAGCTGTGAACTTGCACTCGTCATATTGGCAGGCACCATAAACAACTTCCTGCCGTGTAGTATGTTTGCAACGGCATTCCCCGAGGTTTTTAATCACCCGATCTACTATATAACAGGTGTTATCTTTGTTATGATTGCCCTTTCAGATGCGTTTATCGTAAAGAGCAAACCCTAAAAGCCATATAACGGAAAGGTGCAGTTGCAGTTGAACTTCCCTCGATAAAGTAGACACTTGTAAAATAATATGGTTGGAATGGGACAATATAATGGACACTGAGATACGAGCAAATAGATGAAAGAGGTGTTCATATATG
>CAVAWT010000052.1:0-8588 GCA_963592435.1 Oribacterium sp. | reverse complement strand
AGGCATCAGACTCTAAAACCAGCAAGTCTGTGCCAGCTATTGAGCAGATCCTTCGTGTTGAGCTAACGCCTTCATTGAGCGCTGATGCTGACCAAGAGACATCAACGGATGGCTCTCGCGTTGCTATGTTTAGGCTCTATAACAAATGGACTGGCGAGCATTTTTACACTTCAAGCAAATCTGAGCGAGATGACATCGTAAAAGCTGGATGGGTTTATGAACAGATCGAGTGGTATGCACCAACTTCTGAAGATTTTAAGCCTGTATATCGTCTTTATAACAAATATGTTTCAGGTGGCGATCATCACTACACAACAAGCGCTGACGAAAAAGATGAGTGCGTTAAAGCTGGCTGGACTTATGAAGGTGAAGGCTGGCGAACAGTCGAAGAAGGCGCAACTGACTATGTCAAAGTTTTAAGACAATATAACCCCTATGGCACAACTGGCACTCACAACTACACAACAGATGAGGACGAGCAGAAATACCTTGTGAGCCTTGGCTGGAGAGCAGAAGCCGACGGTGGCTGGGGAGGCTATTCAAAGCTGGAGCCGTCAAAGTCCGACGATTCTGACGATTCTGATTCAGATGCCACTCAGATAGACTTTTCAAAAGCACATGTTGACACTGCAAGCAAGCAATACACAGGCAAAGCAATCACTCCAACAGCGACAGTAGACGGTTTGAAACTTGGCACTGATTATGTTGTTGCTTATGCAAATAACACGAACGCTGGCACTGCCACGATAACAATTACTGGTAAGGGCAATTATAAAGGCACGAAGACCTACAATTTCACAATAACGCCCGTTAACATTTCAAACGCTGTCGTCACGCTTGGCGATTCGCTGACCTACAACGCATCTGAGCAAACGCAAACTGTGTCAAAAGTTGTTGCAGGAAGCATCACCCTTGCAACCTCAGATTACGAGGTGTCGGGCAATAAGCAAATGAAAGCTGGAAATCATAAATTGACAATTAAAGGAAAGGGTAATTTTGGAGGAAGCAAGGAAGTATCATTCGCTATTTCTCAGCTAAGCATCGATGATGCACAAATTACTCTTGGAGCAGCATTGACCTATAATGCGAAGGAGCAGACACAATCGGTAGCGAGCGTCATGGCATCGGGAATTGGTCTTCTAGAAGGTGATTTCGAGGTTTCTGATAATACAGCAACCAACGCAGGTGACTACACTTTAACTGTGACTGGGAAGGGCAACTGTAAGGGCACTGCAACTAAAGGGTACAAAATTAGCAAGGCAGATCCAGCGTATGAAATTCCAGGAGGATTAAGTGCGCTGACGGGTGAATTGCTTACCAGCATAACCTTGCCTGAATATGATGGTTCAGGAGACAAGACGGCTGGAAAATGGGCTTGGGATGAGCAATATCAAGCTGATCAAACTGTAGGAGATACTGCAACAACCATAAGTTTTAAGGCAAAGTTCATCCCCAACGACACTAACAATTACAATTCTCCAGAAGCAGTTGATGTCGCGGTCGTCGTTTCAGCAGGAGGTTTAAAGGCGACTTTTGTTGCAAATGCGCCAAGCGGCAAAACTGCCACCGTCAATGGTTTCACAACAAAAACCAACATTATTTGGGACTATGATAAAGCAGGAGAAACCACGCACACAATTCTGCCGACCGACTTTCCGACAGCGACAATTGATGACTCAGATTACTTTTTGGCAGGATGGGCGACAGATGCAAGTCTTGGATATGGATCAACGCAAAAGCAGTTAATAGGGACGAAGGTAACCAATCATCCTACCTATTATGCAGTGTGGAAGACCGAAACTGGATATTGGCTTGGAACTGCGGGGGCAGATGAAAAATACACTAATGAGGCATATTTTGCAGAAAACGACTCGAATTATCACTCATCTGTTGAGATAGATTCCGACATGAAAGCTCTCCACAACTCCGAATCGACGTACGATGAAGTTAAAGCAAAGTGGGATGCGTATTACAGTGGTAACAGTGTTCGACTCTATGCAACTTACGCAGGTGGAGAAAATGAGCAGGCCAAAGACAATTCCGTGAGCGAGCGTAATAAGTATGTGGAATTCAGGATTTTGGAGGTTAGCGGCAAAGATGGGCACGCAATCGATGCTGATAAAACGACGCAAGACGGATCAGTAGTGACTTTCATGACAACTCATCTCCTGCCAACGGCCTATCAAATGAACACAGATCTCACTAACGTTGGAGGCTGGGCCTTGAGTAGTCTGAGAGCAAAGATGTATAAATCGGGAGGTGAGATATATGACAAATTCTCAACCAACTTCACTGATGCCATAAAGTCAGTCAAAAAAGAATATCACACAGGCTATGATGGCACAACAGGTGGGGAGAAGTTACAGGTTACTGACACGTTCTGGGTACCCTCATTCAAGGAACTTGCTCATAATGGGGGAGCAAGCATGTATTCAACAATCATTGCTAAAGAAGGTAATCAATATAAATGGTGTGCTGATAATAATATTGCCGATATGGCGACAGATCTGCTTATCTACAAGACCCGTGCTGGGAATACGCCTGGGAAGACCAATCAAACTGAAGTTTTGTGGTGGGAGCGTTCGACGTTTATGACGCAGCAGGGCTATTTTGGCGCCGTATATAAGACGGGGAGTCCCATCTCTACCCCTTTTAGCTATTTCAATTCGAACAATTATTTGGGAGTAGTTCTCGCATTCTGCTTTTAACCAAAAGTTAGCATAAGCTAACCAAAATTCTCGAAACCGTTCTTGCTTTCTTTGCAGGAACGGTTTTTTGTTCACTTTCATGGGGTCTGACCCTTAGTACGCTGGGGAAATGCAAGGGGTCAAACCCTGTGTAAGGAAACACAAAATGCCTAAGCGAACTCTTGGAAATCAATGAGTAATTTTTATTGAATGGGTTTGAGGAGGCGTTTAAGCGAGCGAAGCGAGTGCGTTCCGACGAAATGAAATAAAAATTGCGAATGTGTTGATTTCCTCGTGTTTGCGAGGCATTTTGCGTTTTCCAGTCAAAGGTGTCAGACATCATTTGCTTTGCTGTGTAGCGCAAGGGCGTTAATGTATAATTGTTTTGGAAACATCAACAGGAGCAAAATGTGAATTACATCAACCTCATAAATGAAAATGAAGCGTATCGGCAAGATTTACTCACGCGCTTGATCTATCATTCAAACAAAATTGAGGGAACAACGTTGACGCTAGGCGAGACTGATGCGATTTTATGGGAGAAAGACGTTCCTGTCAAGGCCACTGCCAGGGAGTTTTTTGATGTAACAAACCACAAGAAGGCAGTTGAGTTTCTCCTCTCAACAATTGAGAAGCCTTTGGAAGTTGCGATCATCAAGCATTTAGGCATAATTATCAACGAAAACATAAACGAGATTGAGGGATTTAGGAAGGTGCCTGTTGTCATTCGCGGTGCCGAGGACGTTCCCCCAAAACCTGCAGAAGTGCCAGCGCTTGTTATGCAAATGTTGGAGCAATATAACTATTTTCTTGAACAGCAAACCTTAATCACATCCGAGCGCGAAGCATGGTTTCATTTGCAATATGAACACATTCACCCTTTTATTGACGGAAACGGCAGAACGGGAAGGCTTCTCATGTTAAGGGGAGTTTTGAAAGACGGAATGCCACCTTTTGTTATAAATTCCGATGACAGGACAAAATACATTGACATTGTTAATTCTCACAATAAAGAAGCGCTCTCCAAATTGATTGAAGAATCGTGCAAAAATGAAGCAACAAGAATTGAGGGAACTTGCTAAAACTGTGTTTTGGTGACGCAATTAACTTATGGAAATAACTTTAAGACAATTAACACTTCAAGATGAGCGTTCGCTGAATCATTTAATTCAAGATGTCGAATCAACTCTTCCAGATGAAAAATTCTGGCTACCAATGACGAAAGCTTCAAGGGAACATTTTTTCGATTCTGAGTGGACCTATTTTCTCGGTGCTTTTGCAGAAAACGAGTTGGTGGGAGCGGCTGCTCTGTTCTTCAACGAAAACGAATGGGGCGAGAGCAGAGAGATTTTGGACCTTGAATCGTCATCCATCGCTGAATTCGGTCGTGCCATGGTGAGGAGCGATTGTCGCGGAAACGGTGTGATGAATGCGATTGCAACCGAGTTGCTTAAAGTGGCTGGGAAGAGCCAAGTTGAGTGGCTTCTTGCAACTGTTCACCCAAACAACACACCAAGCCAAAAAACAGTCGAAGCAATGGGCATGAGAAAGTCAGGTTTTTGTGTGAAGGAAGGTGGTTATGAGCGTGACATATTCTCGTGTCGAATAAGCTCTAGTGCAGAAAATCGACAACTCTAATCACGGTCAAGATCCTCAGACATTACTCTTTTTAATATATAAATTTTTGCTAGAATTGTTTTTTGTATTTTATAAAAGAAATGTTTGCAAGGAAACACTTTGAAAATTAACAAATCAGTTGTTCTCCCGCTGGCAGCGGCATTTGTGTGGGGGATGGCTTTTTCGGCACAGGAGGTGTGTTCAGAACACCTAGGCGCGTTTGCCACGAACGCGTGTCGCAACGTTTTGGCAGGCTGTGCACTCGTTCCGCTTGTGTTGTTCACGAAACACAAAGGTTTAGGCAAAGCAACTGGCACACGGAAAGATCTAATTGTTGGCTCTGTCCTATGCGGACTCGTCATGTGTGCGGCTTTGACATTGCAGCAAATGGGCATGGAGTCGGGGACGGACAGCGGCAAAGCTGGCTTTTTGACAGCAATGTATGTTGTTCTTGTGCCAGTTCTGTCGATATTTCTAGGCAAAAGAGCTGGAAAGCGAGTTTGGTTTTGTGTTGCTCTCGCAGTTTTTGCTTTGTATCTCTTGAGCGTTACTGAAGGTTTTTCAATCGGCTTTGGTGACATCTTGTTAATTATCAATGCGTTTCTTTTCGCAGTTCACATTCTTCTTGTCGACCATTTCACGGAAAAATGCGATCCAGTGAAGCTTGCTTGCTACCAGTTTTTCTTCGTTGCGATTTTCTCATTTATTGGAATGTGTGCGACATTTGATTTTGATTTTTCTGGCCTAGAACTTTGTTGGCAACAGTTGGCATATCTCGGCATCGTGTCCTCTGGGGTCGGATTTACGCTCCAAATTCTCGCTCAGAAAGGCGCAAACCCAACGCTTGTCAGTTTGTTACTTTGCTTGGAAAGCGTTTTTGCCGTCATTGGAGGCGCGGTTTTTTTGGGGCAGGTGATGACGCCTCGCGAATATGCAGGTTGTGTTTTGATGTTTGTCGCAGTTGTCGTTTCTCAGTTGCCTGTTAAACTGCGCCGTTAAGGAGCTCAAATAGATCCCGAGACATTTTGCTAGCCATGAAGCTGTTTCAAAAAAGTAGTTATTGAAGAGAAGTAGAATTGTGTCAAGTGGCTAGCGCATGTAAAAGTTGAATTGAAGTTTATAATAAGTTAAGCACTTTAAAACGAAATTTATGAATTTAACTTTGTTTTTGTTATAGTTATGTGTAAAGGCATCAAAACAAAATTCATGCCCAATGTTTTAGATTTTGTAAAGCGTGCGGTGAATTGATGGAGCATTTTAGGACGCAACAGTGATAAAAGATAAACTTATAGTCATAAAACTTGGAACTTCCACCCTGACGCATGAGACTGGCAAGCTCAACTTAAGGAAAATGGATAAAATTGTCAGAGCAGTTTCTGACATTCAAGGCGCAGGTAATAAAGTCATAATTGTCACATCAGCCGCAATTTCTGTGGGCACGGCAAAGATGGGCTTGGACGACAGACCTCAAGTCCTTAAAGAAAAAATGGCAGTTTCGGCGGTTGGGCAGTGTAAATTAATGCACACATACGACACACTTTTCTCTGAATATAACAGAACGATCTCTCAAATTTTGTTAACAAGCGAAAATGTTGAAAATGAGGTTTCTGCGAAGTGCCTATCCGACACTTTCGATGCCCTTCTTGAGATGGATGTTATACCAATTGTTAACGAAAATGACTCCGTTTCCACAACGGAAATTGAGAGTGGAAAACATAAATTGTTGGGCGACAACGACACTCTTTCAGCAATTGTGGCAGAGTTTTGCCATGCTGATCTGCTCATTATTTTAAGTGACGTTGACGGTCTTTACGATTCAGACCCAAGGAAGAACAGTGGCGCGAAATTGATTAAAGAGGTTACTGAGGTAACTCCTGAGTTGATAGAAAGCGCTGGTGGAGCTGGTACAATGCATGGAACTGGTGGGATGATAACAAAATTAGAAGCAGGCAAAATTGCGCTTGATTCTGGTTTTGACATGGTTATAACGAATAGCGATGAAATTGAGAATCTTTATCGAATTGCCGATGGAGAAAAAATTGGAACTTGGTTTTCGTCGAAAGGTAAAAATGACTGAAGTCGAAAAAATATGCAAGGAAGCTAGCGACGCATCTAAAGCTCTAAAAAAAGCCTCCTCGTCTCAAAAAAACAAAGTGTTGGGCGCATTGTCGGAGCTTTTGATTTTGAAGCAAGATGAGTGGATTAGCGCCAATGAGGAGGATGTGCGCCAAGCCAAAAAAGAGGGCATGAGCGCGTCGTTGTTAGACAGACTTACCTTAAATGAAGCAAGAATTCAAGACATTGCAGAAAGCGTAAATCAACTCAAGCATTTAGACGACCCTGTATCTAAAAGCGATAAAAGTTATAAGTTACCAAACGGGCTAGAAATCACGAGAAGAAGGGTGCCCCTTGGTGTTGTCGCAGCAATTTTTGAGGCTAGGCCAAATGTTGCTGTCGACATTGCATCTCTATGCATTAAATCGGGGAATGCTTCCATTCTTAGAGGTGGACACGAAGTTATCCATTCAAACGAGGTAGCTGCTATGATAATCCAAGAAGCTTTGCAAAAGGCGTCACTTCCAAAAGAGTGCGTTAATCTCGTTATGGACACAAGCCGAGATGCAGCTTTAGAACTTATGCATATGGACAAATACGTTGATGTGCTCATTCCTCGAGGTGGCAAGAATTTAATCAGAACAGTTGTTGAAAATTCTACCGTTCCCACAATTAGGACGGGCGAGGGTGTGTGTCACATATACGTCGACGAATTTGCAGACATCGACTCTTCTTCAAACGTGATTTTTAATGCTAAATGCTCGCGCCCTTCCGTATGCAATGCAGTTGAGTGTGTTTTAGTTCACGAAAAAATTCTCAATGACTTTTGCAGCGTTTGCATTCCAAAACTAGCTTCCAAAAACGTTGAATTTAGGTGCGATTGTTCTTCTATTAGTAAAGTTAAAGATGCATGTGGACCAGATTACGTCACAGAAGGCAAAGTGGTAGAAGCGACAGAAGCCGATTGGGACGCAGAATATGATGATTACATATTGGCTGTTAAGGCAGTGGATGGCTATGAAGAGGCTGTTGAGTTTATAAACACTCACACAACTGGCCACAGTGAGGCCATTTTGACAGAGAATTACACGCGTGCAGAGGCTTTTTTAAATGATGTTGATGCTGCAGCTGTTTATGTCAATGCATCAACGAGATTCACCGACGGTGGAGAGTTCGGGCTGGGGGCTGAAGTTGGAATTTCAACACAGAAGCTTCACGTTAGGGGTCCATTTGGTTTGGACGGTCTAACAACTTGCAAATATGTAATTCGAGGAACAGGCCAGGTGAGAGAGTAAATGTTTAAAGTTGGTTTTATCGGTGTTGGAAACATGGGTGGCGCCCTTGCGACTTCTGTGGCAAGGGTGGGAGACGTGTCTTCAGTTTTGCTTGCTAACAGGTCTGAAGAAAAGGCAATTTCTTTAAAGAAAAAGATAGGCGAAAAAGCGAGGGTTTCGGGCAACATTGAAGTTGCTAGAGAATGCGATTTTATTTTCTTAGGAGTAAAACCTAACGTTGTGGCTGGTGTAATGTCTGAAATTTCAGATGTGCTAGCAAAACGGTTTGAAAGTGGTGAGGCTTTTGTTCTTGTTTCAATGGTGGCGGGTCTCACGTTGAACCGTCTCACAGAATTTTCAGGCAAAAAAATTCCTATTATAAGAATTATGCCAAACACTCCAGTTTCAGTTGGCGAAGGCGTAACGCTCATGTGCTGTTCTGGAGTTGAAGAAGAATTACAAGACGGGTTTAAAACAATAATGGCAGCGTCGGGAAGCGTTATTGATTTGGAAGAAGAGTTGATGGACGCTGGAACTGCACTTAGTGGGTGTGGGCCTGCGTTTGTGTATATGTATGCCGATGCACTTGCTGTAGCTGGAGAGAAGCTCGGAATAGATGCTCATACTTCAAAGAAATTGGCACTCCTAACAATTTCAGGGTCTTCCAAACTTGCCTATTCTCAATTTTGTGAACCTTTAGAAAGTCTTAAAACAGCAGTGTGTAGCCCAGGTGGTGCAACACTAAAAGGCGTTGAGGTCTTGGAAGATAGAAATTTGTGTGAACTCGTAAATGATGCCGTTGAAGCGGCATGTAAGCGCAGTAAAGAACTCTCAGAATCATAGCCTGTGCTCTCTCACTGCCCCGGGCGTGTCTTTTCTAGGAATTTTTGAGAAATTTTCGAATTTTCGTTGACTTAATTTTTCAGACTGGTATTATAAATAGTCGCGTCGCAAA
>CAVAWT010000051.1:0-8724 GCA_963592435.1 Oribacterium sp. | reverse complement strand
CGACTGCCTCAATTGACATTTCAGGAGCTGTGCTTTCAGAAATCTGCACGGATGACTTAGGAAGCGCTGACGATGTTGATTTGGCTACTGCAACAGGAAAGTTCGTTGTTGAGAGTGAGGCTGAAGCAGGTGCCTATGTTGCAGACAAAAATGTTGAAGAAAACAAAAAGGTCGAATTAAGTGATCTGACACTCAGTGGTGCAGACGCTGGAAACTATAAAATTTTAACCACTGGCAACCAAATGCCAACTGCAACGATCACTCAAAAAGAAATCACTGTCACAAGTGGAATCACAGCAGATGGTAAAGTTTATGATGGAAAATCGACTGCTGATCTTGAGCTCACTGGAGCTCAGTTTGCAACGCTTTGCACTAATGATGATGGTGTGACTGACACTGTGGAGCTCGACAGCGCAAAGGGCACATTTGTGGTTGAGAGCCCAACAGAGTCGGGCACCTTTGTCGCAGACAAAAACGTTGGTGAGAACAAGAAAATCCAGCTGAGCGATTTTGTTCTTGGTGGAGACGATGGCGGAAATTACGTTGTTGCTGCAACTGGCAATCAAGATGACTTAACAGCAACGATCACTCAAAAAGAAATCACTATTGCAAGTGGAGTCACTGCAACTGGTAAGGAATACGATGGCAAAACGGCTGCTACGGTTGACATATCAGGAGCTGTGCTCTCTGAAGTTTGCACAGATGATTCAGAAGCAGCTGATGATGTGAAACTTGCAACTGCAACAGGAAAATTCGTTGTTGAGAGCGAGGATGTGCCTGGGACTTATGTTGCAGACAAAAATGTTGAAGAAAACAAAAAGATCGAACTAAGTGATCTGACACTCAGTGGTGCAGACGCTGGAAACTATAAAATTTTGAACACTGGCAATCAAATGCCAACTGCAACGATAACAGCAAAAGAAATTAATGTTACAGCAGGGCTTTCTGCTGAAGACAAGACCTACGATTCAACTGTCACTGCCACCGTCACCGCAGGCGATGAAGTGGTGCTTGAAACACTTTGTTCTGATGATGCTGGCGTGACAGACACTGTGACAATAACCAGTGTGGCTGGTAAATTTGCAGACAAAAATGTTGGAGAGAACAAAATAATTACCTTGAGCGATGTTGCCTTTGGAGGCGCTGATGGTGGTAACTACACAGTTGCAGCAGCAGGCAACCAAGAATTGACAGCGACAATCACGCAGAAGGAAATTTCAGCAAAAGTAACAGGTTTGACTGCAAAGGAAAGGGTATACAAAAAAGGTGATAAAACTGTTGAGCTCGAGGGCGAAGTCACAAGCGTATCCTTGGATGAAGGCGCAATCTATGAAGGGGATGAGGTCACTCTCGGAGATGGTGGAATCACTGGAGAATACGAAACCGAGGACGCTGGCGACAACAAACAAGTCCAATTCATTCTCACATTGGAAGGTAAGGATGCCGCAAACTACGTCGCAAAAGACACCACCTCAACTGTCACAGGAAACGTCTTGGCTGTCGTCAAGTTTGAAACCAACTGCAATGTGAAGTTTGACGAATTAAATTTGCACATTGGTACGACTATTCAAGACACCTACACTGAGCATATCCCAGAGTCGAGGGAAGACTTGGTGCGCGATTGCTGGTATGACAACGAGGCTTGCGTTGTGAATGCAGACAACGATCAAGGCAGGTGGGAGTTCGGCACAAGCACTGTGTCGAAGAATGAAATGACCATCACCGTTGCTTGGAGAAAAGCAGAAGCCGTTGAATTTGATTATTGGATTGCTCCTTCTTTGAAGGTGACAACAGGAAACACTGCTGACACTGCAAACGTCGCAAATGAGGCTTACGACAGCGAAGAGGCAAACATAAGAAAAACTGAAGCTGAGATCAAGGCCGACATTGAAACAATCGCAAATGAGATCAGTGAGGGGACGGATTCGGCAGAGGGCTCTGTCACCAATGAATACAGAGAATTCATGAACACCGATAAATATCATCTCTACACAAAGATCGGAAGCGGTACTTCTAAAAACGATTATGCAGAGTTTGGAATAATTCAAGTTGGAGAGCATGATTCAGACGGAACAGTTCTGACGCTCCAGATGACTCACATTCTTCCTACTAAATATCGTATGAATTCAAGCAATGAGTGCAAGGGTGGCTGGGCTAATTGCGAGTTGCGACCAAAGATGGTTAATGGAGAAATTTTTAATACTTTTAGTGCTGGATTCACAAGCGACATTGCAACAGTTACCAAGAAATATGCTCATGTGGATGGGAATGGAACAACGCAGGACAAGCTTTGGATACCTGGCTACTCTGAGTTGACGAATACGTCGCAACAATATATTAAAGGAGGCGAAGGTTCCAGATATCAGAAATTTACGAGTTTGGGGCTAAATCCAGAAGGTGCTAACGAGGCTCTCAAATACAATACAAGAAATGATGAGAGTGGCAATGGAACAGCGTGGAGGCTCAGGACGACACATGCAACTCAAAGGACCTCATTCGTCATAGTTCAAGGAAACGGAAATCCAGCAGATTATTGGGAAGGGTCAGATAATAATTACGGAATCGTAGTTTGTTGTGCATTTGCGTTGCCTGATGTTTCTGTCACTTTTGACACTCAAGGGCACGGAACAACGCCTGCAACTCAAACTGTGAAAAAGAACAAGACGATAACAGACCCAACCACGTCAGCTGGCACTTCAACTGGTCTTAAAATTGAAGGGTGGTACAACAACGCAGCTTGTGCAGTTGACGAAGAAAAAGGCATGAAGAAGTGGGACTTTGATAAAGACACAGTCACTGAAGATGTCACTCTTTATGCAAACTGGGTGCCTGATGACTCAGCAGATGGTGAATCGACTTATTGGATCTCTCCATCCTATAAGGTCACAACTGGTAACACGTCTGACACTGCCAACCAAGGAAACAACGCGGCAGACAAAGAATTTGCTCGTGATTCCTATGTCAAGGAAGCTTGGAACGTTTTCAAATCATCAGCTGAAATTCAAGCTGACATAAAGACGATGGAGGCTGAGGTTGCAGCTGGCACAACTGAAGCAGAGGGTTCTGTCACAAGTGAATATAAAGCTCTAATGGCTTCAGATAAATACCACCTCTACACTAAATATAACGGCGACGATGTTGACGCTGAAGCTACGCCACTTAACGCTTATGCAGAGTTTCGGATCATAAACGTCGGCGAGCACTTGAACACTGCAGATGACACAAACAGTGGCGATGGCTCAACGCTCACGTTCATGGCAACTCATTCGCTGCCTACTGCTCAGAAAATGAACTCAACTGTCACAAGTGCCGGCGGATGGGCGAGCTCTGAAATGAGAGACCTCATGAGTGGGGATGGTTACGTTGCAAACGCATTGTCGGGAATTGCTCCTTCGGCAGTGACGAAATCGTCAGCAACAGACGCAACTGGATCTTGGGCAGCTGATGGCAAGACAGACGACAAGTTCTGGCTTTTGTCCTACAGCGAGGTCACAGGTGCAACTGCATCTGATTTGCTTGCAGAAGGTTCGCAATATGCTTGGTTTGCCGACAAGTCGATTGCAACTGGTGCAAGCTATAACTACGCAATTAAAAATGTAGATAAAACCCGAAGTGCTTCTGGTGCGAGTGGTTGCGAGTATGCTGAATGGTGGCTTCGCTCAGCTTCAACAACTTCGTCAGGATATTTCCAATCAATTAGTGAAAATGGTCAAACGAACTTTTCTAACACTGCACTCCGATCACTTGGTGTTAACCCTTGCTTCTCGTTTGGAACATCTTATGACCTTGACAAAACAAAGATGTTAACAGCTTTGAAGGCACTTGCCAGTGACAACCCAACAACGCTCAAGTTTGTCAAGGGAAATGACGCAGACTTGAGCGGTCTAACTTCGGTTGCAACAGACGGAATTCAGGCAGATGGCTCTGCTGGTAAAATCGGTGTTTTCCAGTCATCAGACAAAAGCACGATCTACATCGCACCGATGAATGATGGCGACACAAGTCCTAAGATGACGGGCAGTGTGATTTATGCGCCGAAAGATTCCTCCTATCTGTTGTCTGCTGATTCGACGAACGGGACTGGATTAACGACTCTGACAACCATAAGTTGCGACAATCTCGACACTTCAAAAGTGACGAACATGTTGAATATGTTCTACAACTGCACAACCCTAACGACGCTTAACATAGATAACTTTAATACTTCTCAAGTTTTGAGCATGTACAATATGTTTAATAACTGTAGGGCACTCACTTCTTTGAACCTGGCTAGCTTTAACACTTCAAAAGCGACAAATATGTATAACATGTTCTACTATTGTCAATCGCTCACAACCTTGGACCTCAATAATTTTGACACATCGAGTGTTACAAATATGGGATACATGTTCTATTATTGCGCAAGCCTCACATCTCTAAATGTTGCAAGTTTTGACACATCTAAAGTTACAGATATGTCAGGTATGTTTTATAACAGTGCCCTCACATCACTGGATATACATAACTTCGACACTTCTAAAGTGAAGAACATGTCTTATATGTTCACCTACTGTAACGGACTCACTTCTCTAGATTTAAAGAACTTTGACACCTCACAAGTGACAAACATGTATTATATGTTTTGTGGGTGCACGAGTCTCACTTCTCTAGATTTAAAGAACTTTGACACCTCGCAAGTCACGGATATGGCATATATGTTTTTCAATTGCAATAAGCTCTCTTCTCTTGATTTGGAGAATTTCGACACTTCTCAAACAGCAACCATGTTTAGGATGTTTAGTTCATGCTCAGGGCTCGCAACTCTCAAACTTGATAACTTTAACACTTCAGAGGTTACGAAGATGACTGAAATGTTTAATGGTTGTAGCAAGCTTGAAGAAGTGACCTTGGGCAAAGACTTTGCATTTGTTGGAACTGATGGTTACCTCCCAGCACCTGACAGCGCACAGATTGCAGGAGCTGATGGCAATTGGTACGACACAACTGATGCAACTGTCTACACTCCAGAGGCTCTTGCTGGTGTGACACGCACCGAGGCTCGCACCTATGCGGCGCTTAAACCTTATGTCTTGAGCAAAACAGCGTTTTGGACTGCCATGCAGGGTCTTGCGTCCAACCAACCAACAACTGTGAGCTTTGTGAAGGGCAGTTCATCAGACATTTCTGGAAAAACTGCAATTGACACAACTGGCATTCAGGAAACCACCTCAGCCAAAATTGGCGTTTTCACCTCAGACGACAAGACAACGATTTGGGTAGCTCCAATGAAAGACGACGGATCGCCTTCTGGCACTGATGATGTGATTTATGCTCCTCAGGACAGCTATGGTTTGTTGAAGGCCTCTAGTGCTGGCACCAATTTAACCGAGCTAACAAGCATGGACCTCGCAAACCTGGATACGTCAAATGCAACATCGATGACAGACATGTTTTATCTGAATGCAAAATTAACCTCACTAGATGTCTCAACCTTTGACACCTCAAAGGTAAAGAGCTTTTCATGCATGTTTCAAAGTTGCAATTCATTAACTGAAATTTCAGGTCTGGATAAACTAAATGTGAAGGCAACAACGACAGTGTCTGCAATGTTTGATGGTTGTCAAAAACTAGAGTCGGTTGACCTATCGAGTTTTAATGAAGCAAGCGAGCTGACATCGACGAAATATATGTTCAAAGATTGCAACGCCTTGACCTCTCTTGATTTTGAAGATTTTGACACTTCAAAAGTCACGGATATGGAAGGCATGTTTAGTGGTTGCTCAAAACTCACTACTCTTGATTTAACAAATTTTGACACTTCACAAGTTAAAGTCATGAAGACCATGTTCGCAAATTGCTCGAGTCTTGCGTCGCTTGATCTGACGAGCTTTAACACGTCGGCGGTGACAAATGCTGATTCCATGTTCAATGGTTGTAGCAAGCTTGAAGAAGTGACCTTGGGCAAAGACTTCACCTTTGTTGGAACTGATGGTTACCTCCCAGCACCTGACAGCGCACAGATTGCAGGGGCCGATGGCAAGTGGTATGACAAGACAGGCGACATGACAGCCTACACTCCAGCTGATTTGGCAACTGTGGCACGCACTGAAGCTCACACCTATGTCGCGGTTGGGGATTCTTATAGCCTTGACAAAGCGAAGATGCAGACTGAGCTAAAAACGCTTTCTGACAACAACCCAACAACGCTAAAGTTTGTCAAAGGCGATGACGCAGATTTGACTGGACTCACATCGCTTACCACCGAAGGCATCCAAACAGACGCTTCAACTGGGAAAATTGGCGTGTTCACGTCAGCCGATAATCTAACAATTTGGATTGCACCGATGAAGGATGACGGAACACCATCTGGCACAACGCATGTTGTTTATGCGCCCGAGGATAGTAGTTATTTGCTTTGTGTTGTTAACGGCAGCACTTCTGTAACAGATCTTGCCAAGCTCACAAGCATTGACTGTGGAAACCTTGACACGTCGAAAGCCACAAACATGAGCTATATGTTTTATAATTGCTCTTCCCTGAGTTCTCCTAATGTGACTAGCTTTAACACTGCAAACGTTACCAATATGGGCTCCATGTTCTCTAACTGCGGATCTCTTTCCTCACTTGATCTGTCAAGCTTTAATACTGAAAACGTCACCTCGATGAGCTATATGTTTAACAACTGTTCTGCATCATTAACCTCACTTGATTTGTCAAACTTTGACACTTCAAACGTTTCTAATATGTACTCAATGTTCTCGGGTTGCGCTAAGATTACTTCACTTAATGTGTCGAGCTTCAATACAGGGAAAGTTACGAATATGAGTGCCATGTTTAATTATTGTTCTGCTCTAACTTCCATCAATCTCTCGAACTTTAATACTGAAAATGTTACAGAAATGGACTTTATGTTCCAAAATTGTCCAGCCCTAACTTCTCTTGATCTATCAAGTTTTAGCACTTCAAAAGTTACTTCAATGAGAAAAATGTTCAATCAGTGTTTTGGTCTCGAAGAAGTGACACTTGGTAAGGATTTCGTGTTTGTCGGAACAGAAAGTTACCTCCCTGCACCTGACGGTGAAAAAATTGCAGGTGCTGATGGCAAGTGGTACGACAAGACAGCAGGCGACAAAACATCCTACACTCCTGCTGAGTTGGCAGACGTCACACGCACTGAGGCGCACACTTATGTGGCGTTTCTGCCCTATACCATTGACAAATCAAAGATGACGACAGCGATCAAAACACTGCAAGCCGACAATCCTACAACCTTGAAGTTTGTTAAAGGCAGTTCTGAAGAAATTGCGGATCTAACATGCATTTCTGCCGCATCGGAAGGCATTCAGGCGGACGACTCTGAAAAAATTGGTGTGTTCCAATCAGAAGACAAGTTGACAATCTACGTCGCTCCAATGGGTGATGACGGCAATCCTTCAGGCACTGAGCATGTTATGTTCGCACCTCAAGACAGCAGTTCATTCTTGAATGGCGCTGCACGCACGGGAGCTTTGGGAGGACTTATTCAAACAATCGTTTGCACAAATCTCGACACTTCGAAAGTCACCAACATGAGTGGAATGTTCTCTCAAAGAAGCGCCCTCACATCCCTTGACGTGTCTAGCTTCGACACATCAAAAGTAACTAACATGAGCGAGATGTTTAATCAGTCGACCCACATCATCTCTCTCGATCTCTCGAACTTCGACACTTCGAATGTGACAAACATGAATTCGATGTTTCAACAATGCAATGCCCTCACATCCGTGAATATGACGAGCTTTAAAACTTCAAATGTGACAAACATGGCAGAGATGTTTTATGATTGTCAAGCACTCACATCACTCGATGTGTCCAAATTTGACACTTCGAGGGTAACGGATTTTAAATGTATGTTTTATAATTGCCTATCCCTTCCTTCAATTAATGTTTCTGGATTTGACACCTCACAAGCTACTGACCTGTCAAACATGTTCAGCCAGTGCAAGGCGCTCACTTCCATCGATGTGAAGAACTTCAACACCTCTAGTGTCACGGCGATGTTTTCAATGTTTGCCTATTGTGAAAGTTTGACATCCCTTGACATTTCTAATTTTGACACGTCAAATGTTGGCAACATGATGTATCTATTTGCTGGTTGCAATGGCTTAAGCACCATTGACTTATCCAACATGAGCACAAAAAGTGCGACTTCGATGTACAGAATGTTCTATGAATGGAAAAATCTAACATCCTTAAATCTGTCAAATTTTGACACATCAAAAGTTACTTCTTTCCAGGAGATGTTCTCTGGTTGCACCAACCTTGCTTCTCTTGATCTGTCTAGTTTCAGCACTTCGAGCGTAACGAATATGCAGGAGATGTTCAATTCTTGCAATAAGCTTGCAGAAATAAAATTGGGGGCTGACTTTAAATGGGTTGGCACAGACGGTTACCTGCCAGCGCCTGACAGTGCGCAGATCGATGGTGCTGACGGCAAGTGGTATGACAATGGTGATGGCACGGCATACACTCCAGCAGAACTTGCTGATGTGACACGCACTGAGACGCGCACCTATGTTGCTGTTGGGTCAACCTATGGTTTTGACAAAGACAAAATGAAGACTGCACTTTCCAGCCTTTCTGAAAGCAACCCAACGACGCTCAAGTTCGTCAAAGGCAATGATGAAGAACTGAGTGGCCTCACTTTGGTTACAACCGATGGCATCCAAACAGACGCGTCAAGTGGAAAACTCGGTGTGTTCACTA
>CAVAWT010000050.1:7104-8879 GCA_963592435.1 Oribacterium sp. | reverse complement strand
CTAACTACCAACTTCCAAATCCAAACCCAGCAACGACTTTTGTGATTGTCGCAAAAGAACCAACTGAGGAGGAGACTAAGGACATTAAACTCTCGCTCCCAGGAGTTGCTTATGTTTATGACAAAACCCCAAAAGAGCCCAGTATTGAGGGCGTTCCTGCAAAGTTTGTGAAAGACACTGACTATGAGATTGTTTATTCTGACAACGTCAACGCTGGAGAAAACACTGCAAAAGTGACTGTTAAGTTTAAGGGTAATTATACAGGCGAAAAGGTGCTCACTTTCTCGATTGAAAAAGCAACATTGACAATCAACTGGAGCAACACAACGTTTATTTATGACTCAAAATCACATGCTCCAACCGCTGAAGTTGCAAGCGGAAAGATCGACGGAGACACGATCACTTTAAGCGTTTCAGGTGCGCAAACAAATGCGAATTCCACAGCGACGCCAAGTTACACTGCAAAAGCCATACTAGACGAGACGAGTCAAGGGAATTATGAGATCGGAACAGGCGAGACGACAACGTTTACGATTTCTCCTGCGAGCATATCTGGAGCAACCATCACAACAGATGACCTCACATATAATGGCTCAAGCCAAGAAGTTGCAATCAAGAAAGTGACGATCGGAGGAGCTGAGTTAACAAAGGGCAAGGACTTTAACGTTAAGGCTGATGGCAGTTCTGGAACGGCGGCGGGAACATATAGTGATCTTAAAATTGAGGGAATTGGTAATTACAAAGACGAGGCAACAGGTAGTTTTACCATTAAGCCTAAGAAGCTAACGGCAGAAGAGCTAAACGCAATATCGCTTTCAATTCCAGGGGCGGGTTATACTTATGATGGTGAAGAGAAGGAGCCTGCAGCGACGAATTTGCCGATGGGGGCAACAGCAGGCTCGGATTATGACATTGCCTATGTTGGCAACACTGACGCAGGGACAAATTCTGCAAAGGCTACCCTAACATTCAAGGGAAATTACGAAGGAACAAAAGAAATTAGCTTCTCAATCAATCCAAAGACTGTTACAGTCACATGGAATCCAACAGGAGATGCCAGTTATGGCTGTGACGGTAGTGCCCACGCCCCGACAGTAACGATAACTGGAACTGTTGGCGCGCAGTCCCTTGCCGGAACACTTTCCTACGCTGACTCGTCTGAAGCCACTTTGTCGGGCGCTCCAACTGAGGTTGGGAGCTACACTTCAACAGTCACGGGGCTCACCGCTGCAACTGGCACGAGCGTTTCTAATTATGCGCTTCCGTCATCAGGATTAACAAAAGCCTTCAAAATCACAAATTATTATTGGCTAGCTGAGGCAGGTGCCGAAGATCCAGAAGCAGACATGGCAAAGAAGCAGGGTCAAATTGATGAAGACATGGAAGTGCTCCATGGAACAAAGGCGCAAACATCGGCGGGAAAGAATAAATCGGCTGTTGAGTCTGAGTGGAAGGGTTATATGAACGGCACAAAGCGCCTTTATACGAAATGGAACGGATCAGATGCGGGAACTGGCAAAAATCAATGGGTGGAATTTCGAGTGATTCAGGTGGGAGCTCATGACTCCGATGGTTCTGCCGCTACCTTCATGGCGACACATTCGTTGCCTTCTTATAAGCAGATGAAGTCCGTTTCGACCAATGAGGGTGGTTGGACACAAACAGACTTGTGCGCGTCCATGAACAAAAGTGGGTATGTTTTGTCAGGCTTAAGTGACATAGTGTCATCTAACAGAATCAAGCAAGTCTCCAAGGTGGTTACTGCGGGTAGTAAG
>CAVAWT010000050.1:0-6649 GCA_963592435.1 Oribacterium sp. | reverse complement strand
GAATACAGGGGGTCAGACCCTGTGTACGCTGGGGGAATACAGGGGGTCAGACCCTGTGTACGCTGGGAGAATACAGGGGGTCAGACCCTGTGTACGCTGGGGGAATACAGGGGGTCAGACCCTTTAAAATGTTTTAACTTATCAAATCAGGGGTTTTTTCTGAGCCAGTCCGACTCGACGCGGCAATTTGATTTCTGAGTCTTTGGTTTTTGTGAATGAATAGATAACACGTTTCGTTTTACCATCAGAAAGCATCAATTCTCTTTTTCCTTTGAGCTCAAATCCAAGCATGGGAGCCAATTTGGACCCTTGCTCTTCTTCTTCCGCTTCAATTTGAGATTTCAAAGCAACGAATGTGCCTCCTTTCTTGAGAAGTGGGGACGCGAGTTCAAGAAGCGACGGTAAGGAAGAAAGTGCTCTTGCGCTAACGACAGCGAATTTCGATCTATTATTTTTTGAAAAGTCCTCGATCCTTTGTGCCTCGCAATAAAAAGATCCAAGATTGTCTACTCCGCTCGAAGAGATGCAACCCTTGACTGCTTTTATCTTTTTTTCTCGAGAATCAATAAGATTTGCCTCTCGTCCGCTAGCGACACCGAGCGGAACTCCTGGAAATCCTCCACCGCACCCTATGTCACAATATGGACCTTCAATCGCCTCTACGATTTCTGGAAGCGCAACAAGGGAGTCCTCCAAGTGCAAAAGGCACGCTTTTTGAAAATCTACAATCGAAGTTAAGTTGATTTTTTCATTTATTTTTAATATCTCTGAGAGATAGGAAAGAAGCGCGTCAGTTTTTTGTGTTCCGCAAAAATTTTTAAGAACCTCATAATTATTTACATTTTGTTTGTCCATAATTAAAATTATAAGCGGATTATCTTTCAGTTTTGGAGAAACGGAAATTTATGATTAGTCAAAATGATGAAACGAAAAGAATAGCAGTCATCGACACTGGCTCGAACACAGTTCGGCTTGCGGTTTTTGATTGTAAAAAGGTGTCAGACATCTCTACGCATGGTGCGACAATGGTGTCAGACATAGTGTTTCACGAGGTCATCGACGTCAAAAACACAGCAGGACTTTCAAATTATGTTGAAGATGGTGTTTTTGGTGGGGATGGAATTGACAAAGCAACAAGAGTTTTAAAAGAGCATTTGGCGTGTGCTGAGAATTTGAGTTGTGATGAGGTTTATGTTTTTGCGACGGCAGTTTTGAGAAATGCAAGAAATTCAAAAGAAGCAGTTCTAGAATTGGAGCAAAACATAGGCATGGAAATTGACCTTCTTAGCGGTGATGCTGAGGCGCAATTGGGGTTAAAAGGTGCAAAATATCACTCAAAAATGAACGAAGGAATCTTGATTGATTTGGGTGGAGGATCGTGTGAAATAACAAGGTTTGACCCCCTTAATTTAAAAACTGCAAGCTTGAAAATGGGTTGCGTCTCTGCCTATTCACAATATGTTTCTGGAATCATTCCGCATTCTAAAGAATGCGAAAAAATTGAAAGAGCAATTTCTAAAAAAATTGAAGAGAAAAATTTGAAGCTCAAAAGAGAAAGGAACGTTTGGGGAATCGGCGGAAGTGCTCGTGCTGTCGCAAAGTTTACGCGGGAGATGAAGAATTTGTCAAAAACTCCGAAGCACATAAGAAGGTCAGACATTTCCGATTTGCTTGACCTTTTAAAGCACGACAGGGACGCTTTTTCGCATGTCGCAGTCAGGGCAGTGCCAGACAGGATCCACTCGCTTGTGCCAGGGTGTGTGATCCTTGGTTCGATTTTGAACAAAACTGAAGCGACGCAGATTGACATATGCAAAAGGGGTCTTCGCGAAGGCTATTTGTTGTCAAAGCTGGAGAACAGCTAATAAATTTTCTTATTATGCTTTTTCTTTAACGATTGTTTTAATCACGTTAAATGATTTGTCGCTTATGACATGTTCAATTCTGCATGCATCTTCTTCGGCGGTTTTGTTATCGACACCAATTTGAAGGAGAAACGCTGTGAGAGTTTTGTGACGATCAAAAATTTTCTTTGCGACTGCCTCGCCTTCTTTTGTTAGAGCAAGGTTTCCGGCTTCCTGCAAGTCGACATATCCGTTGTCCTTCAAAATTTTCATCGCACGACTGACGCTCGCCTTGCTATATCCCATTTCTTCGGCAACATCGACAGAGCGCACAACCCTTTTCTCACCTTGCAAACGAAGGATTGTCTCAAGATACATCTCTCCAGATTCTTGCAGTGTCATTTCAAATCTCCTTGGATTTCTTACCCTTTGATTTAATAAAATTTTAGCACATAATAAGTTAGCAGTCGCTAACTGCAATTTTTATTTTCATCTGTTCTATAATTAAGAAGAAAGTTTTTGTTTCATTGCAATTTGGAGACGAGGTGAAGATGTCGCTTTCAGCAATAATTTTGTCAGCTGGCGCAGGAACAAGGATGAAGTCGAAAAAGCCTAAGGTTGCCCATGAAATTTTGGGCAAGTCGCTTGTTCGTTATGCAATAGATGCTGCCAAGGAGGCTGGTGCTTCGAGAGTAGTTTGTGTCGTTGGCTTCGGACGCGAGCAAGTTGAGCCTTTGTGTGAGGGGTGTGAAATTTGTTTGCAAGAAAAACGCCTTGGAACTGGTGACGCAGTGAACTCTGCCAGAAGCCTTTTTGATGGCAAGGAGGGCTCAGTCGTTGTCACTTATGGCGATTGTCCTTTGATAACTTCCGAAACCTTGAAAGCGCTTGTTGATGAGCGTGAACGCGAAAACGCAGCACTTTCAATTTTGACTTTCGCGCCAAAAGACACTCATGGCTATGGGAGGATTGTTCGGGACGGAAGCGGAAAAATCGTAAAAAACATCGAAGAAAAAGACTGCGATGAAGAACAGAAAAAGATAAGTGAATGTAATTCTGGTTTTTATTGCTTTGATTCAAAATCTCTTTTTGAAGCCCTTTCAAAAGTAAAAAACGACAATGCGCAAGGAGAGTTCTACCTAACAGATGCCATTGAAATTCTGGCTTCGGATGGTAAAAAAGTAACTTCAGTTGAAATTGAAGATGAAGAGGAATTGCTTGGCATAAACTCGAGAAACCAACTTTCAAGAGCAACAAAAATTATGCAGAAAAGAATCAACGAAGCTCACATGGAAAACGGTGTTACGCTTTGGGATTCAGATTCGACTTTCATTGGCGCGAACGTGAAAATCGAGAGCGATGTTGAGATCATGCCAAACACAATTTTGCTTGGAGAAACTGAGATTGGTCAAGACAGCATCGTTGGTCCAAACACGCGTCTTGAAGACGTTAAGGTCGGAAAGAATTGCAGGGTTGATGAGACCATTGGAATCGAGGCAGAGGTGGAAGATGGCGCAAATTGTGGTCCTCGTTGCTATCTTCGCCCTGGAGCGCATTTGATGAAAAACGCAAAAGCAGGGACATGCGTTGAAATTAAGAAATCGATCATCGGAGAGGGAAGCAAGGTTCCGCATCTTTCCTATGTCGGCGACACGACGATTGGGACGGGAGTTAACCTCGGTGCTGGAACGATAACCTGCAATTATGATGGAAAAAACAAACACAAGACTGAAATTGGCGACGACACATTTGTTGGGTCTTCCACGATGCTCGTTTCTCCTGTTAAGGTTGGAAAAAACGTCGTTGTTGCTGCGGGTTCGGTGATAACTGAGGAGATCCCAGACGACAGTCTCGCGTTTGGACGAGCAAGGCAAGTTAACAAGGTTGGCAGAAGAAAAGGGGAGTAAACCAAAATGACTGAAATGCAAAAAACGATGGCACTTTTTTCAGGTTCTGTTTTTCCAGAGCTTGCCGAAGAAATTTCTCGCAATTTAGCCATGAATCTTGGCAATGTTAAGTTGGAAAAGTTCTCGAATGGCGAAATTTATGCACGGTATTTGGAAAGCATCCGAGGATGCGATGTTTTTCTTATCCAATCTGTCGCAGGTGAACACATAAACGATGCCTTGATGGAACTCCTCATCATGGCTGACGCTGCAAAGCGAGCTTCAGCGCGAACAGTGACGGCAGTCGTTTCGCATTATGGCTATGCAAGGCAAGACAGAAAAGCTGCAGCACGCGAGCCAATCACTGCAAAGCTCGTTGCTGATCTCATGGGAGTATCAGGAATTCAAAGGGTGATGACGATTGATCTCCATCAGAACCAAATACAAGGCTTCTTCGACTTTCCAGTTGATCATTTGACTGCATTGCCCATTCTTGTCGATTATTTCAAAGCAAAAAATTTCGACTCAGATGACGTTTGCATCGTGTCGCCTGACGTTGGCAGAGCGAAGGCCGCGAAGAAGTTTTCCGACATGATGCAGGCAGACTTGGCGATCATGCATAAAGGGCGACCAGGTCATAACAAAGCTGAAATAACAGCGCTGATCGGCGAAGTTAACGACAAAATTTGCATAATCAATGATGACATGATTGACACGGCAGGCACGATTGTCGCTGCCGCCGAAACTCTGAAGTCGAAGGGTGCACGCGAGATTTACATCTGTTGCACTCATCCCGTTTTGTCGGGTCCAGCGTTTGAGAGGCTTGAGAATGCGCCAGTTAAAGAAGTGATTTGTTGCAACACAATTCCGATCGCAGCTGATAAGTTGACTGGCAAAATAAAGACCGTTTCAGTGGCACCGCTTCTTGCGCGTGCGATTGATAATGTTTATAACAACGGAAGTGTCTCAACTCTTTTTGACCCAGATTTTGCGCTCTAAGACAAAACATATCGATTTTCTCATCGCTGGACTCGGAAATCCAGGTGAAGAATATAAGCAAACGCTCCACAATGTCGGTTTTGACGTTGTTGACATTTTGGGGGAGCGACTCAAGTGCAATTATTGGAAAACAGGCTGTGGTGCAATTTATTGTGAGACCGAAACTGATGAGGGTAAAGGGATCATATTAGCAAAGCCTCAGTCTTTTATGAACACATCTGGTGGTCCCATTTCTTCCATTATGAAGGAAAACAAACTTGATGTTAGCCAGCTCGTTGTTGTTCATGATGACCTTGACCTAGACCCTGGCAAAGTCCGCATCAAGCTTGGTGGATCTGCTGGCGGGCATAATGGGATTAAGTCGATAATAAATAAGCTTGGAAACACTAATTTTGTTCATGTCAAAGTCGGTGTCGGCCATCCTTTCGGCAAAAAGTCTGTTGTCGATTGGGTGTTGTCAAAGCCCCTGAAGCAATTTGAGAGCGACTTGGAAATTGCCAAGCAAAAAGCTGCAGAAGCATGTCTTGACTTGACGAGAACACCTTTGGCGAAAGTGCAAAATAAGTTTAATTAAACATGTGTAAAGAAACACCTTTAACAGTCAAGAACTTTGTTGAGGCTGAAATTGTTGAGAAGAAATCGCGCTTCATTTGTCAAATCAAACATGTTGAGAGTGAAGAAGAAGCACTTGCGTTTATTGCCGACATCAAGAAGACGCATTCGCAAGCACGCCACAATGTTTATGCCTACATAATTAAGGGAAGTGAAGGTGAATCTGATCGCATCCGTTTCACAGACGACGGAGAGCCTTCTCAAACGGCAGGTAAGCCAACCCTTGAAATTTTGAGACATGAAAATTTAAAAAACGTCGCTTGCGTTGTGACAAGATATTTCGGAGGGACACTTCTTGGAACTGGTGGCTTGGTGAGAGCCTATTCTGGCTCAGTTAAAGCTGCTGTTGATAAAGCAAGAGAATTGTCAGAACTGGTTGAGATGATAGACTATGAAACACTGACAAAAACTTGTTCCTATTCCGAATTTGAATCCTTAAAACGAAGAATTACTGACGCTGGCGGAATTGTCGATGATGTTGAATATGCTCAAGAAGTAGACGTCACCTATCGTATCCCAAAGTTGCAGTAAGAATTCATGCGCCCACATGGGGTCAGACCCTAGTTGCGCTGTCGCGCAACAGGTATTAGGTATTAGGTATTAGGGATTAGTAAAACCCGAGCTTAATTACTAGAAATCTAAAACCTAAAATCTAAAACCTAAAACCTAACACCTAACGGGGGGGTCAGACCCTGTGTACGCAGGGGAAACGCAAGGGGTCAGACCCTTGAAAGGAACACAAAACGCCACGCGAACACGAGGAAATCAACTCACTCATAATTTTTATTTCATTTCGTCGGAACGCGCTCGCTTCGCTCGCTTAAACGCCTCCTCAAACCCATTCAATAAAAATTACTCATTGATTTCCAAGAGTTCGCTTAGGCGTTTTGTGTTTCAGACTAACGGTGTCAGACATCATTTGCTTTTTCATTTCTAAAATGAATATAAGCGAGGGTAGCTAACGATGTTGTCAAGTAAGGCTTCTAGCCGAAGCGCTACGTTGAGGAATCCTCGTGAGGAATTTTAACCTGTCAACTTTGAGCCCTGTTAACTAGATCTTTCGACCTGCAGGCAGGTCTCAGGATGACGTGTGGGCTTTTCTAATCCCTAAAACCTAAAACCTAACACCTAAGACCTAACGGGGGGGTCAGACCCTTTGTACGCTGGGGAAACGCAAGGGGTCAGACCCCTTAGTGGCAGTATTAGTTACAGATTGTAACTTATTTTTAAATGTAGAAATTTTTTAAATCTGCAAAAAAAAAAAACACTTCTCTTTGCTGTATAATTAATGTGATTTTCAAGTGTTCA
>CAVAWT010000049.1:0-8978 GCA_963592435.1 Oribacterium sp. | reverse complement strand
TTTTAGGTTGTAGGTGTTAGGGTAGAATTCTAAAACCTACTCCCTAAAACCTAATCCCCCAAAAGCCACAATCGGGTTTGATAAAGTTATCAATTGACAAAGACTTCTGTGTTAGAATAGATTAGTCACTAAGGGGCATTAGCTCAGTTGGGAGAGCGCATGGCTGGCAGCCATGAGGTCAGGGGTTCGAACCCCCTATGCTCCACCAGTAAAATCCCAGTGTAGAGGCTGTTTTTTATAAATTTGGCAACTTTTGAGTAACGCTCTAAACCTCATTTTAGACCAAATTTAGACCAAATTTTTAAAGTTTGGTCTTCAAAAGTTCTTGTTTGCCGTTCAGTAAATCGTGCATCAACTGAGCGGCTTCTTTGTCTTTTTCAGGCAGCGCTTGAGCATACATGTCAAGCGTGGTGCTCGCCTTGGCGTGACCGAGCCTTGCCTGAACGGTTTTTAGGTCTTCGCCACTTGCCAACAACAGGGTGGCTTGCGTGTGACGCAATTCGTGGAACTTCAAGCCTTCATAATGAACGCCTCGCTTTGGCTTTTTGTTCATGCGTGAATAAGGCTTGCCGTTTGCATCGCATCCGTTGCCGTTCTTGCGTTTGCTCCCTGCCTTGCCTCGGTTGTCGACAACATACTCAGTTGGCTCAATGACTTCTTTAGTTTCTGCATCATAGAAAGCACCGAAGCCGTTCCTAGCGCAAAAGTTCCTAAACCAACGACGCAAACCGTCGCTGTCGTAAAACTTACCAACTTGGTTTGTTACAATCGGTGTGTTCTCGTTTTGCACAATCAGTAAAGACGCAAGGTATTCTCTTTGGTTTTCCTTCCATGCAAGCAGGTGTGCAATTGTGTCTTCGTCTAGCGAAATGTTGCGCACGCTCGACTTCGTTTTTAACTGCGTTAATTCGTGATTTTTGGTCAACTGTTTGCGAACTTTAAGCACACCACCAGAAAGAACGTCGAAGTCGTCCCATGTAAGACCGCACACCTCGCCAATCCTCAAGCCAGTTGTTAAGCCAATACGAACTGCCACATATTCACTTTGTGTGTCGCCAGCCTCGTCAAGCACTCCTTGAAGTTCGATGGCCTTCGGAAGTGGCAAACTAACGCGTTCAATAACGTGCTTTTTCTTCGGGGTTGGAACGCGGTTTTTAGTGATTGGGTTTTTAGGTATCAACTCGTCTTCATAGGCGGTCTCAAGAATTTGCTTCAACTTCTTGTGAAAGCGCAAAACTCCGTCATCACTCACGCCGTCATCGTGCATTTGCGAATAGGTCTGTTTTATGGTGTCTGGAGTTAATTCCTCCAGTTCACATGAACCCAAGTATTTCACAATCCGCGTGATGATTTGCTCGTCGGCTTTTATGGTGTTTGTGGCTAAGTCTGCGTTTTCGGCGCGGTATTTGTGCCACTCAACAGCATATTGACCGACGGTTTTAGCCCTCGCTTTCCGAAGTTCTTGCTCTCGCACTTCGTCCACCCATGCCTGCCACGACACGCCGTCTGGCTTGTTTACTGAAATTGCTTCCAAGTGTTCAATCCAGTCCTGCATTGTGTAGTCTTCAGGTTTTGAAGGCACGGCGTAAGCCAGCAATCCGCGCAGTTGTGAGCGGTAATGCTCAGCATCGCGCTTTGTTCCTTTGAATTGCCTTGAAATTCGCGTGTAACCTCCTTGTTCCTTGTCCAATCCAAGACAAAACCTCACGCGCCAACTCTTGCCGTTCTTGTCAACAACTCCCAGTCCAATGTTAAATTTCATCTTTTCTCACCTCCTCTCTTCAATCAAATTGCCAGTAATTATTCAACTCACGCTATCCTTCCGCGTGGGGTTGACACCGTTTTTATCTCTAATAGCCCTCATCGTTTTTGTTCAAGTGGTTTCTGCAATAGTCTCCACACGTTTTTGCATCGCTTCTTTTTGATATAAAGTAATTATTGCAACATTCGCATTTAAGCACTCTTGATTTCATGATTGCTTGGGCTAGAGCGTGATGAAGTTCAATGTATCCCCATAATTCTCTTTCTTTTTCTGCCTTGATTGTTGAAGGTGCTTTTTTCTTGAATTTACCAGTTGACGGACTAACTTCATATAATGAGTTTACTCTACTAAAATAGGCATCTAACGAACAGTATGTATCTAAGTAGGCGCAAACAATCTCGCACGCAAGTTTAAAGTAAATGTCACCGTATCTATCTGACTTATGCAAAGGATATCCTTCAATCATGCTTGGCGTCAAAATCATTTGTCTAACTCGATGTAAAGCCTCATCCTTTGAAGAACTATCTCGATTATCGCAATATATACTGAACGTCTCATACTTTTCATTGAAATCTATTACTTCAAAGTCTCTATTTTCTGAAGTTGGGGTGTTGATTTCATCTTCATATGTAGGCTCTAATACAAATGAGTGTCTGATTGTTGAACTAAATTTGGAAAGGGGATGGAACCGTCTGCAACTGCTTATCAATTTGTTTGATAAAAGAGGTTTTCCATTTTGAGCCCATGGTGGAACAATAATTGGCTCTCCTTGAACGAATGAATATAACTCCATTACTGTTCTAAGAGTTTCAATATTAAGGGCAAGTTCAGTTAACTCAAATACATAACTTCCTCTATCTGCTTCAAAGTCTTTGTCTATATATAAAATATTTTTCAATTCTAATTTTTTCTTTATGTCATTCTGTATCTTTTGTTTTGAGTCACCATATAGAACAGAACTATAAATATCTGCATATTCTGCGCAGAATCCTGCGCACTCATCTGTAAATTCCTCTCTTTGTTCTGTAAAGAACACATTACAGCCATATTTTTTAATCCATTTGATGATGTTGTCATAAAATTTCAAAAGACCTTTCGGCGATGCGTTAATCTTCAATAAATCATTAAATGCTCCGTAGTAATTAGGCTTTTTATCCTTTTGTCTTGTCTCCTCAAGTTTGATTAAAGCAATAACTTCATTCATTGCATATAAACACATAATTTGCCTTTCTATATCAATTAGCTGATAATCATTAAAAATTCAGTTATTCTTAAGTTTAAATAAATAATAACACATATAATAAAAGATGTAAATGAATAATTTAATTTATCAAAGGAGGTGAAAAATGATTAACCTAAAGCACGAAAGGCAGGCAAAGGGCATGTCTCAACGCGATTTGTCTTATTTAGCGAACGTCGCCCAAACGTACGTTGGACTCGCTGAAGCTCGCGGATGTGCACTTTCTGAAAGCACGCTCGGCAAGTTGGCTAAAGTGCTTGAATGGGATAAAGACCCACAGAAATTATTGGACGAATATGAAAGAGAGGTTTAAAAATGGAAAGATTGAATTTCCAAAACGCACCCGACGTTTTGACAGCACATCAAACAGCGCAGCTGCTTGGCGTGACAGACGGAACAGCGCGTAAGTTGCTCTGCCTTGGTGAAATTAAAGCCAAGAAGACAAGTGGGCGAAGCGGCAACGGAACAAGTTGGCTGGTTCCAAAGGTCGCAGTTGAAAATTGGCTTTTGGGAGGTGAAAGTGGAAAAGAGTGAAAAGGGTGCAAGATATTCTCTTTTTTGGCCGAAAGACACACTCGCACCCCTCTTAATTATAAATCTTAATCATGAAAAATGAAGGTTATACGCGCGTAAACTGGACGACTGCCAAAAAATTAGACATAAAAGGTAATGATTTACTTATTTATTGTCTGATTGAAAGTCTTTCTCGCTCCAATAAGGGTTGGATGCAGTTCAATTACAAGCGAATGGCTGAAGTTTACAACATTTCAGAACGCTGTGCAATCAATTCTGTTCAAAACCTGTTGAAGCGAAAATTGATTGAGAAAATTGGGGGAAAAGGCGTGAGCGCAAATCGCTATCGTCCAGTTGCTAGTGCTGAAGAGATTTCATCACTAAGTGAAGACGCGACTGAAAATAAGTTCAGTTCTAGTAGTGAAGAATATTCACTTCAGTCAGGAACAAAGTTCAGTGCTAGCACTGAAAAAAATTCACCCAAAAATAAAGAAACAGAAATTAAACATAACAAATTTAAAGAAAATACAGATGGATTTTTTACGTTATAGATTGGAGAGTGTTCAAAATGGCAAATCAAGTTAACAGGTTTGACAACCTAGCACAGAGGACAAAAGTTTGCCCTTATTGCAATAAAGAACTGACGCTTTTTAAGAATTGCGATTGTCCTGAAGCAACCGTTAAACGTCAAGAGTGGGAACAAGAATACGAAGAAGAGAAGAAAGAGTTAGAAAGAAAACTGGTTTACGCTAAGTTAAAGAGAGCAGGGGTTGGCGCAAGATTTCTTGATGCCAAAGATGAAAATGCAAAGCAACTTGCAACGAAAATCTTGGAAGGAACTTCGTTGTTTATCACAGGAGGCGATGCAACAAGTTTAGGTTGTGCAATCATGCGTGAACTCGCGCTAACTTGCAATAAGCGTATGAAGTTTCTCGATGCTCAAATATATTTGCAGATGATGTTTAAGCAGCCAGTTGAAACAATTAACGACTACGGAAAGGCAGATGTTCTTCTCCTAGATGGATTAGGCAATGGCTATTCAAACTCGATGACTATTCCCTTCATGTTTCAGTTGGTTAACGCGCGTTATAACGAGGATAAGCCCACCATTTATGTTTCTGTATTTGAGTTTGATGAACTATTCAAGAAACTTGGACACAATGAACAGGACAAATCAGCAATTGAAGCGCTTAAATCACGCATGAAGGAGAACACAGTTGGCTGGCGTATACAAACAGAAAATGATTACAAAGATGAGAAAGGAGCCTAAAATGGCAACTGAGCAAACAATGAAAGAAATAAATGCGTCATTAGACGAACTACAAGGTAAATCTACATATCTCGAGGAACTGGAAGCGATTTTGAAGTTGAAACTTCGTTATAAGTCGCTAAGCCCAAGTATTCAACATCAGGATGACGCAGGGTTAAAAAATTGGGTCAAATGGCTTAAAAAAGACTTGTTAAAGCTCAATGAGGAACGCGAAAATGTGCCAATGAAAGGAGGTCGCTTTCTTCGAGTCCCAAAAGGCTATGAATTTGTAAATGAAGATGAGGCAATAAACTGCGTCGGTGCAGCAATAATTCCAACATATAATGGTGAGCAACTCGAATTGCCAACTTATGTTTATTTTTACAATAAGAACGACGAAGATGAGCATATATATGACTCAATTGAAGGGATGATGGCTGAGCAATATCCAGCCTATAATCTGGCCCTTCACCTTGACCACCAGAAGAAAACATTTAAGGGGCATGAGATAATGACCATTGTTCATCTGGTCAAGGATGCGGAGTCGTTATTTGAAGTTGCGCATGATTGTTTTGAGAGAGGTCACATTTCAGAGTTGGATTTGTCGCCTTATTTTGTTGCTATATACAAAAGCGGTGAGCCTAATGCAGCAACTCACCAGCAAGATTAGCATCCGCCTCACCGACAATGAAAGGGCGCGTCTGCTAAGACGCGCCCAACGTTCGGGCCTAGGCATCAGCGAATACTCTCGACGCAAGTTATTCTTAAAGGCAGACCGCCCGATTATCAACACAGATGTTGAGGCTCTCAAATCGCTTCTAAGCAATGAAAAGAGGGTGGGTGGTCTCCTTAATCAGGCACTTAAACATGCAAACATGAACCCTGCACAATTCGGGTTGCTGGCTGGTCGGATTGAGGAACTGCTGAACGAAATGCACGAACTCAATAATAAAATTGCAGACTTCATAAATGAAGTTAAAAAATCAGTTTAGGAGGTTGAAATGGATAAATACAAAGACAAATTCATAAAAGCATTGGCCTTGATTGTCGGGGTGCTGCTAATAACTGCCTTGTTCACGCCAGTTCTTATTTCATCTAGGGTAGCCACAAGCAAAGCCGTGCCTTGGCTTATGCAAGAAGTAAACACAGATTATTTTCAAACTTACAAAGAACTGTTGATTTGCAATGTCATTATAGTTTCCCTTGGTGCTTTTTTGTGGCACTCTAGGGGTTCAAGTCGTGAGGTTAAAAGCGGAATTTTAGGAAACGCTCGGCTTATCACGAACAAGTTTGAGATTAAGCGCAAGAATGTCTTATGGGACGGTAAGGGGGACGCTCCTGCGCCGTCCCTTGTGTTTGGAGCAATTGACGGCAATATGGTCGGCGACCCTGCATACGCCCACGGGTGGGTTGATGCGAAGTCTGGTTGTGGCAAAACGCGCTCTATCGGCTATGCAAGCCTGTTTTGGAACGTTAAAGCAGGTGCAAGCATCATCTTCACTGCACGGAAGTTAACGGAGTATATGCTGACACATCGAGCGATTGAACGTGACGGCATCAAGTGCTTTCTCCTTGACTTAGAGCAACCAAAACGTGGCGCAAGGTTTAACTTGATGGATGGCGTGAATGAAAAGGTAGAAGACGGTGACACCGCAGGTGCTCAACGTGCCGCGCGACAACTTGCTTCTGATTTCATAGAGGATGAACCGCAAAACCCCTTTTTCAGCAAGGCTGCCCAAGGTCTTTTTGCAGCCATTATTCTAATTGTAGCAATGGATAATGAATGTCCGAAAGAACAGAAGCACTTGGGAACTGTTGCGAGGATTATACGCGAAGGGCTAACGGGATGTGGGAAAGACCCTGCGGCTCCGCTCAAGGATTACATTCGCAGTTTCGGAACTAATCACCCTGCATATAAAGCAGCGGTGAGTTTTTTGCAAGATAGCGACAGCGTGGCAGCAAAGAACGTAAATTCGACGCTCACAGACGCAATTAAAGTTCTCTCTGATGAAGGCATAGAATGGATGCTGTCTGCCAGCGATTTCACATTCCGTGATTTAATTGAAAAACAGTGTGTGTTATATCCGCATTGCTTAGGAGAAAATGACCCTTACAATGTTATTTTGTCATCGTTTTACAACCAGTTGTGGATGAAGATGCAAGAGGTTGCAGGTGAAAATGGTGAGAGACTCCCACACCCATTCGTCATCTTGGGTGATGAATGGGGAAACTTGCCGAAGGTGAGTTGCTTAGGCGAAATGGTTTCGCTCGGTCGGTCGATGAATTTGAGGGTGTTCATATTCGTGCAAAACATGACTCAACTCAACAAATACAATTCTTTAGCAGGTGATAACGCAGGAGTCGACAAAATTCTCGGGTCGATGAATTTGCAAATTGCAATGGGTGTTATGAAGCCCGACCCCGACGGTAAATATTTCTGCGAACTTGCAGGTAAAAAGACAGTTCTTTCACGCAACAAGTCGAGAAATAGGTTCGGCAACCTTTTTGGTCGCGATAACGTTGGAGAGTCCCTGAATGAGCATCAAGTGGACTTGCTGCCAGCCTACGGTTTTAAAGACAGAACGCCAATAAAAAGTGGAATTATAGTGGTAAAAGGTGGCGAAAACAGTGCGCCAAAACGTCATGGGGTTTTCAGAATGCCTGTTCAAGATGCCACGAAAATTGAGGCTGTGAAGGAATATTTTGATTTAGGCTCGGAAGAAAAAGACAGAAGCGTTTGTGAAAGAGAAGAATTAAAACTTCAGAAACGAGATCAAAGAATGAGCAACACATTTGAAAGTTGGTGCCCCGACTTCTCGAAGTATGAAACCAAAGAGACGCAGGAGCAGGCCATCCAACAAGATGAAGTGGCTGCATGGGATGCGATTTAAATGACAGCGATTAAACAAGTTTCAATCACCAGCGCGAGGCACGCGAAGAATGTTGCTCGTTACTTGAACGATGAGCGTGCGCTTGCGCGTTCCTCTCAAAACCTGTTCAAAGAGAAGCGGTGGGAAAAGGAAATGGATGCAACTCGCGAGTCTTACGGTCACAACAAGCCAAGCCGTGCAGGCGCTAAAAATACGATTATGTATCATCGCGTTATTGCTTTTAACCCTGACGAATGCGACTTGAACGGCGGCAGGCTTTCTGCATCCAACTGCATGAAATACGCCAAGGAATACGCTCAGAAATATCTCCCTGCTCAAGAATGCGTTTGGGTTCTTCACAAGGAACACTGCAAAGCAGACGGAACAGACCGCTACGCAATTCACATGGCAATTAACAGAACTAACCTTGAAACAGGAAACCGTTTCGACCAAGGGCGCACGCGTCACGCGAAAATTGAACGCGCAAATCAAATTCGCGACATGGATAAAGAATGGGGTTTGCGCCAACTTGAAAAAGGCAAGCGCAATTCGCGCGTTCATGCGAGGCAAATGACGCGTGAAGAAAAGCAGATGCAAAAGCGCGGTGAACGTTCCAACAAGAAATACATTCGCGAGGCGGTGCAGGCATCAATGCGCGAACTGAAGGAAGAACGGTCGCGCGAGGGGCTTTCGGGGTTGAGGGGTAAACTCGCGGAGAAAGGCGTGTCGTGCGCGATTGCATCTAACAAGCGCGACATCACCTTCACGCGAGACAGCACTGGTTTTAAAGTCAACGGCTCAAAGTTGGGCCGTGGCTTCAGTGCTGAGGGCATCGAAAGGGCGCTTGAGTTTGGGCGCTCACTTGAGATGACCAGAAATGCAGACAGAAATTTTTGAGCTGCGCTCAACAAATTCTGGCGCATTTCAAAAATCGGCACCAAGCCGATTTTTAGCCTCGCAGAGCAAGATGGAATGGACGGCAAACGAAGTTTGTCGGACATTCACACATCTTGCATCGTCGTGCGACAGGCACCGTCCAGTGAATGGTGACTGGAAGCACGGCGATTGTGAGCGCGAGGCTCCACTGCCATTTTCTCTTTTTTGAATGGCAGTAAAGGAGAGCCTCGCGCGAGAGACTTTTAGTCGGCGATAGGGTTCGCTTGCGAACACTTCGCCGATAAGAGTCGTCTCGGCGGTATTGCTGGCAACCCCCAAAACAGAGCAAAGAAAAAGGCTCCAAGCAACTCTGCCTGAAGCCTTGAAGCAAAAGGAGCACTTAAGCGCACCCAAGAGCGTTCACGTGATGTTTAATCAAGCACCTGTCTTCGTCGATGCGCCTGATTT
>CAVAWT010000048.1:0-9173 GCA_963592435.1 Oribacterium sp. | reverse complement strand
CGCCTGAAGGGCATAAACGTCATTGGATTGGAACATATTCTCAAATCGAAATCCCTCTGCCCCCGCTTGAAAAACAGCAGCGCATTGTTGACATCCTCGACAAATTCGACGCATTAGTTAACGACATTGACCGTGGCATTCCTGCAAAAATTGAAGGCAGGAAAAAGCAGTATGAGCATTACAGGGAGAAGCTGTTGACGTTTGAGAGGGCGTAGCAGCGCAAGGGGACGGTCATTGGGCATGTTTATAAAGTTCTCATGAACCGAGTTAGCATATGCTAACATCTTATGATGATGTTTTTGAAAAAGAGACAAGTTGAAGCAACTCATGAATAAAACTGAGCAAAAACGCGCCAAGGAACAGAGGGTTCTTGGTAAGATGATTTCTCTTTATTGCAAGAAAAAGCACGGGAGCGCAGGTGTTTTATGTGGTCAATGTGATGAGTTACTCACTTATGCACTTCAGAAAACTGAGAAGTGTCCATTTATGGAGAACAAGACGTTTTGCTCAAATTGCAAAGTGCACTGTTACAGCCCTGAAATGCGGCAGAGAATTCGTGAGGTCATGCGCTTTTCGAGCCCAAGAATGCTGCTTTATTACCCACATCTTGCAGTTTGGCACCTTGTTTGCTCAATGCAAGAGAAGAAGAGGTTGGGGTAGCCTTGGTTAAGCCTCGCCTAATTAAAGAACTGAAGAATTCCAAGAAGTATATCTTCTGCATTGTTGCATGCCAGTGTGCTGTGCTGTTTTCGCAGATAGTAGTCGTGTTTTCTCTTGCAGGCGCACTTTCTTTAATGACAACACAAGTTGCAAGCATTAGTGACTTTTATGCAAACATTGCGGTTATTGTGGCGGCTTTAGTTGTGCGTCTTGTTTGCGAGCGAGCAATTTCTAAATTTTCCTATTTGGCAGCAAGTGACGTTAAGCGGCATTTAAGGCGTCGGATCTTCGAAAAAATGGTTCGACTCGGCGGGTCATATTTTCAAGTTGTGCCAACGTCGAAGGTGCTGCAGGTTTCTACGGAGGGAATTGAGCAATTAGAGATATACTTCGGCAAATATCTCCCGCAACTGTTTTTTAGCTTAATCGCCCCCATGATTCTGTTTGCGACTTTGGCGCCAATTAGCCTAAAGGCAAGCATAGTGTTGCTTATCTGCGTTCCACTAATTCCACTCTCCATTGTTCTTGTGCAGAAAATTGCGAAACGTTTGCTCAGTAAATATTGGGGGATTTATACTGAACTTGGTGATTCTTTTTTGGAAAATCTGCAGGGTATGACAACGCTGAAGGTATATTCGGCTGACGCAGAGGCGGAGCGCAAAATGGATGAGGAGGCTTCGCGCTTCAGAAAAATCACCATGAAAGTGCTAACAATGCAGTTGAATTCGACCTCCGTGATGGACATTATTGCCTACGGAGGCGCCGCTGTTGGAATTACAGTCGCGGTGACTCAGTTTCTGAACGGAGAAATTGATGTGGCGGGAGCCTTGTGCATCACGCTCCTTTCTGCGGAATTTTTCTTGCCCCTTAGACTTTTGGGGTCCTATTTTCACATCGCCATGAACGGAATGGCTGCAAGTGATAAGATTTTTGAAATACTTGATTTACCTGAGCCAGATGCTGGCACTTTGGTTCTCGAAGATGGAAATGTTGACATAAGCATTCGCAATGTAAATTTCTCTTATGATGAACATCGAGACGTTTTGCATAACATCTCAATGGAGATACCCTCGCATGGTTTCGTTTCAATAGTGGGCGAGTCGGGCTGTGGAAAAAGCACAATAGCGAAAATTTTGACTGGTGCTAATAGGGGATACACTGGCACAATTACCCTTGCAGAGAAAAACTTGGTTGACATAGACGAACGATCACTCCACATGAATATCCTCCGCGTTACTCACAATTCTCACATATTTAAGGGAACAATTAGGGACAATTTACTTATGGGTTGTCCGAGTGCCTCAGACGATGAAATGAACGTTGTGCTTGAAAGTGTTAACTTGGTAGCGTTCGCTGAAGAAAGAGGTGGACTTGGTGCCAAAATTAGTGAAGACGGACAAAACCTTTCGGGCGGGCAAAAGCAACGGCTGGCCTTAGCAAGGGCACTTCTGAGAAATGCATCTGTATACATTTTCGACGAGGCCACTTCCAACATTGATGTTGAGAGCGAGGAAGTGATCATGGATGTTGTTTCGCATCTGACGAAGTCTAAAACTGTCGTATTGATTTCGCATCGCCTTGCAAACGTTGTCGGGTCTGATTGCATTTATTTTCTGAAGGAAGGCGAGTTGCAAGAGAGTGGCACACATGAAGATCTTCTTCAAAAAAATGGTGAATATGCGCGCCTTTTTAAGTCGCAGGAACGACTCGAAAATTACGGGAGATTTTAGTGGAAAGAAGACCTGGCATAGTCATCATGGGAAAATTAATTGGGCTCTTAAAGGGTCTAATTCCAATAATGGTTGTGGCTATAGTGCTTGGAACTCTCGGTTATTTGTGCGCCATTTCGATAACCATTTTTGGAGCGCAGATTATCGCGAGTCAGTTTGGCGGTACAGGGTTGCTTTCACAATTTAGCGCTGACACTTTAATAATGGTGATGATTGCAGCGGCAATTAGCCGTGGAATTTTGCATTATGCTGAACAATATTGCAACCATTTCATAGCGTTCAAGCTTCTGGCAGTTGTGAGAAAGAAAGTTTTTCATGCCTTGCGGGCACTTTGTCCAGCTAAGCTCGATGGAAAAGACAAAGGCAACCTGATTTCGGTAATCACAACCGACATCGAACTTCTCGAAGTCTTCTATGCGCACACAATTTCTCCAATTTTCATTGCAGTGCTAACTTCCCTCATAATGGTAGCTTTCTTTTGGCAATACAGCGCTTATGCTGCCATTCTTGCCATAATCGCATACGCAGTTGTTGGGGTCGCTGTTCCTTTAATCAACGGGTCTTTTGGTAAAAACATTGGGTCAGAATACAGAGAAAAATTTGGAGATATGAACTCTTTCACCCTTGAGACGCTTCGAGGACTAGACGATGTCATTCAATATGATTACGCTTCGCAAAAAATTGACGAACTGAATTCTAAAACCGAAGACATGGAGCACAGTCACAAAAAATTGAGCAGTTTTGAAGGCGCGCAGCGCTCAATCACTAATGCAGTTATTATCATTTTTACATCATTTATGCTCTGCTTGTGTGCTTTTTTGAATCAGACCGGGGAAATGGGCGTTAATGCTGCCATTGTTTGCGTTGTGGCAATGATGGGCTCTTTCGGCCCGGTTGTTGCTATTGCATCGCTTTCAAACAATCTCAACCAAACGCTTGCTAGTGGCGAGCGGGTCCTGAGAATTCTTGAAGAAGAGCCATTGATTAATGAGGTAACTGGTGCAGAGCCCCTTCGAAAATCTGAAGGGGAAGTTGCAGCTGAACTTGAGGACGTCGACTTTTCTTACGACGAAAGGAAGATTCTTTCGCATCTTTCTCTTGCATTTAAGAGAGGGAAGATGACAGGAATTCTTGGGAAGAGCGGATGTGGGAAATCAACAATCCTGAAACTGCTGATGCGATTTTATAACCCTCAAGCAGGCGTTGTTAACATTGAAGAGCGAGATGTGAGGTCTGTTAACGCAGAAGACCTGCGACATTCCATAAGTTACGTCACGCAGGAGACTCAGCTTTTTAACGACACAATTGCAGCCAACATTGCCGTTGGTAAACAAAATGCAACAAAACAAGAAGTCGAAAATGCTGCGAAGGCAGCCTCAATTCATAACTTTATAACAACGTTGCCAGAAGGGTATGACACAAATGTAGGCGAACTAGGGGACACCCTCTCGGGTGGAGAAAAACAGCGAATTGGCGTTGCTAGGGCATTTTTGCACGATGCAGACATCATGCTCCTAGACGAACCAACAAGCAACCTTGATGCTCTAAACGAAGGCATAATCTTGGAATCATTAAATAAGTCTGCCAGCAATAAAACTGTTGTGTTCGTCAGTCACAGGCCTTCCACACTTTCCTCTGCCGATGATCTAATCCAACTTGGAAGAGGAATGGGGCACTTCTGTGGGATCTAAGAAGCGAGCGATTGACAATTTTCCGCTCATATTCAATAGGCGATAAATTCCCCATTGAAGAATGCGGTCTTGTTGTATTGCAATACATTTCAATAAACTTAAAAGTTTCTTGTCTCGCCCCCAACCTTGTCTCATCAAGATAGAGCCAACCATTCATATTCTTGCGCCTACTTTCTAAGGGTGCTATCGGGCACTTCCAGTTGTTTTGAAACCTACGTAATGGGAATGTCTCCTTTCAAAACTAAGTTTGCTGCTGACAGCTTGAACTGTCGGTCATACCTTTTCCCAGCCATACAAGAACACCTTTTTCATCTATTTGCTCATATCTCAGTGTTCATTATATTGTCCCATTCCAAAAAGAATACTTGGAACATGGAACGTTGTTGTGCCTGATAAGGTTCGGGGGTTGGAGCGAGGGAAGTTTAAATTCCCAGCAATTGTTCATCTCATGCTGAGCCTTACTGTGATATACTGTTTTTGTTGAATTTTCAACATGACTCTGCAATCTGTTGATCAACATCGAAATCTGCAAACATTCTGTTTTTAAGCAAGTGTATTATTTTTACTCGTTTGAGGAGTGTTTGAAAATCACGTCTTTAGTCAAATATGTCGACCGCGCTGGGTCGAATTCAAGAAAGTGGGACGGTTTGTCTGAGCGTTTTTCTGCCGATGACTTGTTGCCTCTTTGGATTGCCGACATGGATTTCAAAGCACCAGATTGTGTTATCGATGCTTTGAAATCGTATGTTGACTTCGGCGTTTTTGGCTATTCAAAAGTGCCAGAGGAGTGGTTCGATGCAATCATTGCCTGGGAACGTGAGCGCCATGGCTTTGTTGTTAGGAGCGAATGGATATGCTTTTCACCTGGAGTTGTTTCAGGTTTCAACTGGCTTTTGCAGGCCTACACAAATGTTGGCGACGCTGTCATAATCCAGACGCCAGTTTACTACCCATTTTCAGAGGCTGCCGTTCACAACAATCGCAAATTGGTCGAAAATGAGCTTGTTCGTGAAGGTAATTCCTATGTTATGGACTTGGACGACTTCGAGAAGAAGGTCGTTGACAACAATGTAAGAGCCTTCATCTTCTGCTCTCCCCACAACCCTGTTGGTCGTGTTTGGACGCGCGATGAACTTGCAGATTTGCTCTCAATTTGCAAAGAGCACGGTGTTATTGTCATTTCTGATGAAATTCATCAAGACATAATCATGCCAAATCACAAGCACATTCCTGCTGCTATCGTGGGTGATTTTTCTGACATCCTTATAACAATTTCTGCTCCTTCAAAAACGTTCAACGTTGCGGGATGTCAAAATTCATTTGTCATCATTGAAGATGAAGCTTTGCGAAGAAAGTACGTTAGACACCTTGAAGAGCTTCGAGTGCATGGTGGAAATCCTTTCGGATACATCGCTGCAACTGCTGCTTTCACTGGCGCTAAGCAATGGCTAACTGAGGTCAACGGCATCATTTGGGAAAATTACGTTTACATGAAGGAAGCGCTGACGTCAGCGTTTTCAGACATTTGGGTTTCTGATTTGCAGGGAACATATCTCATGTGGATTGACCTCGGCACATACGTTTCTGCTACTGAAATTGAAGCATTTGTGACTGAGAAATGTAAAATTGCACCTGACATGGGTTCATGGTTCGGTGGCACGATGTCTGACACCTTTATAAGAATTAACTTAGCAACTTCGCACGAAAACATTGAAATTGCAACAAATAACATTGTTAATGCTTTAAAAGAAAGGACTAACTAGATGGAACAATCTGGCAGAATTGAGATCAAAGACCTTCGATTTTCCTACCCTGGAACCGACAAACTAATCTTAGAGAACATTGATGCTTCATTTGAAGATGGTGAGTTTGTTTGCATTCTGGGGCAGTCGGGTTGCGGAAAGTCCACACTTTTGCGCCTCATTGCTGGTCTTGAAACTGTCAGCGGTGGAGAAATTTTGATGCACGGCGAGCCAATTAAAGATGCAGGACTCGACCGTGGTGTTGTATTTCAAGATTATGGTTTGTTCCCTTGGATGACAGCTGGCGAAAACATCACACTTGCAATTCATCAGCGTTTTCCGAAAATGAGCAAGGACGAATCTCAAAAACTTGCATGTGACATGCTTGAAAAAGTTGGTCTGGACAGAGACGTTTTCAAGAAGCTTCCTAAAGAACTTTCAGGTGGCATGAAACAAAGATGTGCAATTGCACAATCATTTGCAATAGATCCTCCAATTTTTTTGATGGACGAGCCTTTCGGCGCTCTGGATGCTGTGACGCGTGCAAAGTTGCAAGACTTAGTTCTTGAGCTTTGGCGGGGGCAAACGCCTCGTAAAAGTGTGTTTTTTGTGACACATGATGTTGACGAGGCGCTTCTTTTGGCAAACAGAATCATAGTGTTGGGCCAGCGCCCTTCAAACATTATTTTCGACATCAGGGTCGATGACGACTTCTGCAGCTCTCGTGAGCACCAATACGACAATCCAGAAGTCGCAAAACTCCGTGGCGAACTCATTCGGCAAATAAACAAAGACGTTGCCGTTAGGGTTAATAGTTAATCTCTTTATCAGTCTCGTAAGGAAAGGAAAGCTAATGGTTTATTCAAGAAGAGATTTTTTCAAAATTGCTGGTGTGGCTGGAGTTTCAGCAGCTGCATTTGGCATGAGTGCTTGTTCTTCAAGCAGCTCAAACGACAGTAAGAGCTCAAGTTCATCTTCGAGTTCTTCAAGCGGCGTTGAATCTCCAACTGTTCGCTGGAACTATGGCACAAGCGGAAACGTGCTTGTTGTCATCGCTGAAGAAAAAGGCTACTTCAAAGATGAGGGAATCACAATCGAGAAAGTTGAAGCGACAGCTAACCTCGACTCAATGGCGCTTCTTTCTTCAGGCAAAGCTGATGTTGCTTCAAACTCAGGCACATCAAACCCACTGCAACAAATTTCCAGTGGCGTTGATCTCACAATTTTTGGTGGTCACATGCTGACAGGTTGCATGCCTGTCGTCGCTCAGCACGGAGCAGAGTGGAAAGGAATTGAGTCGTTCGTCGGCAAGAAAGTTGCTGTGAACCCAAGCTATTTTGCATTCACTGGTGCTCTTATGGATAAGGGCTACGACAAGCCACTCGAGGTAACCGACTGGGAGATCTACAAAGATTACAACGATGCTCTTGCCGCTGTTGTTCGTGGAGATGTCGCTTATGCCCTCATGGGAACTGGCCAAGTGCAAACCGTGAAGCAGATGGCTTCCAACAACGAAATTGACATCGTTTGCTATCAAAGTGACATCATGGAGAACTATTCTTGCTGCCGTATGGTTGCCCCCACAAGCTGGGTAAAGAACAATCCAAACACTGTAACAGCTGTCAACCGAGCTCTCATTCGTGCTCAACAGTGGTATGAGGCAAACAAGAACGAATCTGTTAAACTTCTTGCAAATGCAATCAATGCTAAGGAAGACTACGTTTCAGCATTCATGCTTGATGAGCATTACCGTGTTAACGTTGACCCACTGAAAGATGGCGTTGAGAAGGCTTGGGACATTCTTGGAAAGACAAGCTATCTCAAAGAGAACAATGGCATCAACATCGACGACCACATCAACACAGAACTCTACAAGAAAGCACTTGATGACTGCATTTCTAAATATGCAAGTGAAGACAAGACGTTCTATGACAAGATGGAATCGTTCTATAAGGCACACAACGCTTAAAATTTAGCGCTTTCACAGGCGAAGCAAGGAGCAATGATGAAGAAATTTTTGGAAATGTGTAAGAAATATTGGCCAACAGCACTAATTTTTGTTGGACTTGTTGTCCTCTACATTTTTTTGACAGACAACAAACTCGTTAACGCATTCCTTTTTCCAACAAAGGAAATGATTTGGGAAGCATTTCAAGACAACAAAGAGCAGTTCATACCCAACATGCTGGCCAGTTTTAAGTTGCTCATTCCATCAATTTTCATTGCTCTTTTGATCGCGCTTGTGTTGGGCGCAATCATGGGTCTGAACGAACGCATTCGCGAAGTTTTGCACCCTGTAATCTATGCATTTTCAGTCGTGCCTGCGATTTTGCTTTCGCCGTTTGTCTTGATGCTGGCGCCTTCAATTTTTGTGGCGTCAATCATACTCATCGTCTACAACATTGTGTGGGCGACCCTTTTTGCGACAATCACTGGCATCATGACAATCGACAAGCGCTATCTCGACAAGGCAAAAACGCTTGAAATCAAAGGGGCTAAGCGGTTTTTTAAAGTCATCCTACCAGCCGCTAGCCCTGCGATTTTGGCGGGTTTCGTTAACAGTTTGCGCAGTTCGTTTCTGATGCTCGTTTTTGCTGAAATGTATGGCGGAGGCGAAGGCATGGGCTATTTCGTCAAAAAATATGCAGACCTTGGAATTTTCGCAAACACATGGGCTGGTTTCGTTTTCATGGTAATTGTGCTCATTGTTGTTATGCAAATTTTCGAGACCATCAAAAAACGTATGCTACGCTGGACAATCGATTAAATGAACGAAAATTTATTCATCCATAGTGAAGCCGACTCTGTTGCTGTTTCGCTAAAAGAAACACCTGGGATTCTGCGATTTCACAAAGTTGCCTTGAAGAACATAGCTAAAGGCGAAGACGTTGTGGAATATGGCGAAGTGATTGGGCATGCAACAAAAGACATCTTGGAAGGTGAACTCGTTCACACTCACAACCTTGCGACCAACAGGTGGTAGAGCATGGAATTTCTGGGTTACAGACGCGAAGATGGGAGAGTTGGAATTCGAAACCATGTTCTGTTGTTGCCACTCGATGCTGTTTCTTGTCAAGTTTGCAAGGGTGTCACTTCTTTAATTGCTGGCACGACAACCTTTTATCACCCTTATGGCAGAATGCAATTCGGCGAAGACCTTGACCTTCATTTCAAGACTTTAATCGGATGTGGAAGAAACCCTAACGTTGCAGCTGTTATTGTTGTTGGAATTGAAGACACTTGGACGTCAAAAATTGCAGAAGGCATTGAGGATACGGGAAAGCCAGTCGCAAAGTTTTCAACGTCAGGTAATGGTGATTTAAAAACAATTGAGGCAGCGTCGCGCAAGG
>CAVAWT010000047.1:0-9316 GCA_963592435.1 Oribacterium sp. | reverse complement strand
CCGTAAGCTTCAACTCAACAAGTCCATCTTTCCAACCAATTTCTTTGTTGTGGTCGTATTTGAAAACATCAACAGAATAAACATTCGTATCAAGCGTATAGCCAGTCGGAGTTGGGTAGATTTCTCTTACCCAAAATCTTCTATATTGTTCACTCCAATGCGTCACATCATGTTTATGAATATCGAAATATTGATTTATCCACAGATCATTAGCTGTTGCAACTCCGTTCTCGTCAGTTTCCATAGTCCATAACGCATTTTTGCCTGAGTGCGAAGTGTCAGCATTTGCATCTTCCTCAGAATTAAAAACTGCATACTTTGCACCTTTTAGTGAATAACAGCCATTGCCATTAGTCAATGAAGAATTTGAACTTGATTTAGTAATCTTAAACCCACCATACTGAGCAATTTTAATTTTAATAATTGTAGAGCCAGTCTGCCCACTAATCTGAGTAGGACCCCCAACTAACGACAAAGTTAAATGATAGTCATCTGCCGCAATGATGCGTGTATACATACATCCTTTACCCTCAGTAGCAGACTTCTTAAGAGACTCAGATACATGTGTGCACCAACTTTTTAAATACATTTCTTCGTTGAGCTGATTCATATAATCCCAACTACCACCATCAGAATTTCCAGCGTTTTTAACTGCCTGAGTTTTATGATCTGCACCAGCAGGATATTGACCCTCATTGTCAGATAGTGGATAATGATCTTTTGCTGACAAATGAACAACATATTTAACCGAATAATAATTAGTGTCGCCGTAATGACCAGGTTGATAATTATGCAAGCCTTCCTGTCCGTCAAATGTTCCCCACCAATAATCTTGCTGTGAATAAACTTCTGTGTTTACATCAATAGTTTCCCATTTTCCTGCATCTAAAGACCATGCAGACCATGGCTCACCTTCTACATCCCCATATAGTGCTTCCACTTCTGATGACACATAAGTCGTGTCTCCTATCAATTTTTCGTTTGCAGGATTGTTGCCTTCCCACACATAAGCATCACCATCAGTGTAAAATTGAACAGACGAAGGCGCACTATCTTTCAACAATTTATTTATCGCAGACCCATTTAAATTTTTAAAAACAACTTCAGTCTTATTGTCTGCCGTTTTTAAAAAATTCATATTCGCAACAGTTGTTTTTGTGACGCCATTACTAGATGACAACAACTTCGCATCACTCGCCTTCAACGAAATGCTAATGTTTCCTATATTGGCAACATTATTTTGAATAGCCAACATTCCTGTTTCTTTATTGTATCTAACCAAGTCTGCGTTTGTCTCAATACCAGCGTCACTGTTAGTCTGCACAGCTCCGTCATTAGCTGTTAGCTTAATAGACGACGTGTCAACCTTACCTGCATCCTCCTCACTTACAAGCTGAACATAAGTATAATTTGAAATCATCTCTGATCCTGCATAAGTTTCAACACTCTCTCCAGTTTCTTGATTAGTTACTGTGCATTTTTGCAACGCCACATCCTCAACACGACTAGAGTCCATTGTGTAAAGCAACTGCGCCTGCAACACATTACCATCGTCTTGTGTCGCATCCACTGGCACATAATCATCAACTGCACTCTTAGGAACATACGCAACACCAGCATCATAATCAAAATTAATACCATCCACTACTTCACCATTATAATTATCTCTAGCAAACGCAATATCCTTAACTCCGCTCGTTGTAATCCCTGAAGCTGTAATGCTGTTTAACTTAACTGCATAAGTATCTGCATTGTAATCATAAAGTGTCGCCGTCGACTCAACCTGAGTAAGCAAGGCTTCACTTGCTGTCTCTGGCGTTGCCATCAGCTTATCAATTGTGTCTCCCTCTTGAAACACTCTGTCATCAACAATAGTCGACTTTACCCTAACGCGCCTATTTGTATCTTTCAAATTTTCAACGCTAACGCCAACATTATCAGCTACTTGTTGTTCTACACTATAGGACGGCAACTCAATGACACCTTGGTCTTGATGATAAACTGCTTGTGACGTTTTCCATGAATTAGAATTTGATGATGGAAACAAAACAAATCCAAGCACAATAAAAATTATAAAAGCAACTCCTGCTCCTATTCCAATCATTGCTTTAGGATTTTCTTTAATTGAAGAACCTGCATGACTCAATTTCTCAGAACACTTCATCTTATATCACTCCTTTAATTTTTTTTGCAGGATGGAAGCCTGCACATTAAAAACTTACCGTATTATACTATATTTTTTAATTAATAACTTTCAAAACTTTAATTTAATAAACAAGTTTTAATTAACCTTCATACCGCAAGAACCACACATCATCTCCTCCATTCCAACTTATAAATTTATCCAAATCTGAAATTACAATTCCATGGTTCGCATCCATACATTCAATTACCTGATTATTGCCATAATAGAGACCAGCATGACCTGCGGAACATAAAACATCTCCTTCTTTTAGTTCTTCTTTCGAAATTCTCGTAAAATTCGCTCTAAACGAGTCAGTGTTACCTAAAGTTCCGCCATTTAAGCCAGTTAAACAATAGCTTACAAAACTTGAGCAATCATACGCATCAGGTCCTTTTGCGCCAAATACATAAGGAACTTTCCGATCATATAGATCTTTTGCTCTCCTCGTCGCTTCTGTATTTCCTCCACCACCTTTTTGTAATTCTTCATAAACTCTCTTAGCTTCATTAATTCTATTTTGCCCACAACCAGCTGCTGATTTTTCAAAATCATCATGAAAAAATATAGTTGCTTGTTCGACATCAGTTTGTGCTTTTAAACCTTCTAAGTCATACGAAGTCGTTAATTCGAGCCATAAAAATTCAAGTTGGACTTGAAGATCAGACCATTCTTTATCTTTAGATTTTGCAAAATTATATAAATTCTCACGTCGACCAAAAGACCACTGACAAAGACCTCTTCCCTCTAAAGTATTTCCATTGTCATCATATTCAATCGCATCGGTTCTATAACCACTTTCGCCAAAGATATTTCCACATATTGCAGCAATCGCCATATCTGGCACATCTTTTTCTCTGAGAAATTTACAAATTGTTAAACAATTACCCTCTAAGTCTCCATAACCACTACCATTTTTTTTATTATTCTCTTGCCCAAACACACCAAACGCTGCACTAATTGCTCCTACTATTAACATAATCATCAACAGCATTGCAGCCGCTGGTATTAACACTTTAATAACAGCACTTTTAGCTCGACCATCGAAAAGCCACGCCACAGGTCTTTTTTTAGCGCGAATAAACTTCGCTTTTTGAAACTTCGCAGTTGCTCTACCAGCCTGTCGTCTTGCTTTTACTAATTTTTTTTGATTCTTTTTCTCAAAAACTGATGCGCCTTTTCGATACCCTGCTTTACCCTGCAACTCTCGCTTTTGATATTTTGCAATGTTTTTATCAACCGACTTAACTTTTCGCTCAGCCGACTTCACTTTTCTTGTCGCTCTATGCTCTTTTACAGTCGCCCTAGCTTCTCCAACGCGCCTAGGCGCACGAGCAACTTTTCCAACTGTTGCAAAAGGCGACATCGCCTTGTTATAATAATCTTTTGCCTGTTCGGCTGTATCCTTAATCTTCGTGCCAGTCAGCACGCTTAATGCTTCTTGTGCATCTTCTCCTTGTGTATCTCTAACCATCTTGTCAGTCAAAGTCGCAGGTGCAAGCATTGTCTCTTTCACTGCTCTTTTCCCAGTATTTTTAACACCTTGCTTAACCCCACTAACAGCACTGTCTTTAACATCTCCAGTCAAGGTGTGCAAGCGATTTTTGTGTTTTACATCTAAGATCTTGTTTCCAACATCTTCACGTTCTTGCTTCAAACCTGCAAACAATTCATCATGAATGCCCTCTTTATTGATCATTAACTCGTCGCTCTTTTTGCTTGCAAAAAGCTCCTCGTGAACATTTTTTTTGCTTACCAAAAGCTCTGTTTGAATTGTTTTTGGATCAATTATTAAAGGATTTTTATCAGTTTTTTTATTAACTAAAAACGCTTCATTAATTGCATGATTTCCTGTAAAATCTTCATCTAACTCAACATCAACATTATCCTGTTGATTAACAATTAACGAACTTTCTTCATCGACATAAAAACTCTCTACTGGATGCTCATTAACAAACAAATCATAACTTGAAACTGCCGCCGCTGTCTGCACAGCCAAAGATGGAGGAGCTTTGACCTCAGCTCCTCCTACATTTGCAATCTCGTCAGTTTTGACAAAAGTTTCTTTATTTTTATCATTTGCAACAAAAACATCATGTTCTTGTGACTTATCAACTACTGTTGCATCAACACTACCTTTTTTGACATAAGCACATTTATCAACTGCTTTTTTAACAAAAGCGTCGATATCACCACATTCATCGTATGTTGCATTTTCATTAGTCATTTTTTATAACTCGAAACTTTAAAACATTTGATGTTCCCAATAAAAAATCAGCATTACAACCTGTCACAAAACAAATTTTTTGCAACGTTTCATAGCTTGGCAAATGTTGACCTGCGCTCAATCTTCCAACACATGCTGGATTTAAGTTAGCTATTTTAGCCAATTCGCCCATCGACAAACCACAAATAAACATTAAATATCTGAACCTATAATCAAACGGCAAATCGTCTTTTATATGTTGCTTACTTAAAGCAAACATCTAGCTCTCCATTTTCTTTTAACTTAATTTTGCAATTAAATTTCTTATCTGGCTTTTTTTTGCTAATGCAACCTTTTAATGTAATCTGCTTTCCTTCTAGCAAGGTTCTCACTTGACTAACACTAAAATGCTTTCCACAGTAACCATTTAAAGAAAATTGACAACCATTTTTACAACTCCAACTGCCATCATCATTTTTAATCCACTTATTAGATTCACATTGATATTGCTTTCCTTTTACGATGACATTCTTTCCACATCGAGGACACTTTCCAACAACATCAGAACCAACGAGAGAAACATTGCTATACGCTGTATCTTTATGTGAGTTAAATACATTAACAACTGACTCTTGAATCCTATTAACGTCACTTGCGCCATTTTCAACTTCTTGTTGTAACAACCACCACTTAGCAGTAATGTCAGCACTTTTAATATCTTCTGGTAAAAGATCATAAAATTCTCTACCTAACTTTGTAGATATTAACTTACCTTTTTGTTCTTCGATGAAACCTCTTACTTTTAACTTTTCAATAATAGAAGCTCTAGTTGCGGTTGTGCCAATGCCGCCGTTTTCTCCTTTTTTACCATCATCTTTTTTCTTTAGAATTTCTTTAATTTTGCTATCTTTTACATATTTAGCAATGCAAGACATATCAGCAATTAAAGTTCCTTCTGTATATCGCTTCGGAGGTGTAGTTTCCTTCTCCGCTACATTTCCATCCTGCAAATACACAGAAAATTGACCCTCAGGAACTAGAGAACAAACATTATCTTTTTCTTTATCATCTTCGTCCACTAAATTACTTTTGTAAGATTTCCATCCTGCATCAACCATTCTCCTAGCTTCATATTTCAATTTTCCATTTTCAATATCAACAACACCACTTGATACATCATATTCAGCTGGCTTCATAAATTGCAAAGCATATCTAACAACAATTGCATGATACACATAGAATTCATCTTTCGACATCGAAGGCACATCAACCTTTATATCCTGCGGAATAATTCCATGATGTGCTGTAACATTTTCATCATTAAACGCACTTGATTTCAACGAAAAATCTAAATCCATGTGTATATTTAAGTTTTGAAACGCAGTTGCTAAAACACTACTCGCTTGTTCATAATGTTCATTCTTAAGATATTGCGAATCACTCCTGTTATAAGTAATTGCTTTATACTTATCTCTCAAAGCTTGTGTTATATCTAATGTTTTCTTTGCAGAAAATTTAAACTTCTTACTCATATCACTTTGCAAAACCGTCAAATTATATGGAAGTGGCGGATTTTCATATTTTTTAGACACTTTTACATTAAAAGGCAATGATTTACCCTCTAAGCTATTTTTTATTTCTTCAAGCACATTAGCATCTAAAATATGCTTTTCGTCGCCTAGAATTGATTTAGAAGGCAAAAATTTTACGATACCCTTATAAATTGACCCACTGCCATCACTAAAAGTTCCCAAGAAATCCAATTCATAGAATTTTTGCTTTTGATGACTCTCTATTGCCAAATCTCGATTAACAATTAACCCTAATGTAGGAGTCTGAACTCTACCAACGCTCAAAAGTTTTTCTAATTTAATTGTTGCCAATCGCGTTTCATTCACACCAAAACACATATCCGCCATTTGTCTTGCATAAGCGGCACGACCTGATCCCTCGCATTCTCGATTATCTTTTAAATTCTGAAAAGCAATTTTTATATTTTTCTCGATATTATCATTAACAAAAACCCTCATAACAGGTTTATCATTCTTGCAATACTCTAAGACTTCATCAACAATCAATTGCCCTTCATCATCAGGATCTCCTGCATTAATAACACAATCAGCTTCTTTTAATAATTTCTTTATTTCATTAACAAGACTTACTTTACCTTTACTTGGACGCTTAGGCCAATTTTTTACAAAAATCGGCAAATCGTCAATTCTCCAATTCGTATATTGTTCATTTAATTCATGTGGATCTAATAGCTCCAATAAATGACCTGCACAAGCAACAACACAATATCCATTTCCATATATTGGTAATTTTGCACTTTCAGATACTGATTTCCCACAAATTGCTCTAGCAATATCTCTTGCCAACATGGGTTTCTCTGCGATAACTAACTTCATCTCTAAAATTCACTCCTTTAACTTTTATTTTTTTTACAAGGTGGAAGTCCTTGCATTTTTATTCATTATTTTATGTAATATTCATAATAAAAACCATCATAGTTACAAAAATTACAACAGCAATAACAAAAGGCACAAGATCCATTAATTTCTTTTGCACTTTAATAGCAAGATCTTTAAAAGAAAAACGTTTTTTCTCTACTTTATCATTTTTTTTAATTTCCCAAGAGCGCATGTTCAACACCTGCTCCATAGTTTTTAATAAAAATATTAAACAAAGTGATAGCCAACATCGCACCAACAAAAACAAGAACTAATTTAATTTTTTCTTTCTTCGTTGCTTCTTCTCGATTTTGTCTTATCTTTAATTTTTTATTGATTTTTTTAAATCCATTTCCATTTTGTTTCATAATCTTACTCACTCCTTTAACTCAATTAAAACTATTAAGTGGTCGGTTGCGTTTCTGATACAGTTAACTGCTTAGAATCTACATCATAAGAAACATATAAGGTTTTGCCATTTTTTGAAGTTGAATTTGTTGTTGCCGTCATCACAACATAATTTTTATCCATAAATGTTGTAATTTTAGAAATGCTAAAATCAATCTTATTAACAGTTGGCAAATGCTCGTTACAATAATTTTTCAAATCTTCTATTAATTGTCGTTTCTCCAACCCAAACCACTTTAACTTTTCTTCATTTAATCCAGAAACTGCAAACGAATCAGTTACGCTTGCTTTTGTATAATAAGACCCCAAAGAAAACTTTTCACATGTCAAAACCAAAGACTGAACTTTCTCACTTTGCGTATCGCTCACTTTATTAACAACTAAAGTCATATTAAAAAAATTATTAGTATCATCCATACAAGTCGCATTATACGAAATCTCGCTTTTAATTCCATCAGTAGTTACAGTTTTATCTTGTGTTGTATTGGCTTTAAGCTGGCACACAACAAACACGACTTTAGAACTAGAATTATTTTTTGACAATTCTTCTTTAAATAAATTATGTTCACTATCAAAAGTGCAAATAGAACCTGTTTGAGAATCAACCCATTTTGTCGAATCTAACAATTCCTGAAAAGTTACTAAATCAGAATTGCTTGCCATCTTCACACTTTCTTGCTCAGATGTTAGCTTTGCTTCATTATTTTCAGTGTTCTCTTGTGTTTGTTCTTGATTATCACTGCCATTACTACCTTCATCATTTCTTGAACCAAGCATATTCATCCCAATAAATCCAACTAATCCAATAACAACAATTATTGCAACAACCTTAACTAATTTGTTATTGCTTTTCTGCCCTGCATTACCTGTCTGTTTAAAAGCCATTTTTAAATCTCCTTTAATCTTTTATTACCAATCATTACCAAGCAAAACCCCACTTAGGAGTATAATAAGTATTATTTTCATTTATCCAATCATCTAAACTCTAACTCTATTATTTAAAAAAATCATCGTGTTCTAGGTATTAAGCCCATCCCCATTTAACAGTATAAGTCGTGCTGTATTTTGCAATCCATGAATCAAGCGATGACGTTGAAATTGAACCGATATTATCCATTACTTGTCCATTTCCGATGTAAATTCCAACATGACCATAGATAACACCCCATGAATCTGCAGCAGTGTGAGATGGAACTGCGATGATCATGCCAGGTTTAAGCTCTGATTTATCAGAAGAATGGCAATATGCCCAATACATGTCATTTGCATTTCCTGAAGGACGACCACATCCTGCGTTTGAATAAACATCGCTAACCCACATCGCACAATAACCAGCTCCAGGAGAAGGAGTTGTCTTACAAGCTTCAATAATTCTTTTTTGTGTTTCATCTAATGTTCCATCATTTACCTCGCCATCGTTTTTTGATTGCTGCATCAAGTCATAAAAATACTGTGCCCTCTCAGCTCTAGGTTTAATGGTTGCTTCTGACGGCTCTTGACCCATATTGCCAGACATCTCATATTCCTTATACCAGAGTTTTGTCGTTTCATATAGGCTTGTCTCTTTGGTTGCGAAATCAGAATCTGGACCAACTATCTGATAGCTATTTTCACATTCATAAATCATATATTCACATTGCAAATCTAAATCCCCAGAACTCTTGTTCTTACTTTTTGCCATATTAACCAAACCATGAGATCTACCAGGATCAGTCCATTGCGCTAATCCATAACCAAAAAGTTTATGATCAAGTAACCAATCAGGATATTCTGGAACATTTCTTCGATCAGTATATTGTCGTAAATCAAAAGAGATATGAGCCACAAAATTGCCATTCTCGTCATATTTATTATAATCTTCTTGCGCTCTATGCGGATTTATTCCAGATTCACTATCATAATTACCAATAACTCCAGCAATAGCATAGTCTGAATATCCTTTTTCAGACAAAACTTGATAAACAACTAATGCATTACCCTCAAGCGCACCACCACCACTATTATTTTTTGAATTGCCAAACACACCAAACGCTGCACTAATTGCTCCTACTATTAACATAATCATCAACA
>CAVAWT010000046.1:0-9355 GCA_963592435.1 Oribacterium sp. | reverse complement strand
TTTAAAGTTGACACAAACAAAGGCTGGCCAGAAATGGTCGGCCTTTTTTTAGCGCTAGCGTACAAAGGGTCTGACCCCATGCGTTTCCCCAGCGTACAAAGGGTCTGACCCCCCCCATTAGGTTTTAGGTGTTAGGTTTTAGGTTTTAGGTTGGTGTCTGACACCATTTATCCACAACACAAAACGCCACGCGAACACGAGTAAATCAACCCATTCGCAATTTTTATTTCATTTCGTCGGAACGCACTCGCTTCGCTCGCTTAAACGCCTCCTCAAACCCATTCAATAAAAATTACTCATTGATTTCCAAGAGTTCGCTAAGGCATTTTGTGTTTCTGCAATTCAAAGGGTCTGAGCCCCCGTTAGGTTTTAGGTGTTAGGTTTTAGATTTCTAGAAATTATGCTCGGGTTTTACTAATCCCTATTACCTATTCCCTAAAACCTGTTGCGCGATAGCGCAACTAAGGGTCTGACCCCTTACGTTTCCCCAGCGTACAAAGGGTCTGACCCCCTGATGCCGCATATTTTGTGCGAGAATGGGAAGTGGATTTAGGTTCACCTGTTTTAGAACATACTTGTGGTATACTTGTTATAGAAGAAGGAGGTTTATTATGCCACAAGTTTCACTATATTTATCGGATGACGAAATGCTTGAACTCAAAGAACAAGCAGGGAGAGCCAATTTGTCACTTTCTGCCTTCACGAGAAAACTGATAAACGAAAACGCAACGAAAAGCCATGACGTTCAGGGCTGGTGGAAGGATGTGGCTGGCAAGCTAGACGACAAAACGTTTACATCACCAGAAGACCATCCTTTAGACGTAAACGAAATTCAAGCTTGGGCCTAGGTTTCTCATGTTTATGCTTGACGGAAAGAATTAATTTTCATTCATTTTTTAAAATTGCTTTATATACAGGCATTACTATCTAAAAAAATTAAAATTTAATCCTAAAAAATTGCATAAATTTAAATTGACCGTGCAAAAAACCGTGCAGAATTTTAAATATATGTTGTCTTTTTTAGTTTCTAAAATTGCTATTTTTTGACATTAAAAACCCCCACAACCTCTAATTTCTAACAATTAAAAATTTTAAAATTCTCATTTAAATTCTAATATATATGATATATAATATAGAATATCTTATATAATATATATGATTAAAGGAGTGAATTATGCAGTATTCAGAAGTCAACAAAGTAATCTCAACCGACTCGCTAATGGAATTATCATTAAAGACAGGTGTTGCACCGAAAGACATCGTGAAACAAATTTTAAATTCGCGAAATGATATCGAAGTTTGGTCTCGCGCACATTGTGAGTATGGGGTAATTACAAACGTTGATAAACAAAACATTCAATCAACAGGACATTACACGTTAATGATCTATTGGAACACAACCAAAACTCAGCGCGATGGAACAAACATTCAGAAAGCACGAACCGAATTTTTAATTGATCCTACCATTGAAGCACAATACAGATCAGCAATTGGGAAAAATTGCACATTTTATGTTTCATATAAAGAAAATACTGACGATGGCTCAGTCTATCGCTCTTTGCTTGATTTTGAAGTTGAGTAATCTAAAACAAAAACAAGAAAGGATCTTATTTAAAATGACTGCAAAAATATACTCAATTGCAAACCGTAAAGGTGGTTGCTCCAAGACGACCACAGTAAAAGCAATGGCAGAAATTTTATCGAGAATATATAATCAAAAAGTTCTGTGTATTGACTGCGATCCACAAGGCAACTTGACAGACTGGAGCAAAGTTAGAACAGATGATGAATGGACCTTATATGAATTAATTAAAAATGAATGTTCTGTTTTAGATGCAATTAAAAAAGCTGATGATTATGACATAATTCCAGCAGATGAAACACTTGCACAAGCTGAAACTGAACTAATAGGCAAAATTGGTAGCGAACAATCGCTTGCAAAAAACTTAAAACAAGTCATTAATAAGTATGATTATGTCTTAATCGACACACCACCATCATTAGGACTTTTATCAATTATCGCTTATGTCGCAACAACTGATGGCGTTATCATTGCCACAGATTCTAAAATGTTTGCAACAAAAGGAATTAACAAACTTTTTGAAAATATTATCGCGATAAGGGATTCAAATTATAATCCGAACATAAAAGTAGCAGGAATACTTTTAACCAAATTTGATGAACGTTTTATTTCTGATAATGCAATAGCAGAAGTAACACACGAATTAACAAAGACCCTCAATGTTCCACTTTTTAAAACTCGTGTTCATACTTCAGTAGACATGACATTGGCAACAACTTATTCAATGTCTTTATTAGACTTAAAGCCAGAGCCAAGACCAGTTGCGGATTATAAAAAATTTATCGAAGAATTTTTGGAGAATTAAAATGTGTAGCTCATACGATCCAAAAACGATCTTTAAAAACCTTTTAAAAACAAAAAATGTATCGCTTGCAAATGTCATTGTCTATCTTATAGATAACATGGATAATGAAGGATTTATTGAAGATTGCAGACTTCAAACGATAGCAAGACGTTCTGGAATATCCGATAAAACAATTATGTTTGCTTTTCAAATGCTTGAAGCCAATAATTATGGAAAGCGCATCAGACATGGATATAACATAAGTTTTAAATTCAATCAATCTTTTATTAAAAGTCTTGCTTTAGTTCCAACAATGCTAACCGCTTATTTTATTATGTCTGATCACATTGACGAAAAGAAAAATAAATTTACGAACAAAGTTCGATCTCGCAAGATTAAATAAGCAATCTAAAAAGGAGAAAACTAATGATATTGAGTTTAGAAACCGCTATAAGGATACAACAAGTATTTGGCTTTTCATTTGCTGTTTTGTTCTCTATTAACACAACAAATGGCTTTTCAGAGGTTTTTGGTTATTATGGCAAATTTATTCAATTATCAACTTTTTCGCTTGCTATTTTAGGGATAATTACGAGTTTATGCCAATTACATGGTCTACTCTAATAGAAAAGGAGACTCCCAATGACTAAAAAATCCTTCACTCATATCCGCACCTTCCTCGCTCTTTTCCTCGCTCTCACTCTTGCAGGTTGCTCTCACACACCTCTTACCCTCGAGGACACTTCCAACGAGCGACCTGTTACATCCACGTCTGCCACGCGTTACGACCCAACGCCAGTAACCGATGACGTAATCAAGCAATACTCAGACTACGTTATCATCCAAGGCAACGCCGACATCGAAAGCGACCTCACTCAAGACCTCACCTACAAGAACTTTACATCAGAAGAACTAACAAACGGTGCTATCCACTACGAAGGTCTTGACACCCTAGGTCGCACACAAACCGTCGCAGGTGTTATCACTTACAAAATGCGAGAAGAAGGCACAGAGCGTGAGCGTGCTGACATGCCAGACCCAGCAGGTTGGAGCTATAACGGCAAGTCTAACAATTCTAAAGTAACAATCGACTTACTCAACGGCAAAACCTATAACGGTTACTTATACAATCGCTCACACCTCATAGCCAAGTCTCTCGGCGGAGTCGAAACCGAGTCTAACCTTATCACAGGCACGCGCACTCAAAACGTCGGCAAAAACGATGGCAACGGTGGTATGGCTTACACCGAGGAAAAAGCACGCAACTACCTCGACACTCACACCGACCAAGTGGTCTACTATAAAGCAACTCCAGTATATGTTAAGGGCGAGCTTATCCCACGCTCCGTTTTCGTCGACATCAAAACTCCTGACTGCACTCTAAACGAACACGTCGAAGTCTTAAACGCAACCTATGGTTTCACAATCGACTACAAAACAGGACAATTCAAGGAAAACTAACGATGCCTAATAATACACAAAAACACGCAACATCCTTTTTGAAAAATCGAAAAGACAGAAAATATAAACAGGATCTTCAAGCTGTCTATACATCGCTTTCGCATCTTGAAGATCAATTTAAAAAAGATAGGACATTCTGTGAATATTCCTTAAATAAAGAAACTGCCAGACTTAAATTAAAAGAGAAAAAAATTCAAGGATTTATTTTTGTTGATAACTTTCTTATTACAGTTTTAGCTTTAATTTTTGCTGGAAGTTTAGCTTTATATCCATTTTTTTATTTATCTAAATTATCTGAAATTGATTTAAGAGAAGTTTCTATTTTTTTTCAATTTTGGGATTTTACCTTTATAGGATTTTTATTAATGGCAATTACTTTGCTCTTAATAGTTATATATGATAATCACATTACTAGAGAATATTACAAAGATTACGCAATCCATGAACTTGAAAAAAATTTTTTTAATGAATTAGTAATTTATTCAAAAGATTCTGCTTATATTGAACATAAAAAGGAAGAATTAAGATGAAAAACATTTTTGATGCAATCAAATGGGATAAAAAGAAAATATATTTTCTTGACACAGAAACAACTGGTTTACAGAATGATGATGAAGTTTTATCACTATCTATAATTAATTTTAACAATGATGTTATGTTTAACAATTTAATTAAGCCTGTTCATCGACTAACTTGGAGTAGAGCTCAAAAATTACATGGCATTACTCCAGAGGATGTGGCAAACAAACAAACATTGGTTGAATATGAAAAGGAACTAGAACCTTTCTTTACCAAAGATAACCTCATTGTAGGTTATAACGTCCTTTACGACGTTCGACTATTAAAGCAAAGCGGTGCTTCTTTGCATTGTGACTTCTTTGATGTCATGGAAGCCTTTTCTGCTGTTTATGGAGAATTAAACAGACGGAAATTAACTCGCAGAAACTGCAAACTTTCTTTATGTGCGGATCATTACAAATATGAACGCACTAAGTTTCATAGCTCATTAGAAGATGCAAAAGTAACACTCCATTGTTATAAAAATCTTATAAAAGATGAAAAGGTTATTGAATATTGGAAAGAAGAAATTAAAAAAACATCAAAAAAAAGAAAGGAGGATAACTAATGATAGAAAAAGATTTTGAACAAATGCACAAAAATGAAAGACTTGAAGCATTTGAAAGCTCATATAAAAAGATCCTTGATCATCTTGATAAACATAATTTTTATGATTCATATAGACTTCGTTGTCTTGTTCAAGAATTATCTTGTGAATTAATAGAAGCAGATGTTTTATATAAAGATGAAGAATTTTCAAATGAAAAAAATAAGTAGACAAGGAGGAGAATGAAAATGACTTACATTGACGAAGAAACTTACAACTGGAAAGAGTTAAAAGGCGAAGACGAAATCATTATGCGCGGATACAATTACTGTATTGAGGACATCAAAACTGCTTGTGATAACATCATTGATGAAATTCAAAGTGACTTTGATGACTCAGAAACTTTTTCTAGAATTGCACTTGAAATTTGTGAAAAGTTCACAGAAGAACTCGACACATGGATTGAAATTCAACGAACTGAGCTTACTTGTTCTCTTATGGAAAACTCAGATAATTATTCTGATGATGAATAGATATAAAACTCTATTTTAATTAAAGGGGTTTAAAATGAGCAAAACAAAAACATCAACCAATGAGTTAGTATCTAACATTCTTGGCGACAAAAAACCACAAACAAAAAATGTTGACAAGGATCTTTCTTTAAAGAAAAAAAATATCACATATAATAAATATGATGATCAAAATTTTAAAGAAAGAAAAAACATGAAAAAAGAAAATGAAAAAAAACAACAAACAATTTCTATTATAGTTTCTGAAGAAACCTTTAATAAGCTCCAAGAAATGATTTATTTAGAAAGATTAGAAGGAAATAGATCGTTTTCAATTTCAAAACTTGGTAGAACTTTATTTGAAGATTGGCTTCAAGAAAATTACAAAAAATAAATTTCAATTTCTTATTTAGCTTAATTTATTTTTTTAAAAGCAGTGAACCAAAAAAATTCATTGCTTTTTTTATGCTCCAAAATAAAAATCCAACCCTCTACCTGCCAATACTTTTTTACCCCCTAAAAAACAGACGCGAGCGACGCATTATGTATACACATTTTAACTTTTCATTTCATTCTATGTTAAAATGTTCTACATAATGCACCGAATGACTTTAACTTCAATCATTATTTTAAATAATGATAATCAGTTAAAGCCAATTTCATAAAATCGTTCACTGTTCGTTTCGATTTTATGAAATACAAGTTTGAAAAAAATATAAATTTCATTATATTTTCACTTTTCAAACTTGTCGGTCGCTCGTTAGCCGCTGGCTAAGACAGGTAAAAGAAGCCATAAATGGCATTAAAAACAATAAATACTTCCACTTTATTTATTGTTTGATTAAAGGAGTGATACAAGATGAGTAAACAAAAATGGAACAATTACAAATCCAAAACTAACCAAGTTAAGAATTTATTTTTTAATTTACGATTGTCCCCAACTGAAAAAGAAATGCTTTTAAAAAAAGCAAAAGAAACTGAATTGCTTGTATCAGAATACATTTTAGCTAAAACAATCTATACTGATAACACCGCAATTATTATGAACGCAGATGTTCTAAGGTCACTTCAAACCGATTTAAATAAACTTGGAAACAATTATAATCAAGCGATTAAAGACCTCCATGTTGCAATGAATGTTGCAGAAATAAATCCAGAATTTAGCAAAGAAAAACTCAACAACGCACTCTTAATTACTAAAAATGAAAACAAGTTAAGAACAAACTTATTGAAAAAAATAGATACAAATTTAAACAGAATGTATCAATTAAAGTAACCCAATGTCAGCGATTTTAAAAACATACATTCACAATATAGGAGGTTGTTCTAACCTACAACGCTATCTTGAAAAAGATAGAGAAGGCAAGAATCGCACTCTTGCATTTGATTTCTCTTCAAGAATAAACGATCCAAAAAATTGGGCACATGAATTTGATTTAGATAGAAAAAACTTTAGAAAAGATTTTGGAAGAAAATGTTATCACTTTGTTATATCTCCAGATCCAACAGATAATGCTAATCTTGAACAAGTTAGAGAACTAGCAAAGTCTTGGGTCAATGAAAATTTTTCAAATTCAAAATATGCAATTTACTATCATGACGACAACAATGATGGAATCTTACACGCTCATATTTGCGTTAATTCAGTTCAATTAGATGGCTATAAAATTCATATTGATCGTAAAAAATACGATGACATTCGCCTTGAAACACATCGAATTGCTAAAAAACTTGGCATGAAAACTCCTGCACCTAAAAGTGAACGCGATCTTTTTTTATCGAACATCAACAACTCAAAAGAACAAAAAAATGAAATTAAATATAATCCAAAAACAGCTTGTGAAAAAAGAATTGAAAAGAGAGGATTTAAAACATGGAAACAGCAACTTAGAGATTTAATTGATATTAACAAAACATACGCAACTAGTTGGGATGATTTTGTTCGCAAAATGAATAATGATGGTGTCGAAGTTCGTCAAACATTCAATAAAAAAACTAAACAATTAGGTTATACATACCACTTTAAAGAGCCAGTTTTCAACAAAAAAACAGGGAAAGAATTTCACTTTGCTTGCAAGGACAAAAATTTATCTGACGACATCAATCATCCAAATAAATACCGTAGAGAAAAAATTATTGAAAGTTTTGATTATAACGGAACAAACACTTTAAGCTTGCAATCAATCAACAAACAAAAGAATTTAATCAAAAACGAAACATTAATTTATTTTGGCTGGCTTCCTTTGGTTTATCCAAAACCTCATCGTAAACAAACTGGAACTCTTGTTAAGCATAATCACAAATTGCCAAGAACAATAAAATATCCAGAAATCAAATCTTATCATGGCAGATTAACATACGCTACCATTAATAATAGTCTTGCAAACATTAGCGCCATGACTGAAGCCGTCAAAATCATTAAACAACAAAACATTAAATCTAAACAAGACTTAACCAACCTTTATGCTCGAGATCATTATAAAATAGAAAACTTAAAAGCCAAGAAAGCGAAATGGGAAGAACTCTACGATGAAGCAAGCATTGTTAACACTCATGTCAATAATTATCTTGCATTTAATGATGAAGAAGAATTGCAATGGCTAAAGGATCATAATTACAAACACAATAGCAATGAGCTATCTGAACATAGAGAAGTTCTAAAATCTTTAAAAGATGGCATTGAAAAAATCAACAATCAAATCGAAACAATCAAAGAAGTTCAACAAGAACGCGAGAAAGCATTTAACATAATCAAAAATAATCTTGAACCAAAACACCGTATTCCCAGAAGTTCAAGAACGACAGAAAATAAAAATAAAACTGCAACAGTTCACTATTTACCATGTAATTCTTCTAAACAATACATAAAAAATCAAGAAGAAGAAGCAATAAATGCTGAGATAATTAATCTTCAAAATGAACAACAAAAGCGTCAATCACTACAAAGTTCTGAACGGATGCGCCTAACTTTTGAAGAAATTAACAAAAAAATAAACACTTCAAAAGAACCTAAAAAGGAACAAAAAACTCCAAACCAAGAAACAATGAACTTTATAGCTTATGCAAAAGAGCATTCTGATGAATTTAATGAAGAAAATTATTCGACAGAAATTAAAGAAGAACCCAAAACACAAAATTCGGCAGTTGAAACAAACGAATTTTCAAAACTTTCTGTTGCTAATAACTCACAAATCAAAAATCAAGATGGTAAAAATAATGAATTGAAAATTAAACCCCCAGATCAATTAAAAGCTGACGCAATGAAAAAAGCCGCTGAGTTAAACGCAGATGGTTATAGAATTGTTGACGGAAGAATTCAAAAAAGATAAAAAGGAGTAAATCTTCAAATGGCACAACTTCAAATTTATTATAAAAACGGAAATTACGAAGAATTTAATTCTGTTTTATTACCTTTTTCAGATGGTTATCTTCTCCAAAATGAATTTATAAAATCAGACAACATAAAAGAAGATGGTATTATATGGGAACGAAGTTATTTCGCAACCGAAGAAGATGATCCAGAGGGCGAAGGAGGGACAATTCGACAATTTCAAATAATCAAGCCTATTGATTTAGACAAAATTGAAGCAATTGTTTTAAATGGTAATAATCAAATCATAATTCCCTCTGACAATCAAAATAATGAAGATGAAATTAACGAAAATGATGAAATTAACGCAAATACTCCATAAAATCAATTTTAAAGATAGTTTATATAATAAGCTAAATAAATACTCGAATTTAAATTTTAATTCGCTTAAACCAAATTCTATGCCTTATTTTTTTTTAACACATATAAAAAAGAGAGCTTTTATTAGCTCTCTTTTAATTAAGATTGTATTTTTTTATCAAATTATTGTTTCAATCCCTGACTTTTTGCTTGTGCTGGCTTCTCTTTGCCAGAATTAAGCTCA
>CAVAWT010000045.1:0-9637 GCA_963592435.1 Oribacterium sp. | reverse complement strand
TTCAATCATTACAGACTACCAAAAAGGCGTCAAGTTCCCGATTGCAGACTTCGAGATAACGCCTGACGTCGCTATCGTCGACGCAGAGCTCGCAGAGACGATGCCTAAGAAGCTAGTCGCTCACACGGGCATGGATGCTCTGACTCACGCTATCGAGGCTTACGTCTCAACTGCAAATTGCGACTACACTGACCCACTTGCAATACATGCGATCGAGATGATCCAGAAGGACTTGGTCGATTCTTATAATGAGGACATGGCTGCGAGAGACGAGATGCACAACGCACAGTGCCTCGCTGGCATGGCATTCACGAACGCGCTGCTTGGTATCGTACACTCGATGGCTCACAAGACAGGAGCTGCTTTTGCTGACTATGGTGCGCACATCATCCACGGTGCTGCTAATGCGATGTATCTTCCAAAGGTTATCGCTTATAACGCAAAAGATGAGACAGCGAAAAAGAGATATGGTGTCATTGCAGACTATATGCACCTGGGCGGTAGCAGCGACGATGAGAAAGTCAAGCTTTTGATTGAGTATGTACGAGGCATGAATGACAAGCTGAACATCCCTCATTGCATCAAGAATTATGGACCTGACTCTTATCCGACAGAGCAAGGATTCGTGCCAGAGGACGTATTCCTGGAGAGACTACCTCAGATTGCTGAGCTCGCTATCGGAGACGCTTGCACAGGCTCCAATCCAAGAATCCCAACTCAGGAGGAGATGGAGAACCTGCTAAAGGCTTGCTACTATGACACAGATGTAGACTTCTAGATCAAGCGTAAATATCAACGACTTTAAGAGCAGCTATTCTACCGGTAGCTGCTCTTTAATGTTTGCATGATTAAAATGATTTCAGAGATTGAAGCTTCTGTAAAAAATGGTGGAGCTTAGGGGGCTCGAACCCCTGACCCCCTGCTTGCAAAGCAGATGCTCTCCCAACTGAGCTAAAGCCCCACGCTTTAAAAGGTCTCCAGCACTTTTCTTTCTGGTGGGCCCGAATGGACTTGAACCAGCGACCTCACGCTTATCAGGCGTGCGCTCTAACCAGCTGAGCTACGGGCCCCTAAAAAAAGTGCGTTACTTATGATACTACACTTTTTTCGTAACATGTCGATCTTTTTTATAAAATTTTATTTTTATTCATAAAATCACTTTTCTGCCTGCAAGACATATCCTTTTGGAGTTTTTGGTTTAAGAGTAACAGCTCCATTTTCATCAGTTCTCAAAATTTGTACGTTGTGATTTTTAAGAAATTCAAGCGTTTCAGACTTAGGATGACCATATCTGTTGTTGGCACCAACTGAAATGATTGCATTTTCTGGCTTCAAAACATCAAGAACTTCATCATCAACACCGACTTTTGAGCCATGATGAGGAACTTTTAAAACATCAACATCGCCCACTAAATCATCTTTAATCATCTTCTTAATCGATTCTTTCTCAGCATCCCCTGTCATTAGAAGAGAAAACTCAGCTTTGCCATCATTGTTCTCATCACTCGTTACAAGGAGCGAAACACTGTCAGCGTTTCCACCTTCATCTTCAAAGTTTTTCGGCCACACAACTTTGCATTTAAAAACACCAACACTGATTGTGTCATCGACAGATAGCCCTCGCAACTCGCGATCTGATGACGAGCCTTCTGCAAGCCCTCTCAACTCCAAACACCCCTTACACGAACAATCTAGCGCCTCTTTGGAAGAATATACTGAAGATATTGTTTCGTATGTTCTTAAATCCTCCAAACAGCCCATGTGGTCATCATCATGATGTGTTATTATGACTGCGTCGAGTGAATTGACACCCTGTTTTGCAAGACCTTCCTTTAGCTTTGTTTCTTGATTGCCTGTATCGACAAGCAGTGCATGTGAACCACTCTTTAATAAAATCGAGTCACCTTGCCCAACATCAAGAAAAACAATCTCGTTGCTCGGCAGAATCGGAGGGAAGAACAACACAAACAAAACGATCGCCACAGCACTCCCCAGACCAGCAAAAACTTGCTTTCTCTTGAATTGAGGCCAGAAACAAAGCATGAGGGCGCAAAGGACGCCCGAAAGGACAAGCATAAAAACAACATCAACGCTCACTGCCATCACAGCATGAGGAATTGCGCTCATCCACTCGACCGAAATTTTAAGTGGCATTGCAAAACACATTGCTAAAAACCCGAGAAAGCCTGATAAAGGTGGCAGCAAAAGAGAGGCACAAGCACAAACAAGACCACTGACACAAGCTACAGAAAAGAGCGGAGTTGCAATGATATTTGAAAAAATCGAAATTGTTGAGACTTGCGAAAAAAGACCTGCAGAAAATGGAAGCGTCATCAAATTTGAGGCCAAAGTTAGAGAAGTTGGCTGAACTAAAAATGTGTCAACCTTCTCGTTTTTAACATCAAACCAAGATCCGATTAGCCCAGCAAACAACATTATTCCAAGAGTTGAGGCGGCACTTAGAAACAGAGAAACTGAAACGCAGGCCGTCGGGTCAAGAACCATGAACCCAACGACAGCGAGCGCAAGAGCGTTTAGTGGCGTGGCGCGCCTTCCAAAAAGGCCAGCAACGAGACCTAGAACGACCATGACCGAGGAACGAATTGCTGAAATTGGAATGCCAGAAAAAACAAGATAGAGCAACACAAAGAGCGTTGAGAGACTAGCAATAACGAGCCTGGGTGCTTTTAGCTTTTTTAGAAAAAATAAAAAGACAGCAACAACGATTGCAAGATGTGCTCCAGACACTGCAACAACGTGAGCGAGACCGCAAATCCTGAACTGGTCATAGGTTCCGTCATCTTTAATCGTGTTGCGGTAGCCACAAACAAGCGCCTGCAGAAGCCCTGCAGCATCACCAGAATTTTCAGAAAAGTTAGCTATAGCTAACTTTCTTGCATCATGAAGAGCATCCATAACAAAATTGTCTGAAACACGCATCCACTCACCGACGCTCACTGTCGCGCAAATCCCTTTATTAAAATTGTAATCTTTTGCACTTTCTTTAAGTGATTCGCAACTTGAATTAAAAGAGATCTTCTCGCCCGTCAACAAATCATTTTCGTCTGAGAAATAGGCAGTCAAACGATATTCTTTTCCACTCTCATCTCTCACGCTTACTGTTGCAGTCGAGCCAAAATCACTTTTTGAGGCATCTTCTGTTAAGGTAGCAGTGAACTTTTGAGGACCCGAAGTCACAATTTTGTCCCCACTTGCAACTAATGATAAATTCTCACTGACTCCCAGAATTGCCCCAAGCAACGCAAAGGCGACGATGAGAGAAACTGTCCTTGCCTTCTTAAAAATGCTTAATAATGCCAATAAAGCGACAATCGCCATCGATGGCAGAAGAAAAACACTTAGCGCCTCTGAAAAGGCTCTGAGATATATGAAGCTAACTGCGCACGTCAACCAAAGTGCGCAGGCACAAATGAGCAAAAGCGGAAGAGAGGGTCGCCTTGGCTTTTTGTTGTCAAGAACGACATCAAACTCTGATCCACTCCTCAAATTTTGAAAGTCATTCATAATTCACTCACACGCAAATTTGATCTCTAATTGACTCCAGAGTCTTTTCGCCTATCCCGCTGACGTTTGTTAAATCCTCAATCGATTTGAACTTCCCGTTTTGTTCTCGGTAGGCAATTATTTTTTGCGCCTTCGAAGGTCCAATTCCAGAAATCTGCTGAAGCCCTGTCGCGTCGGCAGTGTTTATATTGACTTTTCCATTGTTGGCTGAGCTAGCACTTGAACCGCTCGCGGCAGAATCTGAACTCGATGCTTGAGAACTATCTTCATTTTGCACTTTAGAAGGAATGACGATTTGCTCGCCATCCTCGCATTTCTTGGCTAGGTTGATTGAATCTAAGAGTGCATTTTCTGTCGCTCCTCCCGCCTTTTCAATAGCCAGCGCCACTCGCTCTCCCGAAGCCAGTTCAACAATTCCAGGGTTTTTGACTTCTCCTGCAACGTGAACAAAAATAGACGAAGTTTCAGTCGCTTCTTCTGTTTTGGTTTCTTGACTTTCCACTGAAAAACCGCTCGAACTCGATGATGGCAACAAATTGATTGCAGCATAGACAATTGCCAACAAGACAAGAACAGCAACTCCGATTAAATAGGTCGGCTTTATGTTCTTTTTCTTCTCTTCATCTTCAACGGTGTTAAAAGAATAATCTTCAAAGTTCACTCAAATCACTTCCTTTTCTAAAGAAAATTGTTAAATCAAGTTAACTATAGAATGAAGATTCCAATTTTTCGTGTATGAAAAGGTTTTTTAAAGGTGAGAAATTCGTGACGAAAGATGCGTCGAAAAAGTGAAAGACTTAATGAATGAAGATTGAAAGAAAACTTTATGCTTGAGCTGTCAGATTGTTTAATTAAACGTGTCTGTGCTCGGCGTTTTCAACAATATCCTTTACCCAATCGTCAATCGGAAAAGCTTCCTCTTGAGCTTTCACATAAGACAGGTCTGCATGGGTCTCAGGTTTTTTTGGCATAAACAAGGTGCAACAATCTGAAGCATCTTGAGACGAGATCTCAAAAGTCTCAATTTGATTTGCTTCGTCAATTATCTCAAGCTTATCCATCCCAATCAAAGGGCGAAGCACCATTTTTGTTGCAGCGTCTGAAGTTGCAATCATGTTTTCAATCGTCTGAGACGCGACTTGACCCAAGCTCTCTCCGGTGACGATCGCTTTTGCGCCGAGTTTTTCACCTAGCGCATCTGCCACGCGAAACATCAAACGACGATAAAGAACAATTCTTAGTTTTGGATCGCACTTAAGAGCAATTTGTCGCTGATAATCTCCGATCGGGCAAACATAAAACTCCTTCATGCAACCCCTTTTTGCAAGAACAGATGCGATGTCCTCAACAAGAAATTCTGAAGTGTCGCTCGTTTGAGGTCGACCAGAAAAATGGATTCCAATGCACACAGCTCCTCGTTTCGCCATTCTCCAAGTTGCAACGGGAGAATCGATTCCGGACGAAAGCATGCACATGACCTTTCCAGAGGTTCCAACTGGCAATCCACCGACGCCAGAGATCGAAAAAGCGCAGATGAAGCACTTGTTTTCAATGACCTCGACGTTGACTTGAACATCAACGCCCTTCATTTTCACAGTCTTATCTGGGAAGGCTTCGCAGAGAACTGCTCCAATTTCTCTGTTCATCACCATCGAATCAGGTTCAAAATCTGTGTGGTTTCTTCTCGCCTGAACTTTGAATGTTTGAAACTCGCCAACGTCAGATAGTGCCTCAACAGCGAGCTTTTTCATTGCCTCATAATCCGCATCACACTTAAATCCAGCAGAAACTCTTTGAACTCCAGGAATTTTTGAAACAAATTGACAAAGTTGAAGCTGATCTTCCCTGCCAGTGCCTTCTTTTAAGAAAATTACGATTCGACCACTAATGCGCTCGCATTTAACGATGGCAAAATCGCTTGTTAAATTTTTTATGTTGTTAACGAGTTGTTGCTCAAATCGACCACGATTGTGCCCTTTTAAGCCAATTTCGTGGTAGTGAACGAGAACGACTCGCTGATGTGATGTTGTCACTTGTTTTTAGTGATGGGTTGCGTCGATCGTTTGTGGATCGTAGGAGACATCACCGCGATAGATCTCAGAAAACGCCATAGAAAGAGGTTTGACAGTTGATGCTTGCGCGATCTCGAGTGCAGTTTCAGTGCTGATTGCACGATTCCTTTGACCTTTCATCATGTCATTAATGTCGTGTGCACGCTTTGAAGCCATTGCACAAAGAAGGAAGCGGTCATTCTCTGACTTGTCAAGAAGCTCGTTAATTTTTGGCTCAACAACGCTCATTTATCAAAATCTCCTTAAGAAAAATTAAAATCGTTAATTTGCAAGACTATTAATATACTCTTTTAACTCCGAAAATGCAAGAGCTAAATCATCATTCACTATTATTTTTTCATAATCTCGAGAAGCTTCCAGCTCGAACTTGGCAGCTTCAAGGCGAAGGTGAATCGCCTCTTCTGTTTCGGTGCCGCGCCCTCGAAGCCTTCTCTCGAGCTCTTCAAGCGACGGAGGTTCAATGAAAACACTATGGCAACCTTTGCACTTTTTCATAACTTCTCGCGCTCCCTGAACCTCAATTTCAAGTAAAACAATGTCGCCTTTTTTCAAGTGGTCTTCAACGTGCTTTCTTGGCGTGCCATAGAAATTTCCACTATATTCAGCCCACTCCAAAAAACCATCTTTTGAAATCATATCTTGAAAGTCTTGTCTCGACAAAAAATAATAGGAAACTCCGTCAACCTCACCCTCTCTTGGTTTTCTCGAGGTGGAAGAAACTGAAAGCCAGACTTGTTTTTGCTCCTTCATGAGCATCGAAATGAGCGTGCCTTTTCCGCAACCTGAAGGCGAAGATATGATGATCAGTTTGTCGTAGAGGTTTTGCATAGTTTTAATTATACACTCTGCTGACTGAAACAATGTCTGACACCATTGACTGGAAACGCAAAACGCCTAAGCGAACACGAGGAAATCAACACATTCGTAATTTAAGGTTTTAGGTTTTAGTGTTCTACATGTTCAGGATAGCCTTTTTGACAAGTCTGACAATCATGAAGACTTAATTTCGACAGCAATTCCTCATGCAATTTCTTCGCCGTAGCGCTTCGGATAGAAGTCCGACTAGACCACATTGGCGGTTGCCCTCGCTTTTCTTTATTTAGCAAAATAAAAATGAAAACCGCTCCTGCTAAAATAGCAAGAACGGTTTTAAGATTTTAAGTTAGCTTATGCTAACTAATTTAAAAGCAGAAAGCTGGGACAACGCTAAACGAATAGTCGGCGCTGCCAGAGGTCGGATTGCCGTAGCTACCACCCACACGGCCGAAGTTTTCGGAGGAAGACATAACAGGCGAACGGAGCCAGCAACGCGCGGCGCTACCGCTACCGCCACTACGAGCCGGATCGCTGCCTGAACGAGTTAGATTCATGTTTCTGATGGCGGTGTTTGTGGTGTCCCAAGCAGACTTTGCATTGACGCCTTTTGCGACAAACCAATCGTATTGGGTTCCTTCTGTTGATTTGAAATAGGTAGGCACAAGAGTATTGCCAGCAGTACCAAAAACTTCAGTCTGAGATAACAACCAGAATTGATCAGCGGTGGTGCTGTTTTCTACCCAGCTACCGTAGCTACCAGAGGTTGTTACTTTGTTGATGGTCTTAGCACCAGTTGATTCATCAATTGTGCAAAGATCACTCAAACCTCCTTTTACATAAGTGCTCATGGTAGTGTTTCTCATAAGAGAGTCTGCCCAGCTGCCAGCGTTGGTGTTTTCAGAGTTCATCTGCTGTGCCGTAGGTAGCGAATGCGTTGCCATGAAGGTTACGGCAGAGCCATCACCGTCATGCTCGCCTACCTTGATGATGCGGAACTCAACGAAGGAGTTTTTACCTGTAATATCTGCACTTCCACTCTCGCCAGTTGCAGTATTCCACTTAGTGTAAAGGCGCACTTCTTGGTCTTCCGTTCCGTCAGCAGACTTCCCATTCATGTAATATGTGTACTCTTCTTCTACCGCTGTTTTGTCTTTTCCACTGAGCGTCTTGTCTTTTTCCCCATGAAGCACTTTCATATCTTCATCGATCTCAGATTGAGCTTTAAGGATACCTGCTTCATCCCTAGGGTCTTCTGCACCTGCGACAGTAAACCAATACAAGTTCTTTTCTACCGTAACGGTAACGGCAACTTCAACTGCTTTGTAATTTTTATCCGTTGGGGTATAGATGGCAGGAGCAGTGATGGTGCCTTCACTCGTACCCGTAGAAGTGCTTGTGTCTTTCCACGTAAGCGTGCCATCAAAGCCTACCGGCAAGGTTGGCAGGGCTACGTAAGCTAGCGTTTGGTCGGTGTAGGCTGTAGCAGTAAGCCCTGTGGGAGCCTCAGGTGTCGCCTGCTCAATTGAGAATTCGACTTGACACTCGCCAGTGACGTTTTTGCCCACTCCAGCAACCTTCAAAGCATATGTTCCTGCTTTTGTTTGCTTGTTGTTTGAAACAGCATAATCTGCATCAGGAACTGTGAGGTTTCCGACTTTTACGCTTGCCACATTCTGCGTTTGCTCACTGCCGTTATAGGTCAACGCAGTTCCTAGCGTGACAGTTGAATCTGAAATGTCTAGTTTTGCAATCTCAAAATCTTTGTTCACGCTACCTCCAAAATTACCCTTTCCTTTAATCGTCAATTTGTGATTTCCAGCTTTCACTTGCTTATTGCCCGACACCTCGTAATCTGAGGTTGCAAGAGTGATGCTTCCTGCGACAACTTTTGTCACTGTTTGAGTCTGCTCAGTTGCGTTATAGGTCAAAGACTCTCCGAGCGTAACAGTTGCATTTGAAATGTTTAACGGATTAATTTTAAATGACCATTCCTTAGACCCAGTGTAGTCCCCCTTGCCTTCAATTTTAATTGTTGCAGTTCCTGCGTTAACGTTGTCAGAATACGTGACAACATAATCAGTTCCTGCAGTCAATCCAGTCACTGTTGCTTTTGGTGTAATTGCCTCTGAAGTGTAAGTTTTGTCAGCGGTGTCAACAACTGCCTTTGCAAAATCAATCTCTTTAGTTGTCGGAGTTGGCGTTGATGGCTCTAAAGTCGAATAGCCACCCCAACCGCCGTCGGCTTCTGCCCTCCAGCCAAGGCTCACAAGGTATTTCTGCTCGTCCTCATCTGTTGTGTAGTTGTGAGTGCCAGTTGTGGCATAGGGGTTATATTGCCTTAAAACTTTGACATAATCTGTTGCGCCCGCCTCAACTGTTCTCCAGCCTTCTCCTTCATAAGTCCAGCCAGCTTTGACGCACTCATCCTTTTCGTCAGAACTTGTCGTGTAGTGGTGATCGCCACCTTCGACATATCTGTTATAAAGGCGATAAACTGGCTTATAATCCTCAGAAGTTGGAGCGTACCACTCAATCTGCTCATAGACCCATCCAGCTTTTACGATGTCATCACGCTCAGATTTGCTTGAAGTGTAAAAATGCTCGCCAGTCCACCTGTTATAAAGCCTAAACATCGCAACTCGAGAACCGTCAGTTGAAATTTCTCGATCAGGATCCTCACTCAAAGAGGGATTAGGAATAAGGGAATTGGGATTAGGAGAACCCCAGTTAATTGATGCTTTCGCCTTCCCTTCATCAGCAAAAGCAGACGTAGCAGTGAATGCTAAACAGGCAATAAATACCAGAATGCAGGTTAAAACAGTAACCTGCCAAAGGTTACCAACCTTCTCTTTCTCTGCTCCTAAATTAAGACTTCTATTCATCTAATTTCTCCTTCCAAATGGAAAACTTTTAATTAATCTGCCAACCCCTCCGCTCAAAAGAGCAAGTTGTGCAAACTTTGATAACGCTTATTATAAAGCAAGAAGACAGTTTTTTTTACTGATTCCAAAAAGTGAGCAAGAGTTTTTGTCTAATAAATTACACTTTGTAACTTAAAAAGATGTCTGACACTGATGATCTGAAACACGAAATGCCTAAGCGAACTCTTGGAAATCAATGAATAATTTTTATTGAATGGGTTTGAGGAGGCGTTTAAGCGAGCAAATCGAGCGCGTTCCGACGAAATGAAATAAAAATTATGAATGGGTTGATTTCCTCGTGTT
>CAVAWT010000044.1:0-10301 GCA_963592435.1 Oribacterium sp. | reverse complement strand
TTTGCGACGCGACTATTTATAATACCAGTCTGAAAAATTAAGTCAACGAAAATTCACAAATTTCTTAAAAATTCCCAAAAAAGACACGCCCGGATAAGTTGTGCAAGGTATCAATGGCGCAAATGGCCCAGCCTAATGCAAGCGTAAAGCGATGTTATAATGAATAAATCTTCAAAAAAACTAAGAGAAAGTGAGAACGAACATGTTCATAAGCACGTCAGATGTCATTCCTGAAGGCAAAAAAGTCGAGGTTCTTGGTCTTGTCAGGGGAAACATCGTTACTTCAAAAAACGTTGGTCGCGACATTATGGCTGGCGTGAAAACAATCGTTGGTGGCGAGATTAAGTCCTATTCAATGATGACCAACGAGGCGCGTCAAATCGCAGAAGACAGAATGGTCGAAGAGGCCAAAGAGCTCGGTGCCGACGGCGTCATCTCAATGCGCTTTTCCTGCGGAACAGTTATGCAGGGCACAATTGAGATGCTTGCCTACGGAACTGCTGTGAAGTTTGTCTAGTTTTATCGGTTTTAAAATCGCATAAACTTGCGCTTGCCGCTTTGCAGAACGTGACCCACCAGTTGCGTTCTTTCAATGTTGTAGGACTTAGGCGACAAGGGCACTCCATCGATCTTCACAGCACCAGAATCAATTGAGCGACGCGCATCAGAGGCAGACTTTGCAAAGCCAATCTCTTGCAAAAGCCCTGCCAAGTAGACTTTCCCCTCTTCATTGAGCACGAGTTCTCCGTGATAAGTCGGAGCATCGTCAGGGATCTCCTTATTTTTGTGGACTGTGTCGAAGTGTTGCTCGGCTGTCACCGCCGCATCGTCATCGTAATATGTGCGCACGAGGTCTGCAGCAATTTCACGCTTACATTTATAAGGATCAACTGAGCCATCCTTTAAGCCCGACTCAATTTCGTCACACTTCTCAACTGGAAAGCTTGAAGCAAGACGAGCATACTTAACAATCATTTCATCAGGTATCGACATGCACTTTCCAAAGATATCTTCTGGCGCATCAGTTAAGCCGATGTAGTTTCCGTATGACTTCGACATTTTGCGAACGCCATCCGTGCCCTCCAAAAGAGGCATCGTGAGAGCAACCTGTGGCTCCATGTCACTTTTTTCCATCAACTCTCTACCAGCCAAGAGGTTAAAAAGCTGGTCAGTTCCTCCAAGCTCCACGTCAGCATTTATTGCAACTGAGTCATACGCCTGCATGACAGGATAGAGGAACTCATGCAACGATATCGGCTGATTGTTGGTGTATCTGTTATGAAAATCGTCGCGCTCCAAAATTCTAGCAACCGTGAATTTGCTCATCAGCTCCAGCAACTTTATCATGTCAAGCGACAAAAGCCAGTCTGCGTTATACCGAAGTTCTGTCTTCTCAGGATCTAAGATCTTAAAAGCCTGATCAACATATGTTTGGGCATTTTCCATGACCTCATCCTCAGTAAGCTGAGGGCGAGTTGAATTTCTGCCTGAAGGATCACCGATCAGTCCAGTTCCATTTCCAATTATGAGCACAACCGTGTGACCCAAATCTTGGAACTGACGAAGCTTGCGCAGAGGAACGGCATGCCCGATGTGGATGTCTGGCGCAGTCGGATCAACTCCAAGCTTTATTCGAAGTGATCTTCCTGTCTTTAATTTCTTAAGCAAATCCTCCTCAGGGACAATCTGCGCGGCTCCACTTTTAATAATGTGCATTTGTTCTTCTGTTGAAAGCATTTCTCGTCCAATCTGTACATAATTTAATTTTTTGTATATCTATTTTATAGGTTTAAGGTGCGAAATAATGTGCCTTTTTAAAATGGTCTCAAAACAAAGGTTTTACTTATGCAGAAAATGAATAAGAAAAAATTATAACTTGATTTTTTAAAGATTATTAAAAACGAGGCGAAGCTGCGGGATGAGTTCGCGATCCGAAACAACAATCACCTGATCCCCTGGGTGCAAAATTTGCTCATCATCTGCAACCTCAACATCACCTTCCGCTTCAACTGCAACAACCCTGACTCCATCTGGCAACTCAATGTCTCCGAGCACAATTCCTGCTTCTTGAGTTATGTGGCGCTTGTGAGGAATAGAATATTCACTTAGAATAACATCCCCGTGAGTGAGCGTTGAGGTGATCGAAACGCTTCCGTAAAGAGCTTCCTCCAAGATAAGCGAGCCAATGAGACTCGTTGAAGACACACACTCAATTCCGAGCTCTCTAAATATTCTCAAATTTCTTGGACTGTTAACTCTCGCAACAACTCGAGGTACATCATAAAGAGAGTCTGCCAACTCGCATGATACCAAATTTGTTTCATCTTGACCCGTGCTTGCAACAAAAACATCGGCATGCTCAACGCCTGCATCTTGCAAAATCCTGCTCTCACAACAGTCCCCCTCTATTATGAGAAAGCGACCCGTGAGATATTCGCTTAGAAGTTGGCACAAGTTTTCATCGCGCTCGATTATGGCAACCTCGTTGTCGTTTTCCATTATGGTTGTTGCAAGGTAGGATCCAATTTTACCTCCTCCTGCCACTACGACATACATGGCTTTTCCACCTTCTTAAGGATCGCACGCGCGATCAAGGTTGTCCCGCAGATGTATTCAATGCCCAGTTCTTCATAGACTTCCAAACGAGTTGGGTTGTAAAGTCTTGCTATGACTCGATCAATCCCGCAAAGCCTTTTACCGACTTCGCACGCCATCAAGTTAACGTTGTCACTCTGCGTGCAAGCTACCAAAACATCGCAATCATCAGACCCAGCGCGTTCAAGCGTTTCAACATCAAATCCGATCCCAGCGATTGTCACGCCGTTAAAGTCAGTTCCAAGGGAAGAAAATGCTTTCGGGTCCTTATCAACGCACGAAACGTTGTGACCTTGCAAGCTCAAACCTTCGGCTAGCTGTGATCCAACACGACCGCAACCTATTACAATAATGTTACTCATGATAAAAGGATTATAAAACTAAATTGAAAAAGTTGCGTGCTAAATTATGTTAAATCATTGCCATCTGAGCTGTCGTTTTGGAATACCAGCTGTCCCACGTCGGCGGACAGTATTTTTTGGCTCCAGCCTCAGTCACTGTGTAGCCATAACCATCTGCAAAACCCTTGACGTGTGCATTGATTGCTTCTTCCCAATTGCTCCAACCAGAAGAACCCATCCATCCCCACGCATTGTGAGGCCTAAAACACACCGCGCCCTTTCCAGATTCAGTGTTTGAAATCGCTGGGGAAACACGAGGGTCAATCCCATTTTCAAAAGCCGCGTTAGCAAAAGTTTTTCCTTGACCTGCCAGAGGCGAACCAGCCAAATAGACGTCAATTCTCTCTCCCCACTTTTCGACGAAAGCGTCTCTCCCGATCTCAAAATCAACCCCATCATCAGGATTGCCTGCTTCTGCCTTGTTTTTAACACCCTGCTCTATGCACTTTTGATCACGCTTCTTTTTCTCCTCAGCTTCAATTCTCTTCTTCTCTTCCTCTTCTGCCTTGATTTCGCTGACAAGCGTGTTTACGTCGCGCGTGTCATCATCTTTGAAAACTTCTATGCTTTTAAATTGAGAATCATCGAAAGTGACCTGCGTTTGCGTCACTTCCTCTTCATTTGATTGACCTTCGTAGGAAAAGCCAAAGCCACTTGCATAATTCTTTCCCAAGAATGCAACGACAATGATCACGCAAAACAAACAAAAGCTTACAAGAACCACTTTTGTTATTAAAGAAGCTAGACTTCGTTTCGATAATTCATTTTTTGACATGCTTAGTTAAAAACTCCATTTTCATTTGCGGTTGTGCACCAACAAAATTTAATTTTCAATTTTCAGCCTGAGTGTAATTAGAGTGAGTTTGCTGAAGTGTTCAAAAACAAAATTTGAACAAAATGTGTTTAAAAACGTTTATTAATTTTAACACAAATCTGTAACGTTAAAAGAAAAGATAAGTTACATATTGTAACTAAACTTTTGTAAGCAAAACATTATTGTAGTAAAAAAACAAAATGAAAAGGAGCCCTGTGAGGCTCCTTGTTCGCTCAGAAATTTTTGTGTCATTCGCTTGTTCTTGGCACGGTTATACTTAACGTCGCCATGCACACCATGACCACAAGCAAAGCCATTGTAGTGCGGTTTTTTGGCTAAAGTTGCTTCTTCGGAAGTTACCTTCCAAACCGCTCCACTTTTAGGAAACTTCTTTTTCTTAGACATAAGCTCTCACCTCCTTTACTAATCATAAACATTATTGCAAAGAAGATTATAGCAGTAAATTACTAAACAAACCTCTCAGGATCAATTGGCCATTTTCCAAGATCGCGCGCATTTTCCATGAAATAATAATTGTTTTCAAGTGAGCTGTTAATTGGAATGTCGCAGCCAGTGCTAATGATGTAGCCACAAGGGTTGTCCCACGCATCCCTCAAGTTTTCCTTCATGTTTCTGTAGATGTCGTCCCTGTTCCCAAGAAGCATCGTTAAATTAGGGTCAACATTTCCGACAATTGGCACTTTGTCTCCAACCGTTTCTTTGGCAAATTTTAGCGAAACAGCAGTGTCAATCGACAACATGTCGCAACCACTTTCGACCATAAACTGCGTCATTGATGTTGTGTTCCCACAAATGTGGTAGGCACCTTCTGCACCTTTTTCATGAATATGAGAGAAGATCTTTTGAGTTCGAGGTAAAACAAACGATCTGTAATCTCGAACAGACATTATGTTATAAGATGCAACAGGGTCACAAATTGTTGGTTCGGCACCTAACTTTAAAAATTCATCCAACACGTAATTGATTGCATCGACACAAAAATCAAGCAACTCTCCGACTTTCTCAGGCTGTTTTCGCATTGCTTTTAGCAAAGTCTCAATTGGCACAATGCTAGCAGCTGCAGTCATGGGTCCAGGAAGTGAAGAGCCAACGGGGCACTCATCGCCAATTTCCTCATGGCATATTACAGTGGCATCCAAGTTTGCCCTAAGCCAAGGGTCGTTTTCCTTTCGAACGTCGTTTAAGTCAAGCGTATTAATGTCATCAAGCGACTTAATAACATGGTCCACAATGGCTGGAACAGCATCTTCTGGGTCGTTCCACATGCTTCCGCAGGCATGACCAACACCATGAAGACCATACTCAATTGTTGCCCCATCCTGCCCCATTTTTTGATAAGTAACAATTTGTGCTTTTGCAATGTGCTTAGCATCACTTCGCTTTTCACGGTGTGTCATCCCTGCAATTTTGCCTGAACTTGAATCGTAGAAAGGAAGCGCTGGAATGCGGTCAACATCATGCCCTGTAAAATAGGCTTCGAGGCGCTCATTAGGTGTCATTTGATCATCTGGATGCATTTTCGCTCAAACCTTCTTAAGCCAAACGGCTTCCGAGCTCTTTTGCGGCTGCTGCTTTGTCGAAATTACCATCTGTTGCTTTTGTGAGCTCGCCCATCACTTTGCCCATTTCCTTTTTGGTGGTTGCCCCTGTTTCTTCTAGCACTTTGTCAATTAGAGCGGTAAGTTCTTCGCCTGAAACTTGCGCAGGCAAGCACGCTTCCAAAATGTTAACTTGCTGCGTTAACATGTCTGTTCGTTCTTGATTGTTTCCAGCTTTCTCGGAAGCTTCAAGCGTTTCACGCGTCTGCTTAATAACACGTTTCAACATTGCGTTAACGTCCGCATCCTCAATGTCTCGCCGCTCATTAACTTCAATGTTCTTAATTTCTCCATGAACTTGACGCAGAATTGAAAGCTTGTTTTTGTCGTGATCTTTCATTGCCTGCTTAATGGCATCTTTTAATTCATCGTAAGTCATATTTCCTCCTCCTCAGAAGTTGTTTACTAGACTTATACTCTAAATGTTTAACGGGTGTAAGTCAATTATACTAAGCCATATTCGACGTTGTACTCATCCTTTAATATCTTGATGAAACTTTTTGGCGACATCGCCTGCACTTTTGAGTCTTTAAAACCCTCAACATCACGAGTGATTAAAAAGTCAGCACCAACATCCTCAGCAGTTTTTGCAATGACAAAATCTTCAACGTCTGGCCAATCAGACTCAAGTCCCAACAATAAATTTGCTTTTTCCATATCCACAACGTTAAAAAATTTGAACGACTCAATGCAACTCTGTCGAAGAGCAACCTGAGATGCATATTTACGCATGACAAACAGTGCATCCAAATATGACTGAACGGAAACTAAAAGTTCAACATCGCCGAAAAACTTTGCAACACAAAGTTCCTTAACATCTTCAACAAACGGTTGCCTGTTAGCAAGCTTGTCAATCAAAATATTAGTATCAAGAAAGAGCTTCATATTCTTCCCTCAACTCTGCAGAAAGTTCACTTTTGTAATCGAAATTTTCGGGTAAATTGAAACTCTGGCTTGAACCGTAGAACATTTCATTAAATTTAAAAGCTTGCTCTCTGGAAAAACTCCGCATACCAGGCTTAATTTGAACACTTTCCTCCACTGGTAATTTTTCAGTAGAAATTACATAATCAAAAGCTGATCGAACTAAATCAGTAACGCTCGAATCCATTGTCTTTAACTTTTTAACTCCTCGCGCGTATACATCGCTTGGAATTCTTGCAGAAACCATTGTTGACATGACTAACTCCTTTCTTTCGTAGCAATCATTTTATCCAGCTTTTCAACTTTACTTTTGTGAATTCGCGCACGCTGTTGGTTAAGATCTCCAAACTTGCTTAATATTCTATCAGCCATATCATTAACGTTATCTTCTGTAAAAATGTTATTCAAATTTAGACTTGCATCCATCATAACCTTTAATACATCGTTGTACTCATCGCCGACTGCACCAGCGAACCTATTATTTACGAAAGTGTTCGATGAAGACTCAAATGACTTAGGACTAAGAAACAGAGTTACCTCATAAATTCTTTCAAATGGATATCCTTTAAAATTCTCATAAAACCAACTTGTGTGATTAGAATTTTGATCTAGCGAAAGTCTTGACAGACAATAAACGACGTTGTTTAAAACAATCGTGTCAGCTGTTGAGTTCCTGCACGATGTTGTGTATATGTCGCCAGAATCAATGTCGACATAAACGTCTGTTTTCCAATTTTTGACTTCAACAACAAATGCACAAGACCTCGTCAGAATAACCAAATCAATCTGTGCCCAAAAAGAGCTACCGTAATCTCTATTGTTTGAACGCGGAACATAAATGTTGGGAACTAATCTGCAACCAAATAATGCAGAATTTTCATCTAAACATTCACGTAAAAAGTAGTTGAATACTTTATATTCTCCAATAAAACCACCAGCTTCGACAAATTCATTACTACACCACAATTCAAATTGACAATCGCGATTGTAATGGGCGTTGATAAGCTTTTTGCCGTCTGTTTCAAGCAGAAAATGAGTGCTCAAAAACCATTCACTGACATAGTAGGAATTTCGAGCCAAGCAATTAAGTTTCTTCTTCCTTGAACTAATCTTGTTGCTGAGCTTCTTGATTTTTGGATCAAGCTCTTTATGTGTTCGCTCTAACTTTAACTTATAAACCCAATATAGAGGTTTCTTCCACCATTTAAGACATGCATTACACTTGCATTCCAATTTATTGATTACTTTTCGAAGTTCATCTTTTTCGGTCTGAGATGCATCCTTTTCATCAAGAATTATTAACGCTCGATTGTTGTAATAGTCAGAAGTGATTTCCTTATTACAAAAAGGACACTTTCGATGTCCGATATGACCAGTCAATTTATCAACTTCAAAATGATTGTTACAAAAAGGACAAACAATAGCAGGCACCTTAAACTGCACCTTTGAAACCACCCTAGCTTTAGGGACTTTCTTCCTATTTCTTCTGCCAACCCTGTTAGTCATATCATTTTCAAATCAAAACATTAATTTAGTGTCATACAGTATGACACAATATAACAGAATTGTCAAGAAAACCCCTAAACGTCGAATTGATCTTGATTTATAACAAACTATGAGCCATTATAAATTTAAATTTATAATCGGTTATAAATGTTTATAATTCGGCTTCGCGCAAGGTTTCCGAATTCCACACATCAAATATCACCTTCTGAAAAAAGTCATTCAGCAACTTCCAATCATGTCTTTGTGAATGTTCTTCATCCGCTGCTTTTTTAACTGCTTCTAATTCTTCGCAGATGAAATCATCTAAAACCTGAATTTTCGGTGCTAGCCCCATTTCAGGCGTCCTTTGCTTCAATTCCAAAAGATTGTCTATTGTAGGGACCAATGCTACTGGGAGTTCTCCTTCCAACAATTCAGAGAACAACATTGGAGGCTGAGTTTTTCTGTTAACTACCCATTTTGCAGCCAAAAGAGGTCTGATAACATAGAAATACTTTTTAATTCGCACTTCTTCTCCTTGCAGATATGACTGATAATTGTGGCTTGCCATATGCCAATAATGATACAGACTCTTCTTTGGCGAGTAATAAGCATTGCGAATTTCCTTCAACTCCTCAAATGCAGCGGTGCTCCTATAAACAACAGGAGACGCGCACCATTCAAAGATTGAAGGGTTAGAATTATGCATAAGTTGCAACGCTTTCCGAAGATCCCAACCGTTAATGTCCAAAACGTCATCCAGTTGCCATTCAATCACGTCTCGCGTTTGCTGGAGTTTCAGATATTCAGACAAGGTTCTAACATAAACGAACCGAACATCGTAATCACTGTCTGGCGAAGCAAACCCCCACGCCCTGATGCCAGATTCAACCGCCATAATAATCTTTACATTCTTTACATCTTCAATTTCCTTCAGTTTTTCTTTAATGACGTTTTCCATTGAAAATACCTTCTTGAACTCAAATATTTACCCTCTGCTAATTTTATACAATATATCTTATATCCCCCTTGAACGCCGTCAAAATAATTAACATCGATTATTCTGATATCATTAAATTAAACTAACCAGAAAGGTCTCACATGCCACTTAAGATTTTTAGAAGTAAAACATCAAAAGTTTCAGAAGAACTTCTTCAATCAGTCCGCGAATACATCGACGAAAATTATGTTGATGAGCAAGTTTGCGTTGAGTATGCTGCTGCATCTTTGGAGCCAATGCCTGGAAGTAGTCTTAGGGCAAGGGAAATCGTTTGTGGAAGTCAGTTTCAGTTGGAAGAGCCTAGCGAATTTGAGGAGTTGCTCGAAAACCTTGACGCTGGGTTTTCGGAAACGTTGCTTAAATTGATTGACAAAAGTGGTAAGAAAGATTCTGAAATTTACAAGAAAGCCAACATAGATAGACGATTATTCTCTAAGATTAGGAATAACAAAAACTACGCTCCTTCCAAAACAACCGCACTCGCCTTCGCATTTGCGCTTGAGTTAGGCGTTGATGAAGCTGAAGATTTCATTGCACGCGCAGGATACGCACTTTCTCACAGCAGTAAATTTGATGTTATAGTTGAATACTTTCTCGAAAACGAGAACTACAATGTTTTCGAATTGAATGAAGTTTTATTTGCCTTCGACCAGCCACTTCTTGGCGTGTAAAATTTGTCGCTTTTGAAGCGACCAATCACTTCCCCCTTTTCACTAATATGAAAATAACTTCAAACGCATAAGAAAAAAGGAGAAGAAAAATGGTTGAAGTAGTTTTTATTTTGGACAGAAGTGGTTCGATGCAGGGGCTTGAGAAAGACACAATTGGTGGCTTCAACTCAATGCTTGAAAAGCAGAAAGGCGAAGAAGGCGAGGCGTTTGTGTCAACTGTGCTTTTCGATGACAAAACGGACGTCATTCACGACCGCGTACCAATTAACAAAGTCCCAAAACTTACAGAAAAGGAGTATTACGTTCGTGGGTGTACCGCGCTTTTAGATGCGGTTGGTGGAGCAATTCACCACATCGGCAACATTCACAAGTATGCTCGCAAAGAAGATGTTCCAGACAGAACACTGTTCATCATAACAACTGATGGGCTGGAAAATTCAAGCCACCAGTATACCTACAAAAAAGTTCGTCAAATGATTGATAAGCGCAAAGAGATAGATGGCTGGGAGTTTTTGTTCTTAGGGGCAAACATAGACGCAATTGGCGAAGCTGAGAAATTTGGCATTTCTGAAGATATGGCCGCCAATTACATCTGCGACGCTCCTGGAACCGCTGTAAACTACAACGCCCTAAACGATGCAATCACCACTTTCAGATGTTGTTCGGCATCGTTAACAGCAGACTGGAAAAAGGATATCGAAGAGGACTACAAAAAACGTGGATAAAAGTTGCATGGTTGATTCTCCTATATTGTCAAGGGGAAATCACAAAAGTTTCGCGTCTTTTTTGAGG
>CAVAWT010000043.1:0-10647 GCA_963592435.1 Oribacterium sp. | reverse complement strand
GAAAAAGATGTCTGACACCATTGTCACCACATGAAAAAGATGTCTGACACCATTGTCACCACATGAAAAAGATGTCTGACACCATTGAAAATTACTTCATGCCGTACCAAGCAATGCCTTCTTCTCGCCAACCCACTTTTACCAATTTTTTGTTTTCCGAGCTTGAAGTTGTGTAGTTGTGAGTTCCGACATCTGCATAAGGGTTATATTGACGATAGAGTGGCGCTCCGCAAGATTCATCAGAATACCAACCTATGCCTTCATAAGTCCATCCTGCTTTTATGAGGCTATCACGCTCTGACTCATCAATCGTGTAGTGGTGATCTCCACCTTCAACATGTTTATTATAAAGACGAAACACTGGAACATTTGATGATTTCGGGGCATACCAGCCAACATTTTCATCGTTCCAGCCAATTTTGACAAGCTTCTCTTTCTCCCGATCGTCCGACGTGTAAAAGTGCTCACCAGTCCACCTGTTATAAAGGCGATGCATAGTTAAGGAATCTAACTTTGCTATTTCTTCAATTTTCGTCTTTCCGCATAATAAACAGGTATATGTTTTCTCGCCTGATGTTGTTCTAGTTGCTTCTCTTGTCACCAATCCAGTGTCCCAAGAGTGACCAGTGGCTTTTATCGATGCTTTTGATTCGACTTGCCCACATCGAGAACACGCAACTGTCTTCGATCCGTCTTTTTCACAAGTTGCTTCAACGGTTTTCTCAACGAAATCATGACCTAGGGCAACAACACTTTCTTCTTTCGTTTCTCCACAAACTGAACAAGTGTAAGCTATCTCTCCAACTTCCTCGCAAGTTGGCTCTTTAGTCAAAACCCCCTCGTTCCAGGTGTGACCACCTTGACAATCAGGTTCTGGATCTGGTTTAGGCTCTGGATCTGGATCTGGATCAGGCTCTGGATCTGGCTTTGGATCAGGCTCTGGATCTGGATCTGGTTCTGGATCTTTGCTTCCGTAACCACAAGCGTCACATATGCCATCACCGTCATCATCGTAATGTTCCTCAATTGCAAGTTGTCCCCTATCCTCTTCGGGGCACTTCGGATCAACGCACTCAGAAGCATGATCCTTGTCATCGATTGAAACATATCCATATTCATGTTCATGTTCGGTTTTTTCAGTGACAAAAGACCACTCGCCATTCTCGTTTCTGTTCCAGAGTTTTCCTGTTGGAATGCATGAAGTGTTGTTAACTTCAAAAGAAGTGCTGAAGGAAGATGGAGCCTTCACATAGACGTGATCAGCGACTCCAGTCTTCCAAAAGTTGTTCATGTCGCCGAAAACAACATTTGTTGTGCCTAAAACCGTTGATGCAATCGAGAGAGTTTGCTTCAGCGTGCTTGAAGTCGAGCCTGTTCCAAGGGCAAGTGTGCCACCGCCTCTGAAAGTGTTGACTGTGACATCACCAAGATTCCCAACTATGAGAGTGGCACCTTCGTCAACCTCAAGTGCAGTTTTGTCGCTCACACCTGCTAAAATTGCACCTGACGAAAGAGTGTTTTTAGCAACTTTAAAACTTCCAGTTTTCACGTTTATTTCACTAACACTGTCAAAAACGACATTTTCGGTCAGGTATTCCCCACCATAATAATTAACACTAATTTTTTTGTCTGCTCCAGTGTTTCCGTAAATCGATTTAACTTGTGATCCACCAAGATTAATTGACGCAGTTGTCGAATTGACACGAAGTCGATCAGCATTTGGAATCATGATGTCGCCAGTCTTTTCAAGGTCCATGATCGAAGTTGCACTTTTCTCGCTCACTCCACAAGCATAAATTGGATTGTTTTCATTTGATGCAAAAACACTCTTGCAAGCAGTGTCAATCGTCACTGTTGGATGATATTCGTCACAATAAACAGCCGTCCCCTCATCATCAGACACATCATCGAGAGGACCCATAAAAATTTGCCCGAGAGAATTCTCACCTTTTATTGTCAATTTAGGGCTTGAATTCAAAGATTTGTCGGGGATGATGTTTGATTGAGGATTTATTATCGGTCCCATCACAACATGAATGCTATATGCCGAGGTGTCAGACTTATTAACATTTTCAAGAATTGTGTTAAAACCATTTGCAAAAATTCCATTTCGGATTGAATTTTGAAAAGTCAGAGTCAAGTTTTTAAGAGAAAGGTCGGCACCTTGAACAATTCCTGCAGGTCGCAGAGACAGTTCTCCGTTTTGGATCGTTATGTTTGAATGATTAACAATTGGCTCTCGCCCATCTTCTGGAGCTGAGAGCTGAATTGACGACCCGCCCAAATCAATGATGTCTCCATCTTTTGCGTTTTCCAAAGCATCTTTAAAATCATTTTCAGTTGAAACAGAAATTGTTTCAGCAAAAGCCACGTTTTTTGAAGAATCGGCGAAAAACGCGGTATTTAAAAATACAGATAAAGCAAGCAAAACTGCAAGCACCAAGGCAATGCAACGATTGAAATGTTTACGGCAATTTTCCAACTTTTTTCTAACTCCTCTAGCAATTTAAATAGTTAATACTATCACAATTTCTAAAGCATAGAGTTTGTCACTTTACTACACCAAAAAAGATAAAAGAATTAATATAGCAAACAAAATTCCCATAGATGATAAAATTATTAAAATGAAAATTGAGACAATTGTAAAAACAGTTTTTTAATTGATCGGAATCGAAAGGTTAAATTTAGAAAAATGAGATTTAAAATTGCGAACATAATCTGCGACAACAAAGTCAAATCTGTTCAATTTCCAAGCATTTATTGCAGAGCGGATGCACACATCAACCCCCTTGAAAACGGAATTGAACTGCAGGGTCCAGGGACTTTTGATTTCACAACCTATTTCAATTCGATCTCTGTCAGAAAGTGGCAAAAATATGCCAGCTTAAACAACGTTTCTCTTCACCTCGAAATTTCGGGATCAAAGGGCGAGATCGAGCTTATGTTTGCCAATCAATTCTCCTTTAATTCTGAGATCATACCAAACACAAAGACAAGCTTTGACGCAACGAATGAGGCTTTTGTTTGCGATCTTCAATTTGACAAGGTTGACGCCGAATTGCTTGGGTTTAAGATTAATTGCGACGCAAAAGCAGCAATAACAAATTCATATTACTTCACGGATGTAAAGAAAAAACAACTAAACGATGTTGAGCTCGCACTATGCACAACAACTTTCAAAAAAGAAGAATTCATCATTCCAAACACAAAGATGATTTATGAAAGTGTTTGCGAATCTGACTCAGAAATCGCAAAACACTTCACAATGCACATCGTCGACAATGGGAAAACACTGAAAGAAAAAGATTTTCCTCGCGATAAAAGAATTATTCTTCATCCAAATGAAAACGTCGGAGGCTCTGGCGGTTTTGCACGCGGAATGATTGAATCAATCCATCAAAAAAATAAAGCAACTCACGTTCTTCTGATGGACGACGATGTTGAAGTTTCTCCTGAAAGCATCAAGCGCACCTACGCTTTGATGAGACTGGTAAATGATGAACACAAAGACGCAATTTTGAGTGGTGCCATGCACGAGCTTGATTATCCATATAACCAATGGGAAGACGTTGGCTACATCGACGAACTCGGCAAATTTAGACCAACAAAAGCGCCCTTGAACATAATGTCGCTTCGAGATTGTGTTGGAAATGAAGTTTACACAAATGAACAAGGAAGATATGCGGCATGGTGGTACAGCGTCATCCCAACGAAGACGATCGAGCGTGCCGGTTTGCCACTGCCGCTCTTTGTCAGAAGTGACGACACAGAATATGGATATCGTTGCAATTCAAAACTGATGACCATGAATTCAATATGCATTTTCCATAAAGGTTTTCACATTCGATATGACGCAGCAGTCGAGAGATATCAAACGACGCGTAACACGTTTATCGCAAATGCGGTGACAGGGTGCGCTTCAAAAGAGCGTTTTTTGGCACAGCTCGAAGATGCAATGGTCGTTGAATTGAAGAAATTTAATTACACAAACGCAATTCTTGCACTGGAGGGCTTTGAAGACTTCATGAAAGGTCCTTCTTTCATCATGCAAAAAGGCATTGCAGAAGAAAAGTTCCTGGAAAAGCACAAAACTTGCGAACAATTAAAACCGCTGGAAGAAGCAATTTTGGACGTTCCTAAAAAACAAAGGGCTGAAGTCATTTCTCAAATAAATCGAATGAACGCAGAGGTTGACGTTCCAAGGAGCCTGTCTTTAAGAGTAAAAGACAAATTGAGTCTCAACAATCAAAAAACTGTTATCAAAACGAACAAGAAAGGTTGCGTTGTCATCCCAGCCGATGGGTGGGTCTACACCCCCGGAAAATTCTTAGGCGCAAAATCCTTTTTTGCTGTTGATTACATCAATAAAAAAGCAGTGTTCAGAAAGAAAAACAAGAAAAAGTTTAGAGAAGTTTGGAAACGCTACAAGCAAGACCTCAAAGAATTCAAGAGCATTGAAGACCAGCTTTATGCCGACTACGCTACTTGTCGCGAAAAAATCACCTCAGAAGCATTCTGGCGCGACTACTTAGGGATTTAGGGGGGAAGGATAGTCCCCCACTATTCCCCAATCAAATGGCACGCATAAAGTGGAACCGACTTGATGTTGTTTTCAAAGCCGAAGTTTTTCTCGCTAACTCTGATTGAATAGAGCGGGGTATATTTCTTAACATATGAGTTCAAGCTACTCGAGCGCGTGTTTCCTGACGATTTCACCTCAACTGGGACAATTCTGCCATTAAGGTTAACGAGAAAGTCAATCTCTTGACCTCGGCCATCCTCCCAGTAATAGGTTGAGATGCCTCGAGTTCGAAGCTGGCAATTGACATAATTTTCCGTCATGCCACCCTTAAACTCGTCTAAACTCTTCGATGAGAAAAGCACATCTTCTGGAACAATTTCCTTTTTTGCACACAGCAAGCCCACATCGGAAACATAAATTTTAAATGCATCAATGTCAACGAAGTTTGAAAGGGGCTTTTTCGCTTGGTCCACCCTGAAAACTTGGTCCACAATCCCTGAAAGACGCAACCATTCAATCGCATTCTCAAATTCTGCAGCTCTGCCACCTTTCTTGAGGAGTTTATATTGAAATCGCTTATTCTTCTTGGAAAGCTGGGTGGTGATGCTGTTGTAGGCAATGTGAGTTTTCTTAACTTCATTTCGAGTGTTATATTTGCTCATGTCGTCCATGTAGCCAAGCAGAATCGAATCTTGGATGTGTCGCAAAAGAGTGTAGTCATGCGTTTGAGAATAAAGTTGCACACACTCTGGCATTCCGCCAACGACAACCTGTTGTCGGTAAAACTGCAACGCCCTCTGGTGCAGGAGCTTAGGCAAGGGCTCATTTGCTTCAAAACATGCCTTGATTCTTCCATTCAAGTCCTCTTCCTCAATAGCAAGAAGAAACTCTTCAAAATCCATCGGTCGAATATTCAGAAAATCCACCTTGCCAACAGGAAAAGAAAACTGTTTTCTGTTCACTGCCACTCCAAGCAAACTACCAGCAGCAACAACATGATAGCCGTTAGCCAGCTCACAGAAATATTTCAAAGAAGTGAGTGCTCGCTCGCAAAGCTGCACTTCATCAAAAACAATGAGTGTGTTTCCCTGCGTGATGCTTTTGTTGTTTAAAGTTGAAAGCAAAGGAACAAGGTTGTCAGGCGAGATGTCTCCCTCAAAAGCGTCAATGAGGCTGGGATTTGTTTCGAAGTTGAAATATGCAACGTTCTCGTATTCATTTCTGCCAAATTCCAGAATAAGATATGTCTTTCCAACCTGCCTTGCACCTTGGACAATCAAAGGTTTACGTGTTTTCGATGTTTTCCACCTGAAAAGATCTTCATAAGCTTTACGATACATAAACATGTCCTATGCAGAAAAATGTTAATTTAATACTAATTTTAACACTAAATAATGCGAATCTAAGAGAAAATTAACACAACTTTGCAACCTCATTTGTATAAAGCATTCCCTCACCTCACACTCAGAATAGGGGACCGTCCCTCAAGTCCCCTTTTAAAACCGCCGTACATTACGCATAATTCGCTATCGCAATGAGGCGCTCAACCTTTTCTGTGAGAAGTTTCTCATATTGCTCAATTCTACTTTCCAGTAAAGGATTCTGTGACAAAATCTCTATTGATTCGTCCACGAAACCTTTAAGCTTTTCTTCCTGAACAATCAAAAAGTCGTCTACCAAAAGTAACTGTTTTGAAGGATTTTCGTAAAACTGCTTGCTCTTGGTGCTGAAAGTGCGATGTTTAAGGTCGTAGTCATCCACATCGAACCAAAGACAGTTGCCCGAGTCGAAAATTGGTGCGGCGCGGCATTCCAGCGTGTCAACGTTTCTCACAATCCCGAAGTTTCGAAAATGTCTGTCGGTGTTTGAAAGAAGCGAGTCGCAGGTAATCATGTGCGAAAGCGATTGTTTAACACCTTCAGCACCTAACTCTTCGCAACAATTAACGTAATGTGAATATTCACTTTCGTGGTTTTCCTTTTCGTACAATTTCGAAACCCATGAAGCAGGAATGAATTCCTCATTGTTTTGAAGAAAATTAGCACACACTGAATACGTCAAATTCCCCTGTTTCTCAAGTTCGTAAGCGACAAATTCACCTGCGTTAAGCAAGCGTTTATGCAGATTCGTCGCAACAACCTCATTAAACGGTTCCTGCTGAAGTCCGCTACCAAGTTTATAAAGTTTGCGCGACCCATCCTCAATTTTCCAGAATTTCTCAAGATTCCCATCCGACGTATTGTTCGGGTGCACACCTTTCAAAGTTCCATCCTGATACGCCATGCTTTCGAAGTCATTGTCGAAAAAGTTGATGCATTCCCACGTCAAAATGCTTGTTTCAGGGCAAATCCACCACTGGTCAGAAAGAGACAATCCCAAATTTCGCATTAGCAATTCCTCTGGAACAAAAACTCCAGCATCCGCCAGAATGAGTTCGATGTTATGCCTTGACTGCGGAATTCCCCTGCCAGACCACCAAGAGTTAAAATCCCAAATTTTAATGTCGCCGTTTTTGGATCTAATTCCAACAGGAAGTCTTTTTTCATCAAGAATTTCCCCGACATACGTAAACGTTTTAAGTTTCGTGTCGTAGATTAGGTTCAGAACTGGGTAAGTTTTGTTATGTAACACAAACTTGATTTCAGACGTCCCTTCTCCCGCCTTCGGCCTGCCCTTCTTTCTTGAACTCCTGGCCAATCGTTTGTTAACTGAGTTCTCGTCCACCAACCAAACGCCAGACACTTTTTCGCCCTTAAGTTGTCCATTGCTAAGCAATTTTGTCACGCGCCTGGCCGACACATTCAACAACTCTGCAGCCTCAGTTGTGGAAAGCATGATTTCACTCCTCAGTACTCCTCAGTTTAACTATTCCTTACGAAGAATATTTTAACACATCGGTGGACCAATTAAAATATACCGCACGCAGAACAGGGGACCGTCCCCTAGGGAGTTAAAACGACCTTAAACACTTTAAAGAAATTGAAAAAGAACTGTACGCAGAATATGCAGCTTGTCGCGAAGAAATCACCTCAGAAGCATTCTGGCGCGACTATTTAGGAATATAAGGGGGCAAAGGGATAGCCCCCACTATTCCCCAATCAAGTGGCACGCATAAAGTGGAACCGACTTGATGTTGTTTTCAAAGCCGAAGTTTTTCTCGCTAACTCTGATTGAATAGAGCGGGGTATATTTCTTAACATATGAGTTCAAGCTACTCGAGCGCGTGTTTCCTGACGATTTCACCTCAACTGGGACAATTCTGCCATTAAGGTTAACGAGAAAGTCAATCTCTTGACCTCGGCCATCCTCCCAGTAATAGGTTGAGATGCCTCGAGTTCGAAGCTGGCAATTGACATAATTTTCCGTCATGCCACCCTTAAACTCGTCTAAACTCTTCGATGAGAAAAGCACATCTTCTGGAACAATTTCCTTTTTTGCACACAGCAAGCCCACATCGGAAACATAAATTTTAAATGCATCAATGTCAACGAAGTTTGAAAGGGGCTTTTTCGCTTGGTCCACCCTGAAAACTTGGTCCACAATCCCTGAAAGACGCAACCATTCAATCGCATTCTCAAATTCTGCAGCTCTGCCACCTTTCTTGAGGAGTTTATATTGAAATCGCTTATTCTTCTTGGAAAGCTGGGTGGTGATGCTGTTGTAGGCAATGTGAGTTTTCTTAACTTCATTTCGAGTGTTATATTTGCTCATGTCGTCCATGTAGCCAAGCAGAATCGAATCTTGGATGTGTCGCAAAAGAGTGTAGTCATGCGTTTGAGAATAAAGTTGCACACACTCTGGCATTCCGCCAACGACAACCTGTTGTCGGTAAAACTGCAACGCCCTCTGGTGCAGGAGCTTAGGCAAGGGCTCATTTGCTTCAAAACATGCCTTGATTCTTCCATTCAAGTCCTCTTCCTCAATAGCAAGAAGAAACTCTTCAAAATCCATCGGTCGAATATTCAGAAAATCCACCTTGCCAACAGGAAAAGAAAACTGTTTTCTGTTCACTGCCACTCCAAGCAAACTACCAGCAGCAACAACATGATAGCCGTTAGCCAGCTCACAGAAATATTTCAAAGAAGTGAGTGCTCGCTCGCAAAGCTGCACTTCATCAAAAACAATGAGTGTGTTTCCCTGCGTGATGCTTTTGTTGTTTAAAGTTGAAAGCAAAGGAACAAGGTTGTCAGGCGAGATGTCTCCCTCAAAAGCGTCAATGAGGCTGGGATTTGTTTCGAAGTTGAAATATGCAACGTTCTCGTATTCATTTCTGCCAAATTCCAGAATAAGATATGTCTTTCCAACCTGCCTTGCACCTTGGACAATCAAAGGTTTACGTGTTTTCGATGTTTTCCACCTGAAAAGATCTTCATAAGCTTTACGATACATAAACATGTCCTATGCAGAAAAATGTTAATTTAATACTAATTTTAACACTAAATAATGCGAATCTAAGAGAAAATTAACACAACTTTGCAACCTCATTTGTATAAAGCATTCCCTCACCTCACACTCAGAATAGGGGACCGTCCCTCAAGTCCCCTTTTAAAACCGCCGTACATTACGCATAATTCGCTATCGCAATGAGGCGCTCAACCTTTTCTGTGAGAAGTTTCTCATATTGCTCAATTCTACTTTCCAGTAAAGGATTCTGTGACAAAATCTCTATTGATTCGTCCACGAAACCTTTAAGCTTTTCTTCCTGAACAATCAAAAAGTCGTCTACCAAAAGTAACTGTTTTGAAGGATTTTCGTAAAACTGCTTGCTCTTGGTGCTGAAAGTGCGATGTTTAAGGTCGTAGTCATCCACATCGAACCAAAGACAGTTGCCCGAGTCGAAAATTGGTGCGGCGCGGCATTCCAGCGTGTCAACGTTTCTCACAATCCCGAAGTTTCGAAAATGTCTGTCGGTGTTTGAAAGAAGCGAGTCGCAGGTAATCATGTGCGAAAGCGATTGTTTAACACCTTCAGCACCTAACTCTTCGCAACAATTAACGTAATGTGAATATTCACTTTCGTGGTTTTCCTTTTCGTACAATTTCGAAACCCATGAAGCAGGAATGAATTCCTCATTGTTTTGAAGAAAATTAGCACACACTGAATACGTCAAATTCCCCTGTTTCTCAAGTTCGTAAGCGACAAATTCACCTGCGTTAAGCAAGCGTTTATGCAGATTCGTCGCAACAACCTCATTAAACGGTTCCTGCTGAAGTCCGCTACCAAGTTTATAAAGTTTGCGCGACCCATCCTCAATTTTCCAGAATTTCTCAAGATTCCCATCCGACGTATTGTTCGGGTGCACACCTTTCAAAGTTCCATCCTGATACGCCATGCTTTCGAAGTCATTGTCGAAAAAGTTGATGCATTCCCACGTCAAAATGCTTGTTTCAGGGCAAATCCACCACTGGTCAGAAAGAGACAATCCCAAATTTCGCATTAGCAATTCCTCTGGAACAAAAACTCCAGCATCCGCCAGAATGAGTTCGATGTTATGCCTTGACTGCGGAATTCCCCTGCCAGACCACCAAGAGTTAAAATCCCAAATTTTAATGTCGCCGTTTTTGGATCTAATTCCAACAGGAAGTCTTTTTTCATCAAGAATTTCCCCGACATACGTAAACGTTTTAAGTTTCGTGTCGTAGATTAGGTTCAGAACTGGGTAAGTTTTGTTATGTAACACAAACTTGATTTCAGACGTCCCTTCTCCCGCCTTCGGCCTGCCCTTCTTTCTTGAACTCCTGGCCAATCGTTTGTTAACTGAGTTCTCGTCCACCAACCAAACGCCAGACACTTTTTCGCCCTTAAGTTGTCCATTGCTAAGCAATTTTGTCACGCGCCTGGCCGACACATTCAACAACTCTGCAGCCTCAGTCGTGGAAATCATGGTTTCACTCCTCAGTTTCGCTATTCCTTACGAAGAACATTTTAACACATCGGTGGACCAATTAAAATATACCGCACGCAGAACAGGGGCCGTCCAACGAACTTCCTACAGCAAACACCATACCTGTGTCATCATGATTTAGAGAAACGCTTTTTTAACTTCACTGTAATACACATGAAAAGTTGGCTTCGCGTAACTTTAATACGGGTTTGAGAGAAAAAGACTTCCAATTCTTTTAGAT
>CAVAWT010000042.1:0-11026 GCA_963592435.1 Oribacterium sp. | reverse complement strand
GAGCAAACGCAAACTGTGTCAAAAGTTGTTGCAAGTGGTATCACGCTTTCGACAACTGATTTCACATTGTCAGACAACAAACAAACAAACGCTGGAACTTACACTTTGAAAGTTAGCGCAGCAAGCAAAAACTTCACTGGAACAAAGCAGGTGATATTTACTATTAGTAAGGCTGATCCAAAATATAGCATTCCTCAGAACTTAAGCGCCACGATAAACACATCACTTTGGGCAGTTGAGCTTCCAGCATATGATGGGTCAGGAACCGAAACAGCAGGAAACTGGGTTTGGGATGATCAATATGATGCAGACCAAACTGTCGGTGGCGAGGCAGGAACGCAAACATATGTAGCAAAATTTATGCCGACCGACACAAATAACTATAACCAACCAGACGCGATTGGACTGGAGATCGAAGTCGTTGACTATGTGAAAGCTACGTTTGTTGCAAACGCACCAGATGGAAAAACTGCAACTGTGGATGGTTCCGCTGGGCAAGTTGTTAAAACTTGGAACTTTGACGAAGGACAAAGTTATCACACTATTGTTGCCACCGATTTCCCGACTGCCACAATAGGAGACGCAACTTATTTCTTGGCTGGCTGGACAACAGATGCAAGTGGCACTTATGGTCCAACTCAGTTGCAAATGGTTGGCACAACAGTGGATTCACATGTAACATATTACGCTGTTTGGAGACAACCGACTTCTGGTTATTGGCTTGGAAGTGCCAATGCAACAGAAAAATTTGAAGACGAGGCATATTTTGCTGCGAACGACCCTAATTATCATTCAGCAAGCGAGATTGGGGCTGACATGAAGGTTTTGCACGAAAGCTCCAACGATGAATATGACACAATCAAGTCTAAATGGGATGCGTATTATGATGAAGCGGATTCTGCAAGCTCAGGAGTTGGCAATCAAGTCAGGCTTTATGCGACATATGAGGGTGGAGAAAATGAAGGCTCTTATGACGATACCTCCACTGATCATAACAAAGGGGAGACAAGTAATCTAAATAAATTTGTAGAGTTCAGAATTTTGGAGGTGAGTGGCGAAGGCGGACACTTGAACACTAGTGGCGACGCCAACAGTGGCGACGGATCGGTTGTCACCTTCATGGCAACTCACGTTTTGCCGACGGCTTATGCGATGAAATCCGACGGAAGCAACATGGGTGGTTGGGATGTAGCTGACTTGCGCGATAAGCTGCGGAGCGGTGGCGAGCTTTATAACAAATTCCCGACATCTCTCACGAACGCAATCTTGATTGTGAGCAAGTTGAACAACGCTACTCGGAGTGAGGCAGGAAAAATGACGAACGATGCTTTCTGGTTGCCTTCCTACAGTGAGCTTAATGCAACAGGGGAATATCCCTCTTGCGCACCAATTGGTGAAGGAACCGCATATCAATGGTGCAAGGACAAAAGCATTGATGGTTATGCAGATAACGCTGCTCTCGCCTACAAAACACGTGCTGGAAAGACGCCCGGCTCCCGCGACAGCGACTTCTGCATTTGGTGGGAGCGCTCGCTGTTTGTTGACGACAGCTCCACCCACTTCATGCGTGTCTCCAGCAGCGGTGGCGCGAGCAACGGCAGCAAGGTCAACGACCGTTTGGGCATCACCCCGTGCTTTGCGTTTTAATCAAAAGTTAGCATAAGCTAACTTAAAATCTTAAAACCGTTCTTACTTTTTTTAGCAGGAACGGTTTTCATTTTTATTTTGCTAAATAAAGAAAAGCGAGGGGATAATCTTTACCTAGTTCTGCATCACATCAGATTGTATGTGTAGATGAACATGTCTTCGAACTCATTGTTTATGTTGCGAAAACCGCCTTCAACGCAACCAATTTTTTTAAACCCAATTCGTTCATAGAGGTGTTGAGCGCAGACGTTAGATGTGACAACAGCATTGAATTGCATGATTCGATAGCCATATATCTTAGCAACTTCGAGTGTGTCACGAACAAGTTTGTCTCCGATGTGTTGCCCTCTGCATTTTGAAGAGACGGCATATGATCCGTTGGCGATGTGACCGCTTCTGCCAACAGCGTTTGGGTGAACAATTGCGACCGCCAGAATCTCATCATCGTTCGACACGGCAACCCTGCAGGCGTCTTGTGCAAAGAAAAACTCTTCGCCAGTTTCAAGCGAGAAATCCTCCTCCCAAGGAAAAGCAACTCCCTCGTTAATCACCTCGTTGAAAATTTCAATTAATTGAGGCAAGTCTTCTATCTTTGCTTCTCTTATCTCTTTAAAAGTTGTTGCCATTTTTCCTCCTTTTTAAATCGTCATGATTTTTAGTATACAATTGACTCATGAAAACAATCTGCATAATCTCTGACACTCACAAGATTCTTCATCCGAAGGTCTTGGCTTGCCTTTATGGATGCGATCACATTTTCCACGCAGGCGACATCGGAGACAATTCGATCCTTGATGATCTTAAAGAGATAGCCCCAGTTACTGCTGTTTTGGGCAACTGTGACGATGCTTTTTTATTCAGAAACATCCCTCGCACGATCACATCTGAAGTCATAGAAGGAGTTGTTTTTGCTGTTGTTCACAGACCGACGCAACTAATGCGCGACTTGCCTGATGTTTGTTCCTATTACAAAAGCAAAATGGGATCGGACACGAGAATTGTTGGAGTTCATGGCCACACTCACATTCCAGAAATGAAAACCGGAGTGAGTGCAAAACCTGCTGACTTTGTCATTTGCCCAGGTTCTGTCACATCCCCTCGCAGTTCATGCGCAGCTTTTTGTGAAATTGTTGTCGACGATGGCGACATTCTGAAATGCGAAATCGTGAGCCTAGAGGGTGAAGTTCTGCAAGGGATAGGCGATTAAGACTCATAAGTTTGATGAGTCGTAGACCAAAAGGGGGGTCAGGCCCTAAAGTGGTCTGACCCGAAAGTAAATCTGGAGAGGGTGAGTTAGTTGATTTTCACATCATCAATTTGAAGCTGCTTCGCTTCCTTGATTTTCTCATCAACGTTATCTGCCAGTTCGAACGTTGAGAGCATCGTCTTCACCTGCTCCTCGTAATTTGCTTTGTAGTCGACGAGGAAATAAACTGCCCCGCCGTTACCATCAAGGAAGTAATAGTCCGACCTTGAATCCCAGCCGTGCTCATAGTTCCCTTTGAGATAGGTGTTGTTGCCAAGTTTCACTTCACCTTCGTCGACCCAACCATTTGTGTGCCTGCTTTTCTGCTCATCCAAGAGTTTTTGCGCTGTGTCTCCGCTTTCCCAAATTGGCTTGAAATAGACACCATATTCAAACTCAAACGACATCTTGTCAACAGTGTCTCCTCGCGCATGGCTGGCTTTCACGCCCTCTGGCACCTCAATTTTAAACCAAGTGCAGTCTGTCACCTTGGTGGTGTTCGCACCTCCGCTTGTTCCTCCGTCTTTCGCCTGACTGCACCCTACAAGAAACATTGCTGTTAAGCAGCAGATTGCAAACGCCAACAAAAAGATTGTCTTATTTTTTGCGTGTGTCATTTTTCCTTCCTTTCATCTTGAAACCTCAATTTTTTTATATAACCCTAGCTTGACTTCTTGAATGTGAGCGAAGCAGAGTCTACTGAAATTGTTAACTTTTCGTCTTTCAGTGTGCAATCAGTGGATTCTCCACCAATTTTAAGCGTGGCAGTGCTGGCATCTTTCACTTCCCAAGTGCCTTCTTTGGTCTCTCCGAAATAGACAAATTTCACAGTCTTGTCTTCGTTTAGCGTGAGAGAAAACTCACCTCCGAACGATTCAATCAAAGAAATGTCACTCTCGCTATATTCCGTGCTGCCTTCCGTCAATCCGCACAACTTCCAGGATCCTTGGAAATTCTTCTGAAGCTGAGCGTTGTCCCCATTACCCGAACATCCGCTCAAAGCGAAAGCGCAAAGCGCGAGCAAAACACTAAAAACTCCGACCAGCAAAACAATTTTTGATTTTTTCAACCTCTCCATCTTAACCACCACCTTTCTCTTGTGTCTTAAAAACTTGGTTAAACTCACAGGTTTAAACTACGCTTTTAAGCATATGAAAAAGTGCGATTTTGCAGAAGTCACCAGAGGTTAAACTTGAGCGCTAAATTTGAGACATGTGGCTAATTTTTTGAAGAGTCAGAATTGTTGTTAGGAACAATTAAACCTTGAGAAACTGCATGAACTGCCAGTTTGAGGATTGAATCGTAGCCTGTTTTTGCAAGAATTTCAGTTATGTGGCGCTTCACTGTGCTCTCGCTCATGTAAAGTTCCGCCGCCACTTCTTTTCGCGATTTTGCTTCACAGACAAGGCGCAAAATGTCGATTTCAGTTTGTGTTAACGAGGCAGCGTCGGAAAACACACTTTTGACTTCGTTGGGGTATATCGAATAGCCTTTGTGAGTCGAGCGAATGACTGAAACAAGCTCGTCTGTGCCGATGTTTTTGTAGACAAAGCTGTGAACGCCTGCCTTTTTTGCCTGAGAGATGAAAGTGACTTCAGGCATTCCTGTCATGATGACAATTTTGACAGCTGGATTCTTTAGCAAAAGCGCTTTTGCAGCCTCAATTCCGTTTGCGCCCTTTTCGTCGCAAACATCAAAAAGTGCCACATCGGCGGATGTTTTCATGATAACATCCATTGCATCAGTCGCACTTGAAACTGCCCCAACAACTTCCAAGTCAGCCTCTGCGTTAAGCGCTTTCACGAGCGACTCGCGCAAAATCACTTGGTCTTCAGCGACAACTACTTTAATCATTTTGTCTGTTCCCCTCGTTTTCAAAAGTTGCAACAATCGTAAATGGCTCTGTGGCAGAAATCTTAAATCTGCCACCCTCGCTCTCAATGCGCTTCTTCATTGCACGAAGGCCACTTCCAAGTTCTGGCATTGTTTTTGCTCCATTTCCGTCGTTAGAAATTGTAATCGTTTGAACATTTTTCTCTTCTTCTATGTTAACCCAAACGTTTTTTGCAGCCCCGTGTTTCAACGCATTTGTGGACGCCTCGCGAACAATCTCGAGCAACAAGTTAGGTTTTAGGTTGTAGGTTGTAGTTGTAGGTTTTAGGTTGTAGGTTTTAGGTTTTAGAGGAGCACCAAGTTTGAAAGATTCGTCGCCATTGATGGTAATTGTAACTCCTGCCTGAGAAAACGCGTCAATTAAAGAAGCAAGTTCGTCTTCGGGTTCAACATGTTTTGTTCTCAAACTTGACGTTATGTCGTGCGTCAGCTCCACAATTTGCGCTTGTGTGACATCCTCAACATTTGTCCCCTCAAGCCATTGGTGCAAAATGGAAAGACGTTGCCCAATTTCGTCGTGAACTCGTTTATGCATCTGAAATGCAGCTTCTTGCTGCGCACTTTCTTCCAAGTTCTTGAGTTCCTCCGACAAGCGAACGTTCGCCCTCAGAAGTTCCTCATTTGTTGCGTTGATCTTTTCGTTTAACTCATGAACTTCCGTGACATCAACTGAAACAATTTGTTCTGCCATGCGTTTTCCACACATGCGCTCATCGCGAGAAAACATGAGCATCCTGCCGTTTGATGCGTCAACAAAACATGGCTGCCATGATTTTCGGGACGCATTTTTTGCGAGTGCAGAAATTTTATCCCACAGTTTAACGTTTTCCTTCAAGTGGCCACCAACGCCTAAATTCACAAGCTCATCGCGCATGGCATCGTTCATAAAAAGAATGCGCCTTTTCGTTGCCAGATAAACACCTTCAGGCATTTTTTTGAGAGCTTCTGCAATCGAGAGAGTTGTTATGTTGTTCCTTGCGCGGTTCAAATCCAAGCTAACTGAAGCGCTAACGCGGAAGAGGAAAAATGCGATGTCAAGAAAGAGAAGAAACCAGCTGTAACGACCCGACATCGAAACAGCAGGGGGCGTGCTTAGCGCAAGTATGCAGAGTTCAGGTGCCATTATTGCCTTGCGCTGACGTATGCCGAGAAAAACTCCCAGCGAAAAAATTATTGCGTTTGCCCACATTAAAGGTTCAATGTCTAAAGAAATCATTCGCATTTTAAAAAGGATTCGCCCAAAATTGAAGTGCGCTGAATTGGCAGTGAAACATGCGAGCAAGAGGTGAAGGATGAGCAGAGCCTCATACGCCAGACCTCCTTGCACTTTCCTCACTCTTTCAGACCTTCTGATTAACATAACGTGAAGCGTCTGTGCGAACGCCAAAAAATACGCTGTTAACGTGAGGAAAATGAGCGCTGGCTCTTTTATTGAGAACAAGAAATCCACTTTAGACTTCCCTCAAAATTGTTAGAGTTTTAACGTTTTCTTCTGAAAAAGAAAAACGGATTTCGATTTCATGTTCAGATGTGTCAGACATTGATACAATAGCAAACTCACAATTGTTTGAGAGAGCAGATTCGATTTCATCATAGACTGCGTCATAGATTTTCTCCATTGTTGCAGGGGATACTGGTGATAGGTTTTGAACAAGCACAGCACAATCGATTCCAATGGAGCGAAAATCGCTTGAACTTTCAGTGAAAATGAGGCTCACTTGCGCTTGGTCAAACACAACATGTTCCGTTTCAGAAATAACAAGACTTGCCTTTCGCTTGCAATAAGCTGTCAAAAATCTGACACGCATAAGCATGTTTCTGCGCTTTTTCCTGCTCTCGTCATCAGTTGCCTCAGGCAAATTTTCGAGAATTGAGTTGATCTCACACACTTTTTCTTCAAGCGAAGAATCGATTCTTTTTAAGAGGTCTTCCTCGCTTTTCGCGCTTATGAGTTCGCGCTTTGAATTAAGCATGTTTTCCAAAATCGAGTTAGCATCGGCTAACTTCTTGTTGCGCTCTTCAAGAATTTTTTTTCTTTCATTTATGTCTGAAACGTCAATGAATGTAACAGCTTCGCCACCCTTGATTGGGAATTTGCGCACTAAGGTGTTTTCATCTTCCGCAAAAGGCATGTTTGTGCACGAGTCGGGAGCTCTAAAGGGATTAGGGAATAGGGAATAGGAATTAGTAGGATTAGTTTCAGTTTTCGGCACAAGTTTCATGTGGAAGGGGAATGAGTCGAAAATTTCTGCGTAGTGAAAGGCTGAAGGGAAAATGCCAGTGTCCATGATTGTTTCAATTGCAACAACGAGTAAAATGACGCATGTTAAAGAAAAATTTGAGTGGAAGAAAAACTCAATTCTTAAAGCATATAAAATGCAATAGGCAACGCCAATTCCACCAACAACAACGATCGGCAAAAAGGCAGGTCGCAAGTTCCTTCTTGCAGCAACGAAGAGAAGAGCAAAACTGGAAACATAGAGCGCAACCAGCCAAATCACCACGCACCAATAGCCAATTTGGTAAGTGTATTGGCCGTCCCAGCCGCGTTGCCCAATGGTAAACGAAAAAACGCACATGTGAGAGTTGTTTGTTAGAACAAAAAGTGTGAGGCAACTGCTGATAACAATTGCGACTGCGCGTGCAATTTTGCCGAGTTTTGTGGATTCAAAAGTTGCGGCGCGAAGGGCACATGAGAAGAGCAACGTCGGAATTGCAAGCATGGGGATGTAGTAGGCATACCAGCTGGCGATTATGAAAGGGTCATAGTGTGATGGGTATTTCACAATAACTATCGCTAACCAAAAGGCGAGCAATCCAACAATCGCCACTAAGCGCTTGCCAATGTAATGGTCGGGGCAGCGCTGGCGCAGTGTGTAACCCCACGCCGCCAGCGCTGCCCCTGCAACGATCATGATTGTGCAGGTGAAACCAGGGTCGGCACTGCCTATCCCCAGAAGTGGTGTGTTTGCAGGCAGAAATGCCTGCAAACACACCACGGCCACCAAGAAGCACACAGCTCCGCAAGCGCAAATTTTCAAAATTTTGCGCTTGCTTGCAAGTTGGCTACTTTGAGGTTTGTCTGGCACCAATTGTGTTGTAAGGTAGCTTTCTGCGCTACGATTTATCTTTGTTTATCTTATTTAAAAACAGTTCCTTGAACTCTTTTTCATTTTTGATGTTATAGCGATCGAGAAGAGAAATTGTTTCAGCAGAGCTCACACATTTAATAGCAACTTCTGGGTCCGTTGCCTTTTTCGCCTCTTTTCTCATTTCGCTTGCGATCAATCTTAAACCCTCGCGGCTTAAAACCAATGCTTCATTCTCATATGACAAAATGCCGTTATGAACAGATTCTCTGCGCTCAATGTTTCGAAGATTTGCATTAGTTGCACGCTTGAGGTCTTGCCTTTCTGGGCAATTGTCTTCCAGCCATTTTCTTGCCACAAAGTTTTTATCTTTAAGAATTCTTAAAATTAAGACGACAATTCCGAAGACTGATGTGGCATCAAGTGCGCGGTCGAAGACGGTTGCAAAAAAGCTGGCAGCGTAATAATCGACACCCTGTGCGCAGAGAAAATCGCGGTAGCCGGTTTCGAAGAGTGTCGTGAAAGTGCCACCGTGTAAGGAGAAAGAGAGAAAGAGAGTTATTGCGGTTTGTATGAGAATGATCGAAAGGAGCACCTTGCCCGTGTTTTGGTAGGGCAATTTTCCATCCTTTCCCTGCTTGAACAGGTAACCATACAAAAGTGCCACCACCGCACTTTCAGAGAAATAGAGGATGTTTTGAGGGCTGTCTTGGTAAACGGCTATGATTAGGTTGTTAATAAAGCTGAGTATTATTCCTGCTGCGGGATCAAGCGCACAAGCAACAAGTGCAGTTCCAGTTGTGTCGAGCCAAAGTGGCTGTTCGAGGTAGGAGAAAGATGCACAAAGCACATAGTTAAGAGCAATTCCTGCAAAGATGAATCGAATGTATAGGCTCACCCTTGGGTTTTCTTTAAAGTATGTCTTTAACTTTTTTGGGGTAAAGCAGAATTTAGAAAAGTCCATCCCTTCAAAAAAGCCTACTGCGTAATAGTCGTCACCTTCCTCTTCTCTTTGTCTCAGTTGTTGCAAAAAGCCACCTGTCATAATGCCTGCAGGAAGAGCCAAAACAAAAATTCCCATTATTGAAGTTATTGATGTCAGGATGTAGCCTAAGTCGCTTGTCGGAGTGATGTCTCCAAAACCAACTGTCGTTAGTGTGATTGTTGACCAATATAGCGCATCCATGAAATTGTCAAACGTTCCTGGCTCAAACGTGAACATGATGAGCGCTGTCGCAAAAATGTAGGCCAGAGCGAGGATGAAAACCGAGCTCAGTGTCTTCCTTTCTTGCACAAAAACATTGACGATGATTGTTAGCTGCCTTGAATATCTAAATAGCCTAACAATGCGCAGTGCGCGCAGGAACAGAAAGCCACTTGGCAGGAGGTTTAGTGTTGGCAAAATCGAGAGCAGGTTTATGATTGCACCGAGTGTGAAGGGATATTTTAAAAACTCTTTCCAGTCGCCACGTTTGCCCTTCGCGATGTCGAAAGTCATCCAGTTTAAAAGATAGTCAAAGCACAGGATGTATACTGTCACATTGTCGATGATCGCAAGTGTGAGCTGGGCACTTTCGCCTATTCTGTTGGCGTGAAATACCGCTGGAGCAATGCTAAGAATTGAGACAACGACAATGAATAAGTCATAGAGACAACTTGCATTATCCCCGCGTTTTGGGCGAGTGACTATTTCATAAATTCGTGTTCTCATGCAATTAGCATGAATTATACCAGTAAGTTATTTCTTATGGTTGCTGAGGTTTTTCCTGCTTATTTTCACCCATATTAAGCAAAACAATGCCAGCTATGACGAGCACGATGCCAATTAGAACCATTGGACCAAATGGGTCGCCCCAAACAACAATTCCAATTATGGTTGTAAGCGCTGTTCCAACGCCACCCCAAATTCCGTAAGTCAGCCCAAGTGGCAGCTTTTTTAAGGCAATGACGAGACCAGCCAATGAAAGAGCCATTCCAACGACGCAGATTATGCCATATGGTTGCACTGTGAAGCCATCAGATGCTTTCATGCATGTTGTGCCAGTTGTTTCTAAAACAATTGAACACGCAAGCGCAATGTATGGATGCTCAGCTAATTTATCCAAAAATGACATTTTCCTATCCTCCAATTTTCATCAGAACAACGCCTGCAATGATGATTGCAATTCCTGCTAATTTTGTTAGATTGAAGCCTTCTTTCCAAAAAATTGCACCAACAACTGCCGTGAGCGCAATTCCAAGGCCTGTCCACATTGCGTAGGCGAAGCCGAGTGGCAAGTCAACCAACGCCTTTGACATCAAATAAAATGCCCCTGCATAACCAACAACAATGCCGGCTATCGGCGCTTTTCTTTTGAAGCCTTCTGACAACTTCATCATTGAGTCGCCGAAAACTTCACAAAGCACAGCGACCCCGAGAATTGCTAATGCTCCAATTGATTCCATGTTTGCTCCTTAAAATCGGTTTCAATTACAATAATGATATCCTAAACTATTACCTAAGGGTAGAGTCAAGCGAGATTTCTGAGAAAGTTGAAAATTCTTCCGAAAACGTAATATTATAAACAGACAGAAGATCACGAAATTTGTAAACTAAAGTGTTTCCAGAATTGCAGGAGAAGGAATGGTTGAGCAAGCAGAATTTTAAGAACCCTGCCGATGATGCGTATACGGGGTAAACCATTGAACTTTTGAGTTCGGGTGTCGCACCGTCTGAGAGCAGGTTTTGTGGGTGGATCGTCCCCTCTGCACGTTAGTTTCGATCAATTCACGTTGCGAAGCACTTTATGCTAAACAGCCCGTAAATCTTCCTTCTTCATGCCGTCATAAGTGTATGCCCTAATGAGGTCGCTCATTGTGCAACTGTGCTGTTCGGCGATTTCGTTTAGACGCGTTTTCATAGGCACTGGAAATTGGACGCAAACAGTGCTTCTTTCAATTTTTCTGGGTTCAATTGTTCCATAAACAAGTTCCGATGCAGGTTCAAAATTGGAAAAGTCGCCATTTTCGACATCCTCTATCATTTTATCAAGTTGCTCGTCGGTAATTGTTTGTCCTAATTCATTTCTGTATTTCATTTGACTTTCCTTTCTAACTCTTGCATGAACGATTTTCTGGCAGGCGACATCGCGTGAAAAATCACTGCAGTTTC
>CAVAWT010000041.1:0-11341 GCA_963592435.1 Oribacterium sp. | reverse complement strand
TTCTCGCTAAAAGGACATCTAATTTAATTTCACAAAAAGTGGTAAAAAATGACGATAGGTTTTTGGATTTTCGGCTCAATTTCATCAGAGGTTTTGCATCACAGATTTCCTCACTTGGTATGTCTGACACCTTTTTCCGTTCACGAAAAAGATGTCTGACACCATGGAAAACGACCGAAAAAATGTCTGAGCCAGTCTCCTCAGTCTCCTAAGAAGCTCAGGCTTGCTTCACGCATTTCTGTTAAAATAGATACGTTACATTTCGGGTTGTGGCGCAGTTTGGTAGCGCACTTGACTGGGGGTCAAGGGGTCGCAGGTTCAAATCCTGTCAACCCGACCATTAGAAACGCTGGTAGAGCAATGCTTTTTTGTATTTATGTTTGTATTTATGTTCTTTAAAGAAGCGGCGCTAAATGAGGTTTCGGGACATATTTGGATATAATCATTGCACTCATTATCTTGGCACTAACCCTCAGAAATCTGCAATAATAAGAATTACTTCAATCAGGTTTTATAAAGAAAGGAATTGCAATGGATGAAGTTGTTAAGTTTTTAAAAGAAGCGCAAGTCTATTATTTGGCAACTGCTGATGGAGATCAGCCTCGCGTTCGTCCGTTTGGGACAGCGCACGTTTTCGAGGGTAAACTCTACATCCAAACTGGCAAGGTGAAGGATGTGTCAAAACAGTTGCACGCTAATTCTAAAGCTGAGATATGCGCGTTTAAGGATGGTGTTTGGTTGCGTGTTTCGGGCGAACTGATCGAGGACGATCGGGTGGAGGCGCGTCAAAGCATGCTCGACGCCTATCCTGATTTGCAAAAGATGTATTCTGCCGACGACGGCAACACCGAAGTTTTCTGCCTCAAAGATGCAAACGCGACCTTTTATTCGTTTACCTCACAACCACGAAGTGTAGAGCTATAGTTGTTCCAAAGTTAAACGAAGAGCCCCTCGGGGCTCTTTTTTAGTGGAAATTATAGCAACGTCGCCGCTACTCTTCCTTTTTTGCAAAGTGATAAATTGGAATAAATGGGAAGAGAATCGGAGTTGTGGAAGCGTAGGCCACATATTCTTCGTTGTTGGAGTAATTTTTAAGTTGCCTTGCGTCAACGCGTTTGGCGCTTCCAATCATCACATAGATAATGGACACGAGTGCAATAATTGCTACAATCCACTGAAAAGGCGAGTTGTATGTTGAAATTCCACCAACAAAAACTCCAACCCAAAAGACGATTTCTCCGAAGTAGTTTGGAAGCCTGACGAGTTTGTATAGCCCCTCACACGCCACCATGTCGGGACGTTTTTGTTTCTGAATTCCTTTTTGTTTGTCAGCAATTGCTTCCAACAGAATGCCTGCCAACGAGATTATTCCTCCGACAATTGGAACAACTAAATCCGTCGAACCATTCAGCGAGCGAAACAACATTGGAGAAACTTGTGCAACGTAAAGTAAAGTCACAGCAATCCAAATAAAGAACGCTTTTAAGAAAGGTTGGCGCTGAGAGCTTTTATCAACAAGCGTTTGTTTTGCGATCTCGGATTTTCTATATGACGTACTCTTAAGTTCACGATGAAGCAGAAAACCAGCCAGACGCAGGCCATATGTCATAAAAAGCACCATCTGCATAAGCAGAATTAGCATCGGCGCATCCGTTGGATATAGCACATAAAGCACAAAAATTGCCACTGCACCGCCCGCAATTGCAAGACCGTAGCCGATGGAAATGAAGTAGACATATTTGTAAAACCCGCAGGCACACAACAGCCCACAAACAATTAATAATGTTATGTAACTTGTTAGCATGTTTCATATGTTAACACGAGAATTGCTGGTTTTGTTTTGTATACTTATATGCACTATGAAAACAATTTCAGAAATTTTTGATAATGCGAAGCGTACGCAGGAGATTCCTGTCTCAATCGAGATTTTTCCGCCTAAGGGAAAATTGGGCGTTGAAGAGGCGCGTAACCTTGCAGTAACTCTGGTGGAATATAATCCAGATTTCATATCTGTTACTTATTCTGCTGGCGGTTCTAATAACAAGCAAGCCACTTCCGACATCGCAAGCATGTTGCAAACCGAGTTTGACGTGCCTTCTGTTGCACATTTAACTTGCGCAAACGCGACAAAAACTTCGATTGACGAATCAATTGAAACGATGAAGCAGAAAGGTATTGACAACGTTCTTGCACTTCGAGGAGACCTTTTTGACAATAGCGCTGCTTCCGATTTCAAGTATGCAAAGGACTTAATTCCGCTTTTAGTTGACGCTGGGTTTTGCGTTGGAGCAGCGGCGTACCCAGAAGGGCACATTGATTGCGACAGTGCTAAAGACAACATCGAGTTCCTGAAGCAGAAAGAAGACGCAGGTGCAAGTTTTTTTGTGTCCCAGTTGTTCTTCGACAATTCTTACTTTTATAAATTCTGGGAGGAAACGCAAGCCGCTGGAATTAAAGCGCCAATTACCGCAGGGATAATGCCCTTTTTGAGCAAAGGCCAAATTCAACGTATGGTGTTTATGTGTGGAGCTTCTCTTCCGAGCAAAATTATTAAGCTTCTTGCAAGGTATGAAGATAACGAGGAAAGCCTTGTTAAAGCGGGCATAGAATATGCATGTAATCAGCTCGTCGACTTAAAAGAAAATGGAGTTGATGGGTTGCATGTGTACACTATGAACAAGCCCAACATCGCAAAAGCAGCTGTTGAAGCATTGTCTGCAAAGTAATCTCTGAATATGTATACAAACATCACGTCTAGAAATCTCGAGAACCTGAAAATCAAGGATGAGTTCTTAAGAAAATGTCTTCTTGGTGAAGAATATTTGCTGGTAGACGGCGCCATGGGCACGCAACTTCAGAAGCGAGAACTTCTTAAAGACGACGGACTACCTGAACTTCTTAACTTAACGCACGCTGACGACATCAAGGAAATTCACGAAAATTTCATCGAAGCTGGTGCGCAAGTTATAACAACAAACACTTTCGGGGCAAACAGACTTAAGCTTGCAAATTCTGCTAGCGTAGAAGAAGTGTATGAGGTAGCCACAAAATGTGCAAGAGAGGCTGGCGCAAGGTATATTGCTGGCGACATTGGACCTTTAGGGTGCCTCATTGAGCCTTTGGGAGAACTAAGGTTTGATGCTGCCTATGAACTGTTTGCTGAGCAAGTTAAGGCAGCTGACGTAGCAGGTTGCGACATAATTTTAATTGAGACAATTGGCGACATAAAGGAGGCAAAAGCCGCGCTTCTTGCTGCTAAAGAAAATTGCAAGTTGCCAGTTTTTGTTTCAATGACGTTCGAAGAAGACAAGCGCACTTTTTTTGGCACCACACCGCTGATTGCAGCTGAAGTTCTTTCATCTCTTGGGGCAAATGCTGTTGGAATGAATTGTTCTGTGGGACCTGATCAGTTGGTTGACCAAGCAGAAGAGATGGCAAGACGCGCTCGTTGCCCTTTAATTGTGCAGCCTAACGCAGGCCTTCCGCGTGAAGAAGAAGGCAAAACAGTTTACGATGTTGACGCGGAAAGTTTTGCAACATCAATGGAGAAAATTCTGCAATGTGGGGCAAGCATAATTGGAGGATGTTGCGGAACGACTCCTGAATACATTTCTCAGTTGGCAAAAGTAATAAGTGGCAAGAAACCAGTTAAGAGAAGTTACGAGGAGGCGACTGTTTTAACTAGTTCGCAAACTTCAGTTGTTCTGCCAGCAAATGCCAACAAAGTTGCAACAATTGGAGAGAGAATTAACCCAACAGGAAAGCCTAAACTTAAAAGTGCGCTCATTGAGCGAGATTTCAAATATGTGGTTTCAGAAGCAATATCTCAGCAACAACTAGGTGCAGACTTGCTCGACGTTAACGTTGGGTTGCCTCAAATTGATGAGCCAGAAGTTCTTTATGAGGCAGTGCAAAAGATATCTGAATCAACATCCCTTCCTTTGGTCATCGATTCTTCTGACGTTGAAGCAGTTGAAAAATCTGTGAGAAGTTACGCAGGAAAACCGCTCATCAACAGTGTTAACGGGAAGGAAGAAAGCTTAAGAACAGTGCTTAAGGTGGCCAAACATTACGGTTGTGCCGTTATTGGTCTCACATTAGATGAAGATGGAATCCCAAGCACCGCTGAAGGTCGCTTTGAAATTGCGAAACGTATTGTTGAGCGTGCATTAGATGCTGGGCTTGCAAGAGAAGATGTTGTTATTGACTGCTTAGCAATGGCATGTTCAACAAACCAAGATGAAACAGGAGAGATTCTAAAGTGTATAACGTTAATCAAAAACGAACTTGGCGTTAAAACATCTCTCGGTGTTTCAAATATCAGCTTTGGTTTGCCTGAGCGTAGCTTAATAAATTCAACATTTTTGGCTGCAGCATTTGGATGTGGACTTGATATGGCCATCATCAACCCTAAATCGGCCAGTTACGCGGACACAATTAGTGCTTTCAAGGTTTTGAATGGTCAAGATAAAAACGCTGAACAGTTTATAAAAGCATACGGTGGAGCTGAAAGTAAAGTTGAGGAAAACCCTAAAAGCACTAAATTAGACGCTGAGTCGAGCGTTGTCGAGTTTATCCTTACGGGGCAAAAGGATGCTGTGGCTTCAGCAACGGAAGAACTGCTAAAAGAGCGTCAGCCACTTGACGTCATTAACAATTTGTTCATACCTGCCCTTGACATTGTTGGTGAGAAATACGAAAACGATGAGTTCTTTTTACCACAACTTATGGCTTCATCGCAGGCAGCGAAAGCAGGCTTTGATGTTATCAAGAAATCGTCTGAAAAAAATATTTCAAACACTTCTGACTCAAAGAAAATTATCCTTGCGACGGTGCAAGGCGACATTCACGACATCGGCAAAAACATTGTGAAAATGGTTTTGGAAAACTACGGTTTTGACGTTATTGATTTAGGCAAAGATGTTCCTCCGCAAGTAATTCTTGACACAGCGCGCAGTGAAAATGTCACGCTGGTTGGCCTCTCTGCACTAATGACAACAACTGTTCTTTCCATGAAGGAGACAATCGAAATTCTTCACAGCGAACTGGACAACTGTAAGGTCATCGTTGGTGGAGCAGTTCTAACGGAAGATTACGCGAAAAAGATTAACGCAGATTTCTATGCAAAAGACGCAACAGCCACTGCCAAAATTGCGCAGGAACACTTTAAAGAAGAGGAGTAACGCAAATATGTCAAGTAGCATTGAGCAAACTTGTAACAGCAAGCAAGGAGTGCAAATTAAGCGTGATTCAGCCACTGAAGTTATGGTTGCATCCATGATTGGCACTGCCATTGAGTTTTACGACAACTATTGCTACTCCATTGCGGCTGCAAGCTATTTCGGCTTCGTTTTCTTTACCGATGTTGCAAAATCTGACCCGTTTTTGGCAACGCTTCTGGCCTTTATAACGTTCTCAGTTAGTTTTCTTGCTCGTCCTTTTGGCAGTCTTCTCTTCGGACATTTCGGTGACATATTAGGCAGAAAAAAGACTCTCGTTGCAGCATTATTGTTAATGGGAATTTCAACTTTCTGTGTTGGGCTCTTGCCAGGATACGATGTTTTGGGTCCAATTTCAGTGGTGCTTCTGTGTGCTTGCCGAGCATGCCAAGGGCTTGGTTTAGCTGGAGAGTGGTCGGGTGCTGCCCTTGTTGCCACAGAAAATGCTCCAGCAGAAAAACGCGCTCTATACGGCAGTTTTCCTAACCTTGGGGCGCCAATCGGATTTTTCTGCGCCTATGGCATTAACCTTTTGCTTGACGTTGTGTTAAGCCAAGAAGCTATGGTTGCATGGGGCTGGCGTATTCCATTTCTGCTTTCCTGCTTGCTTGTTGTTGTGGGGCTTGTTGTTCGCGCTCGTATGAGCGAAACTCCTGTTTTTCAAAAAGCGGAAGCTGAAAACAGAACGACGAAAACGCCTTTGCGCGACTTATGTCACCACTGGCGCCGTGTTGTCCTTGGAACTGCCATAATGTCAATCACATATACGCTTTTCTATGTTTTGGGCACTTGGTCGCTTTCCTACGGCGTTCAAACGCTTGGGTTTGCTCAACAGGAATACTTAGGAATGCAGTTGGTGTCTGTGTTTTTCTTCGCAGGTTTTGTGCTCGTTGGTTGTTTGGGGGCCGATCGCTTCGGCAGAAAGCCGTTACTTTTGGTAGGAAATGCCTGCACATTGGTGTTTTCATTCATTGCTCCAACGTTGCTTAGTCAACACAGCGTTATTCTTGTTATGCTGTTTTTGTGCATTGGATTTTGTTGCATGGGAACAATTTTTGGACCATGCGGAAGCTATCTTCCTGAACTTTTCCCAGCTAAGGTCCGCTATTCTGGTGCGGGTTTGAGCTACAATTTGGCGGCAATCGCTGGAGGCGCATTTGCTCCAACAATAGCATCTGCGCTTGTTATGAACTTTGGAATTCAAGCACTTGGTTGGTACATGGGTGGCATGGCTGCCATCGCCTTAATCGCTCTTCTTTTCTTCCGCGAAAGCAAAGACGTTGACTTTGAGCAGTAAAAAGAGGGGAAGGTCTCAGCTCTCTTATTCTTTCCAATGCGTGTAGATGTTTGCAAGAATGGCACCAGAAATGTTGTGCCACACTGAAAAGATTGCGCCTGGCACCGTTGCCATTGAAAGGTCGGGGAAAGCGGTTGTCGCAAGGGAAGTGGCAAGGCCAGAATTCTGCATGCCAACTTCAATTGAAAGCGCCTTAGTTTTTGGAACACCCATGTGTAACAACTTACCCACTCCAAAGGCGCATGCATAACCTAACAAATTATGAAGAATGACGACGACGAAAACAACAAGACCAGTTGAGAATATCTTTTCAGAGTTGTGAGACACAACTGCAGCAACAATTAAACAAATTGCAGTCACAGAAACAGAAGGCAAAACCGTGACAAGTTTTTCCGTTTTTTCTGCGAGAAATTTGTTGATTATGAATCCAAGAACAATTGGGACAATTACCACCTGAATAATTGAAATAAACATTGCCATTGCGTCAACGGTAACTGTGGTGCGAAGCAACAGATATGTTATTGCTGGGGTAAGCAGGGGAGCAAGCAGTGTGTTCACGCTGGTCATTCCTACGGACAGAGCGACATCGCCTTTTGAGAGGTAGGTGATAACATTGCTGGACGTTCCACCTGGGCAAGTTCCAACAAGAATAACGCCTGCAAGTAAGGCAGCGTCCAAACCAAAAAGTTTGCCAAGTAAGAAAGCTAACGTTGGCATAATTGTAAACTGTGCAACGCATCCAATTATAATGTCTTTAGGCCGCGTGAAAATTAGCTTGAAGTCCTCCAATTTCAGCGTCAATCCCATGCCAAACATAACAATCATCAGCAAATAATTCACCCAGCTTGTCTGAATCCACAGGCAACTGCTTGGCACAAACAACGCCAACGCCGCAACTCCAAGCACAATAAGCGCCATAAACTTTCCAAAAAATGAACTGAATTTTTCTAATGTTTGCATGTTAGGTTTGTTTTCGTGTACTCAAATTCTCTTTCTTGTGGGCAATGTTTACTTATTTCATAATTGTAACAGGAAGGTGCGGTGTTGAAGTTGGTTTATAATTTTTCACATGATTACTAATAATTTTTTTAAGGAGCACTAATGTGTAGTCAGCGACGCTCGTATACTGTAGAACTAATCGATGGAACATTTGAGGGTTCCAAGATAGTAACATCAAATAAAGGATTTTTTAGGGCATTCTATTTCAACAGAGATGACCTTCCAGAAATAAAGAAGCAGGACAATATAGGCCAACAAGGAATTTATTTTTTGTTGAGATTTAATGGAAATAGAATCGAGAAAATTTATATTGGGCAGACCCAAGTTGGGATTGAACGCATCGTCACTCACTGTCACAAAAGCTCTAAAAATTGGTTCAAATACTGTTTCTTATTAACACTAAACTTTGCAACCCCAGTTAGTGGAAATGTTTTTAATGGGCTTGAACAAACGTATATCAACCTTTTAAAGAAGAACAAGAGTTTTGTTTGCGATAATTCACAGGACAACCATTCAATCACCAATTCTTTAGACAAAATTAAAATTTCAGATTATAAGGACGAGATCGATTTTCTTCTGCAAACTTGTGACATTAACATATATCAGAATGTAATTTCTTGTTCTGGTTCCGCTCATGAACGCATTTTCAAAATTAAGAGAAACGGACTTAATGCACGCTTAAGGTATGCGCCCGATGATGGTAAATTTATTGTCCTTGACGGTAGTGAAATTGACATGCGTCATACGGCCGATTCTGTAACAGGTGATGCTTTTAGGAGGAGAAAAGAATTATTTAATAACGCCACTTCGATTGAAACTCTTGGTTGTGATGTTGATTTCTGCTCAGCTTCTGCTGCATCTTCGTTTGTCATTGGAAACTCAAGCAACGGAAAAGTAGATTGGGTGCTTGAAAGCGACGGTATAACCCCCTTGAAGAATTTTTTAGTGTAACTATAGCGTAAAAATGTTGAATTGATTACTGGAGGAGGTAGCATGGGTCTTGACGCACACGTTAGATGCAGATGCTTTGAAGAAAAGAAGCTGAATCCTGGACCTATCCCTTACGAAGATTTATATATTGATGAGGAAGGTTATCTATTTTCAAAAACCTTGGACAAAGCAAGTGAAGAGTTGGGGCTTGATGAATATTATGATAAGTATAATGATTTAATTCATTCTTTTCGTGAATGGCTTGATAAACCGTGTGTGCATGAATGGGGTAAAGTTTGCACTGAGAGGGTCGGAAATATATGCGGTACAGCCTGTTTTAGGGCCCTCGTGGATAATTCTGGTGGTGAAGAAAAGTACCCTTTGTTAACAAATATGTTGCCTAAGGGGAATGGTGGTCATTACCCAGTTGAACTGGCGGAACCTACTTTGAAGGAACTCGACGATTTAATTGAAAGATTCAAAAATTTAGATGGCTGGGTGCTTAAAAGGAAAAAGCTACAGAATTTAATGCCTGATTATTCAGACCCTCCTAATGAGAAATTGCATGTTGAAGGCGAGGTCGACCCAGAGGCAATTGATGTAGAATGGTGCGATCAGGTTCATTCATCTTGGTTGCTATATTGTGGTGGCTACCATATCGATTTGGTTCAGGATAAGGTTGTTTTTCAACACGTGCCAGAAAACAGAACCTCTTCGCATTTTATTGAGACTTTTTATTCACTGAAAGATGGCAAGGCGATAATCGAGTTTCTTGATAAAGATGAGGGGTTTGAACTTCAGCATCTCTTGTGTGTGGATTATGATGATAATAAATGCAAGCGCTATGAATTCTGGACAGAACCTGCCATAAATCTCTATTATCACAGCACAGAAAGATATACTTTAGAGGCACTGCGAAGACTTTTGGTGGCATCAATTGAGGTACAGAATCCAATTATTTGGTGCTGAGTCAAAAGAATTATCTAAGCCTCGGCTGAAGATGCCCAGTTAACTGGACAACAATAACGTGTTACAATTTACCCATGAATAATCTAAGCAACATGGCGGAACAACGAGGCGCGGTTTTTAATAAAAACAACATTTACATGTGTTTGATGGTTATTGCCCTTGTTGCTAAACGCGTTATTGAAAGCAAAGGAACGCCAGGTTTTGAAAAGAATTATCAGGTCTATTCCCAGTTAGACGATGCAATTCGCTCGCATAGGGATATGAGCGATGGGATGCTTTGGGAACTCGACCAAGAACGCCATTATTTTGATGATTACTTACAAAAGAAGACGCCATATTTCAACGACGAAACAATTTTAAACTGGTACAAGCAGTGGCTCTACGATCTCAATTTTGCTGAGATGTTTGAGTAAGTTTTCAATTCCTCGACTGTGTCTTTATTAGAAGTTAGGACTCGTTTTTCTTGATATGTGTGGAATCACTCCTGGAGATAATTTATAAATACTTTAGAATTTTTCTTGACAGATAATCCTAAATAGTTTATAATTTCTATAAATTGTGAGGGAAAGGTATTGAATGTCAGAAAATAGAGAAACAAAGAAAGTTATGCAGCAGTTAAGGCAGGATGGTTGGAATGAGCGACAGGGGAAAGGTGACCATGTTAATTTTCGAAAAGATGATGAACCTTGTCTAATAACAATAGACACAGGAAAGAAAGAGATGTCCAAGCCGATTTATAACAAGATCGCTAAAATGGCGGGGTGGAAGTAACCTTTTTGCAAACGAACATAATAGGAGATAGCGTAATGTACACATTTGGAACAGTGATAAGAAAAGACGATAAAGGGCAATACTGGGCTGAAGTGCCCGACTTAGAAGGGTGCTTCGGGCAGGGCAACACGTTTAATGGAACGATCGAAAGCATATCTGATGGGCTTGAAACGCACATTGCTTCAATGCTTGAATGCGGAATGGATGTGCCTGAACCAACCAAAGTAACGGCTTGTGATGGTGAGGTTGTCTATGTGGCAGTCACGCCTAATGAATACACTTTAAAAGAACCGTCGGTTACAGCGTCTGAGGCTTCAAGAATTTTGAATGTAACTCCAAGTAGGGTGTCGCAGTTGATAACTGCAGGGAAACTTAAAGCCAAGAGAAATGTTGGAGAAACACTTGTCACGGTCGACAGTATAGACGATTATGCGTCCACAGCGCGAGTGGCAGGCAGACCAGCATTAACGTCTGTTTAGGCCTGTTTTGTCTTGTATTATAAATTGCGTGCCCCATGTCCCTCCAAAACCCTGAAAACATACTCGAAGTTTCAAACAGGCATGAGTTCCGTGAGTGGCTGGCGGAGCATGCAGATTCTGAAAATGAGTGTTGGGTTGAAGGCAAAAGAGGGAAACCTAAGGGTGACGATCAACTTTATTACCTCGATGCAGTTGAAGAAGCTCTGTGTTTTGGCTGGATTGACTCAACTTTCAAGAAAATTGATGGAAGGTCCCTTCAAAGATTTTCACCTAGGCGTAAGGGAAGCAGGTGGACGGAACTTAACAAGGAACGAGTTAGGCGACTTGAAAAGCTCGGTTTAATGACAGATTTAGGCAGAGCAGTCCTTCCTGACATGAGTTTGAAAGGTTTTGTGATTGATCCAGAAATTGAAACTGCTCTTAAGCAGGCACGTGTCTACTCCAAGTTTAAGAAGTTGCCGCCACTATATCAGCGAATTAAGGCCTACAACATCGCGTTTTACAAAAACAGGGACAAAGCAGCATACGAGCGCATGCTTTCTCGCCTCATTAAAGAAACTAAGGCAGGCAACATGTATGGCGAGTGGAATGACTATGGCAGGTTGCTGGATTATTAGCGCAGTTACGATGGCTGCCATGAATCTTTTACCAGTATAGAGGTTGTTTTCATTCATGGC
>CAVAWT010000040.1:0-13878 GCA_963592435.1 Oribacterium sp. | reverse complement strand
TAAGCCATACATCTGGCATGTCTTCAGTATGACAAATTGTAGCAATTCCATTTTTATGTAGTTGCATTTCTAAAAATCGTGGGTCACACGTTTCAGGTAATCCCACCCATCGAAAACGATTAACGGCAATTGAAAGTAACATTGACACATTGACGTTATAACACAATGCGTTATAATCGTCAGTCTGCCAATAGTAAGGCGACCCTTCGCGACCTCTATTTCTTTTCTTACTCATATTGCGATAACCTTTTTAAACTTAATTCTAAAAGCGTATTTTGCGAATTTTCAGCTTGCTCTCTTTGCATCTTTGCTTCATTATACAACATTTGCCCTGTTTCGTTAATACTTTTCAATGTTTGACTATATATAGTATCACGCGCTTTAATTTGAGCGCGATAGTCAACGACACGCTCAATTTCATCGTCTGTCATTTCAGCATAAGTTAAATTTAAAAGTTCATCAAGTGAACGTTCATTAGTAATTGTCTCAGTAGTTGTCATATATACTCACGCTTCCTATGTCTTCAGGCTTTCTCCAGACAGTAACGCCTCCCATTAAAAAGAATCGAAGTGCGTCTTGATAGTAATCTTGAAAATTGTTTGCTTTTACCCAATAATCGCGTAATTTCCAATATGTAAAATGTTTTCCGACGTTCCAGTTGCCATCAAACTCCCATTGCGCATCTAAAGCATAACCATAACGCAAAAACTCATCACCTGCTTGCTTTATAGCACCTGCACTCTGCGTAACAACATTTGCATATAACGCTTGTGGTTTTGTTGTTGCACTGTTGCAATTTGAAGTTGAACCATACTCAATAGGCGCTTTTAGTTTTGCTTGTTTTTTGTCACTTTCAATTTTAGCAAGTGAATTGTTATAAACATCATCAGCATTCGCAATTGCAGTGCTATAAGTGTCATCAGCATTTTTAATTGAAGTGTTATAAGTATTGTTCGATGTTGTAATTGAAGTATTATAAATGTTTGTTGCGTTGTTAATGTCAGTGTCATAACTGTTTGAATTACAGCTTTTTTGCATACTTTCAGTGTTTGATGCAGTGCTAGTTGTTGCATTATAAGTTGTATCAGCATTGCCTTTTTGCGTTGATGCAGTGTTAGATGCACTTGTTGTAATCATTATATTTGTCGCATCTTTTTGTCCGATTTTCGCGTTGTTAGATGTTGCAGTTCTTTCATTGTTGTTATTAATTGTTGCAGTTGTTTTATCTTGCGAATTTCCTATAACAAGTTCTGCCTGCGTTGTTGCTAAATTTGTTGCAATTGCAGTAGTAGCTCCAGTCGTGGCCGCACTAATTCCGCCACTAACAAGACCTCCAATCGCACCTGCAACAGCTCCAACAGCTCCTGCACTTGATCCACTAATTGCTCCACTTACAGCTCCACCAACAACAGAGCCTGCCGCACTTACTGCGGCCGTTTGAATTGATGCATCATTTTCTGCATTTGTTGTGTTGCGCGTATAACCTGCATCCCATCCTTGCAAAGCTTGAGCTAAAGAATTTGACAAATTGCAATCACTAACGCTTGCTTCAACACCTTTAGTCAAGTTAGTTTCGTTGCAAGTAGTTTGTGCACTTGCATTGTCAATTGTGTTGTTTGCGCCTGCATACTCGCAACTCTTAGATGCACTCGCTACTGTATAAGCATTTTCTCTAGCAGTTGTTGCTTGTGAGTCAGAGTTAGATTTGCTAGTTGATGCACTTCGATTTGAATTGTCTTTAACAGAAGTTGCTTCTGTTTGTTGATTAGATTTTCCAGTTTCAGCACTTCTATAACTAACAGTTTTAGCATTGCTTGCATTTCTATAAGCTATACGTTTTGCAACTTCTGCATCTGTTTTTCTTTGTGCAAGATTAAATTTGTTGTTAACTAAGTAATCGTTGTAAGCATCTAAAAATACGCTAAAAGTAGGGATCTCCCAATCTTTAACTAAGTTATACCAACGCCCCGAAGTTTTAAAAGTTTTCTCACTCACATTTGAAAACTTAACAGAAACTTCACTATTTCCACCAACGCCTTTAATGACACTCTGTAAATTAAGTGCAGGAAATACTAAATTTGCTACTACATCAATTGATAAATTAGCGTTTGTACCTTCAATTTTAATTAGAGTGCTATCTCCATTTTCATCTGTAACTTCAAGTGCAGAATACGGAAAAGTATACAATTTAGCAAGGTTCTTGTATTTGTCGCTATAACCCCAATCGCTTTTATTAAATTTATAAAGCGACTTGTTGATTTGCGATGTGTTGTTGTTAATAATGTTGCAAGCATAATCACCAATTGAGAAACTTTGACCTAAAGTTAGGAAATCAGAGCTTATAAAGAAAATCGCTTTTATAGTCTGTTTAAATTGCGGTTTGTCTTTGTTTAAAGTGTTTAAAACATTATATAAATTTTCAGTGTTACAGCAAAAAATTTGAGGAGCTGGGACACCGCTTATAAGATTAATTGCTGGCGCTGGCACATTATCAGACCAATCACCTAAAATGTTGCCTGACGTGACGATACACGCCTTCATATTTTGCGAATTAAGAGGCGTTGTTGCAGTGTGTGTAACTTTCTGTAACTCACCAAAATTAACGTCTTCAGTCAAGAGATATGAGCAATTTTGAAGTGGGTTTTTTAAGTATTCGTCTGTTTGCATAGCAAACATAGGAGCATGCCCGCGCTCTAAAATCATACCTGTCAAGTCAAAATCGTATATAAACGTTTGCCAATTGTCAGGCATAATCTCTAATCTTGAAGTATTCGGAGCGACAAATTCAGCATTTCTAATGAAGTAACACCATTTACGAACACCTGTACTTGATTCATACTCTAAAAGTGAGTCATCGTTTGCAAACATTGTATATTCAACGAAGACATAGTTATACTTAGCTACAATATCAAATGGCAATGGCACTGTGACAGAATTGTCAGAATGTAGCTCTTTAAATTTAGTGGTCCATCTAAAACAATCACTATCAGAAATCGAATTAAACCATTTGTCACGTGCGTTTTTGTTTTCAAAATAAACAACATTACCTACACCATCAATTGTTCTATTACCTATATGTGCTTCACCCATGTCCCAAGGCACGCTACATATAGTAAGCTTCATTTGGTCATAGTTAAAACGTTCATAATCAATGTTGTTTTCGTATTTATATACGTCCACATTTTGCGCGTGTGGAAAACCTTTTTCTCCAAGGTGTTTAAAATTTGGTTGCTTCATAATATGTTGATTATAACATAAAAAACCGCACCATCGACCAATGGTGCGGTTTAATCCAGGAAGTGCATGTAATGCAGTTACTATTATAACATAAGAAAAAGAAAACGTCTCGTTGCACCTGCAGAAAAACGAGACGTAATCTTAAAAGGAGTTAACAATGAAAGAGTAACTCTTACTTATTATAAACTACTTCATCTCCACTTGCAGTGTAAACTAGATTAGAATTTTCAGAAACAAAACTTTCTTTCGCTCCCTCAGCTTCAGCTTCAACAACAGTAGCAGTAAATGTTGCAGTGTATATTTCAGTAGCTCCACTTGGATTAACATAATCGCTTGTTGCAGTAACAGTGATTAAGTCACCTGCTTTGATGTTGCGTCGTTGAACATGCAACACACCTGCATTGTCAACATAAGTGCGAGAGTTTAGCTCAATTGCATCATCTCCACGTTTTGCAGAAACAGTATAAGTTGCACTTTGAGGCTCTACTTTAATTGAAGTGTTTTCAGGTGTAACTGTTCCTGTCAAATTGAGGTATTGCCCAACATCTAGTGTTCCTCCAACTTCAACGTTACCACTTGTAGTAGTAAATTCCATTCCATCAATTGACATTTTAATTGTCGGGATTGTTGTTGATGCGTCAGTTGTATATAAAACACAATTTGCACATGGATTTACACCTATCATTTGGTCATGGAAAAGATAATACTTATAAGACCTATTCGCTGGATTATAAAACGGAGGCTCTACTCCATACCATACATCGCGACAAAAAACAAAATCTTCACTTGTAAGTGCTGCATAAACATTTGCAATCGGAAATTCAGGGATGATGACTTTTCTAAAATTGACTTCAGCACGTTCAACGTGAAACAAGTCAGCAAGCGCGTAAACGTCAAGTTGTGCATCAACTTCAGGCGTTACCCACAAAATCAATGTTGATGGACTTTCAAAAACAGGCACATCGATTTGATTATAACGCATTGATGGAAATTGCATTTGTCCCGCATCCGTGCGAATTTTAACAAGTAATTCTTGACCTAGTTCTTTCGTTGTTGGAGCTGAGCTAATTTGTGAACGATACAAATTATATCCATCAGTTGCATCAGCAACTGCAAACGCTTGAATCATGCTTGTCATTTCATCATAATTGTCAGATGAAATTTGCTGGTCAAGCGTTGAAGCTAAAAGCTCGTCATACCCATAAGCATCTGCATTTGAAAAAACGCGCTGTAACTCGTATCTATTCCACGAAAACTCATAACGTCTATGTTGATTAACAGAATAAAACCATTCAACAAACTCAGGCTTTTCAAGTTTTAAAAGTGTTTCATCATCAACTTTAGGTGCATGTGCTTTTAAGTATTTAACAGCGACGTGTCTTTCGGTGTTACCAAAAGTTGATGCTGGTTTTTTAAGTTCACGCAAAGGGTTTTCAAACAATTTACCTTCAACATAAGTTCCCATCATACCAACAAGCATGTTTGCAAACTCATTTATAAATTGACCGTTATAAGGGTCAAAGAGTGCATTCACTGTTGCTTGATAACCGCTAATTGAGGGATTAGGGATACGCTGTTGAAAATCGTTTGACGCTTCAAGCCAAGCTTTCTCCATAATCGTGCTATTTTTTACAGCCATTTTAAATCACCTACTTTTCTTTTAAATTGTGATTTGCATAATCACGTTTACCAATTTCTTTACCAATTTCGGACAAACTAACATAATCTTCATTTATTTCATTTATTTCATTTGTTTCACGTGAAACATCTTCGTTTATAGTTTCTTTCGTTTCAGTGACACTTGCACCATTTCTCATTAGAATGTTAATTTGTTTCTGTAAGTTGTTGTTGAGTTTAATTTGATTGTCTAATTCTTGTTTCTGTTTCTCAAACAGCGCTTCATAAGCTACTAACGTGTCTTCTGGCTTTCTAATGCCTGCGTCAGTTTCAACAACATCTTCATTCGTTATTGTATCATATTCATTTGTTTCACGTGAAACATCTTCTGTTTTAATTTCTTCAGTCATTTTAAAATCCTTTCATATAGTAGTAAACCCACCTATAACTTTTTAGTTTAGGTGGGTCATGCAAAAGAAGTAGCAAAAGGTTTCACATTTGAAAATTCTGCTTGCTTTACAGTCGCGCGCTGGTCTCTAATCAAAGAGCGCAATTCCAGTTCTACGCAAATTTCCAAGTTATGAACTTTCGCTATATATAGTATAACACATAGTCATAAGCCCAGTATATGACTATGTGTTTAAACATTGTTTAAACATTGTTTAACCAATCATGTCTGCTGTAAGCATTGAGCCTTTTTTAGTCGGCTGTTGCTTGATTTTAAGTTTTACAGCTGGTTTCCAAGGTGCATCTCCACAAACAGCAATTATATTTCTTACAACGTTTGCCATTCCAAAAGAGACTGCTTGATAAGAAACACCTTCAGGCGTTACTAAAACAACGCGTGGCACTACAGAGAATGTATCAAGTTCGTTACCATATGCATCAGTATCTGCGATTTGCGCCATTTCTACTAAGTAATTTTCAACTTCAATCTCTTCGTTGATGTGTGCAGAAATCTTTTCAGTAGGATTATTAAGAGCGTTGAAAATCTTAACGCTCATAGCACGATCTGTCGGATCACCTTTAAAAGATGTCACCATTTGACCTGCACTCTGCGACGTAATGTTCATTGCTGTAATTTGCTCAGTTGTTGTAATTTCGTTAGTCATTTTCAAATTCCTTTCGTTTGTTCGATTTTAAATAATTCTTTTGAAAATTTAACTCTTCATTGATTTGTTCGATGTCTTCATCATTGAGTGGATGTTTATAACTTTCAAAAATTGTAGTTAAGTAATTAATTAGCTGTTTGTTATATGAAACAGATATATCACTTAACTTAAACAACTTAGAAGTATTTGGCACCCATTCTGCGACAATTTCACAATCTGCACGAATGCGCTTCTTATGTTGTTTTAATGTCATGACTAAACACCAAGGCTCTTTCACATTGCGCTTTTGCAAAAGATTAAATGTCATCTCACGCGGTAGCACTTCTCACCTCCTCTCTATATACAGGCATTACATAAAACGCTGTTTGCTCATAGTCAAGCCTGCTAGGATTTTTACCTTTTGCAAGATTAAAAGTAACAGGTTTGTCTTTAATTTTTAAAGCTTTGCAAAACTTTAAATAATTCATAATATAGTCAACATCGAAGCTTGCACAATTTCCATCTATATTAGTTCCTTGTATAATTTTTTCTACATTCGGCAGTTTCTCAAACTGCATTTTAGAAAACGTATTTTCAAAAACTTTATCATTTTTAAAAGTTTCAAAATCTGCAAGTCTAACGTTATACTCATCTTGCACTTCAAACAAGCCTGCTTCTTCATTCATTTCTTTCTCGCTTTGAGAAAAATTATAAAAAACAATGAAGTAGCAATTTGTAAATTCGATTCGCTCTTTCGTAATGTGTAAGCAATCAACGAAAAATCCATTTTCATATTCTTTTAGTTTCTTTGCTTTCGTTTTGTCAATGACGTGTGAAAACGCTTTTATAACGTCATGTTCTGTTACCATCTTTAATCTAGTATCCATAATTTGCCTTTCTTCTTTTGCTTTGCTTTATGTCTTTCGACATTTATTATTATAACATAAAATCGTTATGATGTAACGAAAATTTATAAAATTTATAAAATGTTTCAATTATGTTAACGAACACCTAAAAAATCTAGCACATTTAGAAACAATTCACGCGTTACAGGGCTATCATAACGAAGCATTCCTGCATAGAAAAATTTATTTAATGATTTTAAGTAATCACTCGTTCGTTCTACTGCTTGATAATCAATTGTGCTATCTCTTTTAGTAAGTGCGAAAATTGGCTTCGCATCTTTCGGTAGTTTACCTAAAACATATGCTTTGCCTTTCGAGTAATCAAACCAAATTGCAAATTCAGAGTTAGAGTATTTAATCGCAAATGCAAATTTAGAATTAGATGTTTTCTTCTCAATGTCTCCAGTGTCATCTATATTAAAAACATTGCCATATACCATTTCTGCTTCATCCATTCCATTTAACATGCGTCCTACTAAAGTTTGAGCTTTCATAGTTTCAGCGTCCCAAGGTCGCACATAATGTAATAGTGTATGTTTATCATTCCAGAAACTATAACCAAATTCGGGTATATGGTTTATACCTAAATGTCGCATATAAGGACAAGTCAAATCGCACGCGTTACCTAAAATATAGACTCGATACTGTTCACCATTTGGCTGTTGTCTAGTTATACTATCTAAGATGTTTGCTAAGATAAGATACTCATTTTTTAAATAGCGATGATACCTATCTTTTCTGTCAATTACAGCTTCGTCAAATATAAAACGTTTAATGCCACTATAAGTGCGTTTTTTCTCAGTTTGAAAAGTTGTAAGCGAAACAAAATAACAACACAATTGCCATTCTGGCTTTGTTATATAGTTTTTAGATTCAGGGTCGCGCTTTGGCTCTTTGGCTATATAGCCTTCATTAGAATTAGTCTTAAAAATGTAACCTTCAAACATGTTTAACTCGCTAAATTTGTCAAAGTAGCCATTCGCGACGAGTTTCTTTTCGTCTTTTGTTCGACAAATCTCGCAAAATTTGTCACCGCGCTTTATAAAATCGTTTATACATTGCCTGCGTATGCCAAAAGTTTTACCAATGTTTTTAGCACCTACGACAATACAAAACTCGCCCTGCGTTCCTGTTTGTCTTGAAAAAGTTTCAGCCCAATTGTAATACTTACGCTCCATCTATAAGCTCCTTTGTGTCTATAATTTCAGTTGAAGTTATAATGCACGGCTCTATGCAAACGCTAGGTCGATTATGTAACGCATAGTGCATGTTGTTTTCATTCTCTTTAACTCCAGTATCATTTATAGTCTTTGCCATTGAATATAAGCAAAGTGCGCTAGGCTCTACTACCTTATAAGTTTCTCCAAAATAATCTGTAACTTCGCGCGTGACAATTGAACCCCATTCAGGAAAAGAACGTGCATTTAGGGCTGTTATGTCGTTTGAATAAGTCGTGTTATAACCTAAAAATCTGTCGCATACTTGACCAAAACTCCAACCATCTTTTATTAATTTATCTGCTAATTGATTAATGTTTAATTTATCTTTAAAATTTCTTGAAGTAGGTACACCTGCAAGCGTAAAGTTACAGTGATACTCTTTGTCGCGTTTGTCATATTCGCGTATACAGTACGCTTTGTTCCATGCAGAACAGAACTGTTTAGTTTCAAATTCTAAAACATAGTAACCTATATCATCAAGTGAAGAGTATAGTTGTGGATAGTTTTCTTTTATCCTTAAACATACGTCATTTTTTGCTTTATCGATTGCACTGTTCATAATTTTTAACGCATCTTTCATTTTCGTAACGTTTTCGCGCTTAACTACAAACTTAACACTGTCAGTATCACCATTTACAATGTTTTCGACGTAAGGCTCACATAACAACATTACTATAATTTGCGCAATTCTAGACCAACCGACGATTCGTTGACCGCATTGATAAAATGCTTTAGGTTGTTTTGGAGCGTTACAAATTCCAAATTCTCCAGTGTACTCTATGCCATTGTCTTTTAAAACTGTGTCGCGTCTATACTCATTTGATGCTTCAATTCCAAAAAGTGCGTTTAAATCTGCTTTTAGACCTAAATACGTTGACTTGACAATGCTATCATCTATATTTTGCGCTTCCATCCCTCTAACTACAAATTCTGGTATATGCAGATTAATAAGTTCGTCTACATTGTCAGCTTTCTCATTGTTAAAATACCATTCTTGAGCATGCTTAAACGCATTTTTCCCATCATAAAATTGCATAACGCTAACAAGGCTCATGTCGCTAGGTTTGTCAAAAGATAGAGTTATATAACCATTTTTGCCTTTGACGCTATCAAAATCATATGCTTGACACACTTCCCACGCGCCCAACTCTGTTAAGTAAAGACAAGCATAATCAGCGCGTTCAAGTTTACCAAATGCAAATGTTGCATTTGTTACTCTATCTTTAAAACCTTGCTCTGCCATATGTAGCTTAAACTCTTCGCCTTGTTGGTTTTGCTCGATTGAGTAACTATCAGGTTTATATTCTTTCTGGCATCGTGCAGATGCAAGAGGTGCAATTCCATATTTTTCAAACAATGAACCTTTTTTAAGTCGCAAATTTTTAAATTCAAAAGTTCCATAAAATGCAACCCCAAACGGTCGCTCATAGTGATTTAAAACGTCATCCAATGTATGTAATTTAATTATGTTAAATGCACGTGTCAATTCGTCGCTTGTTGCTTGCTCAAATTTTACAGGATATCTATGTGACACAATTTGCGATGGGTGTTGACTTGTTGCATCAAATCCATAAACTGCTAAATCTTCATCATCTCTAAAATCGAAAACTCTGTTTGCGTTATTTCTAGCACAGAATGTAAAACCACCGCGCGTGCAAGCAATGCAAGTATATAATTCATCATCGCTTGCAAATCTATTTTGGTTATTTAAAAAACTCCAATGTTGAATTATAGACTTGTTTGAATTAATGCCTTTAATGTTTCCATAACGGTTAATTCGCCTACGTCTAACTATTCCAGTTTTAGAAACAACTTTTAAAGCTAGCTCTTCAGGCTTGATGTCAGGATTTAATCTGCACCAATAACCAAGCCAAGCTAGAAGCGCGTAAATGTCATGCTTTGCATACTCTAACTCATTGTCTGTTAAAGGAGTGTCAGGTGTTCGTATTAAATCATAATTCCACTCACCAGTTAATTTAGAGTAGCTACATTCTTCACCCATGTAGCCTAAGCTTTTTTGCGAAAAAATAAGCGTGTCCCACAAAACCAATCTAGGCTCACCATTTTCATCAAGAATCGTAAACGTTATAGGTTTTCTTTGTGACTTTGCTAAAACTTTTACTTCATGTTCACTTAACCAAGGCGCTAACGCGTACATGTCAAACGCTAGATTATGACAACATATAACAGGCACATAAGTTAAACAACTATTCGCTATACGCTCTAAGGCTTCATATAAATCTAATGTATGTCTGTAAAGGTAGATGCGTGCTAATTGCTCGACGTTTTCAGACGTTATAGATTCAATAGGTTTGTCAATTAATCCGAGTTGATGAAGTATAGGAAACGCTGTTTTTCTGCCTTTGTCTATAATGTTTGTTGTTTCACTGTCATATGCACCTATGATTTTGTAAGGTTTAAAAAATTTCTTGCTCATGTTTTCTCATTAGAACCATTTCTTGAATCTTCAATTGCATGTCTCTATAATGTGTTTCGTTTTGTTCGGGTTCATAAATGTTTATACCTGACGCTTCAAGTTGCTCTATGACTTCCATTAAGTCTTTTGCACCAAAAAAATCTAATATAGATTGATTCGGATGTTTTCGTGTTTCAGGTGTTTCAGTCCAAATTTCAGACAATCCGCCGTAAAATCGCGATGCGACGTTACCAATACTTAGAATGTCACGCGCCGATTGCTCTCTTGCAGACAATTTTTTAGTTAAAAGTGCTTGAGTACTTTCTTTCACTAATTGTCCGATATTGCCTTTGCTTTCATAACCAAGTTTAAAACCTTCTGCTAGTTCTTTCATACGCCCACGCGGTTTACTACCTTCTGCATATGTTGCCATTGCTTTTTCAAGATTAACGCGTGCTTGAGTTTGATACCTTTCTTTAGTAATTCCAGTCGCTTTGTCAGCTTTTTTCATTAAGTTTTCGGCTTTGCGACGGTAACGTCTGCGTGCATTATAAATTTCGTCAGACTTTGTCTTAGCTCTTGCCATTCTTTTACCTTTCATTTATTTTTATTTTTAGTTGTTGTATAATTGTTATATTGTAACACAAACAGAAAGTTAGAATTATGAGAAAAATAGAAAAAACAGACCCTTTTACAGGCTTAAAAATTGAACCTTTGCAAATGACAAATGATGATTTAATTGTTGAAACGCCTTTTAATGGCACTGTAACACTAGAATATGTATTAGAAAATGATACATATACTATACCTGCTACATTGTTTAAATTTAGAGAAACGATGACGTTAAAACAGGCTTCAGAATACTTAGATGTATCGCGCATGAAAATTTCTAGGCTTTGCTCTCATGGCACGTTGAAATCTGTTAAAGTTAATGGTAGCTTAGTTATAGATTCAAAAAGTGTAGAACAATTTAAAGAAAGTGAGTTAAAGAATGTTAGAACAGATTAGCGCGTGGATGCAAACTTTGCCAATAAATACTGCATGTTGGTTATTAGTTACGCTCTTCATACTACTTGATGTAGTATTAGGCACATTTAAAGCATACCTTAACAACTCTCTAAGTAGCACAATTGCGCGTGAGGGCTTGATGCATAAAATGGGTTTCATTGGTTCTCTCTTGCTTTGTAATTTAATAGACATTGCTCAAAGTTTAACAGTCTTAAAAGATGCTCTAGGTTTTACAGTTCCAGTTTCTCTCTTATGTTCAATTATGATTATTAGTTGCGAGATTATGTCAGTTTATGAAAACGTTAAAGCAATGAATAGCAAAGTAGACCTAGAATTCATCGAAAAGAAAAGTGGAGATGATTAATCTCCGCTAAATGCTACTCCTTCGTCATTCCAACCTGCATTTTTAAGGCTCTGCCATTCAATTTCGTCAACAGTATAGAAATGTTCTTCAGTATAAGGATTATATAATCTAAAAACTTCATAGTTGTTTCCTGTTTTAAATGCGACACCTTCAAGTTTCCAGCCTGCTAAAACAGAATGAACAACTTCATATAATGAAACAGTAAACAAATGGTCGCTGTTATTAGAGTTATAAAGTCTATATACATTGTGTTCATTTCCACTTTTCCAGCCAACACCTTCGTCAATCCAGCCTGCGTCGCTTAAGCTTTGCGCTTCATCATAATTTGCAGTGAACATGTGAAAACTATTGTTTGGATTATATAGTCTATAAACAGCATTTTCAACACACGTTACTTCATGTTTTAATTGCTCACCAAGCATTGCACCGTCACTTTTCCAGTGCAGGATGCCGTCCCAAGGATAATTATAATAGGAGCGTATATGACTCTCATTGCCTGTCTGGTCGCCCTCATTGCCATAAGCTGTTCCATTTTCGCTAATGCTAAATTCTGCTAGCATGTCTGGCTCTGCACTAGTGCACATAGCAGTATGACATTGTTCGTTTAAATAGATGTCACTGCGCTGAGCTATAAAGCTCATTCCTTTCCATTCAAACAGACCAGAATTTAGGATGTTGAGCTTCATGTTACCAGTGTAAGTCGCGTCGTTTGTGTCAACACCAACAGCGTTTAATGCGCTAATGATAGCACTTGAACAGTCGCGATCACCTTGCATAACTTCAACACTTACACCGTCTCCTAAATCTACCGTTTCTTTTATGCCATTTCCCCAGCGATTACCCTGCGTATAGCCGTGAATTTCATGTGTGCATAGGTGCTCCATCGTGCGAGCAAATGCTTCTCGTTGTGTTAATGTCATTTATAAACCCTTTCTAAATTAACGTTTTCAATTTCTGCTCTAATTCTTAAAACCGCTAAATAGCACTCCATTACATAACTTTGAGCTTCAAGTAAACTAATAGGACAATCAGGCTCGAAATCTAATTTGCCTTGTTTGTAATTATATATTAGTGAAACTAGGCTGTCGTTTCGTTTTTCAGTTTGTGCATATTCTGCTACAAATCTATCTTTGTAATTCTTGCTAGTCATTAATGATGCTGTTTCTTTTAATTCCATTTTCGTTTCCTTTCATACTTAAGTGTTATTTTATTTCTTTGATAATTTCAGATGTAACCTTATAAGTGTCTTTCTTTCCTTGCTGATAACCTAAACGATAAAATGTTTCTGCATAATCTTGAATTATTTTTTTATTTGGTTGAAAAATAACAACAGTTTCGTCATCTATATAATCATATAAATTTGATAGAGTTTTAAATGCTTTTGCGTTCATAGTAGTAGTTTTCCTTTCATTAATTAATTAATTATTTAATTCTTCCCATTCTTTTTTTATAAAAAGCAAAATCTTCGAGAAAATCCTCATCTAATTCGTAAAAGTCTGTTTCGCGTGCAAATTTGCCAGTGTGATGCCAACTGCTCCAGTGAATTGCATACTTTTGAAGAAACAATTTGCTCATTTGTTTCACAATGTCAAGATTGACATCATAATCATAGTTGTTTACTTCTTCAACAATTCGCTCAATGATTGCTTTTTTAGTCCATTTTGAGATTGGCATTTCACCTGTTTCGTAAGCACGGCGTGCATTCTCACTCATTGAACATCCAACATAGCCTGCTTGATTGTAAATTACTCTGCTCATGTTAACTCCTTGTTTAAATTTATGTCTTATGTCTTTCGACATTTATAATTATAACATAAAATCGTTACAGTGTAACGAGAATTTAAAAAAGTTTAATTTTTTTTTTCTCTCCCCTAATTTACACCCTGTAATTTACAAACCATCCATTTTAAGGCTTTAAAATTAGGTAGGCTGTATAGGTAATCAAAAAAATGTAAAAGTGGGTCTTAGAATTGATTGTGTGCCCTCTCACGACGTGTTTAGAAGTTGTGAGGGGGTTTTT
>CAVAWT010000039.1:0-14085 GCA_963592435.1 Oribacterium sp. | reverse complement strand
AAATGAACAAAACTTTAAATAAAAAGGCTGAAGAGTTAACGATCTTGGTGACAGGTGGGGCTGGATTTATTGGGTCGCACACCGTTGTTGAACTTTTAGATCAGGGATTTAGAGTCGTTGTTGTTGATGATTTGAGCAATGCGAACATCGTCGCTCTTGACAGGATTAGGCAGATTGCAGGTTTTGATGAGGATGACGACCGCCTGAAATTTTATAAAGAGAACGTGCTTGATGAAGCGGCGATGAACAAAATTTTTGACGAAAATGACATCGATGCCGTCATCCACTTTGCTGCATTTAAGGCTGTTGGAGAGTCGTGTGAAAAGCCACTGGAGTATTACCAAAACAACCTTGGTGGGGCGCTAAACGTCTTAAATGTTGCGAGGAATCATGGGTGCAAGAATTTCATTTTTTCATCGAGTGCGACTGTCTATGGTGAGCCCGACAGCGTTCCTTTGTTCGAAACATCACCGAAGCACGATGCAACAAATCCTTATGGCTGGACAAAATCGATGAACGAACAAATTCTTTCTGACGTTGCAAAAAGTGACGATGAGTGGGACATTGTTTTGCTTCGTTACTTTAACCCGATTGGCGCTCACGAAAGCGGTCTAATTGGAGAAGACCCGAAAGGCATCCCTAACAACCTGTTGCCTTATGTTGCAAAAGTGGCAGTTGGAAAGTTGGAAAGCGTGGGGGTTTTTGGCGATGATTACCCAACACCAGACGGCACAGGCGTTCGCGACTACATTCACGTTGTTGATCTTGCGAAAGGGCATGTTTGTGCCTTAGGCTGGATGGGTGGAAAAGTTGGAAGCCACCAAGGAAAAGACCACAGTGGATGTGAGGTCTTTAACTTGGGAACGGGCAAAGGCTCATCTGTTTTGGAAGTTATCCACGCTTTTGAAGACGCTTGCGGTCATGAATTGAAATATGAGATCAAGCCACGAAGAGCAGGAGACATTGCAGAAAATTATGCAAATGCAGACAAGGCGAAAAGAGAGCTTGGATGGGTTGCGGAAAAGGATTTGAGAGACATGTGTGCTGATTCTTGGAGGTGGCAATCTCAAAATCCAGATGGGTATTGCTAAATTCTTGGTATAATGGAGGGGTGAGTGCGGGCGTAGTTCAATGGTAGAACACGAGCTTCCCAAGCTTGCGACGCGGGTTCGATTCCCGTCGCCCGCTCCAGCTATTTCGGCTAAATTTCACTCATCGCTTCGTCTCAGAAAATCCACGTATTTATATACGCTAGGATTTTCTTCGCTTGCGCTGTGCAAAATTTAGTTCGAAATATCTGAAGCGGGACACCCGCTCTAATAAAACCCTTAAATTTGAATCGCTCTAACTAGCTCACCGGCATTGAAGCGGTTCAATTCCCCCATTCCAGCTCTCGGTAATGATTGCGTCGAGGGGAACGTCAAAAGCGTCTGTGGGGATTTGTTCGACTTCTTGGCAGGAGAAAGCAACGCCTATTTTGAAAGTTGAGGGTTTTAGGCGAGGGAGATAGCGGTCGTAATATCCGCCACCGTAACCCAAGCGGTTACCTTTTTTATCGAAGGCAACAACAGGGCAAACGATCACGTCAATATCCTCGGGTTTTACCATATCAAATGGTGATTGAGATGATTGTAAATCGAATTTTTGAAGGGGTTTATAGTTGTTGTTCCAATCAGTAAATTCCATTACATAATCGTTTTGTGACATGATAGGTTTTAGCACCTTAACACCAGATTCACCTAGCGTTTTCGCAAGTTCGCTTAAGTCAACTTCGGAGTTGATCGACTCGTAAAGAGCCACGCAATGAACCGTTTTATTCATTTTTGCCATGAATGCACAAACTGACGAACAAATGACAGAGGAGAATTTATTCCATTCATTGGAAGAAAGCAAGTCTCTTTTTGCGAGGGCTTGCTTTCTGATTTTTTGTTTACTTTGCAACGATGTTTACCAGGCGTCTTGGGACATATATTTCTTTTACAACGTTTGTGCCTGCAAGATCCTCAGAAATTGCTTCTTTTGCTAATGCAATTGCATCGTTTTCAGAGCAATCGGTTGGGATCATAATGCGAGCTTTCACTTTCCCCATCAGTTGCACTGCGATTTCAACTTCGTCAGAAACACATAGTTTCTCATCAAATGTTGGCCATGTTGATTCATAAGCTTTTTTGCCTTTTGCAATCACGTCGCGATAGAGTTCTTCACACAAATGAGGAGTCATAGGATAAAGCAACTGCACGAGCATAAGTGACACATCGTCACTTAAATTGTCGCGTGTGTCAGGAGAGTTAGCACGCAAATATGCCCCAATTGCATTTGAAAACTCCATTATGGCAGCTATCGCTGTGTTGAAGTTATTGCGTTTGAAATCTTCGGTTACTTTTTTAACAGTCGCATGACGAACACGCAAAAGTTCTTTTGCAGTTGCGTCTGCCTTGGATTTCTCTGATTCGTCGAAGAATGTGTCTTCACCAGCTTTGCCTTGTAAATCATAAACTTGACGCCAGACGCGTTTTAAGAATTTCAACATCCCTGCAAGACCGTCTTCGTTCCAAAGTTTCTCTTTATCAGGCGGTCCCATGAACAAGACAGCAGCTCGAACCGCATCCGCACCATATTTTTTTATCATCTCTTCAGGAGAAACGACGTTCCCTTTTGATTTGCTCATGACCTCTCCATTTGAGTCAAGCACCATACCTTGGCAAAGCAGGTTTTCAAAAGGCTCATCAAAATCAAGCATGTCTAGGTCTCGACAGACTTTCGTGAAGAAACGCGAGTATAAGAGGTGCAAAATTGCGTGTTCGATACCGCCGATGTATTGGTCAACTGGCAGCCATTTGTTGGCGAGATCAACGCAGAAAGGCTCATTTTCATTGTGCGGGTCGGCATAGCGCAGATAATACCAGCTTGAGCAAGTGAAAGTGTCCATCGTGTCGGTTTCGCGCTTTGCATCTGCACCACACACTGGGCATTTGCACCTGCTAAACTCATCATGGGTTGCTAATGTTTCACCAGAGCCAAGGTCAATGTTTTCAGGCAGTAAGACTGGCAGATCTTCCTCTGGTACTGGCACAACTCCGCACTTCTCGCAGTGAATTGCAGGAATAGGGTTTCCCCAATAACGTTGTCGAGAAATTAGCCAGTCGCGGAGCCTAAACTCTGTCGTGCGCTTGCCTTTGCCAGAATCTTCTAAGAACTTGACAATTGCAGCTTCACCTTCCGAATGTTTCCCACCGCTCAATCCAGTGTATGGTCCACTTTGAACAAGCGTGCCTTCTGCCTCCATCGCACAATCCCAATCCACACTCGTAACTTTGCGCGTCTTTTCGTTGCATAATGAAGTATACAGTGCATCATCTTCGCTCAAAATGATTGGGATAATGGGTAGGTCATATTTCTTTGCAAACTCGAAGTCACGCTGATCGCCACATGGAACAGCCATAACTGCGCCTGTGCCGTAATCTGCCACGACATAATCTGCAACCCACACTGGCACAAGTTCGTCGTTCACTGGATTTTTGACGTAGCGACCTGTGAACACACCGTGTTTTTCTCGGTCTCCTTGTGCGCGTTCAACTGTTGAGACTTTTGTGGCTGCTTCTGCAAATTCAAGCACTTCCGCTTCTTTTTCTGTGCCACACACCAAGTCGCGAAGTCCATCATATTCTGGTGCAAGAACGAAAAATGAGCAACCGAACAACGTGTCGGCACGAGTTGTGAAAACCGTTATTGTTTCGCCATCGGCAGGAGTTTTCACGCCTTCCAGTGGTTCAACTGTGAAATTCACATTCGCGCCTTCGCTTTTGCCGATCCAATTTGCTTGTTGTTGCTTTACATTGGCTGGCCAACCTTCCAACTTATCAAGGTCGGCGAGCAATTGTTCCGCATAATCTGTTATCTTAAAATACCATTGCGTCAAATTGCGTTTTTCGACAACGCTGTCACAACGCCAACAAACGCCTTCTGTGACTTGCTCGTTTGCTAGGACAGTTTCGCACTTTGGACACCAATTAACAGGAGATTCTTTTCTTTCTACTAAGCCTTTTTTCCAGAATTCTAAAAAGAGTTTTTGACCATGCTTATAATACTCGGGATCACAAGTGCGCACAATTCTGTCCCAGTCATAGGAAAATCCCATGCGTTTGAAGCTTTTTAGCTGAGTATCAATGTTTTCATACGTCCATTTGGAGGGGTGAGTGTCGTGTTTAATCGCAGCATTTTCTGCAGGAAGCCCAAAAGCGTCCCAGCCGATTGGATGCAAGACTTGATATCCTTGCATTCTCCAAAAACGTGCAAGACAGTCGCCATATGTGTAATTTGAAACGTGCCCCATGTGAATGTCGCCTGATGGGTATGGAAACATTTCAAGGATGTATTTCTTTGGCGCATCCGACGTTTCATCAACGTGATTGGCCTTTTCTGCCTCCCACGCCTCTTGAATCTCAGCTTCAACTTCTTCTGGAATGTATTCTTTCATAACTCCCTCACTTATTTTTTAAACATGTTCAACAATTATTTTTCTTAAGTCTTCTATCCCAATTTTTTTTTCAGAAGACGTGATAATAAGCTCTACATCGTCGTTTAAGTTCAAATCTTTAGCGATAGATCTTTTTTGACTAAGAGCTTTTTGTTTGCTAAGTTTGTCTGCTTTCGTTAAAACGATGCAAAAGGGCAGCTTCATTTCCTGCAAAAACTGAACCATTGTGTGGTCAAGCTCACTCGGTGCGTGGCGAATGTCAATGAGGCTAACAGCCAGCGCAAAGTTTCTTTTCTGATTAAAATAGCCTTCAATTAAATCTGCCCATCTGTCAAGTTCGTCTTTGGCAACCTTTGCATATCCATAGCCAGGCAAGTCGACAAAATCACAGCCGTCAACGTCAAAAAAATTAATTGTTGCAGTTTTTCCAGGCTTTGAAGACACCTTAGCGAGAGCTTTTCTGTTGAGAAGCGCATTTAGCAAAGATGATTTCCCAACGTTAGAGCGCCCAGCAAACGAAACCTCCGCGCAAGTGCTCGGTGGCAGTTGTGTGATTAGCCCATAGGATTTGCTATATTTTGCGTTATTAAAGTTCAAGGTTTTAGGTTTTAGGGTTCCCTAGTGAAGTTGGGCATTGGATGCATAGGTGTTGGAATCCCTAATTGTCACGTCGTGTGCACCACCCTCAACAATTGAGGTGCTTGAAACAAGTGTCAGCTTCGCCTTTTCTTGGAACTCTGGAATTGAGAGCGCACCACAGTTGCACATCGTAGATTTGATCTTTAGTAAAGTAACTGCCATGTTGTCTGCTAAAGAGCCAGCGTAGGGCACATAGGAATCGACTCCCTCTACAAAAGATAGACCTTTTTTCTCGCCACCGAGGTCATATCTCTGCCAGTTTCTTGCTCGTGCTGAGCCCTCACCCCAATACTCTTTCATATAGTTGCCATTTACCATAACTTTATTTGATGGGCTTTCGTCGAATCTTGCGAAATATCTTCCGAGCATAACAAAGTCCGAGCCCATTGCAAGGGCTAAAGAGATGTGGTGGTCATAGACAATACCACCGTCTGAGCAGATCGGGATGTATTCACCAGTTTCTTCAAACCACTCATCGCGAGCTTTTGCAACTTCGATGACAGAGGTTGCCTGGCCGCGACCGATTCCTTTTGTTTCACGAGTTATGCAGATCGAGCCACCGCCGATTCCGATTTTGATGAAGTCAGCGCCGTTTTCTGCTAAGAAGCGAAAGCCTTCACGATCAACAACGTTGCCAGCTCCCACCTTAACGTCGTCCCCATATTTTTCGCGAATCCATTTTAGAGTGAACTTTTGCCAGTCTGAAAAACCTTCCGAAGAATCGATGCATAAAACGTCAGCTCCAGCTTCCACAAGAAGAGGCACGCGAGTTGCATAGTCGCGCGTGTTGATTCCTGCGCCAACCATGAATCTTTTTTCTGCGTCCAGCATCTCATTCGGGTTAGTTTTGTGAGAGTCATAATCTTTCCTGAATACTAAACTGCTCAAGTTCCCAGTGTCATCCACAATTGGCAGCGTGTTTAATTTGTGATCCCAAATGATGTCATTTGCTTCTTTTAAGCTTGTTTTTGTTGTCCCAACGATCAATTTGTCGATCGGGGTCATAAAACTAGAAACAAGTTCTGTGCCTTCCATGCGTGATGGACGATAGTCTCGAGAAGCCACTAATCCCACTAGCTTTCCGTGGGGAGAACCATCTTCTGTCACTGGCATAGTTGAAAAACCGTGTTTTTCTTTAAGTGACACAACGTCACCTAAAGTCATGTCGGGCTTTAGGTTTATCACCGACTCAACGAAACCTGCCTTGTGGTCTTTCACGCGCCTGACCATTTCTGCTTCATCTTCAGGAGTTTGTGAACCATAGATGAAAGCCATGCCTCCTTCTTTTGCAAGCGCAATTGCCATTTTGTCGTCAGAGACCGACTGCATGATCGCTGAGATCATAGGAGAATTCAGGGAAATGGGGCATTCTTCTTTGCCTTTTTTGAACTTCACTAATGGCGTTTTCAAAGAAACAGATGCTGGTATGCATTTTTCAGATGAATAACCTGGGACAAGAAGGTATTCATTAAAAGTGTGTGACTGTTCTTCGAAAAATTGTGCCATCTTAAAGTCTCCTTTTTAAACTTTGAACGATAAATTTAACTGATCAATTCATTATAGACTAAAAGATATAAAAAAAGGCGACCACACAGGGTCGCCAGATATCAAACATTTATTTGTCTCTGAATTAGAACTTTTGATGAATTTGTTTTGGTGCGAAGCAAATTGGGCACTTCTCGAAGTCTTCGCCCTTGTGAACATAGCCACACACTGGGCAAAGGTAATAAGTGTCATCGTCTGGAGCGTCGATGTTGTTGTATGCATCAAGGTAGAGTTCTGCATGCACTGCTTCTGCTAATTTAGCGCGAGTGAAGACGAGCACTGCTGATGCTTCACCTTCTTCTTGAGCTGTTTTGATAAATGATGGGTACATGTCAGAAGTCTCATGAATCTCACCATTTGCGCCCTCGATCAAGTTGACATCAGTGGTGTGAGTTTCGATGTCAGCTGGAGCAGCAGGTGGTTGGTATCCTGGCTCTTTTTTCTGAATTTCTGTTGTTTCGAGTTTGATGTGAATTTGCTCAGCTGCACTTGTGCACTTAAAAAGGCGTGCTAGCTGGGAAAAGCCTTGTGCTTCAGCAGCAGTTGAAAATGCAGCGTATTTTGCACTTGCACCTGTCTCTCCACAAACAGCAGCTTTCAAATTGTCAAGCGTCGTTGCTTTCTCAGTCGAAGAGTTTGCAACGATGTTGAAATTTGAAGAATTTTCGGCTGTTGGCATTTCTGCCCTTGGTTTCATTGTCATAAACATACCCCTTTCAATACAAAATTTAAAGTTAGCTATGCCTAACATCTTGTGTTAGGATTGATTAAGTATACAATAATTGGTGCAATTAAATTTGGATAATAAAAAACTTGCAAAAGATAATCTTTCTGTGTTATAATTTCAAGTCCTGTCTCAAACGAGACAGTTTTTCTTGATGCGGGGTGGAGCAGTCTGGTCAGCTCGCCGGGCTCATAACCCGGAGGTCAGAGGTTCAAATCCTCTCCCCGCGACCATTTATGTTCCGTTTTTCTAACGAAAAACGGTATCCTACGCGCTACGAAGCACCCTGAACGGCATCTTTGTCCTGCAAGCAAACGCCACGGGCAGGAGCCCAGCGCCGTTTCCTTTCGAACAAATCTGCTCGCTCAGTGAGCTTCTCGCTTGCTTTTCTCATGCACGAAAGTTTCAAATAGCTTCACTCTCATTCATATTTTTTCGGGCGAATTGCCTCAAAATTTCCTGCGCAGAAATTTATGGCTGCCATAACTTGATGTGCCAATTTGGCATTTCAAGTTTTGTTATGGTGACTTGAATGTTTTCCTAGTGTTGAATTGCGAACACAACAGATAACCCTTCCAAGTGCTATTCCCAGCGTTTAGAGTAAGCGGTTTTAAGATTGTTTTTATAAAGATTACGCCTGCCCCTAAAGAATTCCAGTTCTGAAGAGCTCAGAGCATTGTTATGATATTTTAGGTCGAGTAATTCAAGTGTACATGCCATGTCAACTGCCTGGAAGAGACAGTAATCTGAAGGTGTTACGTGGCGTATGTCCGCATCGAGCAACGCATTAAAAACAGCGTTGATTATGTTTGTTAATTCTTTTTGGCCTCCGTCATAATAAACAATGATGTTGCTAAAGTTTTGAAAATACGTAAGGTTTTCCTTCACAAATGCTCCGATTTCGCGCGACATGTAACTTATGAGCGTGTCGTGATTGGTGAAATGACGCTTTTGAAAAACAAAAGACTTATAAGTAACGTCGCAGAGTCGAAGAAAAGTTAAAAGATAGCGAAAAAGTTTTCGACGAGTTTGCATGTTAAGCGTGGCTTAATCCTTTTCTCTTCTAATGAGCGGAGCCGAGTGAACGGCATGCGATTTATCAAATCCCAATTCGGAAAGATGTCGTTTTAAGTGAGAAACTTGACCCTCGATCCACTCGTCCTGATTGTGAAAAAGAAGGGTGACGATGTAATAAGGACAATGAACTTCATAGGGACCAAAATCCCCAGATTCATCTATAAAAATGCTTAAAGTTTTCATTTTGCCTGTTGGATGCAAATGGCGGGGAAAAAGTCCCCGCCCAAGGTTGAACCCTGATCTTTCGATCAGCCCATGCTATTGAATTATACCAGAAATGGGGAAAGTATGCAATGCCTTTGTGTATGGTGTAAAACACCGAGAATAGACCATGTCAATAGTATAGCGTATTTACTATACTTTTGACAAGGGAAACCTGCTACAGGTTTTGCTCTTCCAAAAACTTCAGATATTGTTTGTATTTCTTGAGCATCAAATTCTTGGCGTATTGCTCCATATAGGCCCAGTCGGGCTTACCTGCGTCAGTGGTGGGGAGCATTACGGATTGCCTTCTTATTCGCTGTTGACTGAATTTGTAGCCATACATGTATTTACCACCGCATGAATGCTGGATGGCAAGTGTGAGAAATACACCTATGTATAAATTCATATTATCAATTGTGGGGTCTATAACTTCAACGTGGTCAGTGGCAATAAAATCGTATGCTTGATAAAACACGGTGCCAATGGTTGCAGAGTCGACCGTCAACACATTGCCTGTTTCTGTTGTTTTGTTAGCAAAAAAGTCATCGAGCGCATTATTAGTGGCAGCGCATGTGACGCGTGGATTTTTGCCTCCTGCTATTAAGTCGTTTGGTTGAGTTGTTGTTGTTCCATGGACGTTAGCAATGTTTTCTATCGAGAACGGTTTCCATTCTTTCTCGCTCAACGCAGGTATGCACACATGCTCTAATTCTGCAAGCTGATTTTTGAGGAAGGCTTTATACCGCATGAGGAGCCCCCCCATCTTGTCAGAAACATACTGCTCCATGAAGTCATAATCAGGCTCGCTGTTTGCGTTGACGGGGAGCATGACTTTGTCGCCTGCAAGATGTTGTCTATTTCGTTTATAGCCATGGCTGTATTTTCGTTCAATTTTGTCTTGACACGCGACAAAGAAAAGACCTTTTGAAAGTGTCAGCCACTCGGCATAGCCAAATAAAACATCACTTGTTGAAATAAATGGTTCTTGTTTATAGATTGCGTAACCTGCGGCACCGTCGCCATTTTTGATAAAGCCGATGCAGTTGCCTTCCTGTATCAATCTGTCTGAATAGCCATCTTCTTCAACAAAGCATGAAATTCCATTGTTTCGATTTGTTGCGCTAACGTAGGGAATTCCACCTTCAGAGGTTTGAGTTAAATGATTTAAACCTTTACTTTTGCCAGAGTCAAAGGAGCTAAACTCCTCTGCTATCGGAACTGGTCGCCACTCTTTTTCTTGCAACCCCTCCATTATTCATCCCCTTCAAACAAATATTCCCTGTTCTGCATCACCATTGAGAATTGAAATGTGAGATAGTCGCCAATTGCTTTTTCAAAATCGGCATCGGTGGGAATTTCATCGTTAAAGTAGTAAAAACTGTGCAACCATTCATCTTCTGGCTTCACTGTTGACTCAACGCAGAACTTGGAAGGCGCTTGCACACGCCCATTCCAAACATCTAGCAGGTGAGCACGTTTGTCTTTAGCGCTGTCACCTTCAACAAGCCCAATGTGAGGGCGCACTTCAAAGCCGTCATCGCGAAAGTCAATAAACTTGCACATTTTGTCTTCATCGTGAGGCTCATGCGCCGTAAACACTGCGATGACAGGGTTTGTGCCAACGCCATAAAAAGTGTCGGTGTTGCAGGTGATAACGCCCTCAAGCGTGTGATGCTTCAAGATGCTTTTCTTAAAATCTTTTTCAACCTTAGTTTTTCCCGTCATTGAAGACACTGGAACAATCACGGCAGCGCGAGCGCCAACAACCAGCGAGTCAAGCAGGTGCTCCACAAATGAAAGTTCATACTGGCTTGGGTCATCTTTGCTGCCTTGTGAATAGGGCGGGTTCATCATCCCAACTGTCGCGCCTTTTTGTTGCACCTGCGCTGCGTTTTGGCGCAAGAAATCCTCGCACTTTATGTTTGAATTGCCATCTTGGCGCAAAATCATGTTTGTTGCAGCTATTGCAAACATGTTGCTTTGGAGTTCAAAGCCGTGCAGTTGGTTTTTCTTAATGTCTTTTTGAAGTTGCTTGTTGCCTCCAGCAGCTTGAAGCATGTGGTGCATTGCAGCCACCAAAAACCCAGCAGTGCCACAACAGGGGTCTAAACACACGTCATCGGGTTGCACGTCCAGCAACTCGCAAAACAAGTCACAGATGTGCTTCGGAGTGAGAATGATGCCGAGCGTTTGACCATCGCCGCCAGAGTAACTCATAAATTCGCCATAAAAGCGACCAATGAAATCTTCGCTGGTGGAAGTGTATTTTATTGCCTTAAAAACGCGCTCTTGCAAAAATTCTGTGTAGAATTTCAAAGGCGTTTTATTTAATCTTTCATGAACTTCATTCAGTCGCGCACTTGTTTTGATAATTGCAAATTCGCTCATCAATTTGTCGCGCTTCGCATCTGGCCCCACGTTCGATGCTTTCAGACGACGCTGAATCGCGTCATAAATTAACTCGCCGTCGGTGTTTGTTGCGTCGCCTTTCAGCGAGTCAACAGAAAATGAAGCGTCGTCTAAAGCAAGCAAAATTCCAGACACAACAAGCGGTTTGTCTTGGTCTTTTAGTGAACCATAGGTGCGCAGGTGCTCATGCAAAACGGCGGCATCATTTAAAATTTCTGCCGTGGTTTTTTCGAGGTCTGTTGGTTCCTTTAAAACATAGTGAGAATAATATTCATCGATGTTCTTTTCAGAGAAGTTTGCGAAGGTGTCGATGTTTTCAAGTTGAACGTATGTTTCGCGGTCGTCACAATAAAGTGGTGTGATTTCATGGTGTTTGCTATCACCTGAAACACCGACGGCAAACACTTTTTTAAAATTAGTGTTTTGTGCAATGTGTTTGCCGTAAAACATCGCCCCATTAACAGCGTAATCACTCACTGCGTTCGTTGAGTCATCCAAAACGTTATCATCGGTGAGAAGCGCGTGTTTTGAGGTGTCTGCTTTGTCTTCGATGACTAAAACGTAGTCCTTAATCACCGACACAAATTCAGGGAAGCCAACGTTTCCAGTTCCTCGTTTAGAAGCCGTTTTCAGCGCGTTTGCAATCTCATCGTTATCAGACCCTTGTGGCGTGAACTTGATGCCTTCATCTTTGAGCAACTCTCCAACCCAGAAATCTGTTCTTGCCTCTTGTCTTGCCACTTCGCACTCCTAATGTCGATGTTTTGTCATGCTTTTGATTATAACAGGCTGATGAATTCTGAACATTTACTTCATGAAGCTAATTTTGCAACTTTTGGCAACTTTTTGGCAACCGAGGGATAACGACTTATTTCGCAATCGTGAGTATTCTTGGAGGTGAACTAAGCTTTTAGTTCGCAGTTGAGGCTTGGTTTCTCTTACAGGAAAACTGCGAAGAAGGAGGTCTTTATCATGTATAAGAACTTCGCAAAAGAGAACGCAACGCGTTCAAACATTAAGGATATGTGGAATGCATATCTGCTGGAAGGTGCCGAGTGGACTCCTCAAGGAAACCCAATTGTGCAGACAACGGCCACAGAACCTCCAAAATCGGTGGTGAGCTACCGAGAAGCGAAGGAGATCGACAAAGCAAAACGCAAAGTTGCGCCAGATTACGCTATCGATGCCTTTATTCATTTTTACATCGATGACGACCAATTTGATTGCAAAACAAGTGGACTGTGGGCTAAGCCTGAGGAGTTCTTCAAAATTGCATCACATTTTGAAGGCGTGATTGGACCAGACTTTAGTATTTATGCAGATTTTCCGAAACCGTTGCGTGATTTTCAAATTTACGGAATGCGAACTTTTGAATTTGCGTGTAGCAAAAGAAACCTCCCTGTCATCGTCAATGGACGTTGGGGAACCCCTGCAACTTGGGACACCACAATTGACGAATTCCCAGAAAACTCAATGCTCGCAATTGGAACAGTTGGCTCATGGCTGAAATATCTCGAAAACCAATATTGTTTTGAAGCTGGTTTCAAGAAGTTGCTAGATACGAAATCCCCGCATACGCTTATTGTCATTGGATCTGCTAATTATCCTTGTTTTGAAGAAGCAAAAAGACGTGGAGTTGAGATCGCGCAATTCGACGGTGACACCTGTAAATATTTTAAGGAGAAGGAAGGGACAGAAAATGAGCAAGCCTCCTAGCGGACTTTTCAAGGGTGCTTCAGGTATCGACGATTTTTACGGAGATGCCGAGAGCGTAATTGCGAGCAGAGTCGAGGGACTAGACCTAAGACCCCATCCAATCACCCAGAAGCAACTAAGCGCCAAACAGAAGGCCAAAATTAAGAGTAAAATTAAAGCAAGAACAGCAACGAGAGAAGAGTATAAGAGATTTATGTGGGATATCCGATTTTCAAGAAGGCGAAAGTTGGGACCTAGCAACTTTTGGAAACAAGAAAAGGACAGAATTTTGCAAGGAAAACCACCTACAAGGAATTGGAGCAAGGAGCAGATTGCGGATATTATAAACAACAGAAAGCCTAAATACCTGTCTATGACAATAGAGGCGCACCATTCATACAGCGCCAAGGAATATCCGCATCTTGCTAATTTAGGCGAAGGCATTTATCCAGCAACTCACGACGAGCATCTAAAAGGTTGGCACGGTGGCAATTATAGGCATTCTAAGCCAGGAAAAAGAATTAGAAGATACAGAGAATTTTAAGGAGCAGATTATGGATTTAAATGACTATCAGCATACCATCGGACTTAAGATTAAAGAAAGAGATGTAGACGCAAAAAATCTCATGTTTCTAAAGAAAGAAGCCAATCTGTCAGTCAGCGATACCAAAAATCGCATCGCCAACGGGGATTATATTTTGCAATATGGATTCGGAGACGACAAGGGGCTGCATCACATTAACATTCTTAAGAGAGAACTTGCAGAGCGAGGGTTAACAGTTTTGCTTTTCGAGGACGACAAGGAACAATCTTCGCCTCTTTTTGACAACCTAGAAGAACTTCATAAGCAAATTTCCAATGATGTGGGCTTATCAGATGATGACGAAGATTTCCTTCACTAATCCTCGCATTTTAATTTAAATTAACATAACAACGCCATTGACAGAAGTGGGAGTTTATCTCCCGCTTCTTAGTTGCGCATCTATTTGCTTACTCAATTCGTGTATTCCAAACTCATGGCTTGTATTAAAGCCCACTGTGCAATTTTCAGTTTTTGTGCAAACAGAAAAGCGCGGGTCTGTTAACGCTCTATCAAGGTGCTCTTTCTTTAAAGGGACATGGGCGGTTGGAATATCCCCAATTCTTGATTTGAAGCAAGGCAAGTTGTCCCAACGCGCAATTGCACGTGGCGACAATTGACTTCCATAGCCCACAAATTTCATGTCTGGATAAACAACAATCACAGGAAGTTCGCAAGTGTCGATGCCATAAGTGATTTCTTCGCACAATGCCCTGCTCTGCTTTGTGATATCAC
>CAVAWT010000038.1:0-14909 GCA_963592435.1 Oribacterium sp. | reverse complement strand
GGTACAAAATATCTCGATTGAACTCCATAATAAGATGTCGCCCCGACAGTTGCAAACGTCAAATAAAGTGCAACAATAACAAGAATTGTCAACAAAAAAGAAATTGCCACGAAACAAACAGAGATGGCAACGCGCCGATCAACTTTTGGGCAAGCCTTCACATCCTGAATTGCAAAGCAAATTAAAGCAAAAGCTGTTAACCAGAAAGGAATCGGATTAACAGCATAGGCCGTCATCTCAAAGAGTCCGAGGTCAGTTCCGCAGAGCTGAGAAAAAATGGCTTTGAATGCAGTCAACGGGTGCTCAAACATAAATGCAATCTGCGAGGCTGAATCAATGTTTTCAATGTTCCAAACAGAATATGTGGCAATTCCCTTTGTGCAAGCAGACCACGCAAAAAAGAGAAAAAGTGCCGAAACACCGATTATGGCAATTTTAGCAGTGGAACGCCTGTCTTTCCACATTTTATTAACGACAAAAATTAAGATCAACAAAAGCCCAAAGGTAACATATGGCATTTTTAGCAAAGCAAGGCCGCAAAGTGAAGCTCCGAGCCACACATAGTCGCTTGTTACGACACTTTTAGAATCAACAAGAAACCTCAAAGTGAATGCTAGAAAAAGGAAAGTAAAAGCGTTAGTCATCATATCGGCACTAACAACTGTGCTGACAGCAATGCAATTTGGCAACAGCGCGATGAAAAACATACACTTCTTGCAAATTGGAGTTTTCTTAATTGCGAATCGGGTTATGAAGCCATATGCCAAGACTCCGAAAATCCTCATTAGGATGACACACAAAACTGGGGTCATTCCAGCCAAAGAAGCAAAAATATAGCCAACAGAATATGGCAAATAGCAAAGAGGCGAGTTCACAGACGTGTTTGGAAACGCCCATGTGATCTTGCCTTCTCCTAAGTGTCCGTCAACTGAATAACGCGCGTCTGTCCAATAGGGAAAAGCAAAGTTCATCGAAGCAACCTGGCTCTCGTTTACCGAAGGATATCTCAAGGATAAGAGGTTATATAGCGCCTCGTCGGTTTCTCCACCATAAAAATCGAGGTCTTTATATTGCTCAGGAACAAAAAGAATTCTCTCATCAATTGAGCTAACTTCCACTTTTTGTGGCATAAACTGACCCTCAGCAATTTGCTCAGCACGCGCTATGTGCGTTTCTTCATCTTTTCCAACGCCAGGTGGAGTGAAAATTGCGATCGCCAAACCGAAAACGAGCCAAAAAATTAGAAACATATTCTCAATTTTGAGAAGCGCTTGGCAATCAGAAAAAGCTCCTTTATGTTTAACAGTGTGACTTTGAGGCATAGTCTTAGACTCTTAAAAGATATGAGGCTAATCTCTAATCAAAAACACTTGCTTATCAAAATCGTAGCATTAAAAAACACCCTGAAAAAGCAGCCTATCTTCTTACCTTTTTCACTAACTTAGAAACAAGGTTTAAGATCGGATGGAATCGTTTTTTGTGATGTTGAATTTCATGTTGAATTTTTTCGTCAATTTCCTTAGAAATCAACCATCCCTTATAATCAACCTGTTCTTTAGCGCGAATATCAACTAATTTTTGGAAGAATGGAGTGTCAAGCGCATAGCCCCAAAAAATCTCTTCCAAGTCGACATTAGGGTAAATCCATGGCTTGTGAAAGCCCGCATAATGGATTATGTTTGCATTATTTCGTGAATCAAAATAGACATCAAGCAACTCTGCAGGCGCATGAACGAGCACTTTTTCAACTCTTCCTTCACAATTGTGAACAACATTCCACTTCATCGGAATAAATTCAACGTTTCCCTCACACTCCATGTTAAGGATGTCTTGATCGTCATAGAGCAGATCGTCGTTGTCGGTGAGCTTCAGCCACTCTTCAATAGTATGCTTTTTACGAAGAGCACTCGTGTTTAAGAGCAAAACGCCTGCCTGGAAATAATCATAGGGGTTGCTCAGATGAAGAACGTCTCGGTTGTATTTAATGCGATTGTTGTCCTTGAGATTTAAATTGCCTAAGAAATCGATGTCTCGAACCGCACCAAGCAACTTATCTCCCAAATCAATCTCGTATAACTCAGAAATATCACCCGTTACAACAAGGTCAGAATCTAAATAAACAACTTTGTCGTACTCGGGCAAAACTTCCTGAATTATGAAGCGATAATATGTCTCAGTGCCAATGTGACCTGAACTTGCTACCAGTGCAAAATCTTCAACTATGTTTTCAACATTAAAGAAACGAAGCGACATGTTGTCAAATTTTGAGAAAAACTTGATCATTGCATTTTGATTCTCAGCAGTAACGTTTTTGTGAAGAACAACAACATCATACCTAAAATCGGAATTCGCATTTTTAATCATCGAATAGATTGCAGTTGTCATAACCGGCACATAATTATCTCCTGACGCAAAGACAACAGGAATCACGTCCTTTTTTTGCTGCGACTCAAAAAAACTGCACAAAGGAAATTTGTTCTTGTCGGGTTTCTCGAAATGAACACACTGGACTTGCTTGTGCCTCCAGTTAGCTCCATCTTGCTTATGTTTTAAGATGTATATGTTTAAAAGTCGCTCCGCTATGTGTCCTGCAGTTCTGAGCGCTTCCTTGCTGTAGTTTTTCGCGTCACATCTTTTGCAGAACTCTTCCAAGATCCCAAAGAGCCAAGGGCAATAATCGTTAAAAATTTCCTTTGTCATAACGAACATGTTGCAAAAACATGTCTCATTTCCATCGAGATAGTCCTCGCATATCTTTGAATAATCAGGGTGCAACTCGTTTATGATTTTCACCATCAAATCGAGATCTTCATCTCGAAGATTGGGCGCGTCGTGCCAATGTTGCCTAGGTGTCGAAAAATTACCAGGAAAATTTCTGAGATCTTGAAACTTGGTCGTAACAAGATCACAATCTTCAACCTGGCGTAGGATGTTTTCATCAAACAAACCATATTTTTCTTGCGACTTTGAATTTATTCTTCCATCTATTATTTCTCCAAAATCGTTTTCTTCAAAATCGCGTTCGGAAAAGCTGAAATAACGCCTGTAATGACAAAAACCATAGCGCTCGCAATCGATATTTTTCCATGCCCAGTATTGCGCTGTGAGCTCGCAATACATAGGATTTAGGTCAGATATGTTTTCACCTGAATCATCTTGAAGCGCCCAAGGAAAACGCCAAGGAGCACTCTTGGCACCGACTTGAACAGGCTGCAAAATTTCGCTATCAAACAAATCGACTTCTTTATGACAGCTAACAAAAATTCTTAAATTCTTTTTCTCATTAAAAACTGACAGTTTGTTTCGTTGTGTCAACTCTTCAACTCGCCTCTTGGCAGCAAGATGATAGAAACGAAACCTTGGCGTTTTCTTTTCATTTTCCATCAGTTGCTCAGCAAACAAAAACCAATCCTGAATGTGAGGGCAATCCTTAATGGATTTCTGATCAAAAAGCGCAGGATATGCTTCATCAATCACACATCTCAACAATTGAGAGGCAACAACATCTTTTGGCATGAACGCAACGCATTCAGCTGCACAAGCGATTTTATTCTCATTACTAACTCGATCACACCAATCGTTAAAGAGAAGATTCATGAGCTTTAGCTCAGCGCTCGTTGCATTGTCTTTTAGAAGTTTTGTGCCAAACTCTTCTGCAAATTTTTCGATCTCGTCAGAACATTCTCTAAACGATCTCGCGACTCTTAAGAACTTTTCTTGACTCCACTCACTTCTGCCGTTGAGTCCCAATCCATAGTTATAAGTCAAACCTTTTATGTTGTTAAAAGTTGCCTCGTTTTTTGAAATCATACTGAAAACAAACATTTGATAGGCGTCTTCTGCGCAATCAAGTCTGCGATCCGTCATCAACTTGTTTGCCTTTTTCAAAACTGTTGTCCTGAATGCACGCTGGCAAATTCGCCAATCTTGAACATAGTCACCGCGCCCACCAAAAATTGAATTGATGATTTCATCGCCCTCTAAATCGTCTACTGGCGTGTTAACAAAATTCTCAAATGATTCACAGTCATCGTCTCCCACACCAAAACCCTTGACTTTTATCCCATAATGCAACATGTCAACGTCTTTGAGCGTCAAATTTTTGTCTAGTGCCGACAAAAGCCCTGCTTCCATTTCATCGTCCGCATCCAAAAACAGTGTGTATTCACCATTGCAGTGCTCAACGATGTCCTTTCTTCCAAGATAGAGTCCGCCATTTTGACTTTTGAAAATTCCTTTTACGTTTGAATTTTTAGCTTCAAACTTTTTTATAATTTTTGCAGTTCCATCAGTGCTTGCGTCGTCCAAAACAAGGAGCTCAAAGTCGTCAAAATCCTGACTAAGAACGCTCTTGATCGCCTCTTTTAAGAACTCTTCGGCGTTAAATGCGTTTATGCAAACAGAAAATCTTGTCATTTCCCAATCCTTTTCTTATAAAAATCTAAAACCTTGTCTTTGAAAGACTCGCCCCTCAGTTCACTCAAGTGTCTCTCTGCAATTTCCTTCATTTGACAATATCTTTCATCATCAAATTTTCTCACAAATGAGTCAGCATATCTCGCTTGTTTTACTAAAGTCGACAGAGTGGGATCTTTTTTGCCGTTGCGCTTCATGACGATGTCTTCGTATGCCCTGTCACGAACAAAGCGCCAAAGCTCCCCTGCGACGGACTCAGAGTCAAAGCTCTCTAAAGCACAATCAATGCACTCATCGACATCAGTGCCTCCCAAATTGTCGTGCATTTCGTTCATGATATGCTCAACCAATTTGTGCTGGCAGCTCTTGACCACTTCATCATGATCAAACTTGTTGCCCCTCTCAAATTCCTTGATTAATGCAAGCGCCTTCGCATCGACGTGACAAATTCGTTTCCATTTTTCAATGCCGTAGTCATCCCCAAAAGTCTCCCCTGCACCAAGGTGATAAAAATACCATTTGCTGTTTGGTAAGGCAAGATAGGATTTCGCAAAGGAACACAAAATGTAGCTAAGAAGAAAATCGTCTGACGTGCAAAGCCTCTCGTTAGCAAATGTTCCCCAAGCCTTCTTCGCTAGGCTTGCCTCAAAAACTTTGTGATGAACGTGCCAATCGAAATTATCAACGTCCAAAAACTGCATGTTTAAAATCTCTGTGCCTTTTAAAGACATCGGCTTCGGTGTTAGCCAATTTTCACAATCGGTTGCTGCTTGTTTCGCATCTTGACTTTCAGGAACAACTTCAACTCCAAAATGGATTATGTCGACGGGGTCTTTCTTTAAAGCGTCTTTTAGTTTCTCAAGTGCCTCAGGCTTCAACTCATCATCTTGATCAATCAAAGTAACATACTTACCACCTGCCTCCGAAACCCCTTTTGCCCTTGAAGCAAGGGTACCAGAGTTTTTTTGCTGAATGAAAAACTTCAATCTGTCATCAGACGAAGCGAATTTCTCAAGCTTTTCAGCAGTAGAATCAGTGCTTTTGTCATCCACCACAATGATTTCAAAATCATCGCAAGTTTGATTTAGTAGACTATCAACAGCCCTCGCGATAAATTTTTCAGCATTGAATGTTGGGATAACAACTGAGAAGAAGGGTTTATTTTTGTCTTTTTCTTTCATATAGCTCGGATGGTAGGGGTGGAGGGATTCGAACCCTCAAGCCAAAAAGGCGGCGGATTTTAAGTCCGCTGTGTATGCCGTTCCACCACACCCCCGTGAAGCGTCTAATTTGTTTTATCGATCAAAGCAAATTCAAACGACAACTAATTATTATATACAAGAAAGAGCGCGACAGAGCGAGTCAAGCAAATTTATTGCATAATGTTGAGCGCTTCGCTCTTCTTTCGATCCGCTCCACGATTTTTCTGTGAGCGAAATGCTGAATTTCTTGTTTCCTGAATTGCGAGCATTTGCAAGCATTTCTTGCAATTTATCCGTAAACTCATCATCTTCAGAATAGACTAAATTGGTTCTTGAAGCCACCGCATCTTCATCCAAAACAATTTGCAGAAGGACCATCTCATCATCTGGTGGCACCGATAGCGCCTCTGCTGAAACAATTTTCGATTGTGGCGTCGTCGCAATTGAGAGGTTAGACATGCGCTTGGCAATTGAGCGCGTGAACTCACACGTTCCAAAAAGGCATATTGTGTTGTTCTCGAGCATTTCTGCAACTCTCGAAAGCCCAATCTCGCGCTTACCTTTGTACGCCTGTTTTCCTTCCCAAGAGTGATGAAGATTTTTTATTGTTTGATAAGTGAAACCTCCAACGATTCCGTCACTTGGAAGACCCATGTTTTGCTGAAAATTTCTCAATGCGTTTTCTGTTGTTGTGCCAAAAACGCCATCTTCTTCTCCAGGCGAAAAACCCAAAGTCCCCAAAATCTGTTGCAATTCCTTGCAATCAGAACCTTTGAAAAAAGGCATTCTGAGATAAAGAGTTCTGTCACCCAAAGAATAAGTCGCATCAACAAGCTCTTTCCAAAGCTCCTCATCGACATAGTTTCTTTCAGGCAAACCTGAAAGCTTGCAGAAATTTAGAACTGCGACTTCAGTGTCAGAATCAAACTTTGACGTGATTTGAGACTCTGAGAGCAAATGAACCTTCGCAAGGCGCTGCTGGACATCCTTCACACCGAGCCCTTCATCGCCCTTCCTTATGTCATTAAAACCAATTGTCATTAAAATTTAATTTATAAACACCATTCAGGTATTGATTTTAGCAATTTGAAAGCTCCGTTTTCTTCTGAAATTAAAGAAATAACACTGAGGGCCTCATTCGCTAACTTCTTGCATCTCGATTTTGCAAAATCAAGAGACTTACTTGAATTGATCAGCATGAGAGCTTCGTCGATCTCTTCTTCTGTGTTTTCATTTGAATCAAGAATCTCAATTAAGCGGTTTCGATCCTTAGAGTTGAGATTGTTGATAGCATGAATCGCTATTAACGTCCTTTTTCCCGACCTCAAATCAAGCGCAAAATCCTTAGTCACATCCGCAAGTCCTTGATCAATGTTTGTTATGTCATCCTTGATCTGAAAAGCCAGACCACACCTTATTCCGAACCGCCTCAAAAGCTCAAGTTTTCCATCTTCAGCACCCGCCACAGATGCTCCGATGACGAATGGCGTTGCAAAAGTGTAATGCGCAGTCTTTAAAGTCGCCATCTCTTCATAATCGCTGAGCTTCAAATCAAATTTGTGATCCCTCGCCCACCCGATGTCGAGCGCCTGACCCTTTATCGTCTTCAGCTTCATGTTGGAAAGCTCATTTAGAACCTTTAACTTCGCATTTGAATCAAGTGATTCATCCTTCAAAATCAAAGAGTCAACAAGCGACAACGCATAATCTCCAGCGTTTAGTGCAATGCCTAGCCCATTCTTGACATGAACGCATGCAGAACCTCTTCGGGTCAGAGCATCATCAGCTATGTCGTCGTGGATGAGAGCAGCATTTTGAAAAGTTTCTATTGCGACAGCACAAGACATGCAGTCTGAAATGTTGCCACCAAAAGCAAAATTTGAGAGAATGCACGAAAGTGAGCGCGAACATTTGCCTGCGTTAGCAAAGAAATCATTTAGTGGACTAAAAAGATAGTCGTTACAATGTTTCTCCTCTTCAAGTGCCTCCAAAAAGAGATGTGACATAATCTCAGCTATTGGCTTTGCGAAGAAATTAATGTAATCTTCAAAGCGATTAAAATCATCAACTTCTTCCAAAAACAGGGCCTTAAACGATTCGTTATCAGTTCGGTTTATCACAGAAAAAAATCCTTACTTCGGGGAATTATCATATCCAAAAATCGAATCTAGAATGTTTGTCACAGCGTCATTTGAAGCGCAGACCTTGTTTGCGTCAACATATTCGGGCAAGTTAGAAGAATTGTCAACGTCAATGCCTGCAACGCGCGCAACACCATCGCCTTTTGAAACATAACCGTAGTCGCTTTTTGCCTTGTCCTCAATTCCCTCGTCAGTTTTAAGGGCGTCGACATTTTGCCTGAGCTGGCTGTTTCTCTCATTGACAAGCGAAAGTTCAATCTCAGCCTTCTCTGTGTTTCGAAACTGCGTGTAGCAAATTTTTGCTGGTTGATAACAAAAAACACAAATTAGCACAATCGACAAAAAGAAGAATAGGCAACATTTGACGACGATCCCAAGCGAGAGAACTGCATCAAACGCTTTTCGGATCAATAGATTTGAAGGAAGGGTTGGTAAACTGAAGTTTTTTAAACCCTTTGATTGATTAGCTTGCAACTTGACAGCTTTTTTAGAACGTTTGCCGATTACGCCTTCGTAGACCGCCGCCCTTGGCGCACTAGTTTTTGGTTCTTCAGATTTCTCTCTCGAACAAAATTTGAGTGCATCCTCGAATGTAAACTTATGTTTCGCACGTGTAGCGATGACAGCGAGCTCCTAAAGCATGTGGTGTGTTTTTGTTGCGTTTTGCTTATAAAGCACCCTAAATTATACTAAATGTTGACAAAAGTTGCGCTTAGAATTGGCATTCTTCTAAAATACGCACAATTTCCTATTTAATCGTTCCTTTGGAGTAGAATTAAATTAATATGAATTATCGCGAAAATGAAAATTTTTATAACGAAGGAGTCGTTTTTCAAGCTCCTAACGCCATGAAGTCTTGCGTCTGCCCCCTAAAAGACAACGCAAAGAAAACGCCAGTTAAATTAGCAGTCTTTGACATGGACGGCACCTCCATCAACACTTCTTCCCCATCCCTACTTGTCAAAAAATTGACGTCGGAACACAGGCTAAATCTGACGAACACTCTCTTTATCTTAAAGTGGGCGTTCACATACAAATTCCACCTACCACGCCAAAACAACCCAGTTAGAGAAAAACTTTTCAGTGCTTTTGCTGGAAAAAATGCAATCGAAGTTGGCAGGGAGCTTGAGCAATTCGCGGAAGACGAAATTGTTCCGCACATAAGGCAACAGGCAGTTGACTTGATGAAGAAACACGCTAAAGATGGTATCGTTGTTGTTTTGCTCTCAGCTTCATTTGACTCAGTTGTGTCGAGAATGATGTTGAGCATGCCAGTTCATTTTGGAATCGCTACTCTAATGAAAATCGACGACGATGGCAAGATGACAAACGAAGTGCTGGGGACAGCCCCTGAAGGCGATGGAAAACCGATTGTTCTAAAAGAATTTGCAAATGAGGTTTTTGGTGCAGGAAACTGGGAAGTTGAGTTTGCTTATGGTGACCACATGTCTGACGATGGGGTATTAGAGATGGCGAAGCATCCTGTGGCAGTTTGCCCCGATCGACAGCTTCTTCAACATGCCCAAAATGAGGGCTGGGAGATTGCTGAGTGGTAAACCCTTTCCTCCCTAACATTGAGTGTTCTCAACAACTTTATAGTTGCTTCTCCCACACATCAATTTCCAAAAACATAATTTAACAAGAGTGACAGTGTTCTCACAGCTAAATCATCATTTTCTAAAGGTTCTGACCCCAACGAGAAAACAGAAAGGGGTCTGACCCCAAAATGGGATGCGTTTATAATAGAATTAAAGAAACGAGAAATTAGGTGAAATGTGAATTTTTTTACAGGCAAGAATCGCGAAAAAGTTAACGACCCAAGACAGGCAGAAGGGCAGACGTTAGTTACAAAAAGTGACTATTCTGTTGAACCAATAACGGTCATCTCACAATCAAATGACATGATTGTGCGAGCAAAGGTTTGCTTTCCCTATGCAGACAATCCAAACATTGAACTCATAGCAAAGGACCTTGAAGGGAATCCGATTTCTTCCAAGTGTGTTTTTATGGGCAAAGGTAAATCAGACACAGAGGTGAGAGAAACCCCGGTTTTTCAAGAGATTGTGTTTTCTGTGTTTGTTAGTTATTTGCAGGAAGATTGTGTCTTTTGTGTTACAGATAAAAAGGCTGATCAAGTTATCCATGAACAGCGAATTTCAAAGGATTGCATAGAAAATTTGCGTGCGTCTATGGACTCAGTCCTATTTAAAAATGCCGCAAATGACCCTTATTACAATGAATGGTTCAAAAAACATAAAGCAACTCAGACTGAACTTGAAATGCAACGCAACGCAAAACTTGACATTGAGCCTAAGTTTTCAATTGTGGTCCCTCTTTATAAAACGCCAATTAATTTGTTAGATGAACTCGTCAAATCTATTCTTTCGCAGAGTTATCCAAAGTGGGAGCTTCTATTAGTAAACGCTAGCCCAGAAAATGATGCATTGCGCGCTTCCGTGAAATCATTTTGTGAGCAGGACACAAGAATAATACAGATCAAACTTGATGACAATGAGGGAATAACCCTAAACACTGCTCATGGGATTGACGCTGCGACTGGCGATTTCGTTTGCTTTATGGATCATGACGACTTGCTTGAGCCGAACTGCCTGTTTGAATATGCAAATGCAGTTAACGAGAAACCACAAGTTGAACTAATTTATTGTGACGAAGATTTGCTAAAACAAGATGGCTCGCTCTCAAATGTCAATTTCAAGCCAGAGTTTAGCCTGCACCTTTTGCGAAACGTAAATAATCTTTGTCACATGCTTTGCATAAAAAAGGACCTTCTTTCAAGGCTGAACTATAGACAAAAAGAATTTGATGGAGCGCAAGACCATCATTTGACGTTGCAAGCAATCGAAAACACACGCCGAATTGCTCACATCCCAAAAGTGCTTTACCATTGGCGAGAAGTTGAGACAAGCGTCGCAGTTAACGCCGATGCGAAGCCTTATGCCGGACAAAAGGTGGTTGACGCAGTGTCGGCGCATCTGAAACGGCAGGGCATTAAAGCAGAAGTTTTCAAAGATGAAAACATTCCATTCACAGCCAAAATCATCTACGACGTTCCAGAAAATAAACCGCTTGTGAGCATCATCGTTCCGACTCATGACAGTTGTCAACTTTTGAAAAGATGCGTTAATTCCATACTTAAAAAAACGACTTACGAAAATTACGAAATAGTTCTCGTTGAAAACAATAGCAAAGATAAGGAAACTTTTGAGTATTACAAAACACTAGAGTCAAATCCAAGAATAAACATCGTCGAGCGAAACACGCCTGCTAACGTTGCTGACTACAACAATTTTGGTCGAAAACATTCTAGGGGTGACTATCTCGTTCTTCTAAACAATGACACTGAAGTGATAACACCAAACTGGCTTGAAACAATGCTCGGTCTGTGTTCGCAGAGCGAGGTTGGAATTGTCGGATGCAAACTGTTATATCCAGACGACACAATTCAACATGCTGGTGTTATTTTTGGAAACGAACCCTTGCATTATTTCGTAAATCAGCCAAACCACTCCTTTAGTTATTTGAACTATCAAGACAGGCAACGCGAAGTTTCTGCAGTCACATCTGCGTGTTTGATGACTAAGGCGTCTGTTTATGACGAAGTAGAAGGTTTTGATGAAAATCTGAAATTTGGATATAACGACATCGATTTTTCACTAAAGGTGAAAGAATTGGGGCATCTCATCATTTATACCCCTTATGTCGAGCTTTACCATTATGAATCAGCGTCGAGGCCAGCAGGGTTAAACGTTGATGCGTTGACAGAGTTCTTTTTTGCTAAGGCCTATCTCCAAATGAAATGGCCAAAGGTTTTCGCAGGACCTGATGAGTATGCGACACCAAACCTAAGGCAAGATGCGCCTTGTGCATATTTTAGTCTGTGAGAAAGATAAAGTTAAATGAAAATTCTTGTGACAGGTGCAAACGGTTATTTAGGGCGCGGAATAGTTAAGTCGCTCTTGGATGATAGCGTTGATGTTGTGGCGACCGACTTCAACCTCAAACATGTTGACGATCGCGCAACAAAAATTGAATGTGATCTATTTTCAATAAAAGACCCTTATGCTGAACTCGGAAAACCTAGTGTTTTGTTGCACTTGGCATGGCGAGACGGCTTCAAACATGCCTCAAAGGCTCACATCGAAGACTTTAGCAAGCATTGCAAGTTTATTGACTTGTTTGCACAATCAGAAATAAAAACGATTTCAGTAATGGGTAGCATGCATGAAGTCGGAAAACATGAGGGTGCTATTGATGAAAACACGCCTTGCAAACCTCAAAATTTCTATGGAATTGCAAAAAATGCCCTTCGAGAGGTGACACAAATTATGTGCAGGGAAAATGAAAAGACTTTTCTTTGGCTTCGTGGCTTCTACATTGTCGGCAACTCGCGTGAAGGCTCTTCAATTTTTGCAAAAATTGCATCTGCTGCAGACCAAAATCAGAAGGTTTTTCCTTTTACAACAGGACAAAATAAATGTGACTTTCTGAACTATGACGAATTTTGCGACTATGTTAGCAAAGCAGTTCAACAATCAAGTGTTGACGGAATTGTTAACATCTGTTCAGGTAACCCCGAAAAACTTAGCGAGCGCGTTGAGAGATTTATCGAAGATAACAAATGGAACATTAAACTTGAATATGGTGCATTTCCTGAGCGTGATTATGATTCAAAAGAGGTGTGGGGAAACAACACTAAATTGAAGATGATTGTGCAGCAGTCTCGTAAATCGAAATAGCGGAGACCGGTTTTGAGACTTTTTAAAAAAAAGAATGAATTGCCCCTCTCAGAGGAGTATTCCTTAACAAAAAATGAGGGTTACTCAATTGACATTACAACTGTCATATCAAGACCTGACTGCATGATTTTTCGATGCGAGGCGCGCCTCCCCTATTTTGATGAGAGAGAAATTAATGTTATTGCTAAAAACAGCAATGGTGAGCACCTGTCACTGAAGACCATATTTATGGGAAAGGGCGAGGTGACAGAAAAAGTTGGCAAGGTTTTTGTTTATAAATCGTTTTGCTACTCGATTTTTGTTCCTTATCCAGAACAAAATTTTATTCTTTCAATCATCGACAAAAAAGACTCGTTCATAATTCACGAGCAACTCCTTTGTTGTGAAAGGATAAAAGATCTGCGTTGTCAACAAGACGACATGTTCTATAAGTTTGCAGACAATGACCCCTATTACAACGAGTGGTTTAAAAAACAAAAGCCTTCAGCGACAGAGCTAGATCTTCAAAGGGAAATAAAGCTGGAGAGGCAACCTAAATTTTCAATAGTTGTCCCACTTTACAAAACTCCAATTAATTTTTTTATTGAACTAGTGGGCTCTGTTAAGGCTCAAACATATTCCAACTGGGAGCTTATTTTAGTTAACTCGAGCCCAGAGGACAAAGACTTGAGGGTAGCTGTCAACGAAGCGGTTGTATCCGACTCTAGGATTTTAGAGATTGAACTTAAAAAGAATGAAGGCATAACGCTAAACACTGCAAAGGGCATCGATTCTGCAACAGGTGATTTCGTTTGTTTTGTGGACCATGATGACACAATTGAGCCGAACACTTTATTTGAATATGCTAAAGCCATAGCCGACGATCCCGACACGCAACTTTTATATTGTGATGAAGATAAACTTTTTCGTAATGGGAAGTTTGGCGAAGTCAATTTTAAGCCCGATTTTAGCTTGCATCTTTTGCGTTCAAACAACTACGTTTGCCATATGCTGTGCATCAAAAGAGAGTTGCTTTTAAAGCTCGACTACAAGGACTCAAGTTATGACGGCGCTCAAGACCATCATTTGACATTGCAAGCAACAGAAAAGACAGACGAAATTGCGCATATCCAAAGGGTTCTCTATCACTGGAGAGTGTGCGAAAACAGCACAGCAGGCGAAACTTCGGCAAAGCCTTATGCACAAAACTGCACTGTTAAGGCTGTGTCGGAGCACCTCAAACGTCTTGGAGTGAGCGCGGAGGTTGCATTGCACCCTTCGGTTGCACAAACAACCCAAGTAAAATATGATATCCCAGATGATAGACCAAAAGTTAGCATCATCATTCCAACAAAAGACCATGCTGACATTCTGAAACGATGCTTGAACTCAATTTTAAACAAATCAACATACGACAACTATGAAATTATTGTTGTTGAGAACAATAGTGACAACGAAACAACTTTTGAATATTATGAAACTCTGAAACAAAATAACAAAATTAAAATTGTGAGTTACGAAGGGGACTTTAATTTCTCTAAGATAATTAACTTTGGCAGAAGCAAGTCATCTGGCGACTATCTTTTGTTGTTAAACAACGACACTGAAGTTATCACAGAGAACTGGATTGAGGGCATGCTTGGCGTTTGCTTGCAACCAGAGGTAGGAATTGTTGGCTGCAAACTTTTGTTCCCAGATGACACAATACAGCACGCAGGAATTTATGTTGGGGACGTGCCACATCACTACTTCCACCATCTCCCTAACGGCGCAATCAACTATAAAAATTTAGCGTCCATAATTCACGAAGTGAGTGCTGTAACAGCCGCTTGCATGATGGTTGATGCCCAAACATTCGATTCAGTTGGCGGATTTAACGAAGACTTGAGCGTTTCATATAACGACGTTGATTTTTGCTTTAAGGTCAGAAAGCACGAGAAACTTGTCATTTATAACCCATTTGTTGAGCTTTATCACCACGAATCAGCTTCAAGAGGATATGACAAAGCGTCACAAAAACAAATGAGACTCATAAAAGAAAAAGGCAAGATGCTAGAAACATGGCCCGAGCTTTTTGCATATCCCGACCCCTATCACACTCCAAACCTCTCTCAAAACTGGAAATCCGCATACTTTTCCTTTTAATTTGTGTGCTATGCGAAGATGATGTGCTATGGGCGTTTGTAACATCAAGCTTTCGGTTTTCGGCAGAAAACCGAAACCTAAATGGAGGCGACGTCCGGATTCGAACCGGAGATAAAGGCTTTGCAGGCCTCTGCCTTACCACTTGGCCACGTCGCCGTGTTAGAAAAGAAGCCAGCCCAAGCAACTTGAGCTGGCTTTTGTTTGTGAAATGGAGCGGACAACGGGGTTCGAACCCGCGACCCCCACCTTGGCAAGGTGGTGCTCTACCA
>CAVAWT010000037.1:0-16092 GCA_963592435.1 Oribacterium sp. | reverse complement strand
TTTTTTAAAAGTGGTGATCTAAAACCAGCAGTTCATTTTTTGCGCATTGGTTTTGAAATAATATATAATTTTCTTTCAGCTTTTTAAGCTTTGAAAAATTGGACAAAATGATCGAAAACAAGACTGTTACGGATTGGAATAATGAAAAATAAATTTTTAAAAATTGCTTTATGTCTGTTGCTTTGCGCACAAACAACACCTGCTCTTGCCACAATCAATAACGAGAGTGCCCCAAAAGATAGCACGAAGATTGAATCGAGCTCGACTCAAGTGAGTCTGTCTGAGGATGAGAAGAGTGACCCGAAGATCAGCACTGTAAGTGACACTGGCGCCAAAATTGACGCCTATTACGACAGCAAAACTGCGAAGTATTATCTGTTCATGATGGCGTCAGACGACAAACTTGTCACGGTGACCTATGTTGACTCTGAAGGCAAAGAGGCAACCGCTGACCTTGACTTCACAGAAACTGACGAGCTCTCACTCATTGGGACAATTGCAGGAGATGTTCTTGTTGTTTGGAAGAAGTCAACCATCCCAAGTTTATACATCGATCTAAACGGCACGACTCTCGAAGAGATCCAAAAGGATAAAACGAAAAAATATGGCGGAAACGATGTTGTTTTGGACGATCCAACTGGCGAGTCTTCTTTGAGCGCTTCAAATGTTGAGATTAAGGGAAGAGGAAACAGCTCGTGGACTGCTTTTGACAAAAAGTCCTATCAAATTAAATTTGAAAAAAAGACATCGGTTCTTGGCATGGCAGAAGCGAAAAAATGGTGCCTGATTTCAAACGCGTCAGATGATTCGCTTGTCAGAAACAAGGTTGCCTATCACCTGTCAGAAGAGCTTGGCGTTAACTATGCTATCGATTGTCGCTATGTCGATTTGTGGATCGAGGGTGACTATCAGGGAAACTACCTCGTGACTGAAAAAGTAGAGATTGGTAAAAACAGAGTAAATCTGTCTGACGAAAACGGAATTTTGGTCGAATGGGATGAGAACTTCTATAAAGAAGAGGATTATTGGTTCAAAAATGACAAGCTCGATGCCTATTTTGCTGTGAAGGAGACTGTCAACGAAGAGGAAGATCACATCAAATCCACGATGACGAGCCTAAATGATTCTTTGACGAAGTTCGGAAATTATCTCTTTGATACTGATAAAAATGACGTGACGATCGAGGGGCTTTCTAAATATGTCGACGTTGAGTCGATGACGCAGTTCTATTTAATAAACGAATACCTATCGAGCAGAGAATCGGTTTCCACCAGTTGGTATTGGTATAAAGACGGTGACTCAGACGTTTTACATATGGGTCCTGTTTGGGATTTCGATTCGAGCATGAATTACTATGGCACAAACGAAGAGGTCTACATTTATTTAAGAAACATTTTCGGCACGCTTCTTTCTTGCCCAGCCTACAGAACCTACATCGAGGCTTACTATGGAAAAAATCTAGCATATTTCGATGAACTTTCTGATTATGCAACTGCGCAGGCGAGCGAAATAGCGAGTTCAGTCGAAATGAATTACATCCGCTGGGACGTTTTGGGCAAGGATGGCAAGGCAGGATATAAAAACCATGATACATGGGAGCTGGCACTAAAAGCAGGAACTGATTGGCTGACTGGCAGAAAAACTGGTTTTTACATCTGTGACACGAGAGGCCTGCAGGCAAATTTTGACGATGAAAACAGTGTCGTCTCATTTCTCTATTATCCCTTTAAGCCGAACACGACGGCAACATTTGCACTTTGGAATGATTCAAATGAAAAGTCGACGAAAATGACGATTAATGCGACGAAAAACTCAGACGGGAGTTATGAGGGGAGCCAGAGTCTCTATGTCTATGACGTGACAGGGAAGTTCATTTTAGCAGCATTTTCTGACGAAAAGCAGGTGGCAACCTATGAGTTCACTTCTGATGATTTCAGAGTGGAGATGTATAGGCTCTATAACCCCTACACAGGAGAGCATTTCTACACTTCAAGCATTTCCGAAAAGTACACACTAGAGCCTCTTGGCTGGAAAGGTGAGGGCACTGCGTGGATTTCACCGAAGAAATCAAACACACCAATTTATAGGTTATATAACCCATATGAAGGCGATCATCACTACACCACTTCGGCAGATGAGCGTGACAAGCTCAAAAAATCAGGCTGGAGATATGAAGGAATTGGATGGTACTCACTAGATGAGGGATTTGATAATAAAATTAAAGTGTTGAGACAATATAATCCAAATGCGAAAACTGGAGCACACAACTTTACGATTGACACAAAAGAGCGCGACAATCTTGTTAAGCTTGGTTGGAAAGACGAAGGCACTGCTTGGTGGGCGTTTTCAAGCTAAAAATTTGTTTTAGTGTTGTTTTGATGTTGCGCGCACAAGCGTGTTAAAATTAGACTTATGATTTTAACTGCAAAATATGTTTTTCCGATTTCTCAAAAGCCAATTGAGGATGCTGGTGTTTTAATTCATGGAAACAAAATTGCTGCTGTTGCGAGCGCCTCAAACCTGCTCAGACTACATCCTGATGAGGAAGTGAAAGATTTTGGTCAAGCCGCAATCATGCCTGGCTTCATTAATCTGCATTCGCGCCTAGAGCGCACGCTGCTTCGAGGAACTGTCGCAGACGAACCTTATGCTTCTTGGCTTTTGAAATATGTTCATCTCATATCAAAAATGTCGAAGCAAGATAAATATGACTCCTCTTGCATCGGATGCTTGGAGGCAATCCGCACTGGAATCACGACCCTTGCTGACATTTCGTTCACAGATGGTTCAGTTCGAGCAATTAATGAATATAACATGCGAGGTGTTGTCTATCACGACGTTTGTTCCCCTGATAAAGCTCGCGTCGCTGATGTCATGGACAAAGTTGAGCGTGACTTGGATGACTGGCAACAAATTGGAGACAGTGAGCGCTTGAGTGTCGGAGTTTCTCCTTCACCTGCCTTTGAGACGCATCCGCTCGTTTTCACGGAAGCTGCGAAGTTGTCTAACAAACGAAACATTGCATTGCAACTTCGTCTTGGAGGCTCTGTTGAGGAACTTGAATTCATTTCACGAGGAACTTCGATGTTTAAGAGCCCTAAGAAAAACTATGTCGAACTCAATTATGTTCAAACTCCTCCATGGTTGCCTTTCGGTGTGAGACCTTGTGAGTTTGTTAAAAATTGGGGAGCGTTTGAATCTGACAACATAAGCGTTGTTCATGCAATTCATGTGGATGACAAAGACATAAGAACGCTTAGAGATGCAAAAGTTGGAATTTGTTCTTGCCCAGGTTCTGAAGCGCAACTTGGCATGGGAGTGGCTCCGATCTATGAGTTCAGGCAAGCTGGAATTCCTGTAGGTTTTGGATCCGACACACCTGCTGCGTCTGAAACTCACGGAATGTTGCCTGAAATGCGTTTTGCAATGCTCCTTCACCGCGCGAACAACTTCAAAAAGTTCTTCAAGTCTTCAACTGTTTTGAGGATGGGAACGCTGGGCGCAGCTCAAGTTCTTCACATGGATGACAAAATTGGCACGCTAGAGGCTGGAAAATATGCAGACATCGTTGCTGTTGATCTCTCAAAATCAATGCAAATCATTGACATAAACCCAGTTTCGGCTGTCATCAATTCTTGCACGGCAGGAGACGTTGTTTTCACGATGGTAAATGGCAAAGTGCTCTATTGCGACAACGAATTCACTTTCGATGCCGATGTCGATGGCGTTTTTGATAAAGTGAGAAAAACAAGAGACAAACTGATAACCGAAATTTAAACATTGAAGTTATAATCTAACGAGTGTTTTTTAAGAAATACGCGTGATTTACAAAGAATTTTAAAGGACATAGAAAATGGCAAACACGAAACGAAAGAAAAAAAATTCTGGGCAGAAAATGACTCGCGCTCAGATGGAAGCAAAACAACAAGCAGCAAAAGAGGCTCAAGAGCGTGCAAAAGCTGCAAAGGAGAAAGCAGAAAAAAGTAAGAAAATTTTCACAGTTGTCGTCTGTGTGATTCTCGTTTTGGCTCTTGGAATTCCAACTGTTGCACTTTCGGTTTTGGGAGCACATTAAAACTTGTTTGCTAATTTAACGAGGAATGATTTTTCTTGTTTGGAATCGGTTTCACAGAATTATTAATAATTTTAATATTTGGTTTTCTCATCTTTGGACCTGACAAGTTGCCGAAGGTAGCAAGAACAGCTGGTCATGCCATCGGGAAGTTTAGGGAATTGCAAAAAGAAGCTCGCGAAGCTGTCAAGTTCGAAGATTTTGTTGATCCTGATGCAAGCGACCCTTTCGAGAACTCTTTGGAGGCTGCAACCAAAATTAAAGACGTTGCGGTGAGAAGTGCAAAAGACTTAAAAGATGATGCGCTTGGTGTTGCGTCCGAGACGAAGGATTCGCTTAAAGAGAGAAAAGACACTCTAAGCGAAAAGAAGGCAGAATATGACGAAAGGAAGAAAGAGCGAGAGAAGAAAAAAGCAGAGGAAGATGCGAAATTAACCTCTGATGGTGAGAAAGACACCGAAGAGACAAAAACGAGTTCGTCTGTTGACAGCAACGAAAACACCGAAGAAACAGATGTGAGCACTGAAGAGCAAAAGGGAAGTGAAGGATAAAGAAAGTGCCAGTCGGTCCTGCAAAAATGAGCGTAATGGAACACTTAAGCGAACTTCGCCTTCGCTTGGTGAGAATTGTCGTGTGTCTTCTCATTGCGATCCTCGTTTTCTATGTTGCATCGCCTACCATGGGTCAAATCCTTTTGTGGCCGATCGGTGAATTTCTGCCAACAGATGGCAATGGTGCTGTCACACTTTCAGCGCTTGATCCATTCGAGTCTTTCACAACAAGGCTACAAATTACTCTCTTCTTCTCGATCATCGGAACTTCGCCTGTCATTTTGTGGCAAATCCTAGCATTCTTTTTGCCAGCACTCAAACCCAATGAGAGAAGGTGGTTCATACCAACATTCATCGTTGCATGTGCGCTTTTCATTTTTGGTGTCGTTTTTTGCTATATAGCAATCCTAAATGCAGCATTTGGATGGCTGACCGACCAGGCAAGTGGACTGGGAACGATCGAGCCAAGGATGTCGACATACATTTCAATCATAATAAAATTTTTACTGTCGTTCGGTCTTGCGTTTGAAATTCCGCTCCTCGTGTTCTATCTTGTCATTTTTAAAATCGTGCCTTACAAAAAACTTCGCGCGAGCTGGCGCTACATTTATATCGCTTTGATGATAATATGTGCAATGGTGACACCTGACTCTTCGCCTGTTACAATGCTTCTCATGTTCTCAGCTCTAATCATTCTCTATGAAGCGAGTTTGCTCGTTGCTCGAATTGTTCTGAAAAAGAGGATCGAGAAACAAAATCTTGAACTTGAAGAAGAGGAAAAAGAACTAAAAGCGCTGAGAAAGAGCTAGCTTTTCTTGTGCATGAGCTTTCTATCGTAACAAACGTCTTGGAGACTGCGACAAAGGCAGCAAAGAGTCGCGGTGCAAAAAAGCTGACAGCAGTCAATTTAAAAGTTGGAGTTTTTAAACAAGTCGAAGATGATGCCTTGCAGTTCTCGTGGGATTTCATGACTGACGTTGAGGATTTCTCAAAAGGAGCAAAGCTAAACGTCGAATACGTCGAGCCAGAATCAATTTGTCCAGAGTGCGGGCGCGCTTTTGCTCATGACATGTTTCACAGAAAATGCCCTGACTGTGGCTGTGAGTGGACAACTCTGACAAAGGGTTCAGAGCTCGAAATTTCTTCTATCGAAGTCGAGGAAGAATAACTTTTAAAGCTACTTTTTTTGAAGAATAACTTTTAAAACTACCTTTTTTAAAGGAGAAGTTGGGCAATTTTCACTGCGTTTGTCGCAGCCCCAATTCTGATTTGATCTCCAGTGCAAAAAAGGCTTAAGGAAGAGTTCGGGTTTTCAGCTGATATGTCTTGGCGAATTCTTCCAACAAAAACAAGGTCTTGATCAGAAGTCCTGAGTGGCATTGGGTAGCGCTTCAAAACGTCATCATTTCTTGGATCATCTTTCAACTTGACTCCAGCTGCCTTTCCAAGAATGTCTCTGGCATCTTCCGCGCTCAACTCCTCTTCAAATTCTGCTGTTATGCTGATCGAGTGACTTCTTGCAATCGGTACACGAACGCAAGTGCAATTAACTTTCAAATCATTTGCATGAAGAATTTTTCGACCTTCGTTTTGCATCTTCATTTCTTCTGTCGTGAAGTCGTTGTCGGCAAAGCCACCAATGTCTGGGATGAGATTCATAGCAAGTTGATCTTGAAACACTTTTGGTGCTTGAGGGTCTTCACCTAGAGCAAGGGACTTATTCTGACTTGTTAGCTCATCGATTCCCTTTTTCCCAGCACCAGAAGCCGCTTGGTAGGTTGAGGCAACGATTCGCTTTATCCCAGCTTTTTTGTGAAGTGGTGCGAGTGCCAAAAGTGCAATTATTGTTGCGCAATTTGGGTTAGCTATGATCCCATTGTGTTTTTTAGCGTCCTCAGGGTTGACATCTGCAACAACGAGAGGAACATTGTCGTCCAAACGATAGGCTGAAGAGTTGTCGATAAAAACTGCGCCTGCCTTAACAGCGACATCTGCCCATCTTTTAGCAACGTCGTTCTCAACAGCAGACAAAACAATGTCAGCGCCCTCAAATGAATTCTCACATGTCTCTTCAATTGCGACTTTTTCGCCCTTAAAAGTGCATGTTTTCCCAGCTGAACTCTTGCTTGCAAGAAGACGCAAATGACTGATCGGGAAACTTGCCTCTTCAAGGCATTCGATCATCTGTTGTCCAACGGCGCCTGTCGCTCCGAGAATGCAAACATTTTTTTCTTGCATAATGCTGACCCTCAACCTTTCCCTAGGTTATAAATTAGTTTACAGCGTTGACAAATTCTTCATATATAACTTTAACACAGCGCTCGAAATCGTCGTTCTCAACTCCGATGACGATCGTGCGTTCTTCAGAAGACTGAGAAATCATTCGAACGTTGATGTTTGCGTTTCCAACAACACCCAGAAGTTTTCCTGAAGTTCCAATTCGCGAAGGCATGTTTCTGCCAACAACTGAAATGAGTGCGAGGTTTTCGTTTATGACAACTCTGTCGGGTGCAAGTTCCTTCTTTATGTCTGCGACAATTGAATAGACGTTGTCCTTAACATCTTTAGCGTTGACAACAACTGAAAACGAATCGATTCCAGTTGGAATGTGCTCAATTGAAATCCCATATCTCTCAAAAATTGAAAGAACACCTCTTAAGAATCCGACTGAATTTGCCATCTTTGACTTGTTTATATAGATGCTCAAGAAATCTTTCTTTCCTGCAATACCAGTGACAAGTTGGTCGTTTTCGTCAGCTTCCCAAACGTCTCGAATTGTCGTCCCTTGAGCTTGTGGGTCGTTTGTGTTCTTGATCTGAATTGGAATGTTTTTATCTCGAACAGGAAAGATTGCTTCCTCATGCAGAACACTTGCTCCCATATAGGACAACTCTTGCATTTCGTCAAAAGTGATCTTTTTAATCGCCTCTGGATTGTCAACAATGCGCGGATCTGCACTCATGAAACCTGACACATCTGTCCAGTTTTCATAGAGGTCAGCATCTAAGGCACTTGCCATGAGAGATCCTGTTATGTCGCCACCGCCACGATCGAGCAACTTAATTTGACCGTCAGTCGTTCCGCCATAAAATCCTGGCATAACAAAGTGATCATACCTTTTAACAACTTCGCGGATCGCCTCGTTTGTGGCTTCCAAATTGAGCGTCCCGTCATGATGAAAAATGATTGCGTCTGCCGCGTCGAGATATTCGTATCCGAGATATTCCGCCATCAAGTGTGCAGTCAGCCACTCGCCCCTTGAAATGATGTATTCTTCAGAATCATTTGGAATTGTCTTTTTTAGTTTCTCGAACTTCTCATGAACGGGATATTTTAGCCCCAGAGCGTCTTTAATCTCAAGATATCTGCTTTCGATGTCGTCGAGGAGTTGAGTGTAGTCAACGTGATAGTTTCTGTGAGCAACAACGAGACAAAGAAGGTCTGTCACCTTGTTGTCGCCAGGAAATCTTCTTCCTGAGGCGCTGACACAAACAAACTTTCTGCCTTCGTCAGCCTCGATTATCTTTTTAATTTTTTTGAATTGTTCAGAATTGGCAGTTGAGCTGCCACCGAATTTTGTTATTTTCAACATGTTGTTTCGTTATTCCTGATTTCTAGCTTTTTTTAAACGCGTTTATTATACTGTTTTTTGCATGCTTGCCATGAAAGTTTGTGGATCTTCGATCGACAGGTTTTCGGCAATTTTGTGAGCTTCGCATGGATATTTTCCAACAATCTCAAAATAAGATGGAGCAATCATAATTGTGTTTTTGGGCAGAGCTTTTTCTGCGCGAGTTCTGAAAAGGTAGGTTGAAGGCATGATTTTTTCGTCAAACGTCAATTTGTTTTCAAAACTATACGCTGGGATTTTTCCTTCTTTGCAATCGATTATGTCTTGAACGATCGCGTTTGCTGTTGGAAGAGCTCCAGCGCCAGCACCAAAAAATTTGAGTTCTCCAATCGTTTCTCCCGTTAAAGACACAGTGTTGAAATAGCCTGGAGTGTTTGCTTCAAGCGTGTTGTCGACACAAAGCTGTGGCTCGACAGTGACACAATATCTGTCTTGTTTGATGATTGCCCTTGTTATCATGCGAACTCGAAGCCCTTTTGACTTGAAAAAAGCGATGTCATCAGCTGTCAAATTTCTGATCCCTGACGTTGGGATTTCGTTTGTGCAAAGCGTGTCAAAAGCTATGCTTGCAGAAATCATCGACTTTGCCTTAACGTCGTCTCCGTCGATGTCGGCAGAGGGATTTGCTTCTGCGTAACCTTTTTCCTGCGCCAGCTTCAGAGTTTCTGCAAAGTCTGCGCCTTCTCGTTCCATCTTGTCAATTATGAAGTTCGATGTTCCGTTTATTATTCCTGAGAACTGAGTGATGTTGTCAATTCTTTTGACTCTCATGATGTTGTGAATCCAAGGGACACCACCACCAGCTGTTGCTTCTAAGAAAAGACCAACTTTGTTATTGTTTGCAAGTTCAACAAATTCTTTAAAATGAGCAGAGACAACAGCCTTGTTTGAAGTGACAACATGTTTTTTAGCTTGAAGTGCTTTGCATATGAAAGTGTGTGCTGGTTCAATTCCGCCAAGAGCCTCAACAACAATGTCGACATCTGCACATTCGCAAATCTCGTCAATCGTCTCAGCATACCTCGTCTCGCCTTGCTTGTGGTGCAAATCAAGGAGGTGCGTGATTTTTAAGTCGTTACCTTTTTGCATTCTGTTGTCAATGATCTCAACGACGCCTCCACCGACAGTGCCACATCCAAGAACTGCTATGTTCATTTACTTCTCCTAAAAATCAAAATTCGCGATAATTCCTAAAGTTTAATTTTATCGTTAAACTCAGCCTTCACAATCAAACTAGCTCAATTGTAATATACTTTTAATCACTTCATGAAACGCAACTATGACATAAACAGAATTGAAGTTGATGGTTTTGATGTTGCCTATGCAACTTTTGGGGATGGCGAAAAGGTTGCAGTTGTGGCGCAAGGATGGGCAACAAACTTTGAAATGTATCAATTGATTGCAAATGCAATCTCTGATGATTATAAAGTCATTCTTTTTGATTTTCCAGGTTTTGGCAAAACGAGAGAGCCAGAAGAGTCGTGGAGCGTTGAGCAGTATTCTGCTTTTTTTGTGAATTTTTTGCACGCGCTCAAAATTAAGGATGTCACCTTTATTGGTCACTCTTTTGGTGGTCGCGTGATAATCGAAGTTGCGAGCAACGAGCTTTTTAAAACCTATGTTCAAAAAATCGTTTTGATCGATTCAGCTGGTGTTATGCCAAAAAGAACTTCTGGAAGCAATTTCAAAACAAAGTGTTTTAAAGCTTGGAAGAAAATCATAACGACGAGCGCGATTCACTCCCTTTTTCCTGAAGTCATCGACTATTGGATCTCAAAACAAGGAAGTGAGGACTACAGAAACGCGACACCTGTCATGAAAGGGGCACTTGTCAAGGCAGTTAATTATGATCAGCAACATTTGATGAGTTCGATCGATGCTCCAACTCTTTTGATTTGGGGAAGAAACGACGATGCAACGCCCGTTTCAGATGGAGAGATCATGGAGCAAAAGTTTGCAGACGCAAGTTTAGTTGTCATGGAGGGTTGCGGTCATTTTTCTTATGCAGAAGACCCTCAGAAATTTACGTCTATATTAAGGGCATTTCTATGCTGAAGTTTTGCATTACAATTTTGCTTGCTTTGCCACCTTTTTGGTTTGTTGCACGTTATAACTTGCACATGTTGCAGTTAAATGGCTACATCAACAAAGAGCATTATGATTGGCTAAACGAAAACATTAAAAAACAGTGGCTTCTCATCGCTGTTGCAATTGTTGGCGTTTTGCAGATCTTTTTTATGCTCGTTGGCATTTTGATCGTTGAGTTGCTAGTTTTTGTTCTCACTTTTTTCATCTTCAAGCTTTTGTGCGAGATGAACTCAAAGAAAGCGTTTCACTTCACATCGCGTTGTAAAAGAATTCTTGCAACTGATGTCATAGTTTGCGTTGCTTTTATTTCAATTATTTGCTTTTTGTGGAGCTTCGATGTGGCAACTGGTGCAGTTGGAATTTCGGTAGGGCTACAGATGATTGTTGTGCCAATTGCAAACGCAATCAACTCTCCAATCGAAAAAGCTGTCAGAAGTTTCTACATTTCAAAAGCAAAAAAGATCTTAAAACAATGCGATAACTTGACAATTGTTGGGGTGACTGGGTCTTTTGGTAAGACTTCAGTTAAGTTTTTCCTAAATGACATTTTGTCAGCTAAGTTTAATGTTTTGATGACGCCAGAAAGTTACAACACACCGATGGGGATCGTTAAAACAATTAGAGAAGAATTGACTTCTGCACATGACATCTTTATATGTGAAATGGGAGCTCGATATGTTGGCGAAATCAAGGAGATTTGCGACTTCGTTCACCCTGACTTAGGGATAATAACTTCCGTGGGTCCAGCTCATCTCATGACTTTCGGTAGCCTTGAAAACACTGCAAAAACCAAGTTTGAACTTGCAGACGCGCTTCCAAAAGGTGGCAAGCTTTTTGTTAACATTGATTCAGAAATGGTTTCAAAAGAGCTGGGTAAGAGGCAAAATGCCGGCGCGTATGACAATGTAATACGTTATTCTGCAACTCCTGGCTCTTCAGCTGAATTTGTCTCTGAGATAATAAACACCACAAGTGAGGGGACTGATTTTGCAACGAATGGCGAAGGTCTCACCACGAACCTTCACACGCGACTCGTTGGAGCTCACAACGTCATCAATTTGACAGCCGCAGTCGCATGCGCTTCATCATTTGGAATGACAAGAAAAGAAATTGCTTCGCAGGTTAGAAAGATAAAGCCAGTTCCTCACAGGATGGAAATTAAAAAGCAAGGTGACGTCACGATAATCGACGATGCTTTCAATTCAAATCCACAAGGTTCAACTGCTGCTGTGCAGACTTTATCGATGTTTGATGGCGTCAGAATTTTGGTAACTCCAGGGATGGTTGAGCTTGGTGAAGATGAAGAGAGATATAACTTCGAGTTTGGCGAGGTCGCGGCCACATGTTGCGATTGGATTGTCCTTGTTGGCAAAAAACATTCCTTGCCTATTAAAAATGGCGCTTTGAAGGCAGGGTTTGATAAAAACAAAATTGAGGCTTTCGACACTTTCGATGAGGCGATCAGCTTTGCATACAAAATTGATCGAGGTGGCTCAAATGCGCACATCCTTCTTGAAAACGATTTGCCTGACAACTATTCTTAAAAATCGAGAAAATTGATAACTAGCAGACGATTAATGATGATGCATGGTGAAGAGGAGAATTAATGAAACGATCAATCGCTTTCGTTTTTGGTGGAATGAGTGTGGAGCACGAAATCTCTGTTATAACAGGATTGCAGGCTCTGAGTGCTTTTGAAAATGATGCGTGGGAGCCATTTGCTCTCTACATATCAAAGCGTGGCGAGATGTATGTTGGCGACGCTTTAGAGAAAATCGAGAATTTCAGAAATCTAGACAAAGTGTTGAGCGACTCAAAGCGCGTTATCCTCGTGAATGAAGGAAGAAAGTCGAAGCTCGTTGAATTTCCTCCGAAGCGTTTTGGAAAGAGCTTTGAAAAAGAGATCGACATGGCGTTTTTGTGCGTTCATGGCACAAACGTCGAGGACGGAGCATTGCAGGGCTATTTCAAGACTCTGAACGTTCCAATTGTCGGGTGCGACGTCGAAAGTGCTGCTCTTGGCATGGATAAGTTCACTCAAAAATCAGTTCTCGACCACGTTGGAATTCCTGTTTTGCCTGCTAAGAGATACACTGCAAAAGATTACCTTGATCTTGACAATTTGACGAAGGATGTTGAAGAGACTTTTTCCTATCCTGTCATTGTGAAGCCTGTTAATCTCGGAAGCAGTGTTGGCATAACTGTTGCAAAAACGTCTGAGGAGCTCGTTTGTGCGCTCGATGATGCGTTTCTCTATGCCTCGCAAGTTTTGGTTGAGCGTGCAATTGAAAACTTGCGCGAGATAAATTGTTCAGTTTTGGGAGACGTTGAGGAATGTGAAGCCTCTGAGATCGAAGAGCCAGTTTCGAGCGATGAAATTTTGTCTTACGAAGATAAATATATGAGCAACCAAAAAGGTGGTTCTAAAGGAATGGCGAGCGTGTCAAGGAAAATTCCTGCAGAAGTGAGTGATGAGCGAAGAGAAGAAATCAGGCGTTTGGCGTGCGAGTCGTTTAAGGCACTTGGGTGTAATGGCGTTGCGCGAGTCGACTTTATGATCGACTGCGACACAGACAAAGTCTACTTTAACGAAATTAACACAATACCTGGCTCTCTCAGTTTCTATTTGTGGGAGCCTCTTGGAATAAGTTACAAAGTGTTACTTAACAAGATGCTTGATCTTGCATTGAAACGCCAAAGGATCAACCGCTCCCTAACATTTTCTTTTAACACAAATGTTTTGAATTCAGCAACTCTTGCAGGATCGAAAGGAAAATAGGTCATGGACAATCCAAACATAATTTCAACAGTTCCAGTAAAGACTAAGACTAGTGCCTATGATGTCAAAATCGGACGAGGACTTTTGGCGCACTTATCGCAAATTCTTAGCGATGTCGTTTCTGAACGTGGCGAAAAGCAACCAGACAAAGTTTTTGTCATAACTGACGACAACGTTTGGCAACACCACAAAGACACAGTTCTTTCAAGTTTTAGTCTTGAATCAAACGGCAATCCAACGGATGAGGAAGTTAAGAACTCAGAAGATTGGAAAAGGGTGGATGCGACAAAAGACAAAAAACAGTTCAACACTTTTTTCAACGTCATCGTTTTCCCTGCAGGCGAGCGGTCAAAAAACCCAACAGTTCTTGTCAATTGCCTCGATGCCATGGCGCAGGCTGGGCTGACGCGCGACTCAATCGTCATCGCACTCGGAGGCGGTGTCGCTTGTGATCTTGGCGGTTTTGCTGCTGCGACCTACATGCGAGGGATTCGAGTTCTGCAGGTTCCGACTTCGCTTCTTGCAATGGTTGACGCCTCAGTTGGGGGGAAGACCGCCGTTGATCTTGCGGCAGGTAAAAACCTCTTCGGAGCGTTTCATCAGCCAATCGGTGTCATAATCGACCTGGACGTTTTGAGCACTTTGAGTGAGGATCAATTCAGGGATTCTCTTGGTGAAGTCGTTAAGCACTCAGTTTTGGCAGACCCCGACCTTTTTAATTTTTTAAAAACGAATAAGTTGACAAAAGAATCTGCCACTCTCGATGGTTTTGCCGACATTGTTAAGAGAAACGTTGAAATCAAACGTGACATTGTTGAGGGTGATGAATGTGAAAAGGGAGCGCGACAAACGCTCAATTTGGGGCACACAGTAGGACATGCGATCGAGGCTGCGAGCAATTATTCTTTGGGGCATGGAAGTTGTGTTGCAGCAGGAATGTGCATTTTGACGCACGCTTGCGGCAAGGTCGGAATCACTCCAGTTGGGGTTGCAAATGACATCTTGAGAGCGTGTGAAGCACAGGGGCTCCCGACTGGAATCAGCGCAGATGCCGAGACGTTGATTAAGTTTATCAAAAATGACAAGAAGCGTCACGCAAACACAGTCAATTTGATCATTGTTAAAGACATCGGGAAATGCGTTGTGCAACCTTTCACATTCGACGAAATTGAAAAACTATTAAATTAAAACTTTAAGATCATTTTTAATTAATTAGACACCTTCCTTTTTGCTGAGGTATATAATAGTGTTGTTGTTAATGATTTAAGTGAAAGGTAACTTAAAAGTTGGAAAACATTAATCAAAAGTGTGTTGTTACAGCGCATAATCTGACGAAGACCTATGACAAATTTAATGCTGTCGACAGTCTTGAAATGAGCGTTCGTGAAGGCGACATATATGGCTTTGTTGGAAAAAATGGTGCTGGAAAATCAACAACAATGAAGATGATTTGCGGACTAATTGCTCCAACGAGCGGAAAGTTGGACGTGTTGGGCCAGGATCCGTTCAGGAACAATTCAAGAACTGGCGTCGGTGCCTTGATTGAATCTCCAGGAATCCTTGAAAGTTTGAGTGCATTGGACAACATGATGCACAAAGCAGTTTCGCTCGGCATCAAAAATTCAAAGGAAGAATCAGTGCGCCTTCTCAACCTTGTCGGTTTGGGACAAACTGGTGCAAAGCATGCAAAAGCGTTTTCTTTGGGTATGAAACAGCGATTGGGGATTGCTCTTGCTTTAGTTGGAAGCCCGAAATTGTTGTTGTTGGACGAGCCGTTTAACGGACTTGACCCAGCTGTGACTCATGAAATGAGAGAAACTCTCCAAAAACTTAACCATGATGAAGGGATCACCATCATAGTTTCCAGTCACGTTCTTGATCAGCTCAACCGTTTCGCAACGCGTTTTGGCGTCATCAACGAAGGAAAGATGGTTTTGGAATTTGAAAGCGACAGAATGGCAGAAATGTCAGCCTCTCAAATTCGAGTTCAGTGCACAGAAATGAAAAAGGCGAAAAAGGCACTCGTTAAAGCACTCGGGGAAGAAAAAGTTGCGAAGGCAAACGATGAAGCCATTCTTGTGACTGGAAAAGACCTAAACACAAAAGACGTCTCGGACATTCTTTATGCCGAAAAACTCCAGATAACTGAACTGTTCCAAACTAAACGTGACGTTGAGGAATTCTTCCTTGATCTCATGAACGAGAAAACAAGATAGTCGGGGAGGTTTTAAAATGAATTCTTTACTTCGCGCTGATCTCTCACGCGTTTTTAAGCACAAGAGCACTGTCTACACAATGCTTGCTGTTTTGCTGATCATCGCTCTTGCCTATGCAATCCTAGTTCCTCTTTTGCAAGAAGTGGTGAGAAATGATCCGCAAACAGCTTCAGAGTTGAACATGACTAAGAACGGTTTTCCAATGCCTGTCGCTTATGCCATAACTGCGCTTTTGCTCTTTGGAAACGCTGGTTTTCTTATCTGCTGGGCTGCAACAAGCGTTGCTTGGGCGGACGCACGTTCAGGTTATGACAGGACAATCATCTCTGCTTGTGGCAAAAGAACCTATTACAGAGAAAAGTTTGTTTTAGCAGCAATAATCAGTTTCATCTTTGTTTTTGTGACAGCAATTTTAGGAAGCGTTATTTCTGGAATAGTTTCAGGTTATGAAGACATTGGACCAATTGTAGAGTTTTTCCTGTGGTGTTGTTTTGTATCGATAATATCATGGGGAAGTGCTTGTCTTTCTCTCGTTGTTTTGTGGCTAACTCGCAACAGCACAATCTCCTACCTGACTGGTTTTGTCTTGAGCACAGGGCTTTTGTCATCTGTTATGACGATTGTGCTTGGGAATGTCAGCGCTGACGTTGCGCATGCTTGGACTGAGTTTTGTAAATGGCTTCCAACAGGAGCTTATGGCGCCCTGCAGGTCGTAACTGACAGCCACATCGATTTTGGCGGGCAAAATCTTCTTC
>CAVAWT010000036.1:0-16178 GCA_963592435.1 Oribacterium sp. | reverse complement strand
CGCTGGTGATGCTGTCAAAACAGCGTGCTTGCATGTGCAAATAGACCTGTCTGACACATGGCAGCCATCCCTCTAGCTGGAAAAAGTTCTTTTTTGACCCCATGGCAGCCATAGCTTTTTGAGGCGTTTCTGGCGAGGCAATTTCGTGGGAAAATCGAACGAGAAGCATAAGCAATTTACAAAAAAAACCATAAAGGTTGAACAAACGAAAGCGAAAACGCTTGTGGTGCGTCAGATTCGTACGAAAACAATGACCGCTGACCGACTGGTCGTGGGCTTTGTTTGCAGTGCGAAGATTCCGAACAGATTGTTTCGCAACAGTACCGAATTGCAATTGGGCTGGGCGTTTCTGGCGAGGCAATTTCGCGTGGAAACAAAAAACATGAAGGTTAAAGAAACGTAAGCGAGAAGCAAACTGGGCGAGCAGATTTGTTCGAACAAAAATTTCGCTGGGCTTCTGTCCCGCGAAACTTTTGTGCAGGACAAAGATGCCGTTCAGGTTGCTTCGTAGCGTCTAGGGTCCGTTTTTCGGTAGAAAAACGGAACTAAAAGATGGTGGAGATGAGGGGACTTGAACCCCCGACTTTCACGTTGCGAACGTGACGCTCTCCCAGCTGAGCTACATCCCCATCTAGTTCAAAATCAGCTCTTCATCCTCATCATTTTTTAGAAATTCTGACTCGTCATATGGCTCTTTTTTGACTGCCAAGAGTTCTTGGTAGTTTTCAAAAAGCGATTCACCGTCTTTTGATACCTTGACGATTCCTGTCAGAATGTCTGCGAATTGATAGGAAATTCGAGCTTTTGTTGTTCTTTTTCTTTGGACTTCCAAAATGAAGAGGCGAGGGTGCACTTGATATACAATGCCAGTGTTTGCACTGATTCTTGACCTTCCAAGATCTTGTTCAACATGAATTTTTTCTCCGAGTTGACTCTCGAATGTCTCTCGAATTTTATCAATCAATTGTGCTTGTTCGCTCAGTTCCACTTTTTGGTTTACTCCTTAAAAAAATTTGAACACCTAATTATTATATAACCCTTGTCAACTTGCAACCTAAATTTCTGATAATTTTATTCAAAACCATCATCTTTACTTGTAAAATATAACCATGGAAATTGATACTCTTTTCGACATTCTTGATTCAGAACAAAAAGAAAATGACGCTCTGTGCTTTGCTCCACTATCGCGACGGATGCGTCCTCAAAGTTTAGAAGAAGTTGTTGGTCAAGAAGAGGCTCTCGGTGAGAAATCGTGGCTGAACATCGCAATAAAAGCCGATGCACTATCCTCAATCATTTTGTATGGACCAGCAGGAACTGGCAAGACTACAATAGCGGGTGTCATCGCTACGATGACAAGCGCTCATTTCGATGAAGTTTCTGCGGTGTCAGGTTCGGTCGCGGATTTGAGAAAAGTGATCGGTGAAGCAAAGACGAGGCTTTTGTCTTCGGGAATTAAAACGATCCTTTTCATAGACGAAATTCACAGATTTTCGCGATCTCAACAAGACTGCCTCCTTCATGCAGTTGAAGACAGAACAGTTATATTGATCGGCGCGACGACGGAAAATCCTTTTTTCGAGGTCAATAGCGCACTTTTAAGCAGGAGCAGGGTTGTAATTTTAAAAGCATTGAGCGATAAAAACATATCTTCGATTCTTAAATCTGCACTAACTTCAGATCGTGGTTTTTCAGGTGCTTTTGAGTTGGAAAGCGAAGCTGAGGATGAAATTGTGCGTTTAAGTGCAGGGGACGCAAGGCGTGCGCTCAACACACTTGAATTTGCTTCTCAAGTTGCAAAGTCGCAAGGCAGAACAAAAATTTCGCCAGAAGATGTCGCTGTAGCAACCCCAACACGAGTTTTGCCTTATGACAAAAACAAAGACATGCATTATGACATAATTTCAGCATTCATAAAGTCGATGAGAGGGTCTGACCCTGATGCCGCACTTTATTGGATGGCGAGGATGTTAGAAGCAGGCGAGGACCCAAAGTTCATAGCAAGGAGAATTTTGATTCACGCTTCTGAAGACGTTGGAAATGCAGATCCGCAGGCGATATGTGTTGCAAGTGCTGCTTTTCATGCCGCAGAGGTCATAGGGATGCCTGAGTGTCAAATCAACCTTGCGCAAGCTGCCACCTATGTTGCTCTCGCCCCAAAATCAAATTCGGCTGTTATGGGAATTCAAAATGCTGTTAGGGAGGTTAGGGAAGGACCAGAGAGAAGTGTGCCTCAAAATCTGCGAGACAGGCATCGACCTGGATCAAAAGACTATGGTGAATATCTCTATCCTCACAACTTTGGAGGTTGGGTTTCTCAGCAATATCTCCCAGATGGCCTCGAAGGTGTCAAGTTTTTTGAGCCTGGAAATTTTGGTTGGGAAGCTGATCGAGCAAAAACATTGCAAAAAATTAAGCAAAAGTTAATGTAGAATTAATAAAAACGGATGTTGGCTTTTTAAGTTAGGATGTGAATTTTGGAAATTATAAACAACATATTACCTTGGCTCTATGGCGTAATCGGTCTTTGTTTGGTGTGGCTCATAATCGAGCTAATTTTGATGGTGAGAAGATCTCGCGAAACGATTAAAGAAGCGAAGAAATCGCTTGACTCTGCAGTTGGAGATATGAATCGTGTTACAAACGAGCTCATGCCAGCTCTAAAAAAAGTTGATCCTTTGATGGATAGAGTTTCTCTGTCTGTTGATGCAATCAATCTTGAGATTTTAAAGCTCGATGAAATCGTCGATGATGTCAAAACAATGACATCTTCTGCCGCAAATGCAACGCAATCGATCAACACGATCGCATCAGCGCCTGTCGATTTTGTTTCGGGCGTGACAGATAAAATTAGGCGTCGCTTTGGACCAAAAACTGCAAGCAACGATTCTGTTAAAATTGGCAAGCTGAAAGCCCAAAGTGATGAAAAGGCTGTTGAGAAGCTTGTTGATGCACTTGATGAAGCGATGGACGGAACCAAATAATAACTAATAAGATGAACTAAATGAAAATTTTGAAAGTGAACAGGCAAATTTTATGACTGATTATAAGTATAAGCGTGTGCTCTTAAAGTTGTCGGGTGAGGCTTTGGCAGGGGACTTGGGTTTTGGAATTGATCCGAAGGTTGTCAGAGAGATAACTGAACAAATTTCAGAAATTGTTAAAGATGATGTCAGGATTGCAATAGTCATTGGTGGAGGAAACTTCTTCCGTGGTTTGGCTGGTTCTTCAGAAGGAATGGACAGAGCGCAGGCTGACTACATCGGAATGTTGGCAACAGTCATGAACGCGCTTGCACTCCAAGACGCGTTTGAACAGTCTGGAATCTATTCTCGAGTTCAAAGCGCTATCAATATGCAAGAAGTTGCAGAGCCCTACATTCGTCGTCGTGCAGATCGTCACCTCCGAAAGGGGAGAGTTGTCATTTTGGCAGCTGGCACTGGTAACCCCTATATGACGACTGACACAACTGCGGCACTTCGCGCTTGCGAGCTTGAGGTAGATTGTCTCATGAAAGCGACAAAAGTCGATGGTGTTTATGATAAAGACCCAAAGGAATTTTCTGACGCCAAAAAATATGACCAGCTTTCCTATATGGAAGTTTTGAATAAAGAGCTTCATGTCATGGATTCAACTGCCATTTCACTATGCAAAGACAACAAAATTCCGATGATCGTTTTCGATTTGGGAGAGCGCGGAAACATAAAGCGTGCGCTTCAAGGCGAAGACATCGGGACTTTGATTACTACAGAATAAAAACACTTTATTAAATTAGGGGATTGAACAATTATGACGACTGAAGAGATCAAATCAAAAGCTGAAGAAAAAATGAATAAAGCTTTGGAAGGCTTGCACAGAAATTTTGCAAGTGTCAGAACTGGTCGCGCCAACCCAAACGTTCTGGACAGGGTTCTCGTTGATTATTACGGAACAAAAACCCCCGTCAACCAGATGGCGGCAATCAAAACTCCAGATGCTCATCTCTTGGTCGTTGAGCCCTATGACAAATCGTCAGTCAAAGCGATAGAAAATGCAATTTTAGAATCGGACCTTGGAATTGTTCCAAATAATGATGGTCAAACGCTTCGCTTGCCTTTCCCAACTCCAACAGAGGAGCGCAGAAAGGAACTTGCTAAGCAGTGCAAAAACCTCTCTGAAGAGGCAAAAGTTGCTGTTAGAAACGCAAGAAGGGATGCAAACAACGCTCTTGACAGAATGAAAAAAGAAGAAGACCTGCCAGAAGATGAAGTTAAGCGCGAGCAAAACAATGTTCAAAAGTTGACAGATAAGTTCATCGCTGAAGTTGACAAGTCACTGGCTTCAAAAGAACAAGAATTGATGGAGATATAAGAGATTTTCTTTAAAAGAAAACGTGAGACGATCCTTTTCTCACATATTCCCAGATGTTCCTGCTGACATAAACCTATCTTCTTTTGATAAAAAAAAGGTTCCTCGCCACATCGGCGTCATCATGGATGGTAACGGAAGATGGGCAAAGAAGCGTGCTTTAAATCGCTTAAACGGTCATAAAGCAGGCATCGAAGCTGTTCGAGAAACAATCCGCACTTCCTCTGACGTTGGTGTTGACTTTTTGACAATCTATTCATTTTCAACTGAGAATTGGAAGAGAAGCGATGACGAAGTCAAAGGACTTATGAACCTGTTTGCAAAAACGATGCTCGCAGAAGTTGATGGTCTTGATGAAGAAAACGTCCGCGTGACAACGATCGGTGACGTTTCAAAGCTTCCAAAAGACACGCAAGCTGCTTTTGAGCGCGCAATCGATCAAACAAAATCAAACGATGGGTTAACGCTGGTTGTTGCGCTAAATTATGGCGGACGTGATGAAATTTTGAGGGCCGTCAACGACTGTGTGAGACAAGGTGTGGAAGAGATAACGAGTGAAGCTTTGGAGAACCACCTAGACACCCATGACATTCCAGATCCTGAGTTGATAATTCGGACATCTGGTGAAATGCGCCTTTCAAATTTTCTTCTTTGGCAAGTTGCCTATTCAGAGTTTGTCGTCACAGATTGCCTTTGGCCAGACTTTGATCGCTATGAGCTTTTGCGTTGTTTGCTTGAATTTATGCAGAGAGACAGGCGTTTTGGAAACGCAAAGTAGAAGTTATCATGATAACTTATTCAGGAGAAAATTCATCGGAAGAAAATGAAGCGCAAGTGATAGCCAAGAAACGGATGGCTGATCTTGCAAATCAAGCGAGAAAGCGAATGGAAGAAGAGGGGATAGAACCCAACACCTATGAGCCTCCATCTCCAGGACATGAGTTTAAAATCTCTGACAAAATCGCTTCAAAGTTTCCAGAGTCTCTGAGAAATCTCAGTTCTTTCTGGACTCGTTTTTTAGTCGGATCAATCTATTTTGCGCTTGTTTTAGTTTCATTTTTCTTTGGAAGAACACCAACGATGATTGTTTTGGCTATGATCGCCGCTGTTGCCTCGCAAGAGTTTTATTTCATGGTAAGAAGCGAGTCGAGGTTGCCTAATGAATTGATTGGAGCGGTTGGATCTGTCGCCTACATCCCTGCGATGAATTATTTTGGGCTTCGAGGATGTGCATGGGTGACGCTTCTTTTGTTGCTCGTTTTGCTTGTTTGGTATGTTTTTTGGATGAAAGCAAAAATTTCTGACGTTGGCGTGAGCCTCTTTGGTGCAGTTTACACTGGAGGTTTTTTGTCGGGCTTTATGTATATCTCTGCATGCGTCGAGCCACCTTTCAATTCGTGGGCTTTGATAATAATTTTCATAAGTGTTTGCGCTAATGATTCTTTTGCGTTTCTCGTTGGTCGTGCCATCGGGAAGCACAAGCTTGCTCCTCGCACATCTCCTAACAAAACTTGGGAGGGATTTATTGCTGGAATTGTTGGCTGTGCTCTTTTCTGGGCGATTTTTGCATATCTTCCAGGCATTATGTTGCCACTACCGACTGCGATTTTCTTCGGAGTTGTTTCAGCCCTTCTTCAAGTTTTGGGAGATTTGGCTGAAAGCAGAATAAAACGAAACGCTGGATTTAAAGATTCAGGGTGGATTATGCCAGGTCATGGCGGTCTTCTTGACAGGTGCGACTCTCTATTTTTGGCAAGTGTCTCTTCAGTCATAATGTTTATCGCGGCAGGAGTGATTCCTCTTGGCTAAAAAAAGAGTCGTCATTCTTGGTGCAACAGGTTCGATCGGGAGACAAACGGTCGATGTTTGTTCTCAGCTGAAAGATGAACTTGAAATTGTTGGTGCAACTGCCCACAGAAGCGTTGATGAGCTCGAACAGCTTGCAAATCAAAACAACATCAAAAAAACAACAACCAACACACCTTCTCTTTGTGACTTCATCGACGAATGTGAGCCAGACATTGTTGTCAACTCTTTAGTTGGAGCGCTTGGAGCAAAATGTTCACTTCACACTCTGAAAACGAATGCACGCCTTGCACTGGCCAACAAGGAATCGCTTGTTGTTGCGGGTGACATCCTTATGCCTCTTGTTAAAAGGGAGGGGCAGCTCCTGCCAATTGATTCAGAGCACGGAGCAATTTTTCAGTGTTTGCAAGGCGAAAAATCTTCAGAAGTTTCACGCTTGTGGATAACTTGTTCAGGCGGTCCTTTTTTTAAATTAGCAAAAGAGGATTTAGAAGAGATAAAGGCAAGTGATGCCTTGAAGCATCCGACGTGGAACATGGGCGCGAAAATAACGATCGACTCAGCCACGCTTATGAACAAGGGCTTGGAAGTTATCGAGGCACATCACCTCTTTGGAGTTGATTATGATGACATAAAAGTTGCAATTCATCCGCAAAGTGTCATCCACTCAATGGTCGAATTTAAAGATGCATCTGTCAAAGCACACCTTGGAACAACCGACATGCGAATTCCGATCCAATACTCTTTGACCTTTCCTAAAAGAGCAAAAGCACCAGTTGAAGCACTTGACTTCACGAAGCTTAGCGACTTGACCTTTGACGCTCCAGACCTCGATACATTTGGTTGTTTGAAATTGGCTTATGTTGCTGGAAGACGCGGAGGAACACTGCCTTGTGCTATGAATGCGGCAAATGAAGTCGCAAACGCAGCTTTCAGAAATGGGAAATGTGGCTTTCTTGACGTTGAAAATTGTGTCAGACATGTAATGGACGAGACAAAGGTGGAAGTTGTCTCTTCTTTTGAACAGTTGAAAATCGTCGATAAAAAAGCTCGTGAGCTTGCAACATCTTTTTTGTCTCTATAATCTGCTCAACCTTTATTCAACTCTTATATATGACTTGATGCTACCACTTTTGGTGTAGTTGAGTTTATTTTTATTAAAAGACTTGACAATAGGACACTAAGGTTTTATTATAAAGATGTTTTAGAAAGGTTAATTTTAGTTTGACCATATTATTTAATGAAAGCGAGGAAAAGAAAATGGCAAAGATATTAGGAATCGACCTTGGCACAACAAACTCGGCAATGGCAGTTATGCAAGGAAACGAAGCTGAGATTCTTGTTAATGCAGAAGGCGACAGAACGACCCCTTCAGTCGAAGGTTTCAGAAAAGATGGTGAGCGTGTTGTTGGAAAAGCTGCAAAGAACCAAGCAGTGACTAATCCCGAAAACACGATTTCGTCAGTTAAGCGTTTCATCGGTCGTGCCTATGACGAAACTTCAGAGGAAAGGAAGACAGTTTCCTACAAAGTTGAAAAAGGCAAGGACGGAAGAAGCGTCATCGACATCGACGGAAAAGATTACACTCCAGAAGAAATTTCTTCGATGGTTTTGCAAAAAATGAAAGCTGATGCTGAAAAGCAACTCGGAGAAACCATAACAGAAGCTGTCATAACAGTTCCTGCATACTTCAACGATGCGCAACGTCAAGCAACAAAAGACGCAGGCAAAATTGCTGGTTTGGAAGTTAAAAGAATCATCAACGAGCCAACAGCGGCTGCTCTTGCATATGGATTCAATCCTGAGAGCGATGACAAAGATGAAAAGATCTTAGTCTTTGACTTGGGCGGTGGAACATTTGACGTTTCAGTTTTGGAGCTTGGTGACAATGTGTTCGAAGTTGCTTCCACGGCAGGTGACAACCATCTTGGTGGTGATGACTGGGATCAGCGCATAATCAACTGGATGGCAGACAAGTTCAAGGCCGAGAACAACATCGATCTTCGCGATGACAAAATGGCATTGCAACGTTTGAAGGAAGCTGCTGAAAAAGCAAAAATAGAGCTTTCAGCAACAACTCAAACAAACATCAACTTGCCTTTCATCACTGCTGGCGCTGATGGTCCAAAGCACTTGGATTTGACTTTGACAAGAACTGAGTTCGAGACCATCACAAAAGATTTGCTCGATCGTTGCAGAAAGCCAGTCGAGCAGGCGTTGAGTGACGCTTCAATTAAGGCAAGCGACTTAAATGAAGTCATCTTGATCGGTGGTTCAACTCGCATGCCAGCTGTCCAAGACCTCGTCACAAAAATTACTGGCAAAAAGCCAAACATGAGTGTTAACCCAGATGAGGCTGTTGCGATGGGTGCAGCGATCCAGGGTGGCGTTTTGGCTGGAGACGTTGAAGGAATCCTTCTCCTTGATGTCACGCCTCTTTCACTTGGCGTTGAAACTCTCGGTGGAGTTATGACGACGATGATTGAGAGAAACACGACAATTCCAACTCGCAAGACTGAAGTTTATTCAACTGCCGCAGACAACCAAACAAGCGTTGAAGTTCATGTTTTGCAAGGCGAGCGTCCAATGGCTTCTGACAACAAAACTCTTGGTCGTTTCCAGCTTGCTGGAATTCCTGCTGCAAGGCGTGGCATTCCGCAAATTGAAGTCACATTCGACATCGACGCAAATGGCATTGTCAACGTTTCAGCAAAAGATTTGGGAACTGGCAAAGAACAACAGATAACAATTTCTGGATCGACTGCTCTTAGCGACGATGAAGTCGATCGCATGGTAAAGGATGCCGAAGCAAATGCTGATGCGGACGCTAAACGCAAAGAAGAAGCTGAAGTGAGAAACAACGCTGAGGCGCTCGTTAACGCAACAAAGCAGACGATCGAAGAGCTCGGCGATAAAGCTCCAGAAGACACAAAGAAGGATGCAGAAGCTGCAATTTCTGAGTGCGAGGAAGCTTTGAAGGGCACTGACATCGAGGCAATTAAGAGCTCAGTTGAAAAGATTCAGCAGGCAGGCTACAAACTTGCTGAAGTTGTTTATCAACAGGGCAATGCAGATGGTCAAACGCCACCTGACGTTGCTCAGGCAGCAGCCGCAGCAGCTGGTGCTTCAGGGGCTGAGAGCTCAAAAGATGATGGCCCGATTGATGCTAACTTTGAAGTTGTTGATGAAGACAAGAAAGACGAGTAATCAATCATGACTGAAGAAATTAAAGACGAGGCGCAAGAAGTGAGCGAAGTCGAAGTTTCTGAGGATCAAGACTCAAGCGACGAGGTGAATCTTAAGGAAAGTTCGGGTGAGTGTGAAGGCTCACCCGATGAAAACAATGAAGAAGAGCCTCAAAAGGAAGAAATCGACTGGAAGGATAAATATCTTCGACTCCATGCCGATTGGGAAAATTTCAGAAAAAGGATGGATGAGCAACGCGCCGATGAGCGAGCGAGAGCCACTGAAAATTTGATCCGTGATTTGATTCCGCTCGTTGATGACATGCATCACGCACTTGATTATGCTGCCAAAAACGAAGGTGGCGACTTGGTTGAAGGATTCACGCAAATTTCGACTAAGTTCTGGAGCAGTCTTGAAAAGCACGGTCTGAGAGAAATTGATCCTGCCGGCGAGCCTTTTGATCCGATTATGCATCAAGCAGTGTCAACTGTTGAAGACACCTCAGTGTTTGATGAAACTGTCAAGGATGTCTACCAAAAAGGTTATCAGCTCGGCATTAAAGTGATCAGACCTGCAATGGTGACGATTACGACAGGTGGTAAAAAAAGACCAAAGGATGTTGAAGCACAAGATCAGCAAGGAACAGCTTCTGAAGAAGAAGTTAAAAACGATAAAGAAAAACAAGAAAATGAGGAAGAATAGAAGAGACTAAGCAAAAATGAAGTCGAATGACACATATCACAAGCCACTGTTTACGATCGGTGTTGTGGCTGAACTGGCAGGAGTGCACCCGCAGACCCTGCGTTCCTATGAACAAAAAGGGCTCGTTACGCCAAAGAGAACTCACGGCAACACAAGGATGTATTCTCAAGCAGACATCGATCGCTTGTTCTTGATCAATGAGTTGACAGATGAAGGCATAAACTTGGCTGGTGTCATGAGAATTTTGACTTTGCAAAACAAGTTGGAAGAAACTGAAGAAGCGCTTGAAGAGTCTGAAAAGAGATTGGATGATCTTCATCAGAAAATACAGCGACTCTCAAGGCGAATAACTGAGCTCGGCCCTGCCGATGAAGAAAGGCAAACTTCAATTGTCAAGTGGACCGATTCGGAAGGTTCGAGGGTTTACTTCCTAAAAAATTAAACACGTTTAAAAAATAAGAAAGTGAGGCGATTTTTATGCGCATTGATAAATTAAGCGTAACTGCACAAGAAGCGTTTCAAGCCTCAATGAGTGTTGCAGGAGATGCAAACAACTCGAGCATTGAGCCAATTCATTTGCTCAAAGCGCTCTTGGATGCAGGTGAAAACAACATTTCTTCAATTCTTAAAAGGATTGGAGCAGATCCAGAATTAATCAAGAAAAATGTCGACGATGAAGTCGCAAAGTTGCCAAAATCGAGTGGTTCGTCACTCCCGATGGCTTTGCCTTCTCAAAGCTTGATGAGTGTCATTGACTCTGCTGTCAAAATTGCTGAGAAGCTTGGAGACAGTTATGCAACGACTGAACATCTTCTCATTGCTCTAACAGAAGATAAGGGTCCAGCTGGAAAAGTGCTGAATGCGGAAGGTGTCACCAAGAAAACGATTGAGACTGCCTACGACGAGCTCCGTGGTGACACACGCGTGACTTCGCAAACTGAGAAGACTGAATTTGAAGCGTTAGAACTTTATGGTCAAAATTTGACGCAAGCAGCGCGTGAGGGAAAGCTCGACCCTGTCATTGGCAGATCTGAAGAGATAAGACGCACTGTTCAGGTTTTATCACGAAGAACGAAAAACAATCCAGTTTTAATTGGTGAGCCTGGCACTGGTAAAACTGCAATCGTTGAAGGCTTGGCACAAAGAATTGTTGCAGGCGATGTTCCGACGTCGCTGAAAGACAGAGACATCATTTCTCTCGATTTAGGCGCAATGATGGCTGGCGCTAAGTATAGAGGTGAGTTTGAAGACAGGCTGAAAAACGTCCTTCGTGAAGTGAAAGAATCTGATGGTCAGATCATCCTTTTCATTGACGAGCTTCACACAATTGTTGGTGCTGGTGCAGGAGGAGATTCTTCTCTTGATGCTGGAAACATGCTAAAGCCAGCTCTTGCACGTGGTGAACTTCATGCGATCGGTGCAACAACGTTGGACGAATACAGAAAATATGTCGAGAAAGACGCAGCTCTTGAGAGGCGTTTTCAGCCAGTTATGGTAAATGAGCCTGACGTTGAAGAAACGATTGCGATCCTTCGTGGCTTAAAAGAGAAATATGAAATTCATCATGGTGTCAGGATCACTGACGGTGCAATTGTCGCTGCTTCAGAGCTTTCTGATAGGTATGTCTCTGATAGGTTTTTGCCTGATAAAGCGATAGACTTAATGGACGAGGCGGCTTCTCGACTTCGTATTGAGATCGACTCGATGCCAGAAGAAATCGACACTGCTGAGCGTCAATTGACTCAGATGCAGATCGAAGAGCAGGCGCTTATGAAGGAATCTGATGATGCGTCGAAAAAGCGTCTTGAGAATTTGCGCAAAGACATAGCTAGTGCACAGGACGAGCTCGACAAAAGAAAAGCTGCTTGGAAAAACGAAAAAGATGTCATCGTAAATGTTCAGAATTTGAAGTCAGAACTGGAGAGTGCTCAAAAGGAAGAAGAGTGGGCGACTCGTGAGGGTGATTTGACAAAAGCATCTGAGATTCGTTATTCAAAAATTCCTGAGATTCAATCGAAGCTGGAAGTTGCTGAAAAAACTTTGCAAGAATCACAAGATGCAGGCGCAATTCTTAAAGAGGAAGTAACAGAAGAAGAAATTTCAGAAGTCGTTTCAACTTGGACTGGAATTCCTGTAACAAAGATGATGCAAGGCGAGCTCGAGAAGTTGCAAAACATTGAAGTTGAGCTTAAGAAGCGTGTTGTTGGTCAGGATGAAGCAGTTGATCTTGTCTCAGCTGCAATTCGCAGGAACAGAGCTGGTTTGAGTGACCCAGATCGCCCAATCGGGAGTTTCATCTTCTTAGGTCCAACAGGTGTTGGAAAAACGGAGCTTGCAAAAGCGCTGGCAGAATATCTCTTCGATTCTGAAAAAGCTTTGGTGCGAATCGACATGAGTGAATATATGGAAAAATTCAGCGTTCAGCGTTTGATTGGTGCTCCTCCTGGATATGTTGGTTATGACGAAGGTGGACAGCTCACAGAAGCAGTGAGAAGACAACCCTATTCAGTTGTTTTGCTCGATGAAATTGAAAAGGCACACCCAGATGTCTTCAACGTTTTGTTGCAAGTGCTAGACGATGGTCGTTTGACTGATGGTCAAGGTCGAGTTGTCAACTTTAAAAACACAATCATCATTATGACGAGCAACATCGGTTCTCAGATCATCCAAGAGGAAGCCGAAGCTCAAAGCCAAACAATGGGAGACGTCGCGCAAGATATGATGGATATGTCGCCTGAAGATGCTGCAAAGCGAATGGCTGAGTTTGCTAACAAGATGCAAGACGTTTTGTCGAACACATTCCGCCCTGAGTTCCTAAACAGAATTGACAACGTTGTCACATTTAAGGAGCTCTCAATCGATGGAATAGAGCCTATTGCCAACTTGATGCTCGAAGACGTTAGGAAACGACTGGCAGATCGCCAGATCACTCTTGATGTGACAAGCAGCGCCATCGATTCTCTTGCAATTGACGGATTCGATCCAGTTTATGGTGCAAGACCAATGAAGCGACTTATTCAGCGAGCTATTGTTGACAAAATTGCTCAGAAGATAGTTGATGGGGAAGTGATGGATGGTGCACACATAACAATCGATGTCGGTGACGATGATTATGTCTGCAGGGTAGAGAATTAAGTTAAATCTATAAGTTTTAAAAATAAGCCTCCTTAATTGGAGGTTTATTTATTTGTGCTTTGACTTTGTGCTAGAATAAATTTTCAAGTCCGAAAATGTTAGGAGTCAGTTATGTCAAAAAAGCCTCTTGAAATCATTTCGAGAGTGATAAGTTCGTTCGGTCTAATTTTTTGTTCGATTGTCTTATTTTTTCTTTCTCTTGCCTCACTACTCATTTGCTACACTTTTAATGAGGGCAAAGAAATTGGCGATCGCTTAACTCTGACTTCTAGCCCAATTCACTTTCTTTTGACATTTGTGCTGTTTTGCGCATTGCTTGCGTTTCTTTATTTCATCCTAAAGAAAGAAAAGCTTCCAAGCTGGAAAAAGTTTCTGCTCGTCGGATGTTTGATAGCTTTTGTTTTTGAGCTTGTGTGGATTTTTGCTCAAAACACAACTTCGACGTTAGAGCCCGATTCAAAGCGATTGCTTGAGTTTGCTTCTGCACTTGCAAGTGGAAATAAGGAACTTTACTTTAATGCGGAATTGCCAGAAAACGTCAGCGACATGCTTGAAGGAACACTTTATTTTGCACAATACCCCTACAACCTTGTTGCAGGTCTTTATTTTTTGGTGATAACAAAAATTTTCGGAGGTCTTGCACCAATAGTCTTTCAAGTCTTGAGTGCGCTTTGCAACATCGGCTCGATTGTGGCTCTTGCTTGCATTTTTGCTGTGTTAGAAAAAAGCAACACAAAACGCGTAGCATGTGTCATCTTGCTTTGTTTGTGCTTTCCTAATTTTCTCTATTCAGGGCTTCTTTATTGTAACCAAGTGGGTCTTTTCTTCATTCTTTGTTATGTGTTTTTTAACATTCTTGCGATTAAGGCGACCGCGAGCGAAAAACAGACGAGATACATATCCATTTCGTTTTTCCCACTGATGCTCATGTGTTGGATAAAGTCCACGTTTGTCATCATTGGAATTGCTGTCATTGTTTGTTGGGTTTTGTATGCTCTGCGAAAGTCCACCTTAAAAAGTGCTGGAACGGCTGTGTTTTGCTTAGTTTTGCTTCTTGTTGCAAGCGCCACTTCCTCAATTCCAAAAAGTGCCATGGAAAATGAGATTGGATATTCATGTGGGGAGGGGACCCCAACAAACGTGTTCATTGCCATGGGTCTTCAGCATGAATATAACATCTGGGCAAACCATCCTGGCTGGTGGAATCGCTATAACAATGAGATTTTTGAGCAAACGAATGGCAATTATGAGGAAATGGAGAAACTGGCCTCCGAATCGATCAAAGAGCGTACAGATTATTTCTTGAAAAACCCTAAAGGTGCTGTTTCTTTTTTCAAAGAGAAACTTTCATCAGAATGGTGTGCAGCGGATTTTGGTGCAGCGTATTATTCATGCCTAAATCAACACGTTGAGCAAAATGGTGAAGTCGTTAAGTTTATGTGCAAAAATTCAGAAGGCAACATGTCGAGCGCGAGCGCAACTGCAAAAGGCTTTGTTGATGCGATAAATCCATTTATGCATGCTCATATGCTCTTTGTCTATGTCTTTTCTTGCATCGCTTGCATCTTCCTTTTCAAGCGTCGAAAAGAACTGGAAATTTTTGAAGTTGTGTTGCCATGCATTTTTGCTGTTGGCTTTTTCGTTTATGTGCTGTGGGAAGCAAAGGCGCAATATGCCCTTCCTTTCTTCATGGTTCTGATTCCGATGTCCGTCCTTGGGTTCTCTGAATTTTTGAATAAGTTGACTTTTTTGAAGAAAGATAAGTAAAATTTTATGAATAATAGTGAAATTGAGGACAGCACTCCAATCGTAAGTGTTATTGTTCCTGCGTATAACGTTCAAGACTATCTCGACCAATGCTTGACTTCGATCGAAAATCAAACGCTTCGTGACTTAGAGATCATCGCGTTAAACGATGGTAGCACTGACTCAACCCTGCAAGTCATCCAAGATCACTCAAAGAAAGACACAAGATATAAGGTGATCGACAAGGAGAACGAAGGATACGGCAAGACTTGCAATCGAGGCATGAGAGAGGCGAGGGGCGAGTGGATCGCGATTGTCGAGCCTGATGACTGGATCGACAATAACATGTTCTTTGCAATGTTGAATTTCGCTTGCGAGTCAGAGCTTAAGTTTGGAAAAAAAATAGACATTGTGAAAACGCCTTGGTTCGATGTTAAAAATTGGAAAGACGAAAAGCAGACGCAAGAGATAAAGGGCTATCTCTGCCATCGTTTAAAGACTGATTTAAATCCAACAGACATAACAAAAAAGATTCCATTGCTTGAAAAACACCCATCAATTTGGTCAGCGATCTATCGTCGAGATTTTTTGAAAAAAAGACAAATTAAGTTTCCAGAATACCCAGGATCTGGTTGGGCTGACAATCCATTTTTGATTGACACTTTGATCGATGCCAAAAACATAATTTATCTCGATAAACCTTTCTATCACTACAGAAACGATTTGCCAGGATCGACCCACAATCACAAAACTGATGAACTCATTGCGCTCCCTTTTGAACGTTGGCTTGGTATGACTGAGCAGTTGCGCCAAAAACAGGTGAGTGATGCGGAAGTGTGGAAAGCTCATTATAAGCGTGCATTAGATTATGTCCATGGAGCCATCGTCGATGATGGCTGGGATAACGAAGTTGTGCAGGCAAAGACAAAACAAGTTTTCGACCAGATGGATGCAGACCTTGTTTTTGAACTTGACACTCTCTATCCAGAGCTGAAAAACAAATTTGCTGAAATTGAAGGAATCGACATTGCGTTGCCAAAGCTAACAGGCAAGCAAATGAAGTTCTATGCAAACGAGGCGATCGTTCATCTGCATCAAAGAGGACCGCTTGGTCTCTTGAAAATCGCAATCCGCGAACTTTCGTCATAAGTTTTTTCGTCTTGCGATTATGCGATCAGCGGTTTTCTTTCATTTGTAAAACGAAAAAAAGCGAGGGCAACCAACGTTGTTGTCATGTCAACCGCTGACCGAAGCGC
>CAVAWT010000035.1:0-17318 GCA_963592435.1 Oribacterium sp. | reverse complement strand
TTTTAAATTAGATCAGGTTTTAGTCACAAAACAGGCTAAAACCTGTATTTATTAATTCTTAAGTATGAAAGCGAGATTAAAACAAGCAGTTCACTTGAAAATAACTGACTAAACCTAAATTATTTTTTTTAAAAAGCCAGATTCTTGAATCTACATCTTTTTTGGAGCTGACACGCCAAGAAGACTAAGCACTAAAGCGATTAGCTTTCTTGTCGCATCACAAAGGGCAAGTCTTGATTCTTGCAGAGCTTTGTCTTCCTGGATCACGTGACAATTTGTGTAGAAACCATGAAAGAGGCTCGCGAGTTCTTCAACATAGTGTGTGCATCTGTAAGGTGCTCTGTCGCGAGCTGTTGTTTCGATGAAGTCCTTAAAATCTGCCATTTTTCGCATTAGAGCAAGCTCAGATTCGTGTGTTAGAAGTGAGAGGTCAACGTCGTCCGAAATCAGGTTTTTGGCAATCTCATCTGTGCTCATTGATTCAACCTCATTGTCAGAAATTCCAGCTTCAACAGCTGCCTTTCTCAAAATTGAGCAGATTCGTGCGTGGGCATATTGCACATAATAAACAGGATTTGACGCGTCTTTTTTCTTCGCTACTTCAATGTCGAAATCGATTGGCTGATCACTCGATTTTGCAAGCATTAAATACCTTGTCGCATCTGGTCCAACTTCTTCAATCAGCTCTTCGAGCGTCACCATCTCGCCAGTTCGCTTTGACATTCTCACTGTCTCGCCATCACGGAAAAGGTTGACGAGCTGCCCCAAAACAACTTCCAGCTTGTCCTGAAAGCCCCAAGCCTCCATCATGCACTCGCAACGTTTTATGTAGCCATGATGATCGGCACCCCAAAGGTCGATCAGCAAGTCAAACCCACGTTGCATTTTGTTGTAATGGTATGCCACATCGCTCATGAAATAGGTCATTTCTCCGTTAGCTTTGATTAATACGCGGTCTTTATCGTCTCCAAGATCGGTTGAACGAAACCAGATTGCTCCCTCCGCTTCATAAACGTAGCCTTTTTCGCGCATGGCAGCCATAGCTTTGTCAACCATGCTTTTGCCGTTAGCGTCCTCGACATATAGGGTTCGCTCTGAAAACCAGTTGTCAAAATTTGTTCCAATCGAAGAACAAATTCTCTTTTGATCTTCAAGCATCAATTTATAACCAATTTCGCGAAACTCACTCATGCGAGCGTCGTTGTCATAACTCTCGAACTTGTTATCATGCTCATCAATTATTTTTTGCGCTATGTCTTTAACGTATGCGCCACCGTAGCATTTCTCTGGCATCTCGACATCGTGACCCAGAAGTTGCATATACCGAACTGAAATCGAGTTGCCAAAAACATCCATTTGAACGCCGTGGTCATTGACGTAGAACTCTTGCGTTACGTCAAAACCTGCATGTTTTAGAACGTTTGCAATGCTTGATCCAAGGGCTGCCCAGCGCCCGTGTCCAACATGCATAGGTCCAGTTGGATTTGCTGAAACATATTCAAGATTGATTTTTTGTCCGCCTCCGATGTTGCTTTTGCCAAAGTTCTCTCCTTGCTCTCGCACTTCTGAGACAACATTTTGAAGAACATCACTTTTAAGTTTGAAGTTTATGAAACCAGGACCTGCTATGTTGCTTGACTCGATAACCGCGTTTTCTGGAATGTGTGCAACGATCGTCTCCGCAATCTGTTTTGGTGCTAAGTGAGCGATTTTGGCACTGCGCATTGCCAGCGTGGAAGCCCAATCGCCGTTTGACTCGTCGCGAGGACGCTCCAATGCAGGGTCTGGAATTTCATTTTCAGGTATGTTTAAGCTTCCATCTTGAATTGCATTTTTGCATGCAGTTTTAATTATCTCGCTAAGTTCGTTTTGAATGTCCATTTATAAATTTTGCCTTTATGCTCGTGATTGTCGTGAATTTCAAATTATATCATGCAATTTTATAACTTTGACGTTTGAATGAGAAAAGTTATGTTATCATAATAAGCCGTTCGGGACGTGGCGCAGTCTGGTAGCGCGCTTGTTTTGGGAACAAGATGTCGCAGGTTCGAATCCTGTCGTCCCGACCAGGTTTATGAGCGGATGTGGTTCAATGGTAGAACCCGAGCCTTCCAAGCTCGTGACGCGGGTTCGATTCCCGTCATCCGCTCCAGCTATTTCGGTTATTTTTCACCCTTAACTTCGTCTCAAAAAATTCACGACCCTAAGGTCGCTAGAATTTTATTCGCTCGTTAAGTGCAAAAACTAACTCGAAATATCTGAAGCGGAACCGCTCCATTTTAGGTTTCGGTTTTCTGCCGAAAACCGAAAACTCACACGTTGCGAAGCAACCTGAACGGCATCTTTGTCCTGCAAACAAACATCGCGGGCCAAAGCCCAGCGCTGTTTGTTTTCGAACAAATCTGCTCGCCCAGCTTCCTTCTCACTTACTCTTTTTAATCGTCATTGTCTTTTGCTCGATTTCCCCACGAAATGCCTAGCTCACATTGAAGCGGACCCGCTCCATTTTAAGTTCCGATTTTTTACCAAAAATCGGAAGTTTGTCGCTACAAACGTCCGTGGCACATCATCTTCACACTGCAAACAAAGCCCGCGACCAGTCGGTCAGCGCGCTTTATTTTCGTGCGAATCTGAAGCACCACAAACGTTTTCGCTTACGCTTTTTCAACCTTAGTGTTTTCTATGTTTGGCTCGCCCAACTTCCTTCTCGTTAACTTTATTTAACCTATATGTTTCCTGGACTGTTCTGTTTGTTGAGAAGTGAATGTCACGGTGGGTTTCGATGGGAGTCGAGTAAACTTTAGGAAATCAGTGAGAAATTTTTTGCGAATGGGTTGCCTGAGGCGTTCAAGCGAACGAAGTGAGCGAGTTCCGTAGGCAATGAACAAAAAAATTTCGAGCGGGTTGATTTCCTGTGTTTATGAGGCTCCCTGCGAAACCGTGAATCTTCCTGGTTATGTAATCAGCATCGCGTCGCCGAAGGAGAGGAATCTGTAGCGTTCTTTTTTGGCTCGCTTGTAGGCGCTCAGGACTTGTTCGCGGGTGGCGAAGGCGGAGACGAGCATCATGAGTGTTGATTTCGGGACGTGGAAGTTTGTTATCATAGCGTCCACCACGTTGAATTTTGAGCCTGGCATTAAGTAGAGTGAGGTTGAAGCGCGGTGGCATGGTTCAATGGAATTTGTGCGCAGAAAGCACGACTCTAAACTGCGAACGCTCGTTGTTCCTACGGCAATCACTCTGCCACCTTTTCTTTTTGTTTCGCAAATTGCTTCAGCGGTCGCCTCTGGAACTGAGTAGGTTTCGGTGTGCATTGCGTGGTCTTCTGCATTTTCTTCATCCACAATTCTGAAAGTGTCAAGTCCGACTTCTAAGTCGACAGTTGCCCATTTGATGCCCTTAGCCTCGCATTTTTTGATGAGTTCAGGCGTGAAGTGAAGGCCTGCAGTAGGGGCAGCCGCACTTCCTTCGTGTTTGGAATATACAGTCTGATACATCTCATCATCGCCAGCATAGTCATGAATGTAGGGAGGCAGAGGCACTTTTCCAACTTCGTGCAAGGCTTCGTCAAGGGAGGTCAGGTGTGTGAAAAGTTTAACAATTCGTTCACCTTTCTGAGCATTATCAGGGTCACGCGCCCAGTCGACAATTTTTGCTTCAATTGCGACGTTATTGTTTTCATCCACAAATTCGATGACAGCATCGTTGCCTGGTTTTAAACGTTTGCCAGGGCGAACTAACGCTTCCCACCTTGCTGTTTTTGAATCGACTTTGTTCTCAATCATAGGGCGCAGAAGCAGAACTTCACAAACTCCACCAGTGCCTCTTTTTTTTCCAATGAGGCGAGCAGGAATTACGCGAGTTTCGTTTGCAACGAGCAAGTCGCCTGGGCAAAGATAGTCAATAATATCACGGAAAATTTTATGCTCAACCTCACCTGTGTTACGATGTAACACGAGCATCCTGCATTCATCACGCTTGTGTGCTGGCGTTTGTGCAATCAACTCTTCTGGCAGTTCGTAGTCAAAATCACTAGTTAACATGTGTCTCTTTTCTTAAATTTTTTAGGATTTGCTTTTGTTTAGCTCGTTTCTCAGCGTAAGCTCGTTTCTCATCGCGCTTCTTCTGCAACTCAGTCTCACGCATCTGAGCTCGTTTTTTCTTAATGGCAGCAGTGCGCTTCTTCTCTCCTTCAGCCTCTGCTTTAGAAGGCAGGCAACCACAATAATGCTGGCGATAGAGCCCTTCTTCTTTTGCGCGCCTTTGTGCTTCTCGAAAATGGGGTGAGTAGTCTTCATAAAAGCATATCAAACCTGAACTGTCGCATGCTCTTTGAAGTTCCTCTTTAATGGTTAGCGCATATTGATACGGCGAAATTGTTAGTGTTGTCCCAACACCTTCAAATTCGTTGGCCTTTGCATATTTCACTGCTCGCTCAAAACGCAGAGCATAACATTGCCTGCAACGTTCAGGTTTTTGCGCCTTCAAACCGTGCACCGCTTCTTCCCATTCTTCAGGAGCATATTCGTCCTCTACAAAAACAACGCAGTTCTTCTCGCACCAAGTTTTAATGGTGTCGCGTCGCTTTTCGTATTCCTCGGCAGGAGCAATGTTTGAATTAGAAAAGAATATAACGGGCTCAATGCCTCGCTCTCGCAAGATCCTGACAGGTTCTAAGGAACATGGACCGCAACATGCGTGAAGGAGAAAGGTGTTAGGTTTTAGGTTGTAGGTTTTAGGCATCATGTTTAAATTATAATGAATGACGCAAGTTAAAGTTATTAAAGGAAGATAACAATTGGCACTTTTTGATTGTCACATAGATGGAGTTTGTGGAAATGCAAGGGCGTTGACTTATGAGACGGCGCATGGGAATTTTCAAACCCCGATGTTTATGCCTGTTGGGACGAGCGCAACTGTAAAGGGCATAACTCCAAAAGAATTGCGAGAGTTGCAAGCGCAAGTCGTTCTCGCAAACACTTACCACCTTGCAATGCGCCCAGGAGCCGATTTGGTGGCAGAAGCAGGTGGCGTTCATAAGTTCATGAACTATGACGGACCAATGTTGACTGACAGTGGTGGATTTCAAGTGTTTTCGCTGGCTGACACCGTGAAACTTGACGATGATGGTGTGCAATTCCAAAGCATATATGACGGTCATCGCGTCAAATGGACTCCTGAAGAGAACATGAAAATTCAAGAGAAAATCGGTGCAGACATCATAATGCAACTTGACCAATGTGCACCTTACCCTGCAGAAAAAGCGTTCGTTGGAAAGGCTGTTCATTATTCAGGGATGTGGGCGAAGCGTTGTTTATGTGCCCATCAACGTGCCGATCAAACACTCTTTGGCATTGTTCAGGGAGGTATGCACCTTGATTTGCGTATGCGCTCAATTGAAAACCTGCTTTCAATTGAAAAAGAAAACGTTGCAAATGGTGGAAGACGATTCGGTGGCTTCGGAATTGGAGGATATTCTGTTGGCGAGAGCCATGAAACGATGTTTGAGACGCTAGGAGAAGTTGCTCGTGCACTTCCAGAAGACAGACCACGTTATCTCATGGGTGTTGGAAATCCCACTACTCTTGTCAAGGCAGTGGGGGAGGGAGTCGACATGTTCGACTGTGTGCTTCCAACAAGAACTGCCCGCATGGGAACTGCTTTTTCAAGCACTGGTCGCATGAACACGAGAAACGCGCAATATGAGCGCGATTTTACGCCACTTGATCACAAATGTGAGTGCTACACTTGCAAAAATTTCACTCGCGCATATATTCGCCACCTCGTAAAACAAAACGAGATGTTGGGGAGCGTGCTGTTATCGCTTCACAACATTCATTATCTCCTGAATTTGATGCGGGAGGCGCGGGAAGCAGTTTTATCTGGCACTTACGAGATCTTCCAAACTGATTGGATGAACTCTGAAGCCGCGAATGACTATTAGCCATTCACAAGAATTTGACATCTATTTCAAAATTTTCTTGTAAAATAACTCTTTAGGTTCAAATGGGAATCTATTCTGCGCAAGTTCTGTAATTAATGTTTTATTTCTGTAATTAATGTTTTATATATGTTTCTCGAATTAGGAGGGAAAATTTATGACAATGACTAAAAAACTTGCAAGCATTATGCTTGCTCTGTGCCTCATGTGTGGCGCTTCTTTTGCACTGGCTGGGTGCTCTTCAAACAGCTCTTCTTCAAACAATTCTTCATCTTCATCTTCGACAAAAGAAGTCAAGGAAGTGACAATGAAAGAAGAGTCAGTTGACTCGCTAAAAAGTGAGGTTGGCAAAGACGACGTTGTTTTCTTGGACGTTCGCAAGGCTGATGACTACAAAGCTGGTCACATTATCGGTGCGGTCAATGCTGACATGGACAAAGCAAAAGATGGCGACAACGAGAATGGCCTTTCCACCATGGAAAAAGCGATTAAAGACAACAATTTGAAGGATCAAAAGCTTGTTCTCGTTTGCTATTCTGGCAAAAAATATGCACAAGCTGGCACGAACATTTTGAGCGCTCTTGGATATGACATGAGCAAAGTTGTCACGCTTCAAGGAGGCATGAAAGCTTGGACTGAGGCAGGACTGAAGACTGCAAAAGAAGTCACCGAAGTAACCATGAAAGAAGAAGCAGTTGACTCTGCAAAAGCTGAAGTTGGAAGCTCAGACACGGTTTTCTTGGATGTCCGCAAAGCTGATGACTACAAAACTGCACACATCGAGGGCGCCATCAATGCTGACATGGACAAAGCAAAAGATGGTGACACAACGAGCGGTCTTGTTAACATGGACAAAGCTCTGACAGACAACAATATAACTGACAAGAAAATTGTTCTTGTTTGCTATTCAGGCAAAAAATATGCTCAGGCTGCAACAAACTGCTTGAACGCTTTGGGCTATGACATGAGCAAAGTTGTCACTCTCCAAGGTGGAATGAAAGCTTGGACAGAAGGCGGAAACGCAACAGTTAGCTAAGGCTAACTTTAAAATTTATAACTTGCGCTTAAATCAAAAAGGCGATCACGCACGGTCGCCTTTTTTGCTCTTCTGGATTTGCCAAGTGAGGACACACTGTAAGTCGAGCAAACTTTTGGGAATCAGTGAGGAATTTTTTGCGAATGGGTCTCCTGAGGCGTTTAAGTGAGCGAAGCGAGCGCTTATCCGTTGGAGATGAGCAAAAAATTATGAACGGGTTGATTTCCTTTGTTTGCGAGACTTGCAGTGTGTCCTTTGCTGATGTTATTTGAATAAGTCTTGTGTTGCGTGTTTAAGGGATTGGAGTTGGGAGTTTGCGTCATCATGTGAACTTCCGCAAACAAACGAGTAAGCTTTTATTTTTGGCTCGGTGCCGCTTGGACGAATGATGAGTTTTGCGTTTCCTTCCAAGTTAAACTCAATAACGTTGATTTGTGGGAGAAGCTGCTCAATGCCGTCTTTTGAATTCATAATCGTCATGTTTGTTGGCTTTGAATAATCTGTTGAGCTGAGGACTTTTTTGTCTGAAATTTCAGTTGGTGGGTTGTTTTTTAAGTCCTCCATGATGTCTTTCATCTTCTTTGAGCCGTCAGCTCCAGGGAATTGGAAACTTTGTGTTGAATTTTTATAGTATCCAAAGCGTGAATAGAGCTCTTCTAGGACGTCAATAAGTGTTTTTCCCTGCGCTTTATTTTTTGCCACCATGTCACAAATCGCAAGAGTTGTTGAAACTGAGTCTTTGTCGCGAACGTGCGTACCGATCAAATAGCCATAGCTCTCCTCAAACCCCATCACAAAATCGTTGCGTTTGCCTTGCCTTTCAAGTAGCGAAATTTGCTCGCCTATGTATTTAAAGCCAGTTGGAACACGTCTGAGCTCAAAGCCGTTTTCTTGTGCAATAGCGTCAGCCATAGAGGACGACACGAGTGTTGTGCAGAATACTTTTTGTGAAATCTCGTCTTTAGAAATCAGTTTGCTTAAGTGGTCCATCAACAAAAGACCAACTTCGTTTCCGGTGACAAGTTTCATCTCTCCATTGTGATTGACAGCGATTCCAGTCCTGTCTGCGTCAGGGTCAGTTGCGATCAAAATGTCTGCATCGAGTTCCTCACACAATTTAATTCCCAGCCCAAGCGCTTCTCTCTCTTCTGGGTTTGGAGATGGGCATGTGGGGAAGTTGCCATCGGGGTTTTCCTGTTCAGCAACGATGTGAACATCTGTAATCCCCATTTTTTTGAACATGTTCAAAATTGGTTCTTTTCCTGTTCCATTAAGAGGAGAATAAACCACTTTCAGGTGTTCAAGCGCTTCATTATCAACGTTTGGAACGCCACTGATTGCTTCTTCAACAAACGCTTCCATGCACTCGTCGTCAATCAATTTAATAAGACCATCTTCGACTGCTTTTTCAAAATCGGCTTGTTTGATGCCTTCGAAATATGACAAGCTTTCAATCTCATTTGAAATATCGCTTGCGACTTGGGAAGTTATTTGGCAACCAGAAGAATTAAAAACTTTATAACCGTTATATTCTTTCGGGTTGTGACTTGCTGTTATGCAAATTCCAGCGTCACAGTTAAGGTGTTGGGTTGCAAATGCCAGTGCAGGAGTTGCTTCAAGGCGAGGGAACACGTGGGCAGTGATGTTGTTTGCTGCCAAAACGCTAGCAGTGATTTCAGTGAATCGTTCGCCTTTGTTTCGAGAATCGTGCGCAATTGCAACGCTTGGATGCTCGAAATTCTTATTAAGGTAGTTAGCGACACCTTGAGTGGCGCGAGCAACTGTTGTTGCATTCATCCTGTTTGTGCCAGGTCCAATTGTTCCACGAAGCCCAGCTGTTCCAAATTCCAAGTCTTGAAAAAAGGCATCTTCAATTGCTTTTTCGTCACCGTCTGATAGCCACCTCTTCAAAGTTTCACGCATTGTTTCGCAAGGCGTGTTTTCAATCCATTCATTAACTTTTTCTTCATAGATCATGATTTCCCTCAGTCTTTCTTTTGTTTAAAAATTTAAATCTTTCAATCGCATTTGCTTCATTATCTCACAAATTCATGAGGGTCTGACCCCTTGTTGTTGTCATTTAAAACCTTAGCATTTTGATGAGTCTTGCCCATCAAACAATGAGGACCTCAACCATGTTTCATGTGTTAAAATCTAAAACATGAGGTCAAGGCAAAGTTCTTGACGTTTCTTATCATTGTTGAGCGGAGAAGAAAGGTTTTGATATGTCATATCGTATAGCTCACTGGTGCATTCATGTTTTGGATTTGGAGAAGTCATTGGCATTCTATGAGAAGGCGCTCGGGCTTCATGTCGATCATTCGTTCGGTCCGGACGACGGGTCTTGGTCAAACACCTACCTAAAAAGCGAAGATGGGGATTTTCTGGTTGAACTCACTTGGAACAAAGGTAGAACTGAGCCTTATGCCAACGGAGGAAAAGACACTCATTTGGCATTTGAGACTGAAGATTATGAAGCAGCAAAGAAGCTCCATGAAGAGATGGGATGCATTTGCTTTGACAACACAAAAATGGGACTTCATTTTATTCAAGATCCGGATGGTTCATGGCTCGAAGTTGTCCCAGCAGGGAAGTACTAATTTTTACTGCAATGGTGTCAGACATCTTTGTCGCTACGTTTTCAAGCGATGATACCAATTGTTTTTTGACCGACAATATGACAGGAGTGAATGTTCTGGTGATGGGGCTTTTAGGCCTAGTTAATAAAATGCTCTGGATCTGTTTTATGGCTGCTATGCACACGAATTACAAACTTTTCCCGGCGTGGGCGATGGCTACCATGCATTCAAAACAGTGCTATAATTATTTCTATTATTTTTGTTTGAGATAAAGGGGTCGTTTAATGGAGCAGAAAAATCTCTCACCAGAAGAAGCAATTTCAGTTATTCAAGAAAACATCAGCAAATGCAAAGCTGAAGAAGTCGGAGTTGTGGAGGCGCTTGGAAGAACGCTGTCTGAAGATGTCGTTAGTGAAATTGATGTGATCCCATTCGACAATGCAGCTATGGATGGTTTTGCTGTCAGAAGAAGTGACTTAAAAAGTGCAAACGAAGAAAACCCAGTTGTCTGCGATGTTATCGCAGAAGTTCCTGCTGGTGCTTTTTATGAAGGAGAGATCAAGGAAGGTCAAGTCGTCAGAATTATGACTGGAGCTGCTGTTCCAAAAGATGCTGATGCGGTTGTTAAATATGAAATCGTTGATTATTTGCAAGGCGATGGAATGCAAGGGTCAAAAGTTGCTTTTTCTGCTTACCCAAAAGAATATGACAACATTCGACGTGCTGGCGAGGATGTCAAGGCGGGAGAAGTTGTTGTCGCTGCAGGAGAAACTCTCGGTGTGGGAGGAATTGGTTTTGTTGCAAATTGTGGAGTTGACACAGTTCAGGTTTATGCGCGACCAAAAGTGGGGATCATCTCGATTGGTTCTGAACTTCAGCATCCAGGTGAAAAGTTGAAACAAGGTCACATCTATGAAAGCAATTCTTATGCACTTGCTGCCGCAGTTGTTGAGGCAGGGGGAGTCCCTGAGCACCTAGGAATAGTTGAAGACAACTTCGATGCGCTTTGCGACGCTGTTAAAAATGCGAGCGAAAAATTCGATTTCGTCATCACTTCTGGTGGCGCTTCTAATGGAGATTTCGACTACATAAAGCAAGTTATTGACAAGCTGGGTGACTTAAAATTTACGCTCGTCAACATGCGTCCTGGCAAATGTCAGACCTTTGGTGTTATTGATGGAACTCCAGTCATGGGTCTGCCTGGCAATCCTGCCGCAGCTTTTTGTGGTTTTGAAATTTTGATCCGCCCAGCACTTCTCGCTATGCAAGGTCACACAAAACTTGAAAAGCCAATGTTTAAGGCAACGCTTGTGGGAGACAGAAAAAAGAGGGACACTCGCAGAATGTATCTTCGTGGCTTTGCAGAAAAGCAAGCAGATGGGAGCATCACCTTTACTCCAGCTAAAAATCAAAGTTCTGGGATTTACGGTCCAATTCAGCAAGCAAATGCTCTTGGAATTTTGCCGGAAGGAAAAGTGGAAGGTGGAAAAGTGTTGGATGGCACAGTTATCACCTGCATACCTTTTGGCGTTAAAGAAGGAGCTGTTATTTAGGTTTTAGCTTATAGGTTTTAGGTTTTTAGGTATTAGAAAGCCAACTTATATAAAGGAGAAAAATGAAATTCTCGATTATTACAACCTCTGACACTCGAAGTGTAGAGGAGGACACAGCAGGTGCTGCATTGAAAGAGTTGATTGAGGCGCAGGGCTGGGAAGTTGCGTCATATAAGCTTGTTAAAGACGATAAAGCTCAAATTGAGGAGTCAATCATCGATGCAGTTGACAATGTAGAATCTGACATCGTGCTAACATGTGGAGGCACTGGTCTTTCTCCTCGAGATGTGACGCCTGAAGCGACAAAGGCAGTGTGTGATCGAGATGTTCCAGGGATTGCTGAAGCAATGCGTGCTGAGAGTTTGAAAGTGACTCCAAACGCTATGCTTTCAAGAGCTGTTGCAATGCAACGTGGCAAAACAGTTGTCATCAACTTTCCTGGAAGTGAAAAAGCATCACGCGAGAATTGGGAAGCTGTTGCGTCTGCGCTTGCTCATGCAGTTAAAATGGCAAATGGGGGAGGGCATTAATCGTCATTTATTTTTAGGCGATTGGAAAAATCCCAAGTCCCACTTTTTCCGCCTTCCTTGTGAAGGACTTGCACGGATTCTATGACCATTGAGCGATCAATTGCTTTGCACATGTCATAAATCGTGACCAGAGCGATTGAGGTTGCGGTGATAGCCTCCATTTCAACTCCTGTTTTTCCAACGAGAGAACAAGTTGCAGTTACGTAGACCCCATATCTCTTCTCACCATCAACACATATAATTTTGGGCTCACATTTGACTTCGACTTTTGTTAGTGCAAGGGGGTGGCAAAGTGGGATCAGCTCGCTAGTTTTTTTAGCTGCCATGATTCCTGCGATTCTTGCAGCTGCCAAAACATCACCTTTCTTAGCAGTGCAATTGACAATCGTGTCATAAGTCTCTTCGTTCATTGATATAAAACCACAAGCACTGGCGACCCTTTTGGTTTCTTGCTTGTCGCTAACATCAACCATTCGGGCATCCCCGCTCTCGCTTAAGTGTGTCAGTTCTCCCATGGTTTATCCTCCGATTTGACTCATTTTTCTTTTTGTTCCAACTTTGAAATCATGCGCTTTTGGTTTGTGCAGGAGAGCGTCTTTCATTCTCTCACAAACTTCGTCCAAGTTTCGATCTCGAAGTGGAGTTTTGATGTCCCATTCAGCATCAGAAAATAAGCAAGGCTTAATTCGCCCATCGGAAGTCAATCGAATCCGATTACATTTTGAACAAAAATGATTAGAAATTGCGCTGATTGTTCCGACACTACCGAGTGCATTTGGAAATTTATAGTAAATTGCTGGCCCCCAGCCTTCAACCGTTTGATTTTCATTTATAAGTTCAAGTTTAGAGTGTCCTTTTTTTTCTGCTTGTTTGTTAATTTTGGCGATCACATCTTTTGAGGGGATGATTTCGTTAGCACCCCATTCACAACCTGCATAATTTTCTGCATCTCCAACGGGCATATATTCAATGAAACGAACATGAAGCGGTTGACTTTCAGTCATTTTTGCAAACCGAAAGAGATCTTGATTTAAGCACTTTACAACAACAACGTTAATTTTCACAGGTGAGAATCCAACTTCTTGTGCCACCTGAATCCCCTCTAAAGCGTCATTTAAATTTCCTCTGCGAGTGATCTTTTCATACTGTTCAGGATCGAGCGTGTCAAGTGAAATGTTAACACGTTCCAACCCTGCATTCTTTAATTGCTGAGCGTAATCCTTTAATAAGGTTGCGTTCGTTGTCATTGCGACGTGTTCGATGCCTTCAATCTCTCTCAAATTTTTGACTAAGTCGACAACGCCTTTTCTCACCAAGGGCTCTCCACCAGTTAGACGAACATTTTTTATATCTAAGGATGTGGCAATTTTGACAATTTCTTCAATCTCATGAAGTCGCAAAATCTCACAGTGGGGGATCGACTTGACACCTTCTTCTGGCATGCAATAAATGCATCGAAGGTTACATCGGTCGGTTAGTGAAATGCGAAGGTAGTCGATGTTTCTGTCTTGCAGGTCTTTCAAGTCCTATTTTGTTACCATATAAATTTTGTCTTTGGGAATTTTAATCCAGATTTCATCCCCAATGCAAGGAACATCTTCAATTTTTTGTTTTAGCGTGTCAACTCTCCAATAAAGGCACTTATCAAAATTTTCTCTAACGTCTTCATCTTTTTTGTTGCAGAGAAATTGCAACATCAGGGCATTTTCAAACCTTGACTTCGTCTTGTGAACAACTCGCACTTTGAAACAATTTTCGCCTTCACCTTCTGCTTGTTCAATCATAAATGCGCGGACACCAAAGTGTTTGATTTCATCAGGAACCTCTTTTTCTGTTGCCACTTCAATGCCCCACTCAGGGAGTTTAATTTTGTTGTTGTTAACCTTGATGGCTGGCGTTGTGTTTTTGCAACCCGACAATTTTAGACCCGCAAGCGATTGAGGATTGTCGACAAGCTCGCGCTTTTCACACATCTCCATAATGTGACCTGCGTCCACGACTGCAATTCGGCTTGAGAGGCGAAGTGCTTCGTCGATGTCGTGACTGACATAGAGAATTGATCCGCTAAATTCCGAAAAAACAACAGAAAGGTGTTGTTCCAGTGCTCCTTTCAGGTGCGAGTCGAGAGCAGAAAATGGTTCATCCAGCATCAGAATTTGAGGTTTTGCTGCAAGCATCCTTGCAATCGCAACTCTTTGTTGCTGGCCACCAGACAATTGAGCTGGATATCTTTTTTCCATCCCCTCCAATCCAAATTTCTTTAGCTGTGCATCAACGTTTCTTTTGATTGAATCTTGCGGTTCACTTCGATCGATCCCTGCAGCGATGTTCTCTTCAACAGTCAAGTTTGGAAAGAGCATGTAGTTTTGAAAGAGTAAGGCTGTCTTTCTTTGTTGAGGAGTGAGGTTGATTTTTGGCTTTTTGCCTGACTCCCTTTCAAAAAACACTTTGTCATTTACGACAATTTTTCCCTCGTCTGGTGTTTCGATGCCCGCAATGCATCGAAGTGTCAGACTTTTTCCGCATCCAGAAGATCCGAGGAGACCAAGTGTTTCGTCCTGAACCTCAAAAGCAACATCAAGCTCAAAGTCTGAAAATTTCTTCTTTATGTCAACAATCAAGCTCAAAAGATCAATCACTCACATTTCTATATTTAACGGTGCGGTTAGACCAGATGTTAATGAACAAAATAACGAGGAAGCTGACTGCGATTACGATTGCTGTCCAGAACCAAGCAGTGTCGTTGTTTCCATTCATCCATTTGAAATAGATCGCAATAGGAATGGTTCGGGTTATCCCGACGTAGTTTCCTGCCAAAAAGAGTGTTGCGCCAAATTCGCCAAGTGCGCGAGCAAAAGCAAGAACAGTGCCTGCAGCAATTGAGCTCCAAGAAAGTGGGAGCATGAGTTTTATAAAAATTCGTTTGTTTGACCAACCTAAAGTTCGTGCTGAGTTTAATAGGTTTGGGTCGAGGTTTTGAAAAGCGCCAAGGGCACTTCGATACATCAGTGGAAATGCGACGACGACTGCAGCAATGACAGTGGCAGGCCAGCTGAAAATTAGAGGAAAGCCAATGTCGATGAAAAATTGACCAAATGCAGTGTTTCTGCCACACAAGAAAAGCAAGACGAAGCCGCAAACTGTTGGTGGCAAAACCATCGGGATTGTAAAGACAGAGTCGAGTATGGAGCGCAAGCGATCCGACATATTGAGCGCCCAATAAGCTGCTAAAAGTCCAAGAATAAACACTATGACAATAGCAACGGCTGTCGTTTTAAGAGTTACCCACAGGGGACTCCAGTCCAAGTTTGTTAAAAACTCTGAAGCGTTGTCGAACCAAGTTTTTTCTGCGCCAATTGTTATGGCGTCTGCTCTGCCAAGCAAGGCTGTGTCGCAAAATTGAGGCTTTGCATAGATCGCACTTTCTGAATCGGTGACATCTTCTCCATTTTCACCGATGACACTGCAATAAACTTCGTCATCAATTTTCTGATCAAAAAGAAAAGCGACACCATCTTGAACAAATCTCGTTTCTTGCGTGAATGTCATTTGCGTTGTGGCAGAAAGCTTTGAGCCGCCTGCACTGTTCAAATTGTCTAATTCAATGATACAGGATTTCAAATTGTTAAGTGACACTTCGTCACTTAAATTCAACTCAAGGATGTCAGAAGCACTTTTTGGAACATAGACGATTGCTTTGTTGTTGACAAGCAAAAGCTGAATTTCTTTTCCTGCTTCTGTGCCGATTAGGTAGGCATAGCCATGATATTGACCGTTGATTTCTTTGTTTGAGCCTTTTTGCGCTCGAGAAAACTCAGACAAAGAAAAGGACGCACCTTCAACTAGTGCGCCCTTGCCGTCTTGTGTTGTTTTAACGTCTGTCTTTTCTGTTTCAGCAACAGCAACGTGAGGAGCGCAAATGAACGCGCACATCAGAAGAGCAAATGCTTTAAACAGAATTTTTTTCACAAGCTTTTATGTGCCTTATGCGAGCTCGAAGCCCCATTTTTGCCAAATTTCTTGAGCTTTTGAATTTGTCATGCACCAGTCGAAGAATTTCTGTGTTTCTTCAACATTTTTGCAATCCTTTGTCAAAGCTGCAGGATAGACAATATTTTTGTGAGTGCTTGCAGGAACAGTTCCGACAATTTTCACTCCGCCGAAGCGATAGACATCGGATGTGTAAACAAATGCGACATCAACGTCTCCAGATTGAGCATGCTTGCAAACGTTTCCGACTGATGTGTCTGTGACAACTTTGATGTCTGTTGAATAGGTGCCACCTTTGCCTGTTATGTCTTTTCCAGTTTTGCCTGCTTCATCGCCTGCTGGTGTGTAGATGCCGATCGTTGAGAGGGATTGTGCTGCATAGTTTCCTGCAGGGACCGAATCGTCGCCGACGCATATTGAGTATTTCCCACTCTTGATGTCATCAAGTGTCACTTCGGTGATGCTCGAATCTTCTTTCGCAACCATGACAAGGTCGTTTTTAAACATGTCTTTGCGTGTTGAGGAGTCAACGTAGTTTTTCTCAACTGCTGTGTCCATCGATCCTTTGGACGCTGAAATCAACATGTCGGCATAAGAACCTGCGCCCAACATTTCGTTTAACTCACCTGATGCTTTATATTGCGTATCAGCAAATTCAATGTTTGAATGCCCATCAGCAATGTAGGCCTTCTGAACTTCTTCCATCGCTTTTGAAAGGGAGTTTGCAGCGAAAACTTGCAATGTTGTTTTGCTGCTTGAAGAACTCGTTGAAGTTTCTTCTTTTTTTGTGTCGTTGCTGCTGCAACCTGCCAGACTGAATGCAAGAGCGAGCGCAACGAGCGAAGCGATAAGTGCAGAAATTGACACGCGTGTCCAGTTAACTGCTTTTTTCATTTTTTCCTCCTAAGAAAAATAGATGTAATAATTGCCCTCATTATCTTTTTTAAAGATAATGCCATATTATACACAAAGAAATATAATAAGAAGAAGCAGATAACTAATTTCTTTTTAAGAGGGGAAGTGTGAAAATGTCAAGTGAGAGTTTAGTAAGCGAAGATGCGAGGATAGTTTCAGTCAATGTGTCAAAAAAGAAGGGCACGAAGAAAAAGAGCACAGGAGATGCGCCAGTAAACGTGCTTCTTGACTTTGGGGTCGAAGGAGATGCTCACGCTGGAGATTGGCATCGTCAAGTTTCTTTCTTGGCGGATGAGTCCATTCAAAGAGTCAAGGAGGCAGGAATTGATGTTGAGCCTGGTTCATTTGCGGAAAATTTCACAACGCGTGGAGTGGACTTAAAAAATCTTCCGCTTGGAACGCGTTTAAAAATTGGGGAGGATTTGGAAGTTGAAATTTCACAAATCGGCAAGGTCTGTCACACAAAGTGCGCGATATATCACCTGATGGGGGACTGCATTTTTCCGAGAGAAGGAATTTTTGCTGTAGTTAGAAAACAGGGCAAAGTTTCTGCTGGAGACAAAATTGAGTTGTTGGAAATTGGAGACGGAACTTGCGAAGCAACGCCACCTGAAGCTTTGGAAGAATTGAGAGTGGCAAGGCAATCCGAAAAAGCATCCTAAATTTCTTTATGTAGAAAGCATAGTTGGAAAGGTTATTGCAAAACTTTAGGTCATAGGTTTTAGGTTGTAGGTGTTAGGGTAGAATTCTAAAACCTACTCCCTAAAACCTAAT
>CAVAWT010000034.1:0-17429 GCA_963592435.1 Oribacterium sp. | reverse complement strand
AAAAGTTAGCATAAGCTAACCGACATCTCAAAACCGTTCCTCCTTTTTTAGCAGGGACGGTTTTTGTTTTATTTCATTAAATAAAGAAAAGCGAGGGCAACCAACGATGTGGTCAAGTCGGACTTCTAACCGAAGCGCTACGGCGAAGAAATCGCATGAGGAATTGCAATGCAAATGAAGTTTCATGACAGAGCGACCCACTATAAAAAAGCTACTTATTTTTTAAAATTAATTTACAACCTGTTGACAAATTAAGTTACATGTTGTAAGTTATTAGATGTTGTTAATTGACAAGTTGTAATTTATGAATGAAAGGAAGTTTTAAAAAATGTTAGGCAATTTTACTTATGAGAACCCGACCAAGATTATCTTTGGACCTGATTCGATGAACGCTTTATCAGAAGAGCTTAAGAATTATGGTGAGCGTGTGCAGTTAATTTATGGCGGTGGATCAATTAAGAAAAATGGGATTTATGAACAGGTGATTGACGCTCTAAAAACTGCAGGTAAAACTGTCGTTGAAGATGCAGGCGTTATGCCTAACCCAACGATTGAAAAATTACGCGAGGGTGTTAAAATTGCACGTGACAACGACGTTGATTTCTTGCTTGCAGTCGGCGGTGGCTCATGCGTTGATTATGCAAAGGCGGTTGCAGTTTCTGTGAATTGCGACGAAGACCCATGGGAGAAATACTTCATCAATTTTGAGGAGCCAACTTGCGAAATTTTGCCTGTTGGTAGCGTTCTAACGATGGTGGGAACGGGCTCTGAGATGAACGGCGGTGCAGTCATCAGCAACCACGACGCAAAAATAAAGAGTGGTCACGTTTTTGGAGTTGACGTGTTCCCTAAGTTTTCAGTTCTAAACCCGAATTTCACGCTCAGCGTTCCAGAATATCAAATGCTTGCTGGCATTTATGACATCATGAACCACATCATGGAGCAATATTTCTCAGGCGATGACGACTGTGCGAGCGATTATGTGATGGAAGGTCTCATGCGAAGCGTCGTTCATTCTGCCAAAGTTGCTGCAAAAGACCCACAAAATTATGAAGCGCGAAGCAACCTCATGTGGGATGCAACTTGGGCGCTCAACACTTTCGTTGCAAAGGGCAAACCGACGGACTGGGAAATCCACATGCTGGGTCAAGCAGTTTCAGCGCACACTGACGCAACCCACGGCATGACTCTTTCTGCTGTTACATTGCCATATTACAAACACATAATGAAGTTCGGTTTGCCAAAATTCGTCAAATTCGCCAAAAACGTCTGGGATGTTGACACACAAGGCAAAACTGATGAAGAAGTGGCACTTGCAGGATTAACTGAACTTGAGAAATGGATGCGCGAAATCGGCCTCGTTATGAACATAACAGAGCTTGGTTGCGACGAGTCAATGCTTGAAGCACTTGCAGACTCAACGTTTGTTATGCAGGGAGGCTACCACCCTCTAACTCGCGAGGAAATCATCGATATTTTTAAGGAAAGTTTGTAAATTATTTATTGTCTGACACCGAATGTAAAGGTGTCAGACATCAACTTATAACTGTTCACGTAGCACGGGATGAACTTTTTGGGCATTTCACCATTATCCGATTAAAGAATAATGATTTACAGGCAGAAGTTTTATTGACTTTGATTAATTAAAATTCCTATTAATTCACATGGTAAAAATTGAAACTTTTAACTATAATATGTTGATAGGGATTAAGAGTATATTGTTAGATGTGGAGTTATTTTGCTATCTCTGCTGGAAAAAATAGAAACTTTCTGCAATCGTAACTGTCACGATATATGCCTTAATTCGCTCATTTTTCAAACCCAACTCAGCAATAAACAATCTGGATATTCTGGTGAGCTGATCTCTGGGAAAAAGCACATCTTTGAAGACAAGCAAGAAAGGTGTTAGATATGGACATGCTTTTTATTTCATCTGCCGTCTCTGTTGTTGGTGCTCTAATCGCAGTTTTGATGTCGAAATCTGAGATGACATCAAAATATCTCGGTTGCATTGCTGGATGTGTTGCGGCATGCTTTGCGATCGGCGCTGGACTCTCAGGAATTTTTGAGCAAGCCACAACCGTTTCCTTTGCGACACCTTTTGCGTTTGCAAACTTCACAATCCTCCTAAACCCCCTTTCGGGTCTTTTGTTGGTAGTCATAAACTTCCTAGCGCTCCTTGCTTGGATTTATGGTTTTTCCTATTTCGATGAATATAAAGGTAAGGGGATGGGCTCAATCGGGTTCTTTATGAACCTCTTTGCAGTGTCGATGAACATGGTGCTCACTGTGGACAACGCTTTTTGGTTCCTCGTTTTCTTCGAGCTCATGAGTTTGACATCCTACTTCCTTGTCATTGTTGAGCAAAAGAAACAATCGATTCGCGGTGGTTTCCTTTATTTGATCATGGCTCACATCGGCTTTTTGATGATTATGATTTCATTCCTCATTATGGGCGGAATCACCGAGAGCCTCGATTTTGCTAACTTCCGAGACTACGCATTCGATCCAACGATTGCTTCTCTCGTTTTCATGCTTGCATTCTTTGGTTTTGGATGCAAAGCTGGCATGTTCCCCTTCCATTCATGGTTGCCTCAGGCTCACCCTGCTGCACCTTCAAATGTGTCGGCACTCATGTCAGGTGGTATGATCAAAATCGGTGTTTTTGGTTTTGTTAAGGTTGGACTCGACTTGCTTCAATCAAGCGAAGTTCAGCTTTGGTGGGGAATAGTAATTCTCGTCATCGGTGCACTTTCTTCAGTGCTCGGTGTTGCTTATGCATTGGCAGAGCACGACATCAAAAAGCTTCTGGCCTATCACTCAGTTGAAAACATCGGAATCATCTTGCTTGGTGTCGGAATTGGGTTTATGGGTGTGTCGATGAACGAACCAGTTCTGGCAGCACTTGGTCTCATGGCTGGTTTTTACCACCTTGTCAACCATGCGATGTTTAAAGGGCTTCTTTTCTTGGGAGCAGGTTCAGTGCTTTATTCCACGGGAACGAGAAACATGCAAATTCTTGGCGGTCTCGGGCGCGTCATGCCAATAACTGGTGTGTGCTTCCTCCTTGGATCTCTTGCAATTTCGGCAATTCCGCCACTCAACGGCTTCGTTTCAGAATGGTTCACATACCAATCATTGATAACAACAGCGATGGCTGGCGATGCTGTCATCAAGGTTTTCGCAGCTTTCGGTGCTGTCGCTCTCGCTATAACTGGTGCGTTGGCTGTAACTTGCTTTGTTAAGTGCTATGGTGTCACTTTCCTTGGGCGTCCTCGCAGTGAGTGTGCTAAAAATGCGAAAGAAGTTCCAGCTCCAATGACTCTTGCTATGGTAATTTTAGCAATTGTCTGCGTTTGCTTAGGTGTTGGCGCTCCTCTCGTTGCTCCGACAATTCAATCTATCGCAGCAGCCACGCTCGATCAAGGAGCTTCAGTTACTGCTTATGGTGCAAATGTCTTAAATCCACTTCTTGGAACTGCAATTTCAACGCCACTGTTGGCAATTTTGCTCATCAGTTTTGTCCTCCTTGTTGTTGCTTTCAAGATGGCATTCTCAAAGTCAGTCGTTTCTCACGACCGCGATCCTTGGGCTTGTGGCTACAAAGTTGAAAATGGCATGGCAATAACAGCAGGGACTGTTGGTGCTGAAGTTCAACACTTCTTAAAGCCAATCTATTCAGCGAGAAAAGCGATTGTTGCAACATCAGGCAACTTTGCCAACTTCTTCAATGCGACAGTTCATGGAGCTGAAAAAGCAGAAACTGTCGGTGATAAATACATCGTCGACGCAGTTGCTGCGTTTATTTCATGGATCGGTCGTCAAGCTCAAAAAATTGAACATGGTAACTTCAGGATCTATATAATTTACATCGTCGTTGTGCTCGTTTTGTTCCTGGCACTCGCCGTGGGACTTAAATAGGAAGAGAGGGGTGTTAGACATGTTGACAAACATCATAGTCGGAGTTGTTCAAGCTTTGATTGTTGTTGCAATCTCGCCATTCATCTCAGGTTTCTCTCGCTGGCTTCGTGCTAAGATGCACTCGCGCAGAGGGCCTTCGGTGTGGCAAGACTATTACGACATCGCAAAGCTGTTCAAGCGCGAAGACGTACACTCGGCGGAGTCGAGTTTCGTTCACAGGTTCACGCCGATCCTGTTCATCGCTTGCATGCTTGCACTTGCCTTTGGCGTTCCGATGATAATGACAACATCACCAATCCCTGTTTTAGGTGACATCATATTAGTTATCTATCTTTTGGCGCTCTCACGTTTCTTCTTCTCGCTTTGCGCAATCGACTCTGGCGACACCTACGCTGGACTTGGTGGCGTTCGTGAGCTCTTGGTTGGCGTTTTGATTGAACCAGCAATGATGCTTTCACTAATCGTTGTTGCACTCGCTACTGGAACGACATACCTTGGAGGAATGGGAGTTATGATCCAAGGTCTTTATGCTTCATGTCCTGTTGGAATTGCAGTTTCAGGTGTTGCGTTTGCTGTAGCTTGCTATGTTGAGCTTGGGAAAATCCCTTTTGACTTGGCAGAAGCAGAGCAAGAACTTCAAGAAGGTCCACTTTCGGAATATTCAGGACCATCACTTGCAATGATGAAAATTGCGATGGCGATGAAGCAGGTCATCATCGTTTCGTGGTTCTTCGCAATCTTCTGTCCATGGGGAAGCGCGCTCGAGCCGACTGTTGCTGCACTTGCAATTGGTCTTGTTGTTTGGTTGGTCAAAGTGTTTGTCTTCTTCCTTGTTTGCGGATTGATTGAAAACGCACTCATGAGAGTTAGATATAAGTTCTTAGGCAGCAAAACGTGGGCAATTGTTGGACTTTCTGCTTGCGCATTTTTGCTCTGTATTTTAGGGATATAAGGGGGTTTAGACGATGGCTACACTTTCAGCACTGTCGCTTGCATCAATTTTTGTTCCATTCGTTGTTGCGTTCATAATTGTTGTTTGCCCTCAGAAATATGCTAAATGGCTCTGCATTGCAGCAGCTGCTGTTTCGACATGCCTGACACTTGGAGTTTGGGGCACCTACGCCGGAATGAATCAAGAAAGTTGCGACCTTGTCATAGCAGCGCTCGGTAACGCAACAGTCATATCATTCATATTCGACAAAGTTAGCGTCATGCTTGCACCTTGCTTTGTTGGAATCGGTCTTCTCATTTCAATTTATTCAGTTGGATATATGAATGCAGACAATCGTGAGCATCCAGATGCACCACGTCGTCGCTTCTATGCTTTCTTCACAGTATTCATCGGTGCGATGGCAGGTCTTGTCTATTCAAACACTTTGCTTTCACAATTGATTTTCTTTGAGATAACTGGTGCATGTTCGTGGGCTTTAATTGGCTACTATGGCACAGAAACCGCTCAAAAATCAGCTATGAAAGCTTTGATCTTGACACACATTGCAGCACTTGGTCTCTATGTCGCTGCTGGCGTTCTTTATGTCCAAGCTGGAACGCTCGATGTCACAGCAATAGCTAGCTTGGATGATTATTGGAAAACATTCGTGCTTGTTTGCGTCATCATTGCTGCTTGGGGCAAATCAGCTCAGTTGCCTTTCTACATGTGGTTGCCTTCCGCTATGGAAGCGCCAACTCCTGTGTCAGCATATCTGCATGGCGCATCAATGGTAAAAGTTGGTGTTGCAGTTCTTGCACGTTGCCTCATGAGTGCAGGCGTGATACCAGAGCCAGTTGGCTGGGTGATTGTCATCGGCGCAATTGCTACGATGATATTCTCATTCTTCATGTATCTCCCACAAAAGGACATGAAGCGCTTGCTTGCATTTTCAACAATTTCACAGTTGTCCTACATCTTCTTAGGTTTCGGCTTCTTCGTGTTCGGATCTCAGATGGCATTTAATGGTGGCATTCAGCACATGTTCAACCACGCATTTGCAAAAACACTGTTCTTCTTGATTGCTGGAGCTTTCTCCTACACAATGGGGACAAGGATGCTTCCAGAAATCAAAGGCGTCATGAAAAAGCAACCAATTTTGGCAGTCGGTTTCGTTTGTGCCGCACTTTCTATCGTTGGTTGTCCGCCATTTAACGGATTTTTCTCAAAGTTCTCGATCATCGCTGGTTCATTTGAAGCTGCACAAGGCAACGTCCTTTTAATGGTTATAGCAATTCTGTTCATCATTGAAACACTTGGTTGCTTCGTGTGGTTCATAAAGTGGATCGGTCAAGTTGTCATGGGTGAGCCTTCAGAGGTAGTCGAGAAATCTCAGAAGGTCCCGACATACATGGTGATCGCATTCGTTGTTTTGATAATAATGACAGTTTGCTCCAGCTTCATCGCTGCAGCTTGGCTAGGGTAAGGGGGAATTCATGACCTACATGACAGTAAACATCCTCGGTTGCCTACTGATCGTCACGTCACTTTTGGTGGTCCTGACAAAGTCGGCAAAGAACTCAGCATATGTTTATGGCGTTCAGTCGCTTGTGCTGATAGCAATCTTTGTTGTGCTGGGCACCCTGACAGGCTCGACTGAGCTCTACACTTGGTCTGGAACAGCTTTCTTGACAAAAGTAATTTTTGTGCCAGCGGTTGTTCTCTACACTCTGAAGAAAATGGGTAATCCTGACGAGAAGATCGAAGCGGTTGTGAAACCTCCAGTGTCAATTATTATGGCAATAATTGAAGTTGCAATTTGTTTTGCGGTCGTTCAATATGTCGACTTGCCGGCAGCTGCTGAAGTGAAGCCAGCATTGGCAGTTTCGCTCGCACACTTCTTCATCGGTCTCACCTGCATCATAACGCAGAGAAACATCGTCAAGCAAATGTTTGGTTATTGCTTGATGGAAAATGGATCACACCTAACACTTGCCCTGTTGGCTCCGACTGCTCCAGAGATTGTGGAGATCGGCATCGCAACAGACGCAATTTTTGCAGTAACAATCATGGCGATCGTTGTTTATCGTGTCTACAAAAACACGGGCTCACTAAATTCAGACAACTTAATGGAACTGAAGGGATAGGGTGTTAAACATGGATTTTTCAACCATAGTCATAGCAATCATGTTTGTGCCGCTAATTGCGGCAGTGCTCATCGCTCTCATTCCGAGCAAATCGGCACCTACTGTTCTCTATGAAGGCATTCACTTCATCAGTGTGGCAGCTGTTTTGGCATTGGCAGTCATGCTTGTTGTCGAAGTGGGCACAAGTGGTAAGTCGATCGACGCGGTCGGTCTTTGGTTCCATCTCGATGGTTTGGGGTCAGTATTTTTGGCTCTCATCGGTGTCATCGGATTTTTGACTGGATGGTACTCAATACCATATGTTCGACACGACATCGAAAAAGGCGAAATTGAGCGCGGGCAGGCTAAGACCTACTACGCATTCTTCTCACTGTTTGTGTTTTCGATGCTCCTTGTTGTTCTTTCAAACAACATCATCATGATGTGGGCATCAATTGAGGCAACCACACTATCAACTGTGTTTTTGGTGGGGTGCTACAACAAAAAGACAACTTTGGAAGCTTCATGGAAATATGTAATCGTCTGCACTGCAGGTGTTGCTTTTGGTCTTTATGCAACAGTTCTCGTTTATGCAGACGCAGCATCATTGATGCAAAATCCACACGAGGCGGCATTCTGGACAGCAATTTTGCCTTATGCTAAAAATGGTCAGCTTGACGGGATGTTAATTCAAATTGCATTTGTGTTTGCAGCAATTGGTTTTGGAACGAAAGCTGGTCTTTTCCCAATGCACACATGGCTTCCAGACGCTCACTCTGAAGCACCATCTCCTGTGTCAGCGTTGCTGTCAGGCGTGCTTTTGAAATGTGCTATGCTTGTCATCATTCGTTTCTACATTCTTGCAATCCAAAGTGTTGGAGAGTTCTTCCCACAGATGATGATGTTAGTTCTTGGTGCTCTTTCAGTTGGCGTTTCGGCGTTCGCTGTTTTTGCACAAGACGACTTGAAGAGAAAGCTTGCATACCACTCTTGCGAGAACATCGGCATCGTTGCACTTTGCTTAGGCTTCGGTGGACCACTTGGAATTGCGGCGGCACTTCTGCACTGCGTAACACATGGTTTCACAAAAGCACTTTTGTTCTGCATTTCTGGCAACGTGCTCATGAAATATGGAACTCGTGATTTGAACAAAATTTCAGGCATTCTTCGTGTTGCACCTGCAACAGGCATTTTGATGGCAATCGGCTTCTTTGCATTGGCTGGTTTCCCTCCATTTGCTATGTTCCTCTCAGAGATCATGGCATTCATCTCTGGTGTTGTTGCAGGACACGTTGTTCTTGTTGTCCTTTTCGGAATTGCACTCACCGTCGTCATTGCAGCTTGCGTCCACGTTGTGACTGGGGCTGTGTTTGGTGAAGCTCCAGACAAAGTTAAAAAGGGCGACGTTCCTGTTTTTGCATTAATTCCAGAATTTGCAATGGTAATTGTTATTCTGTGGTTCGGCGTGGCAATGCCACAGCCAGTTTTAAATGGAATTGAATCTGCAACAGCGACTGTACTGCAGACAGAAACCGACGTTTTGCACGAGGCGCCTTTGTTTAAAGACATCTTCGCTGCAACTCAAGGCTAAACTGCTGTTGAGATTTGGTTAGTTGTTAGAGAGTAAAGAAAAGAAGTGAAGGAGGAAAAATGAGCGGACAATTTGTTCAAGCAGACCCAGGTCTTTGCATTTCTTGCCAAACCTGCATGGCAGGATGCATGAACAAACACAGTGTGCCTGGTGATTTGCCAAAGGCCAGACTGAACGTCGTGCAAACGCTCACGGTTTCTGCACCAATCGCCTGTCATCACTGTGTAGATGCGGCATGCGTTAGTGCATGTCCAGAGGGTGCGCTTTACTACGACGGAGACCGCGTTGGAATTCGCCAAAAGCGTTGCATCGGTTGCAGAAATTGCGTTCAAGCATGCCCATTCGGGGCAGTGGAAGTTGTTCCACAAGACAACGTTCAAATGCTTGGTGGAATACCAGTGGCAGGTTCAAAGAAGTCATTCTTGGTCAAATGTGACTTATGTTATGACAGAGAGGCAGGTCCAGCATGCGTTGAGGCTTGCCCAACAAAAGCACTTCGACTTGTTGACAAAGACGAAATGTTTGATTCAAGAAAACAGAAATATAACTTCGAGGCGGAACGTCTTGAGAATTGTGCAAGTGTACCAATCACTGGCGCAGTGGCAGCTTAACTTGAGACAAGAAAGGATGTGAAATAACGATGGAAAAACATATGGTAGTTTGCCCATATTGTGGCACCGGATGTAAGTTCAACCTTATTGTCGAAGGCGACCAGGTTGTCGGAGCTGAACCTTTGAATGGTTTAACTAACGAAGGTTTCTTGTGCCTCAAAGGTTGGCATGGATACGATTTTATCAACGACACAGGCATTTTGACGCCACGTGTTCTCTACCCAATGATTCGTGAGCACAGGGGAGGTCCAATGCATCGCGTCACTTGGGATGAAGCTCTGGATTACGTTGCAGAAAAGCTGAAGGCTTGTCAAGAGAAATATGGCAACGATTCTGTTTATGTGACAGGTTCATCTCGTGGAACTGGCAATGAGTCAAACCTCGTTATGCAGAAGTTTGCACGTGCTTGTCTTAGAACAAACAACATCGACAATTGTGCACGCACTTGACACGGACCTACGGTCTTCGGTCTTATGGAGACCCTCGGTGCTGGTTCAATGAGCTGTGGCGTTCCTGGTATGGAAAACGCTGGTTGCTTGTTCCTCTTCGGCTACAATCCAAACACTTCTCACCCACTCGTTGCACGTCGTGTTCTTCGTGCAAAGGAGAAGGGTGCCAAAATCATCGTTGCTGACCCTCGTGTCATTGAGACGTCACGCATCGCTGACATTTATTTGCCAATCAAGTGCGGTTCAAACATTGCTTTCTTAAACGCATTTGCGAACTCAATCGTGTCTCAGGGGCTCATGAACAAGAAATTTGTCGAAGAGCACACAGAAGGCTTTGATGAGTGGTGGAAGACAGTCGAGAAATATACTCCAGAAAACACAGCGGAGCTTACGGGTTGCGACCCTGAAGACATGCATGCAGCAGCGCGCATGTATGCAACAGCAGAGCCTTCTTCGATCATTTGCTGGGGCATGGGTGTGTGCCAGCATTTGCAAAATGTGGAAGCAGTTCGCATGTGTGCAGCAATTGCCTGCATCACGGGACAAATTGGCAAGCCAAACTCAGGCGTTGCTCCAGTGCGCGGACAAAACAATGTTCAGGGTGCTTGCGACATGGGCGCTTTGCCAAACATGTTCCCAGGCTACCAGAAAGTCACTGATCCAGAGATTCGTGCTAAGTTTGAAAAACATTGGGGACTGCCTGCAGGTTCATTGCCTGACAAGCCAGGTTATAAAGTCACTGACTTGCCACACCTCATGCACGAAGGCAAAGTTAAGGCATACTACATCATGGGTGAAGACCCACTGCAAACTGAGCCTGATGCTCAGGTCTATAAAGAGCGCCTGAAGGAACTTGACATCTTCATCGTGCAAGACATCTTCATGACGCAGACCGCAGCAGAGGCCGATGTGTTCTTGCCAGCAACGAGCTGGGGCGAGCACGAAGGTGTGTTCTCCGCATGCGACAGAACGTTCCAGCGCTTCACGGCTGCTGTGCCTCCAAAGGGTGAGTGCCGTCATGACTGGGACATCATCGCTGACCTCTCAACACGCATGGGCTACCCAATGCACTACGAGAACACCAAGCAGATTTGGGACGAAGAGTGCCGCGCTGTTTGGGCAGGTGCTGCGGGTGCAACGTACGAGAAGATGGAAGGCTTGGGACACGCACAGTGGCCATGCCCAACAGACGATCATCCTGGCACACCAGACCTCTTCTTAGGCGGCAAGTTCACAACTCCAAGCGGCAAAGCGCAGCTTATGAGTTGCGACTGGGTGCCTCCAACAGAGCCAGTGGACGACGATTACCCAATCATCCTCACAACGGTTCGCGAGGTCGGACACTATTCTTGCCGTTCAATGACTGGCAACTGCAAAGTTTTGGCAGGATTGGCTGAAGAGCCGGGTTATTGCCAAGTCAGCCCAGAGGACGCTGAGAAATATGGCATCAAAGACGAACAGTTGATGTACATTTATTCACGCCGTGGTAAAGTTATCACACGTGCAAAAGTTGACCCGAGATGTTTCCCAGGCAACGTTTACATGACATATCAATGGTGGGTCGGAAAATGTAACGATTTGACGATCGACCACGTTGATGAAAATTCACACACACCAGAAGATAAGTATTGTGCTGTGAATTTGGAAGCTATCCCTGACCAAGTTTGGGCAGAGAAGCATTTAAATGAGGTCTACACAGATCTCAAAAAATACCTTGCTGACACTGCTGCTCCACAATATGCGGGGTTGAAGTAGGAAGTAAGGGTTTAAGGAAGTATTATCCGCCACGATTAGAAAGACGTTTAAATGAACTCATTCATATCGATCAATCCGGATAGGTGCATCGGTTGCGGAACGTGCCAAGCGGCATGTTCTGCTGGTCATGCAGGTGTTGGAGAGCAAGCTGAACCAAGATTGTCTGTCGTGTTCACGCGAGAAGTGACGGCATCGATAACATGTCACCACTGTGAAGCGGCTCCTTGTTTGGCAGTTTGCCCAGTAAATGCAATTTCTCGCGAAGACGGTCGAGTCACCGTCAACGAACAAGAGTGCATTGGTTGTAAGCTTTGTGCTTGTGTTTGTCCTTTTGGAGCAATCCATGCGAGTGGCACAAACATAGATGGCGTTGCTGGCAGGGCTCAGTTCACGCCAAACATGCCAGAGAGCACATCTTCCATGCTCAAGTGGGAGATTGGCGTTCCGACTGTTGCTGTTAAGTGCGATTTGTGCGCGTATGACAAAGAGTGCGGACCGCATTGCGTGGCAGTGTGCCCAACACAAGCTCTTTCCTATGAGCAACCATATGACCAGCTTATGGAGAAGGTCGATAAGATGAAGAAGGAAGCAAAAGTTACTGAGTTGTTAAACGTCAACACTTCAAAAATTGCGCGTCCTGAAAACACTGTTAATGAAAAGGAATAGCGAGTTTTTGACATGGATATACAAATTAGCGGAGGTGAGAAGATGCCAGAGAACACAACAAATGGACTAAAGAGAGGCGAGAGTCACGTCAAGGCGATGGCTACCGCAATTCCTGGTTCAGTTTTGAATGTGGAGTGGCAAACAGAAGACCAGGTGACGGTCGATGTTCCAACCGATAAACTTCCAGAATGCATGGAGTTTATGTATTATGAGCGTGGTGGTTGGTTGCCTGACATGGTTGTTGCTGATGAACGCCAGCTAAAAGGGCATTTCTCCCTCTACTATCTTTTGAGCATGGAAGACCGCGAAGGGAAGTTCACGGAAAACGACAAGTGCTACCTCACCATTCGGACAAAGGTTGACCCTGTTACTAAGGAATTCCCGTCTGTCACACCGCGCGTTCCAGCGTGCGTGTGGTCAGAGCGTGAAGCATATGACATGATGGGTCTAAAGGCAGTTGGCCTGCCAGATGCTCGTCGTCTCGTTTTACCAGATGATTGGCCAGATGGCACGTTCCCTCTTCTTAAAGATGGAATGGACTACCGTCATCGTCCAGAACCTGTATCAGACGTTGAAAATTACGAGTTCTTGGATGAGTCAGGCGTTCATGACCCTACAGAAGTTCCAATGGGACCTCTGCACATCACTTCTGACGAACCAGGTCACTTCCGTCTTTTCTGTGAAGGTGAAGACATAGTGGATGCCGACTACCGCTTGTTCTATGCACATCGAGGCATGGAAAAAGTGGCAGAAGCACGCATGACATATGACCAGATCACTTTCTTGGCAGACCGCATTTGTGGCATTTGTGGTTTTGCTCACAGCGTTGCATACGTTCAAACAATTGAAAATGCGATTGGTCTTGAAATTCCACTTCGTGCGCAATACCTGCGTGCAATTTTCTTGGAAGTCGAACGCTTGCACTCTCATTTGTTAAACCTTGGTCTTGTGTGTCATTATTGTGGCTTTGACACTGGCTTTATGCACTTCTTCAGGATTCGTGAAAAAGCAATGGATTTGGCACAGCTCTTGACGGGGGCAAGAAAAACCTACGGCATGAACCTTGTTGGTGGCGTTCGTCGTGACATCTTGGAGGAGCACAGAAAAGAGACACTAAGGCTCGTATCTGAGCTTCGAGAGGACACTCTACGTCTTGTTGACATTGCAACATCCACTGGCAACTTTGAATCACGCGTGTCGGGCGTAGGTCACTTAGATAGGAAAATCTGCCGTGACTTTTCACCGGTCGGGCCAATGGTTCGTGGTTCAGGCTTCCCTCGTGACGTTCGTTTCGACCATCCATTTGGTGGTTATAAATACATTGAGGGTTTGCATGCTCAGAGTGCTGAGACGTGCGACGCTCTTGGGCGCACGCAGGTTAGAATTGGCGAGTTCCTTGACTCTCTCACAATGATTGAGCAGTGGGTCAACAACCTGCCATCAGGTCCAATTTTAACTTCAGACTACAAATTCGAACCGCATAAATTTGCAATGGGCTTCACAGAAGCTCCTCGCGGTGAGGACATGCACTGGTCAATGACTGGCGACAACTTGAAGGTCTATCGTTGGCGTGCAAAGGCTGCGACCTATTCAAACTGGCCAGTTTTGCGCTATGCGTTGCAAGGAAACACTGTGTCGGACGCAGCAGTCATCATTGGTTCGATGGATCCTTGCTATTCATGCACTGACCGCGTCACAATTTGTGATGTTAAGACTCACAAAGAGAAGACGATAACAAAGCAACAACTCGAAGATTATGCTGCCACGCGCAAGCATTCGCCATTGAAAGATTAATGGAGATTGAGGTGCTAACATGGGTTTTTTAAATTTATTTAAGGAAATCAAAAGGGCGGGCGATGCCACAACTGGCTACCCGTTTGAGCCACTCGAGTTGCCTGATGGCTATCGTGGCAAGCCTGAGCATGTCGAAGCTGTGTGCATTGCTTGTGGAGCTTGCGCGATTGCGTGCCCACCTAATGCCATCACGATGGAATTGGATGAAAATTCAGAGAACATTGTGTGGGACATTTCATATGGACGTTGCATTTTTTGTGGAAGATGTCACGAAGTTTGCCCAGTAGCAGCAATTGAGCTTAAAAAAGAGTTCGAGTTGGCTGTAATGAGCAAACCTGACCTGACTGAGGCTTGTGCCTATCCGATTTGTAAATGCAAACGTTGTGGCAAGCCATACGCTTCAGCTAAAGAAGTTGAATATGGAAAGCAAATTCTTCTCTCGCAGGGAGGAGAGGTTGCATCGGCGGTTGATGCATGTGACTTGTGCGAAGATTGCAGAAGAAGAGACGACGCGATTGCTGCGAAAAGAGCAGCGAGAGGGGGCAGATAATGATTGAAGATAATTTCCCTTCACTTCAATTCCAGCCAACAAAAATTCAGCTGGATGAGAAAGTCGCCGAGGCAAAGGCGAAGCTTTTAAACAGCATAAAGAAATCAATCTACATCTATCGTGTCGACTGTGGTGGTTGCAACGGTTGTGAAATTGAGATTTTTGCAACAATAACGTCTGTTTTCGACGCAGAGCGCCTCGGAATTAAAAACACCCCATCACCTCGTCATGCTGACATCCTTGTCTACACTGGTGCTGTAACTCGCGCAATGAGAATGCCAGCCTATCGTGCATATGAAGGCGCACCGAATCCGAAACTTGTTGTTTCATATGGTGCTTGTGGGTGCACAGGTGGAATTTTCCATGACAACTATTGTGTTTGGGGCGGAACAGACAAAATCATTCCAGTGGATGTCTACATCCCTGGTTGTCCTCCAACGCCAGCACAAACTGTTTATGGCTTTGCAATTGCGCTAGGGCTCTTGGATCAGAAGTTGCACGAGTCTCACCATCAAGAGACCGCTTTTGCGCTTCCTCCTGCATTCCCAGACATTCCTTATAAAATCAGAGTTGCATTTGAGAGAGAAGCTCGCGCTATGAGTGGATATTATTCAGGTGCTCAGATTGTTAACCAGTTCATGGAAGCTTTGACTTCTGGAGATGGCGACGCTCTAACTTGTGCTGACGCTTTGATAGCTTCAGAGAGTGATCCTCGAAAAGTTGAAGTTTTCACTGATTTGAAGCAGCTGCTCGAGTCAAAAATTGTCAGGTGATAAGTGACGCTAGCAACAAAAAATGTTCGTGCTGAGGCGGGCGAGGTAATAAACGATTCGGCTGTGCACACAACAGATGAAAAAACGGCAAATGATGTCGTTTTTTATCTTTTAGGAAAGAAGTTTGTTGAAGACAAAGATGACATTCCAAAAGATGCTAGAGATGTTATTTATTACACGCTGGCAATGGGACATAACACTGGAGTCATCGATTGCTTTCAGCCGAAAATTGCACTAACTCGAAGACTTTTTGATTGCATTTGTGAGAAACTAACAAATGAAGATGCGAAGTTCAAGTTGACTCGCATCGAAAAATTTGGAGAGATCCAAATTTTGAAAGAAGACACTAAGATGTTGTCAAATGCCATCTCAGAGTTTGACGCAGATGACATTGAAGATAAAAATTTGCACATTGAAAATGACAGATATGAAAAGGTGAGAGTGAAGAGTGCAAATGATTTTAAAGATTCTTTTCTTGAACTCATGGAGCACATTGCACACACACAGCAAGTTTATTGCTTGGCAAGACGTGTCACAAGGTGAGAAGTGGAAGTTTTAGAGCCACAATTTTCAGATGAAGTGACAAAGGCGATTCTACCGAACGAAGTTGCTGAAAATGTTCTGTTCACTGTTGGTAGCGTGCTTAGGGGCGACGATGCTGTCGGTCCTTTTGTTGCAAAGTTATTTAAAGAGAACGAGCCAAAAGATTGGATGCTTGTTGAGGGAGACCAAACTCCCGAAAACGAACTTGGTTATCTCAAAAGACTCCACCCGAAGCGCATCGTCATGATCGACGCTGCCGACATGGGGTTGGAGGCTGGAGAGATTCGACGCATTGTGGCGGATGATGTCAAGACGAGTTTTTTGTTCACAACTCACTCAATGCCGATTACATATCTGTTGGGTCAGTTGGAAGACGCCTGTGATGAGCTTGTGTTTATCGGAGTTCAGCCAGCGCAGACCGAATTTTTTGCACCTTTGACAAAAAGCGTCAAAGGAAGTGCAGAGACAATTTATGATTCTTTGCTTAAAGGCTCTGATTTTTCAAACTTCGAGCCTTTGAGTTCTGAATAGGGAAGTAGCCACATATCTAATACGAAAGGAGATGGTATCTATGGCTATTGAATTAAAGGACTTAGATTGCGTGAAACCTGAAGCGCTTGCTCCTGCAGCGACAGAGTCGAAGTGCGAGACGGTAGCAGTCGGAAAAACCAAGCTGGAGCCTGGCAAATGCTTCGTTCTAGCGATGCTTGCAGGCGTTTTTATTGGATTCGGAGCAACATTCTTTTTAACATTCACTGCTGACCCAACGTTGTCATTTGGTGTCAAAAAGGTTGTTGGCGGACTTTGCTTTTGCCTTGGACTCGTGATGGTTCTTTGCTGTGGAGCTGAGCTTTTCACTGGCAATTCGCTAATGGTCGAAGCGCTCGCTTCAAAGAAAATCACCTGGGGTGGACTCCTTAAAAACTGGGTGATTGTTTTGATCGGCAACTTGGCAGGTTCACTGTTGCTTGTGTTCCTTGTTTCGATGGCGGGCATTGCGTCAATCAAGGCAGGCGATGCAACTGTTGGTGCAAACATGGCAACTGTCGCAGCTGGAAAAATTAACCTTCCTTGGGAGCAAATTTTCTTCCGTGGCATTCTTTGTAATATGCTTGTATGTTTTGCGGTTTGGATTGGTTTTTCTGCCAAAACAGTCGCAGATAAAGTTCTCGGCATCATCCTTCCGATCTCTGGATTTGTTGCTTGCGGATTTGAGCACTGTGTTGCAAACATGTTCTTCCTTCCAATGGGAATGGTTGCAGACCCAAGCAAAGTCGACGTGGCAGGAATTTGCTACAACCTCTCAGCAAGCATTCCTGGCAACATTGTTGGTGGTGCGATCCTAGTCGGACTTGCTTATTGGTATGCCTATCATAAGAAGGAGCAAGCATAAATTTCTTGCTCAATTTATAGCTAACGTAAGCGATTAATTTTTTTAACCCTTGTGCTAAGCTCGAAATCTTTCTGGCTGGTTGCAAGGGTTTTTCTTTGTAAGCGTGCGACGTCCTATGCTCTTTCTTGACACAGAAGGGCTACGTGTGTACGATTGCGTATTACAAGGTTTTTTTAATTTTTTTGAAATTGTGAACCAATTCATGTTCACTTTGTTGTAGAATAGTAAGTCGCTTGTTGATTATGAGGCAAGCAAAAAGCGGACATGGCTCAGCTGGTAGAGCACCACCTTGCCAAGGTGGGGGTCGCGGGTTCGAACCCCGTTGTCCG
>CAVAWT010000033.1:0-18839 GCA_963592435.1 Oribacterium sp. | reverse complement strand
GCGTGTCGCGCTCGATGTTTGCAGCTTCGAGCGCCTTAGAATTGCACCACACGGTATGCATGCTGGCAGACAGGAATGCCATTGGTCTATCAGGGAAAATAGCATCTAGGTCTACTTTGTTCGGGCCCTCCTCGCCAAACGCTTCATCTACCCAGCCCATGCCAGCGTATGCTTCGAGCTCTGGATGTTCTTCAATGTCCTTTTTGATTGCTTCAAGCATTTGTTCAGGCGTCAATGCGTCCAGGCGAAGAAGCCCGTCGAACATAGTTGCAGCGTAAGCGTGCAAATGTCCGTCGATGAGGCCAGGTGTTACAAGTTTGCCACCTAAATCTTCCGCTTGCGCTTCACTGCCAGCAAAGTCAAGAGCGCCTTCCGTTGTGCCAACATAAGCAATTTTGTTGCCGTCCAAAACAACAGCTTCTGCCCAAGGCTCATTTTTGTTTGCAGTAAAAAACTTACCATTTGTTAAAACTCTAGTTGCCATACTTTAACCTTTCTGTCTTTCTTTTACTTTATCTTAAACAGCGAAATCGAATGTGAGATTGTCATCCTCATAGAAGATAACTTTGATCGTTTTCTTGTTACAATTCGCTGTTGTCTGCCAAACGGAATGCCACTGTGTGCCTTCATCTTTGCGCTGCTGCAACGATTTCGCTCTTTCCGTCGTCCCTGACACTTCCAAACTCTCAAGAATTGCATCCTTGTATTTCTCGTCAGCGCACATGTCAAGAGTCATAACTTCGCCTGTCTCTGGAATAACATCACCGCAACATTCGCCACATGGGTTGAAGGGGCAGTTATAAGGGTCAAGAATTTGAGAATATCTCACCTTCTTTATGAGATTTGTCACATCGTCTTGGGTTTTTACTTCCCCGATTTCGGAACGAAGAAGTTCGTATCTTCCAAGGCCAGTGCCCAAAGTGGCTTTGTTCTTATATTCATCATTCAGATAGAAATTCGCTTGGCAGTTTTGCATGTCGTTCCAAATGAGTTTGTTGTCCACAAGCTCTAAAACGCCGAAATGTCCGCTCTCGTCTGCCATGAAAAAACCACCACACCAGTTAACATCACCATTGCTAAATGCAGTGACGTTTAAAGTGTTGGCAAGTTCCAGCGCTTCGTTTACAGTTGCACAACGCTCACCTAAATATCTAACTAACGCAGGGAGTGAAAGTGTCACTTCTGCTCCAGGGTTTGTGCCCGTTGAAACTGCAATTCCAGTGTTTTCAGGCTGTTTTGGACGCATATTAGCTTCCATGTAAAAGCCCTTTTCGTTCATGACATCTGCTGTAAAGAACAAAAGCGTCAGAAGCTCTTCTTGTGTGATTCCGTTTTCCTTAACGTCATCAAAGGAGCGTCCGTCGAAGGAATTGTATACAAGTCCCACGGTTTTGTTGAAACCTTCCACATCGGTCCTGATAACATACGCAGGGTTATGACCGTAGTAAAGGTCATAGGACCTGCCAACAACCATGTCGCCGTTGTCCACAACTTTGCCTGCTGCAGAGCAGCCGAATTTTGCAAACTTTTCCACGTTTTTCTTAAGCCCAGCCGCGTAGTCAATTTCTGTAACGACTGGAAGCTCGATGATGTAGTCTGCAAGCACTTTTCCCATCAATTTTGAATTAAGTCTATCAGACTCTCCATTTTTTAACCTCTCAACAACAAACTTTTCGGAGAAGAACGTTATCCGTTTAAGATTTTATATATAATATATTGTATATAGAATTGCGTTAAGGATTGAATATGAATGACATTACAACAAAACTGCAAGACTTGCGACACCTTGATTGGTCAGAACGCGCGAACACTTCAGGCACTGCTGGCTGTTTTTTAAAGTCGAAGGAACAAACTGGTGCTGGCCTTTGGTATTACAAACTTTCCTGTTACGACAGCTACAGGGGAATTTATGGGCATGAATGCGCTAATGAAATTGTAGCAAGTCGCTTGATGTCAATTCTTGGCGTGGAGCATGTTGAATATAGGTTGGTTCATGCGCTCATTTGCGTTGATGCTGTGGAGCATGAGACTTGGCTGAATCGATCTAGGTCTTTTCGTAAGAAAGGGGAGCGTAAGCAGGCGCTTGATACCTTTTATGACTTTAATAAAAAAGAAGGAGAATCTCCCTTAGATTTGTGTGCGCGTTTCGGTTGGGAAAACGAGATTAAAAAGATTATGCTTGTTGATTATTTGATTGTAAACAGAGACCGCCACGGCGCAAACATCGAGGTGTTGCAATCTACAAATGGAGACCTTCGTTTGGCTCTCGTGTTTGACAGTGGTCTTTCATTTGTTTTTTCGTGCTATGAAGATGAAAGGCGTGTTCGAGAGTTTGACCCGCTTGAAGACGTTAATGCTAACAACTATTTAGGAACCCGTTCCCTAGAAGAAAACTTGCGACGTTTTGTTGGAGGTGGTCTTGATGTTGAACCTCTTAAAGAAACGGATAAAAATGCTCTCTTTAGTGGATTTGAAGGAGTGGTTAGCGATTGTCACATAGAGAAAATGTGGGAAATTTTGCAGAGGAGGTGGGAAGTGTATGAGACGCTTTGAGATTATAGATGGCTCTCGCAGGAATGCGCAACCATGTGCTGTGCTTAGTTGGGACGACGAAAGCGTGGAAGAAGACAGCTTCTTTATTGATATTAACGATCATGCAGACGAGAGCGACGTGCCGATGCTGTTCGTACCCTTTGTTCGCCAAAATGAACACCACATTGATAACAAGTGGACTAAGCGTTGGATTGAGGAGCGCATTGTTCCTTCAAGTCGTCAAAATTTAGGAGAGGTGCTTCGGGCTAACAACCTCGAGTTTTACGACGAAATGGCTTTGTTTATTGCTGGTGAAGGCAAGTGTGAGCAGGATGATTTTTTTATTCAAGAGATTGATGGTTCAAATGAAATAAGTTTAATACCTGTTGCTCAGAAGGTTGGCATGGAAATTAAGCAGGCTAGGGAGACCGCTGGATTAACGCAGTGCGAACTTGCTCAACGCGCGAAAATCACCCAGTCAGCTTTAAGTAACTTAGAAAACGGCAAAGCGAACCCAACTGTCGCCTTGCTTGAAGATGTTGCGAATGCTTTGGGGCAAAAGATGGACGTTCGGATTGTGTGAGAGATCTTTTTTTGTAAATACCTTTGGTTACTATATCCAAGGATCGTCCCCTGCTATAATTACCACATGGAAAATTCACCCGACATTTTGGAGATGAGCATTTTTGAGAAGAGCCCAGAGTTTCTTGATTTGATGCTTGTTTCATAGAAAGGAGAAGCTAATGGCGACAAGGAAAGACGTTAAATACGAAATTGGAATAAACGTTGAGGCTTCCATTCCTCTAGTTAGCCAAGGTAAATTCAGGCTTAAAAGGAGAGACGACATTCAGGATTTCGGGGAAGGATTTGCTCCTCGCAAAGATTTAATTACTAGAAATTCCTATCTTGAGTGGCAAATTGGTTACGATACAATCATTGGCAAGGATCAGAAGAACACCTCTTTGGTAGGCGAGAAGTTCGAGTTTATTGGTGCAAACGGGAAGAGAAAGTATCCCTATGAATTATCTGAAATTATGTGCCATATGTGCAAACGTGGAGATTTCACGCAGACAGAAGTTCAGGAATTAATTGAAAAAATTGCCGACACGAATGATTTCATGAAAGATAAATTCTCCATTAAATCTGAAAAAGAAGACGCAATGGAGTTAAATAGCGTGGATTTTTTGACTTCCAGCACCACGCTTCCAACTTTTATCACAAAGGTTGAAGGGTCTCAGATGATGGTGGAGATTATGATACAAAAACAGCAGTATGCTACTGGGATTCAACCGATGCTATATTTGATTGTTCCTGCAACGGCTTTTGATAATTCAGAAGAGGTGATTGACCATACTTCCGTTGCAACGCCGTTCGGAATAATTCATTTTGGAGCGGAGAATAAAAGCGTCGTCAGTAAACTTTTTATTTGCTTCGGGATGCTATCTGTGGCGCATAATCATGATGTTCTTGAAATCCTAAAAGTAATTCTCAAAAACTGCTATTAAGCAAAATAATTATTAAGCATATCCATTTCATGGTAAATTTGATTATAGTCGCTGGAAACTGTGCCATATAGAGATTCGATTTTGTTCAAATTGTAATATTGGCTTACAAGAGAGTTATTGTTAAAAGCATAAGACACAACTTCGCGTTGGAATTCTTTTTCTTCAGTTTTTTTAGGATACAGTGGTGAGAGATTGCCATAAAGGAATCTGTTTGCCTTTGGCCTGAAGTTATCTTTCAAAAACATTAGCCATGCATATTGGTAAAGATTTTCGTCGTTAATTTCGATTGCGTTAGTCGTCCTGTTTTCGACAAAGGTTGCATTACGAAGAAGAGCGTTCATATCCCGTAGAGTATAAAATTGTAAACCTTCGCAGTGTCCCTTTTTTGGATATTTTTGAACTTCTCCATCAATTGTAGAAATATTGTTAAGTTTGAAAGTTTTGTTTGATTGATAGATGTCGAACTCAAAATCTTGAATAAATTCAAACGTCATTCCCATTTCGTCTCTTAAATAAAGAGCTGCAACAACTGGAAATTCAGCACTGTTTTTCTTTATACCAACAAATTCTTTACTTGAAAAAACAGTTCCTTTCAGGAGTTTATAATTGTCTTTGAACGACTTTAATGACGCAAAATTGTTTTTCTTAATAAGATAGGCAAGAGGATGTAAGATACAGATAGTTGTTGCTTGAAGTTTGTCATATAACTTCAAAAAAGAAGTCCCCAAATCACGTGCTTTCAGGTTTGAATCAACCTCAAAGATTCCTTTTTCGCCTTTTTTATATTGGCTTGTAACGTCATTGTAGGGCGGATTTCCGATTACTAAGAGTTCGTCATAATCATGAAGGTCGTATTTGTTACGGCTTGCATTGGTCAGAGAGTTTTCATTGTAGACTTCAATATCAGGGAAATCATTTTCCAGTATAAAGCATGAGTTGACATCAGTCTCCGTTGCAAAACATCTGCGACCTTTCTGCTGAAACCTTTCTAAGAATGCACCGTATCCTGCTCCAAAATCGGCAATCACAGTATTTTCACTAATGAAGGGTTCAGTGTAATTAAAAACGAGGTCTACAATTTTAGGGCTTGTATAAATGCTCCCATTTTTAACAATTTCTTCCCTTGATAGGTGCTTATTTAGTGATCTGTTCAACTGTGTATTGGCTCCTTTTATTATGATTATTTCTATGAATAAATTATACCTTTAACTTATTTTTAGGGACCCAATTTAGCCTGATTATCTTTGTCTTTGGTACGCCGAGGCTTCATGTGAAATTACCTCTTCAGAATAGTAGTTACGCCAAAGCGAAAGTGCAGTTAAAACGTGAAATTGCCGATGCGAAGCTGGATGAAAAAGCAATTGAAGAAGCGCGGAAGAAATTTGCTCACAACTTCGAGCAGAACCAAGTTAAGTTCATTTATGAAGTGACGAACACCTTGACTGAAAAGATGCCTGAAATTGAGTTTGTAACTGCGAAAAGTGTTGTAGAGAACGAAGAGAATGCAAAGAAAAAGAAGTCGGAAGACGACACTCGTGCCCGCCTGCGTGGGTTTGCGCGCACCATTCCTTCGTTTTTGATGGCGTTTTATGCTTGTATTCTAAAGAACACGCAGGATAACTCAAAATCAACTTGGGCAAAAGTCCCCCTGCAAGACTTCACCCCTCACTCCGACATCAACTGGACCGCATCCATAAGCGACATCGACGCCCAACTTTACGCAAAATATGCCTTTGACAAGGTGGAGGTGGAGTTTATTAAGGAGAAGGTAAAGGCAATGGAGTGAATGCCCCTTGCCGTCCAGATCCTTCGCACTTTGCTGACGTAACGTAGCTCAGGATGACGTTAAAGTAGCACGTTATCTAAGAGGAGCGCGAAGCACCAGCTACATCATCCTGAGACGGCGTGACTCTGAACATAGTGAAGAGGCACGGCGTCGAAGGATCTGGTCATCAAGGTGTCTAGGAGTAAGGTTTGTTTCCGACACCTTACATCACCTGACCATAGATCCTTCACTCGCTACGCTCGTTCAGGATGACGTGGGTGGTGGTTCTAAAACCTAAAACACCTGGCCATTTACGCTTTCATCAATTGACCAAGACGTTTGAGCGAATCGTGCTTAATTGAATTAGCAACTTCGCTTTCTGCTGGGTATGCTTTTAGGCTCGCATTAAATTGTTCGCAGAATTGTTCTAACAGCGAATTAGTGACCTTGGCTGAGAGGTTTAAATCGCGACCAAGTTGTAAAAAGCTTTCTGTTTCAACGTTTTCCAACTTTTTTGCGCATCCAATGTGCATTGCTAAACCCGTTCCAAGCTCATCGTAAACTGCGGTGGAAACAAGGTCATACGCAGGGGCTAAGTTGATTTCTCTCCAATTTTCAGAACGAATTAGTGAATAATTTTTCAAATGCGCATCACAGTTCCCAATCAGAAAATTAAAAACAACAAGTTTAAAAAAACCTTCAATGCTGCTCAAAGTGTCAGTGCAATAATTTCGCAACAACTCTCCAGATTTCCGGGCGTAAAACGTATGCTGACTTTCATACTTTTTGGAACTTTGAATTCCCAGTGCTTGACAAAAATCTTCTTGATACAGTCTTAAAAAAGTCACATGGCCATCGATTTTGTTTCGGGAGGCATCCTTAACGCGGTCGAATCTTTTAATGAGCAGCATTGGAGTTTCTGTGTCCGAAAGCCTGCATTCCGCAACACTTAAGTCGCATTTTTTGGCCAAGTTCATGCAGAAAAATTCATTATCAATCAAGTTGCTGAAACGTCTGCTTGAAGGTTTGGCAATCCAATTTGATGGAGCAGTGTTTTTGGGAAGAAAAAACGCGTTCGTTTCGGGGTCAATGTAGAGACCAGTCTTAGACTGTGCGCCTGCAATGGAGAGTTTGGCGTTAGCATTAAGCTGAGCACTTGTTGGGTAGGATGCAGTTGAAATTCGTTCAATCTCTTCGTCAGTTAAAGCTTCATAGTTGGGTTTTTTCAACGAAGCGCCAGCTTCCTCGCTGCAGATTCGCACAGCACCAATGCATTCATCCCCCAATGCGCGAAGAATCTTAAGATAGCTTGCAGGCGAAACATTAAACCTGTTTGCAACCTCGACGAGTGCTTCGCCTTCTGGCAAAAGTCCTACAAAATATGGCTTAATCTGGCGCTCTTTGAATTCAGCACTCGAGACGGGCAATGAAATGGAAAGAGGAAGGCTTGGGTGCTCTTGAATCCAATTCTCACTGTACTGAAAAACGCCACCTACAGCCTGTTTTGTGACAATTTGCCCAACGTGCTCGAAAGAACCGTTCATTTCAACCAAAACGTCAAGCAACATTTCACTGTCCTCCGCGAATTGTGCAGGTGATGTCTAGTCCAACCGTGTTTGCCACCCTGATTGCCTTTTCGAGTTCAGAAGTGGGCTTTCCTCGTTCCAAATTTGACACAAACATTAAACTGCAACCAGAAAAATCGGCAACCTCTTGCTGAGTGTAGCCACGAATCTTTCTCGCCCTTCTAATTTCGCATCCTAAATCTGTGGCATTGTTAATTTTCATAAATTCTTACGTTCATAATAATAACACATTCTACAAGAACAATTATTACGAATGGAATAATCCCTAGAGTTTTTGTTCAAATTATTCAGAACGAATTAATATCGTTAATATGCATAAATCGTTAATATGCATAAAATAACCCGACAAGCCCTACCTCGCCCTCAGCACTGACACTGCGTCTTTTCTGCTGACGACAATTGCTGGAATTAGGTAGCCAACAATCATTGAAACAACTCCAAGTGCCAAAAGCACTGCCACGTGCCATGGTTCGAAAACCATTGCTTCGGTGTTAAGGCGCTCGGCTTTAGCGTAGTTTGAATCTTGGTCGCTTCTGTGAAGGTCGCCAATCCACGTTGCCCATGCTGTTGTTAGGGCACAAATTGCAAGCATAATTGCAACAATTGTGTTGAAATCGGTAACTGCTCCAATAAACTTTTTGTGGAGCGGTTCTTCGCCATTCGAATCTTTATCTAACATTTCTGTGTTCATTGTTTCAATTTTACTTTATTACTAGTATAATTTTCGGTTCGATGTTAATTACGATTTACTACATCAGAAATTTCTGCAGGTGTTTTGTAGCGAGGGGAAGAATATGAGCAATAACAAAATTGTCTCGATTAACCAAAGCTTCTTAGAAAGCGTGTCTGAAGTGCTGGCACAGGCAAGAAAGAACGCAAAAACTGCAGTTAATCTTGCTATGGTCTACGCCTACTATGAAATTGGCAGACTGATTGTGGAAGAGGAACAGTAAGGAGAACAGAGGGCAACATATGGCACTCAACTCATAAAGGAATTGTCAGTCTATTTGACAGAAACTTATGGAAAAGGATTCTCGGTTGGAAATCTGAAAAACATCAGACAATTTTACAAGATATATTCCAACGACCAAATTGGCGAAACAGTGTTTAGCCAATTCGAAAACCTTCCGCCAGTCAGCACTGGCAGAAAGTTTTATTTAAGCTGGTCGCACTATTTAAAGCTCATGCGAATTGACAACATTGGCGAGCGTCATTTTTACGAAATTGAATCCGTAAAGAACAACTGGAGCCTTGCAGAACTGAAACGACAATACAATAGTTCGCTTTACGAACGTATTGCCCTAAGCATAGACAAAGAAAAGGTTTATCGTTTGGCGTTGGAAGGACAGAAGATTGAAACAGCAAAAGATGCTGTTAAAGACCCCTATGTGTTGGAATTCCTCGGCTTGAAAGAGCTACCTGAATATTCCGAGAACGAGTTGGAGAGCCACATCATTGATGATTTGCAAAGTTTTCTGCTTGAACTTGGCACAGGTTTTGCGTTTGTTGGACGACAGGTGCGGTTCACGTTCAATGAAGAGCATTTCATAGTGGACCTAGTTTTCTATAACCGTCTGTTGCGCTGCTTTGTGTTGTTCGATTTAAAAATTGGCGAATTGAAGCACCAGGATATTGGTCAGATGCAGATGTATGTAAACTACTATGACAGGAAAGTAAAACTCCCAGAAGAAAACGCCACAATAGGAATTGTGTTGTGCAGAGACAAAAATAACGCCGTTGTGAAAATGACCCTGCCAGAAGATAATACACAAATTTTTGCAAGCAAATATGAGACTGTGCTACCAAGCAAGGAAGCCTTGCAGAAATTGCTTGAAGAGCAGGTGCTGGATGAAAACGAAAGCGAAGATGATACAGCGAACTAGGTTACAGCAAACAACCCTTTGCCCCTTTATCTAACATTTCTGTGTTCATTGTTTCAATTTTACTTTATTACTAGTATAATTTTCGGTTCGATGTTAATTACGATTTAGAAAGGTTTGTATATGAAAGAAACATTACATCGCGTCAAAGGCAGCGTTATTGCCAGCGGAATTGCCTCCATTTTGCTGGGCATTCTGTTTTTGTCTTCACCGCTTTTGGCAGGGGTGAGCATTTGCTATTTTATGGGAGGACTTCTTGTTATTGCAGGCATCACGAAGGTGATTTTCTGCTGCATTAATGCGGAAGGAGTCGCAATGTCGATTATCGGCGGCGTTGTTCTTTTCCTTTTTGGACTTTTATGTCTCTCGAGGCCAGATGTGATTGCAAGTTTGCTCACAGTCATGGCTGGAATGTATGTTATTGCCGATGCATCTGTAACTTTGTCAGAAGGCATTTTCGCTGTTCGCAACAAAATTAGCGGTGGCGTTGTTGTCATCATCTTCTCAATCATCTTCATGATCTGCGGTTTCTACATCATGTTTGCGCCATTCACTTTCATTATGGTTGTTTCTGGCGTTGTTATGATTTGCGACGGAATTTTCAACCTCGTTTTCGTTGGCGTTATGAGCAAGCGCATCAACGATGCAAAGAAGACATTTAAGAATTAGGATTAGCTTTTAAGCTTTAAAAGTAATTTTAAATTTTCGAATTTCAAAAAGAGGCTTTATGCCTCTTTTTTTGCAATTTTTCACCCTACGCTCACCTGCATTAGTCTTTATGAGCTGGCACTTTCATCAATAAAACAAAAACGTTTTTGAATTGTTCCCCTGAACTCTTTCTCCCTTTAACATTTTATATATAATAAAATATATATAAATTTATGAATGTCTTCCGCAAAGGATTTATCGTGAACGACATTACAACAAAACTGCAGGACTTGCGCCACCTTGACTGGTCGGAACGTGCGAACACTTCAGGCACAACAGGTTGTTTTTAAAAGTCGAAAGAACAAACTGGTGGTGGTCTTTGGTATTACAAACTGTCTTGTTACGACAGTTACAGGGGAATCTATGGGCATGAATGCGTCAATGAAATTGTAGCAAGTCGCTTAATGTCAATTCTTGGCGTGAAACATGTTGAATATAGGTTGGTTCATGCGCTCATTTGCGTTGATGATGTGGAGCATGAGACTTGGCTAAATCGTTCTAGGTCATTTCGTAGGAAAGGGGAGCGCAACCATGTGCTGTGCTCAATTGGGACGACGAAAGCGTGGAAGAAGACAGCTTCTTTATTGACATTAACGAGCATGCAGACGAGAGCGACGTGCCGATGCTGTTCGTACCCTTTGTTCGCCAAAATAAACGCCACATTGATAACAAGTGGACTAAGCGCTGGATTAAAGAGCGCATTGTTCCTTCAAGTCGTCAAAATTTGGGTGAAGTGCTTCGCGCCAACAACCTTGAGTTCTATGACGAAATGGCTTTATTTATTGTTGGAGACGGCAAGTGTGAGCAGGATGATTTTTTTATTCGAGAGATTGACGCTTCAAATGAAACAAGCTTAATACCTGTTGCTCAGAAGCTTGGCATGGAAATTAGGCAGGCTAGGGAAACCACTGGAATAACACAGTGCGAACTTGCTCAACGCGCGAAAATCACCCAGTCAGCTTTGAGTAACTTAGAAAATGGACGTGGCAACCCAACTGTTGGTTTGCTTGAGGATGTTGCGAATGCCTTGGAGAAAACGATAGAGGTTCGGTTTGTGTGAAATACTTCGTCGGTAAATATAAGAAAATCATCCTTATTTCGCATTGACCAAACTTCCAAATAAGACCAAATATTTAAAAAAGTGATATTAATTCTGAAAGGTCCTTGAGAATGATAAATTACCATTTGGAAAATCCTCTTGACTTTATTAAAAGATTACTATATCATGTAGTCATGGAAAAGAAGAAAGGGAGGTATACGCCATGACCGTAGGAGAAAGAATTGAAGAAATGATGCAGTTGAAGGGAATGAGCAGACGCAAACTTTCAGAAATTACCAACCTCTCAGAGGCTTCAATTTCGCGGTACATCAATGGTGAGAGAGAACCTCGATCGATTAGTCTTGCAGCAATTGCTCGAGCTCTCGATGTTACGGTCGACGACCTTATGGGCGTTGAAAAAGATGAAGGCGAGCAAGTTGAAAAGGCGGTTATGCTAATCGCAAGGAACGCAAAGTCACTTAGCAAAGAAGAAAAAAAGACTTTGATGAATGCATTGATTGGTGAATAACGCGAATTGTATCTCGATGGAGAAACATATAAGAGAATCGATAATTCCGTTAAGGAACTAATTGAAGATTACAACATTAAGGCATACCCTCTTAAACTAAGTGATTTAGCTACCAAAATGGGAATTGAACTAATACCCTACTCTCAGGCTTCACACTACGGAATCAACAAGCCTGAAAGTATTTCTGAAGATGCTTTTGCAAAAATTGATGAAAACCGTATTTTTTATAACGAAAATGCTAATATTGACCGACTTCGCTTTAGCGTTGCTCACGAAATTGGCCACATATGGCTTGGGCATAAATGCGACTGCAGACACAATGAAGCTGAAGCGAATCATTTTGCGAGTTATCTTCTTGCTCCAACGCCAATGATTGTTGAAATTGGTTTTGATGACGCATTTGACATTGCTGACCATTTTCGCATCAGTTATGAAGCTGCATGTTGCGCTCTTCGCAGAGCAAAATCAAGAAAAAATTGTGGTGCATCTCAAGAGAGTTATGAATATGAAATTGTAAATTTATGCCACTGTGAAGGGGGTGGTTAAATTGAAATTGAGTGAATGAGTGGTCGCCCAAGAAATCTTAGACGACCAAAAGGCGATATAACAATATCGACCGCACATCTTTATTGTGTCATATCGCCTTTCTAAAAGCAACATATTTTGTAAGAAACGTTAGAAAGGTTTAAATTGAAAAATAACAAAAGACACTACCGTGATGTTTTCCATGCGTGGATGGTAGAGGGAACAACTTACGAAGGAAAACTTGACATGCCAGCTCTTAAGCCAGTACATGCAGAACCTGAAAGGCTAATTGCTTTCTCAGATGCGATGAGGCAGAGTTGTAGAGATTACAACCAAGTGGTCCACTTTTTTGAAGACGACTACTATATCGAACGTTTTTGGAATAATCCCAAAAGATACATCAAAAAACTGAATCAGTTTGAAGGAGTTATTGGCCTAGATTATAGTGTTGGCTGGGATTTCCCTGCTGCCCTTAAAGAATATAACTACTACAGGAATAATGTCTGTACATATTGGATGCAGAAGACACTGAAGCTGGTGATTCCTCAAGCGAGATGTGAGGATTCTAACTATAAAGAAGTTCTTGCAGGTCATCCGCATCACTCAACAATTGCGATTGGGGCACGGTCAATGATTCGCGATAAGGCAGATAGGGCGATTCTGAAAGAATCTCTTGTTCATATTGTTGATGAACTTGAGCCATCCAACATTCTTTGGTATGGCAGTGACCAATATGGAGTTTGCGACTATGCAAGATTGAAGAAAATTCCGATAAGAATTTATGAAGCTAAAGGTAGGGGGAAGCTTAAATCCGAGAAGAAAGGAGGAAAACAAATTGGGAGGCCATAATAGTGGTGGTCTTTTCGGAAAGGGTCACATTATGACAATGAAAGACGGTACAATCATTAAATATAGAATGTATTCTTCTTCAAAGGACAGAAGCCCTGTTGTGGAACTTGAAATATCAGGATTAAAGAGAGTAAAGAGTCAAAAAATACACTTTGTTCAAAGGGGAAACAATGATTAACGAAGATAGAAGGATAAGAAAACAAGAAATAGAGTTATTGAGTGTTCTCAAAGGCAGTAAGCTCTTGAAGGTTGAGGCAGCAATTGCTGCTCCGCCAAATGTTGCTTGGAATACTGTGAGAATACATTCAGAAAATTATTCAATAGATGTCAATTGTCTTCTCGAAGAAGTTAAAATTAACGAGGAAGGTGATTTTGAAGAATTCGGAGTGATTTCTGTTGATAAGGTAACAAGCGAAAAGCTGGATATTTCTTCAATTTCGCCTGAAACTGAGGAAATTGTTGTTAATAAAAAAATTGATAAGATTGAAATTTTCGAAACTTCTACAGTTGCAAAGTTTCAAGGGATTCCATTTTGTGAAAAAAGATTCACTAAAGCCATTGTTTTTAGCTTTCGCGATGAATGTTTGGTGGTTGATAAACTTGCATGGTTTGACGAAATGCTTAGAGTTAGCTTTGGTAAGAATCCTGAAGACTTGTTGTATGACGAGTCTCAAGATTGGGAACCTGATGAGGATGAGAATAGAGTTTCATTTGAGTACTCAATTGAAAAGGTAGAGCTTTAGATAGCAGTAAGACTGCCACCCCTAAGGACCGTCCCCTGCTATAATTTACGCATGGAAAATTCACCCGACATTTTGGAGCAGAGCATTTTTGAGAAAAGCCCAGAGCTTCTGGATCTAATGCTGGTTGACAGGACGAGGAGCTCTGCTAAAAGTAAGCACAACATAATTTGGGCGAATGACAACTACCAGCACTTGGGTAAGGGTTTTGAGCCCACAAGTGAAATCATGGCAGCCATGATTATCGGCGAAAACTCAAAACTCATTCAGCCTCGCGCTTTGAAGCAAAAAGACGTGCAGAAAAAACGCACGAAGCAACATGCTGAAGTTTTTACGCCTTCGTGGATTGTCAAGAGGATGATTGACGGCATTGAGGAAGAAAACCCAGGCTTTGCAGAAGATTTCGACGAATTCATCGACAAAACATGGCTTGAGATAACTTGTGGGGAGGCACCGTTTATTGCTAACAGATATGAAATGGAAACGGGCGAGCTGATTGATTTGCCAAAGCGCACTGGTTTTCTTGACAGAAAATTGCAACGCATAAACGCGGAAGTTGATGACAAGCAGAAGTGGTATGACAATGTAACACGCGCGTTTAAGGCGTCTTATGGCTTTGAGTGGAGTGGCGACTCAATCATTTTGGCGCGCGAGAATTTGGTGTTCACATTCGTTGACTACTTCACCGACAAATGGGAACAGTTCCCAACGCTTGATGAGATAATGAAAATTGCAGAAATTGTGAGCTACAACATCTTCCAGATGGACGGGCTAAAACAAATTATTCCGCTCAGCGAAAGAGAAGTTGTGCACACTGAAAAAATTGAGAAGACCGACCTTTTCGGCAACGTGAGTGTGCAAGAGACGAAGAAAACAGAGGTCAAACAAGGCACACTTGTTAAAGTGATGAATTGGAAAACGGGCAAGATGGAGTTTTTCGGGCAATGAGTGAAGACAGAACGAAAATTGAAACGGTTAAGCTGACGTATCCCCAGATCTACGCCTACACTCATCCAAATGAGGCAACGGATGACGGTTGGATTAAAATTGGCGAGACAATTCGCGAGGATGCCGAAAAAAGAATTGCCGAGCAAAACAAGCAGGCTTCCAAGCATTTTAAATATGACATTTTGTGGACCGAGCCTTCAAAGTTCAAGTGCAAGGACGAATGGTTTCACGACAAGGATTTTCACCGCTACATTACCCAAGTAAAAGACGTTCAGCAGAGAATCTGGGACGACGGCTCGCTGAGCGAGTGGTTTTATTACAACGGCACGCCTGAAGCGTCGCATGCGCATTTTGAGGATTTCGTCAACGGCGACTTTTCGCAGAGCAAGGGCGAAAATGAATATCAATTGCGCGACGAGCAACAAAGGGCAGTCGAGCAAACGCTTGACTATTTTACGCAACACGAATCAGGCAAGTTTTTATGGAATGCAAAACCGCGTTTCGGGAAAACCTTAACAACTTACGACTTGGCGCTTAAAATGGGTGCAAAAAATGTGCTGATTGTGACAAACCGCCCTGCAATTGCTAACTCTTGGATGGACGATTTTGAGAAATTCATCGCTTGGAAAGCGCCTGAAATTGCGTTCGTTTCTGAAACAAGTGCGTTGAAAAAGAGAAACGCCTTGAACTTTTCTGAATTTAAGAAGATGAGGAAACAAGGCAAGTTTGAAGGAATGTTTGCATTTTTGTCGTTGCAAGACTTAAAAGGCGGCGAATTTTTTGGAGGCAAGCACCAAAAGCTGGAATGGGTGGCTGAAACTTCGTGGGATTTGCTTGTTATCGACGAGAGCCACGAAGGTGTTGACACTGTTAAAACCGACGTTGCTTTCAACCAAATTGAAACTAAAAACAGGCTCTACCTTTCGGGAACGCCGTTTAAGGCGCTTGCAAGCGGGGATTTCTCGGAAGACCAAATTTTCAACTGGACCTATGTTGACGAACAAACGGCGAAGCAGGAATGGGACGCGACTTCTGAGGTCAACAACCCCTATGAAACGTTGCCGACAATCAACATGTTCACGTTTCAGATGAGCGACATGCTGGCAGATGAATTTAGCGCTGGTGCAGACCTTGGGGAAGACAAAGTCAATTTCGCGTTCGATTTGGGAGAATTTTTCTCATGCAAAACAAATGGCGAATTTGTTCATGCCGAAGATGTTGAAAAATGGCTGTGGACGCTGGCAACAAATGAGAAGTTTCCGTTTTCGACGCCTGAGCTTCGGAGTGAATTAAAACACACACTTTGGGTTCTTGACAGAGTTGACAGTTGCAAGGCGCTCAAAAAAATGCTGGAGCAAAACGCAATTTTTGGGAATGGGAATTACGAAATTGTGTTGGCTGCTGGAAATGGGCGCGACGATGCCGACGATGAAAGAACAAACACGAAGTCATATGACAAAGTGAAAGAGGCAATTTTCTCATGTGACAAAACAATCACGCTTTCTTGCGGGCAACTCACGACTGGCGTCACAATTCCAGAATGGACGGCGGTGCTCATGTTGTCGAACATGAAGTCGCCACAAGTTTACATGCAAGCAGCATTTCGCGCGCAAAACCCTCACGCGTTCAACGACCCGAAGAACAGCCAAGCGCGTTTGCAGAAGAAAAACGCGTACGTTTTCGACTTTGCACCAGAGAGAACCCTTGAGCTCTATGACACTTTCGCGAATGGCTTGGATGAGAAAACGGCGGACGGCCACGGAACAACGAAGGAGCGCAAAGAGAATTTGAGGCGCTTGCTGAACTTTTTCCCTGTGATTGCCGAGCGCGACGGCAAAATGCAGGAAATTGACGCGGAGCAGGTGCTAACAATTCCTCGCTCAATCAAGGCAACTCAAGTTGTTCGCCGAGGCTTCATGTGCAATTATCTATTCAAAAACGTTTCTGGCATTTTCAAGGAAGAGTTCCGAGAAATCATCAACAAGCTTGACCCAGTTGACGTGGGCGAAGTTGTTGGCAAGCACACCGATGAAAACGTTGACACCAATGGCGTTGAGTTGGACGAAGACGGAAATGTGCGTTGCGACGAGGCAATTGTTGTTAACAGGCAAGCCTCTTTGTTTGGGGTGAAGGTTTGGGACAACGCAATTGATGAGTTTGTTGACAGTTTTGCTGAAAAGAGCGCCGACCCTGCAAAAACAATTCAAAACAAAGTTGAAAATGTTGTTGGCGAGGCGCTGAAGTCGGAAGATTTAGGCAAACAAGCCAGGTCAAAAATCGCTCGTGTTGCTGGCGAGAAAATTGCACGCGAAATTGAATCGTCGCAACAGCAATTCAACATCGAGAACGCCAAAGCGAAAGTGCAGTTAAAACGTGAAATTGCCGATGCGAAGCTGGACGAAAAAGCAATTGAAGAAGCGCGGAAGAAATTTGCTCACAACTTCGAGCAGAACCAAGTTAAGTTCATTTATGAAGTGACGAACACCTTGACTGAAAAGATGCCTGAAATTGAGTTTGTAACTGCGAAAAGTGTTGTAGAGAACGAAGAGAATGCAAAGAAAAAGAAGTCGGAAGACGACACTCGTGCCCGCCTTCGCGGTTTTGCGCGCACCATCCCTTCGTTTTTGATGGCGTATGGCAGTGATGACACTTGCCTTGACAACTTCGATGAAATTGTGGACGCAGATGTCTTTGAGGAAGTTACGGGAATCACTGTGGATGACTTCCGTGTGCTTCGCGATGAAGGGCACTTTTTTGATGAAGTTGTTTTTAACGAGGCGTGCCGTGAGTTTTTGAGCAGGAAAGATAAGCTCAGCAACTATTTCGAGACGACCGCAACAGAAGACATTTTCGACTACATTCCGCCTCAGAAAACGAACCAAATTTTCACGCCACGCCCAGTTGTGACGAAGATGCTTGATTTGTTGGAGGCTGAAAACCCAGGCATTTTCGCTGACCCAACCAAAACTTTTGCTGACCTCTATGTTAAAAGTGGTCTTTACCTAACTGAAATTGCCAAGCGCCTGTTTAAGGGGTTAGAAGTTGAAATCCCAGACGAGAAAGCGCGCTTAAAGCACATTTTCGAAAACCAACTTTTCGGCTTCGCACCAACGCCAATCATCTTCAACATTGCCAAAAACTTTATCTTCGGCTTTGAAGGTGCTGAAAGTCTCGACACATCAAACCTCATCCAACTTGATTTAACGCTTTTTGCCAAAGGGGAAGAAGAACTACCAGAAGGAGTGCATATGAAATTCGATTGCATCATCGGAAACCCACCGTATCAGGAGGATAACGACAACAATGGAAGAAAGTCTCCGATTTACAACTTTTTCATGGATTTGGCGTTTGAAAGTGCAGACAAAGTTGTTTTAATTTCACCTGCTCGTTTTCTTTCTAACAGTGGACAAACTCCTGCTGCTTGGAATAAGAAAATGCTCGAAGATGAACACTTTAATGTTCTGTATCATTGGCCAGATTCTGCTGATGTTTTTCCTAACAACGACATAAAAGGTGGCGTTGCGATAACTGGCTACAATGCTGAGAAAGAAATTGGACCAATTGGAACTTTTATCCCTTTTGAAGAATTGCAGTCGATTCATGATAAAGTAATGGCAAAATCCGACGAATTTCTTGACTCTATTATTTCTTCAAGGGGGCTTTACAGAACGACTGAAAAGTTTTTTGAAGATTTCGGTTTTGCACCAGAGAGGTTAGGTCAAGGAACTGGCAATATGATAGCTTCAAATTTCTTTGATCGGGTTCCTGAGTGCGAAGCTAAAAATAGTGATTTGAGTAGAAACTATGGATTTATTTGCAGGTCAAACAACGAAAGAACCGAGAAATATATCGATAAGGCTTATGTTATTGAGAATGAGTATCTCTCCACATGGAACGTTGTTGTACCTAAGTCTAACGGCTCTGGTGCCCTTGGAGAAGTGCTTTCTACGCCCATGATTGGGCGGCCCATGATTGGGCATACTGATACTTTCATTTCTGTCGGAAAATTTGACAATGAATTTGAGGCAACTTCTTTGTTGAAATATTTGGAAGGAAAGTTTGCACGTTGCATGCTAGGCATTCTTAAAACTACTCAAGACAACCCTCGCTCAACTTGGGCAAAAGTCCCCCTGCAAGACTTCACCCCACACTCCGACATCAACTGGACCGCCCCCATCAGCGACATCGACGCCCAACTTTACGCAAAATATGCCCTTGATGCGGCTGAGGTGG
>CAVAWT010000032.1:0-19599 GCA_963592435.1 Oribacterium sp. | reverse complement strand
TGAAACACGAACGGAGTCGAACAATCCCCAACGATTCAAGGTTATAAAAGGTTTGAAGGTTGGAGATCCTTCTACTTCACGCGCTTTCGTTCGTTACGCTCAGGATGACAGAAGGATGAAAACCTACTCTTTATGACCCTTTTTGTGTAGTCACAGATTTTTAACATATTCTCATCAACATTTTGTGGTATACTCCTGATATGTATAATAGTCTTTCTTGAAAGAAGGGATAGTTATGTGGCGTCAACAACATAAGTCAATTCTAAAAACAGCGGGTTTGTGCGCGCTTTTTGCAACAATTGCTATGGCGATTGTTATACCAGCGTGGGCACAAAATCAAGGAGATAATTTGTCGGCAAGTGCAAGTGAAGTCACACAAGGCTCAAGCCTGCAAGCTGATACAAGAATAGAGATGTATCGTCTTTATAATTCGTGGACAGGAGAGCATTTCTACACATCTGATGCAACAGAGAAAGATGATAACGTCAAGGCTGGTTGGAATTATGAAGGTATTGAATGGTATGCGCCAAAGACTTCTGACACACCAGTTTATCGTCTTTATAATCCATACACGTCAGACCACCATTTCACAACTAATAAATCAGAATACGACAGTCTTCCAAGCTCTGGTTGGAAGCAAGAAGGAATTAGTTGGTATTCTTTAAAAAAAGATGACGAGGGTTCCTATCCTTTATATAGGCAATATAATCCTTATTCTGAAACTGGCACACATAACTACACAAAAGACACTAAAGAGAGAGATAAGTTATTAAAATTAGGGTGGAGAGATGAAGGTGTTGGTTGGTATGGCTATAAAGAACAATATACAGAGCCAGACACACAAGAAATTGATTTCACAAAAGCAACAGTTGACACTGCTAATAAAACCTACACAGGAAAACAAATTGTTCCTGGCGCAAGCATCAGTGGTTTAAAACTTAACACTGACTACACACTAACTTATGGAACTAATAAAGACGTCGGAAAAGGAACAATTACCATTAAGGGTAAAGGGACCTACACTGGTTCAAAAACATACACTTTTAACATTGTCCAAAAAGAAATCACTGCCATCACAGGCGTTACTGCGTCAGATAAAGTTTATGATGCGAAAACTGATGCTACCATTTCTTTAAAGAACATTAAATTCACAGGCATTGTCGCTGGAGACAGTTTGTCTGTAACAGCAACTGGAGCCTTTGCTGATAAAAATGTCGGAACCAATAAAACAGTTAATGTGACGCTTTCAAGCTTGTCAGGAACTTCAGCTAAGAACTACACATTAAAGAGTTCTGCAAGAAAATTAACGTTAAAAGCAAACATCACCGCGAAGCCAGTCATGGCAAATGGAATTAAGGGTGTTAATAAAGTTTATGATGGAACAACAAATGCTGACATTGACACATCACAAGCAACTCTTCTTGGAGTCATAAATGGAGAGACTGTTACTTTTGAAGGCGGAGAAGCGAAGTTTGCGGATAAAAATGTCGGAACAGACAAAAAAGTTGAAGTAACTGGGATCACTCTTTCTGGCAAAGATAGTGCAAACTATAAAGTTAATGAATCGACCCAAGCAGCGAACGTTAAAGCATCAATAACACCAAAGGATGCATCGGTTTCTGGTTTTGCTATTACTGATCGCGAATATGATGGAACTGCTGACGCGGTAGTTGACACGACTGCTCTTGCCTTTGATGGTATTCTTGAGGGAGACATCGTTTTAGTCGACACTGTGACAGGACAATATGTTGACACAGAGGGATTACAAAGCAAAGATGTTGGAAACGACAAAGCTGTTGAATTGCAGGTGACCTTTGCTGGAGAAGATAAAGATAACTACACAATTTCAGTTCCAGAGGATCTGACAGGAAGCATAACAGCAAAACCTGTGTCAATCACGCGTATTATGCCAAGCAACAAAATTTATGATGGAACTGATGTTGCAACCGTAAATAAAGAAGCGGTATGGTTTGATGGAAAAGCTGAGGGAGACGATTTAGGTGTTGATGTTGAAGCCCATTTTTCTGATAAAAATGCAGGGGACAAAAAGACTGTAACAATCACAATCAATGGTTTAACAGGAGAAGACAAGAACAACTACTCAACAGAGACAAAAACAATCTCTGATGCCTATGCTAGTATTAACCCTCTTGAAGTTTCGATCACTGGAATTGAAGTTAAAGGTGGAGCGGGTAATAAAGTATATGACGGAACAACAGATTGCGACTTAGACGCAACTGCCGCGACAGTTGTCGGAGCAATTCAAGGGGACAAAGTCACAGCAACTGCAAGTGGACAATTTGAAGATAAAAACGTAGGTGAAGATAAGCTAGTTAAAGTTGTTGCTGGAGTAACAGGAGATGACGCTGGTAACTACACAGTTCCAGACACTTCTTCAGCTGTGACTGACTTGACAGCTGACATCACACAAAAACCTGTTAAAGTTTCAGGGATAACAGCGACAGCAAGACCTTATGATGGTACGACAGATATCACTCTCGTAGCTGGCGATTCTGCAACTATTGACGGTAAGATTACAACTGACGATTTAAGTGTAACGGCAACCAGCGAGTTGGACAATAAAAAGGCTGGCACACACACAGTGAACTTTACACCTGAGTTTACTGGAGATGATGCTCAAAACTACACATTAACTGAAGATTCACAAAAGTCGGTTGATGTAGTTATTTCGCAAGTCGAAATTGGAACTGTCACAGGAATAACGTCTTCAGATGACAAAACTTATGACGGAACAACTTCAGCGATTTGCGATGCAAAAGATGCTACATTTGCCGAGAAGATTAAAGGCGACGATGTTGTTTTTGAAGTGTCAGGTTATTATGATCAACCTGACGCAGGCGAAAATCTCCCAATGACTGTGACAATTTCAAAAATTACAGGTGAGGATGCAGACAATTATCACCTAGCTGATGAAAAGAAGACAACGACTGGGTACGGAAAGATCAATCAACGCCCTGTCACAGTTGACGGCATTTTGGGAGGTAGCAAGGTATATGACCAATCAGCAGACGCTCCTCTTGATTATTCTGACGTTAAAATAACAAACCTGATCTCGTCTGACAAAGAGAAAATTGCAGTAACTGCGACAGGAACTTTTAAGGATGCTACAAAAACTAAAGATGACGGGAATGCAGGCACTGGTAAACCAATTGCATTAAGCAACATAACCCTGGTAGCAGGAACAAGCGGTGATGCGTCAGGAAATTATGTTTTAGCGGATGAAGGTCAGCAAGACAGCACTAGGGGTGTCATTACAAAGAAAAACGTTAAGGTATCAAAAATTCAAGCATACGATAAATATTACAACGGGAACACAATAGCGACGTTTGACGTTGAAAATGCAGAAGTTGATGGCATGATAGAAGGTGACGATGTATATGTGTCTGGAGCTATCGGGACATTCGAGCAAACAACTGTAGGAGAGAACCTTAAAGTAACGATAACTAACAACTTTTTAGGTGGTCAACAATCAGGCAACTATAACATCCTAGAGGATGATAAACAAAAAGAGTCAATTGCAAAAATCATCGAGGTTCCTGTTAAAATTGACGGAATCACTTTCCAAGGAGATGAGGGCAGTGATCCGGGACACAGACCATATAATGGGAAAACATTAGCGAAGCTTAATTTAGATGATGCTGAAATCCAAGCGGTAAACGCAACCACTGCACCGATAGTTGAAGGTGAAGTGTTGACGTTCACTGCAGATGGTAATTTTGAGACAGCCAAGGCGGAGGATGATGCAAAAACAATCAATATCACAAACTATCAGTTAGAAGGTGCTACAGCGAGGAATTATGTCGTAAACACTGATGAATCGCAGGCAACAACGACTGGATATATAGATCCAAGAGCCGCAATAGAAGTAACAGTATCTGGCATAAAAGGGGTTCAAAAAGTTTATGATGGAACAACGAATGTCACTCTCGATTGTAGCGATGCGGTGATAACGGGGTTAGATGCCAGTTTACCAAATGTAACAGTAACGGCAACAGGTAGGTTGGTTAATAAAGGGGTTAACTTTGCACAAAATGTTGAAATAACTGAAATAATTCTAACAGGAGATGATGCTGATCAATATGTTTTAGCAGAAACAGGGCAACAAACTGCAACAGTTGCAACGGTTACTGCAAAAGAGCTCACATCAGTTTCAGGTATTACAGCGGCAAATAAGACTTATGACCAAACAACTGATGCAACGCTAGATTACACAACATCAAAACTGACATTTAATGGGATTTGTGATGGTGACTTTTTAAAGGTTGAAGACACCGTTAGTGGTAGTTTTGAAAATAAAAATGCGGGAGAGAACAAGACGGTTAATATAGTTGGAATTACGCTTGGGGGCGATGATGCGGCCAATTATGACCTTAAAAGCTCAACTGCAACAACAACTGCAACGATTTCAAAAGCAAAATTGACTGTTTCGGGATTGACTCCAGAAGACAAAACTTATGATGGGACTGACGCTTGCACTTTGAATGGAACACCTTCAATTACTGGTGTTTATGAGGGTGATTCTTGCACAATAGAAGAAATAAAAGGTGCTTTCGTGGGAACTGAGGACCTTCCTGCTAAAGACGTGGGAACCAAGAAGGACGTTCATTACTCCACATGTACGTTTGCAGGAACTGATAAAGACAATTATGAACTTGACGTCGATGCTTCAACTGGAGGCATGCAAGCGTCAATAACGAAGCAAGAAGTGACAGTGCAAGGAATCTCTGTTAAGGAGAAAACCTATGACGGAAAAACAGACAATCCAGAGTTTATTTATGGCACAGATGAAGTTCCTTTGGTGTTAGATGGTGTTGTTTCAGGAGAAACACTTTCCGTTGTCGCCACTGGTGAATATCAATTTAAAGATGTTAATGATAATGCAGTGGTCGAGATTAGCGACATAAATTTGAGTGGTGACGAGTCGGTCCTGAGAAACTATGAATATAAGAAGATTGGATCGCAAGAAACTGCAGTTGGAAAAATAAGCTCAAAAGAAGTTAAAGTGACTGCTGGGATCAAAGCTGAGGACAGAGAATATGACGGAACAGCCGATGTCAAGTTAACTATTGATAAAACAACGCTAACAATTGATGGAAAAGTTGAAGGAGATGACCTAAGCGTTTCTTCAGCTGATGGGACAATGCAGGCTCAGGGTGGAAAACGCGCAAAAGATGCAGGCGATGGAAAGATTGTCAGCATCGACCCAACCTCCATCGTCCTATCTGGCACTGATGTGAGTAACTATAGCGTCGCTGCAGACGGAAATCAATCGCAAACCACAGTAAACATAACAAAAAAAGCGGCGGTTCTTAGCGGAGACTCCATTACATTGAAAGAAAGGGTTTATGATCCAACTGATTTCACGGCAAGCTTGGCTGATGGAGCATTAGAGAATGCAAAAATAACAGGAGTCGTTGAGATAACCGACGATTCGGGGATAGTCACAAGCGTTGATGATGTTTCGGTGACAAGCATTAGGTCGATACAAATATGTAATGATCAAATTGACAATTATGTTTTTGCAGGAGAAAACTCTGTTCTTCTGAGCGGAATCGTATACACCGGGACAGACGCTGACAATTACACCTTTACGACGGATGGTGTTTCGGGAGCATTAGTGACGGTTAATCCTAAACCCATCACATCCATTGACGGCGTGACTGTAAGCAATAAAACTTATGACGGAGGAACAAGTGCGACGGTGTCAGGCACAGTAACTTCAAGTGATGTTTATTCGGTTGACACAAGTGATGTGACTTTCGGTGTCACAGGAGCCTTTGCTGATAAAAAAGTTGGAACAGACAAGCAAGTCAACCTTACTGTTACCCTTTCAGGAGACAAGGCATCGAATTACACAGTGGCAGGACAGACCTTCACAAGTACTGCAAACATTACAAAGAAAAAACTCACATGGTGGGTGAGCGTAAATGACAAGAAATATGATGGTAAAAAATCTGCATCGGTTAATTCTTCAACGGCAGGTTTCTCAGGAAGATGTGGAGAAGATACAGTTGTAATGCAAATAGGAAGTCTTAGTGCGACATTCGAAGATGCTGAGGTTGGAGTTGACAAGGAGGTAACCGTTACGGGGGTTTACTTTGATGGGGCTGATGCTGGTAATTATACTTGGGACTCTAAAATCACAACGACAGCTTCGATTACTGAGGCAACAACTTCGGGGAGTTAAAGGGAAATTTAGCAGAGAGGAATTTAGACTTCTTAGATTTGTAAAAAGTTGAACAACTTTAGAAAAGTTGTGGTAAAATAATTATTCGCAAGTGAGCAAAGCCGCTCCACCTTGAGAGTTCGAAATGCACTCGGGTTGAATAAGATAAAGAAAAAAGTTTTGTTTATTGAAGGCTTAGCTCATGGTGTGCTAAGCCTTTTTTGATTTAGAAAGCAGGTGGGAAAAATAGCCAAGCCAGAACCAAGGCTCAACGCAGAGATCAAGTGTGCGCAATGTCGCTTGATTGACTATGACGGAAACCAGATGGGGGTCTACACACTCTCGCAGGCACAAAGCATTGCAGACTCAGCAGGTTATGACCTTGTTGAGATTGCGCCTGATGCGAATCCGCCAGTTTGCCGTGTTATGAATTATGGCAAATATAAATATGAGCAAGCGATGAAAGCAAAGCAGGCGAAGAAGAACCAAACGAAGATCGAAATTAAAGAGATGAAGTTTCGTCCAAAGATCGACATTGGGGATTATGAAACAAAGAAAAAGCATGTGCTTCGCTTTCTTGGAGACGGCAACAAGGTGAAAATCACCATCATGTTCAGAGGTCGAGAAATGGCTCATCCTGAACAGGGCATTTCAATTTTGGAGCGTTTGGCAGATGACTTGGCAGACGTTGCAGTTGTTGAAAGCAAGCCAGTTATGGAGGGGAGAAATATGCACATGACAATTGCACCTTCAGGCAAGCTTGGGTCTAAGAAAAAAGGCACACAGTCCAGAAAGGCGTTGCGGGCAGCCAAGCAACGCGAAGAGGCAAAGAAGAAGGCTGCGGAAAGTAAGGAAAGCGAGGAATAAGGAAAAATGCCAAAAATGAAGACACATCGCGGGAGCGCAAAGCGTTTTCGCGTCACAGGAAGTGGAAAAATCATGCGCGCTAAGGCCTATAAAAGCCACATCATGACAAAGAAATCACAGAAGAGGAAGAGAAACTTCCGCAAAGAGACCGAGATGAGCGTTGCTGACACAAAAACAGTTCAGCGCAACTTAGGTTTGAGATAAAGAAAGCGGAGGTTAAACAAAAATGGCTAGAATTAAAAGATCAGTTTCAGCACGCAAAAAACGCCGTGGCACACTTAAGGCTGCGAGGGGCTATTATGGAATGAAATCGCGTTCCTACAAAAACGCGAAACAGCAGGTACGTCGTTCACTTCAATATCAATATCGTGATCGCAGAAACAAGAAACGCAACTTCCGCAGACTCTGGATAACGCGTATCAACGCCGCAGCAAGAATGAACGGAATGAGCTATTCAACGTTTATGAATGGACTTTCAAAAGCTGGCGTTCTTCTTGACAGAAAGTCACTTGCAGACATCGCAGTAAACGATGAGAAAGCATTTGCAGAACTCGTGAAAGTCGCAAAGAAAGCCTAAAAAATAATTTACTATTCAAAGACAAAAAATTTTAGCGTCGGCATTGCTGGCGCTTTTTTTATGGTCAAAAGATTATATAATTTATTTAGTGTCAGACATTAGATTAGCTTTATTTTTGGAGGAGCAATGGAAGAAAGAGACGTGGGTGTTACGGCAGACATTACGGCCGTTAAAGAAGATGATCAACCAGCCGAAGAGAGCGTTGACGAAAACAAAAAAGGAAAAAGTCTCGAAGAGCTCAAAAGTGACCTTAGGAAGGCTGAGGAAGAAGTCGAGCGCCTAAAAGCTGAAATTGAAAAGGCTGAGCAACCCCAAACAGCTTCTAAACAAGAGATGCCTCCAGTTGACAAAACCATCCTAATTTCAATGATCCCTGAAGAAGAGCTTGAAGCCGAAATGAACAAAGAAGACCTTAACTCTGAGTCCGAGGCAACCGTGGAAGAAACGCCAGAGGAAATGGAGCCAGAGGTGCAGGTAAGCACAAACGTTGATTTTAACTTGTGCGAAAACTGTGGAGCAGAGTTTAAGGCAGGAGAAAAGTTTTGTGGATATTGCGGAAGTCCACTGCAACAACCGATGAATGAGCAGAGGAATGCTTTTTGCATGAACTGTGGTGCAAAACTTGAAGAAGATGCCATATTTTGCATGAATTGTGGAGCACAAGTCTAGCACCTAAAAGAAATGAATCGTCTTGCCTACATAAAGGTGTCGTGCATAGCAGCTGTGATGTTGTTTGCACTTATTGAAATTTTTATTAATGTCATTCCCTATGCTGAAGCGCTCGGACCGCGTTCTTTTGACTCCCCGGTTAAAATTGATGAAAATGCTTTTCCTGACGCAGCTTTAAGAGAATATGTCAGCGAGAACATTGACGAGGATGAAGACGGTTATTTAACTCCGCAAGAATGTGACGCTGTGAAGACGATCGGGGCCAGCGAAGAAGGGACATGGGCAGTCACAGAAGATGGCTTAAAGGGCAAAGGTGTCAGCGACATAACAGGAGTTGACTTGTTTGTAAATCTCGAGTCGATCAATTTGTCTTATAACTCACTTAGCGTTGTTGACATGACGCGGAATAAGAAGTTGAAGCAACTTGACTTGCGAGGGAACTTTTATGAAGCAGGAGAGAAATTCCAAATGCACCTCCCTGAGACTGAGGGTGTTGTTTACGTTATCGTCAGCACAAACACTGATGTTGATGGCGAATCTCTCAGCGGTGAAGTTGTTTTGGCAGATTAAAAAACATGGCAGAGCTTCAACAAATCATACTTTCGCAGTTCTGGTCATATGACATTGCGAGCACAGAAGACGAAGAAAAGGCAAGAAGACGCTTCACAGAACTGTTTAGGACACCGAAAGAGTCGGGTAAAGGTGGTTCTGGTGAAGTTTTTCAAGTGAAAAACGCTCTTGGAGAGACTTTTGCTTGCAAAGTTCCAAATTTAGACGTTTCCTACATTTCTAGTGAAAAAGCCAGAGAAAGAACGCGCCAAGCTCGAATCGACGCGTTCAAGCAGGAATATAAAAACCAAGCAACGTTTTGTCGAGGAAACAATTTTCCCAAAGTTTATGGACTCGGAGAATTCAACGGAACGCCTGCCATGCTCATGGAGTGGATTGACGGCGGAACAATTAAATCTGCAAAAGAGCTAAAGGCAGAGGACCCGCGTCACAAAAGAGTGTTGCCAAGGATCGTCGCAAAGCTCGGAATACAACTTCTTCAAATGATAGAAAATTTGCAGTATAAAGACGAGGCGTTTGTCCACAGAGACATTTCAGCTGGCAACATAATGCTTAGGACGAAAACTAAAAGTCTGAAAGAGCAAGTCAGACAAGAAAAATTTGACTTGTGTTTGATTGATTTTGGATCCTCGCATGTTGCAAAAGAATTGGAGAACCCTTCATTTACGCAGCTAAAAGGTGTGGTGCGAAAGGGAACTCCAGAATATGCTTCGCCAGAAATGTTGTCTGACGACTTGCCAGACCTTGCAGATTTAAGACGGTCAACAAAGATCGATTCCTATGCGATTTGTTCTGTTCTTTTTGAATTGTTGACGGGGTTGCCACCTTATGACTTGAGGCATGTTACAGACCTCACTTCCTCGTGGTATTGTTATAAGTTTGAACACGAGATCCCGCAAGCAAAAACGCTACACGATGATTCCACATTCAAAGAGATTTGTTCTTTTGACGAAAGAATCAAGTTGTTGTTTGCACAAACTTTGAGCAAAGGCACGTCGACGAGCATGGAGTTAGCATATGCTAACACAGAAAGTGAAAAGCGCTTTTTAGATGCAATAAACAAGACAGATGCGCAACTTTCGCTCATATTACATAAAGGTCTTGATCCTGTTCAGGAAACAAGATCAGGTCCATTAGAGTTACGCGTTATGTTGCAGGAGTTTGTTAAAAATTATGAAGTGAACATCCAAAGGGTGTTTGAAGGAAAGTCTCTTTTGCCTTTTATAAAGCGCGGATCATTCCAAGAAGCGGTCGAACGTCAAGCACAAAATCCAATCGTGCTCATGCAAGCACAAGAAAACCCGACCCATTTTGTCGTTTCTCAAAATTTCCAATTCGACACAAACGCTCAATTGCTTTTTGAAAAAGAGAAGAAAAAAATTGAGTTTGGTAAAGGAATTTTTGCATTTGGAATTTCATTAGAAGTTGTTTTTGCAATAATAGTCTCGATTTGTTTAAATTCGACGCTCTATGCTGCGACGACTGATGCAGGAAACATAACTCATTTCAAAGGCTTGGGATTCTTTTTGCTCTTGACGATCCCAACCTTTTTTGCTGGTCTCAGCTTCTTGTTTACGCCAAAGAAAGGCGTTGACATCGTCGTTGGAACAGCTGTTGTCATTGCAACAACCCTCTTCACGCGCGTTTTAATGAGCGCGTGGGATTTTGTGTCTGAATTTGTGGTGCCAATTTTAACAATAACGCAAGTTTTGCTTGCAGTCATTTTCGTCATAACAATTTGTGCCAGCAGGAAGCAAGTTTAAGGAGGAAGCATGCCGATAGCAAATTTGCAAGAAACTCCATGTTTTGTTGTGTTCGATTTTTTGAAACGTGAAGCTTCTGTCAATTATAAAGATTTTGCAACAGTTTTGTTTAACAAGAACGCAACTCTCGGAAAAGTTCCGCTAATCAACCGATTGGAAGACAAAACTTTTATGTCGAGGCAAGTTGTGAGGCTCAGACCAGGTGAGATGAGTAAAAAAATGTTCGATGACTTTGCTCTCAGCTCAACTTTTGCTTGGAATGAATTGAAGCGCTTTTCTGAAGATGAAACCCTTCCTTTTGAGGAAAGAACAAAAGTGGCTTATAAAAAACTGGTGGACGTTGGGGTGCCGCAGATGACAGAGGCACTGCGAGCATTTCGCTTGAAAGACAAGGCGTTTATGAATGTTGTCATCGCTGTTGCCAACATGCAGCAACTCTCTCTTGGGAGCAAAGGAAGCCTGATCATGTTGCTTTTTGTTGCTGCAGGGTGCACAGGTGATGTTTCTTATGCGGTGGATTTAACAATTGAGCAGATGAACATGCAGGGTGCTGTTATGAAAACTGCGCAGTTTGAAGAGGATGACTATGTGACAGACGCTTTGAAGGAAAAGGACTTGGATGCAGGTTTGACCCTCTTTCGCATCAAAAACTCTGTCATGGTAACACCGGGCTATCCCCTCTATCCAGGAGCTGATGGTAACGAAATTGGACTTTTACCGCAAGGAAGCCACACAATCGCTGATGTTGAAAAAACAGTCAGCCGTTCTCATTTGAAAATTTATAAAGCTGAAGATGGAAGATGGTTCGCGAAAGGCTTGAATTCTAAAAACGGCACCTATAAAATTTCATCTGGAACACATGAGAAAGTGATCATTGAAAGACCTCGAGACAAAGAAACTGCAGTGGAAAAAAAAGAGGTGGAAATAGTGGCAGGCGATCATCTCGTCTTAGGTCAAGACACGGAGTTCATCGTTTGCAAGACTTTCATTGAAAACGCTTGATTTGAAATTTAAGGTTGAGAAACATTTGTAAGCCGTAAGTTGCATAGAAAATTAAGCGATTATTGGTTTTTAAAAAAGTTGCGCAACTAATTTCAGAAAACTTAATGTAAAGTAATAAGTGACCTTGTTTTAGAGGTCAAAGTTTAAAAAGTTATAAGGAGGAAAAATGAATTGTCCTAAATGCGGAAAAGAAATTCCTGATGGCGCAAAGTTTTGCAAATTTTGTGGCGCTCAAATGGGGGAGACCGTTGCAGTTTCACAGCAAACTGCTTCTGAGCCTCAAGTTGTCGATCAACAACCCAGCGCAGTTGTTCCAGCTCAGGCGCAACAAGAAGTTCAGGGAGGAGCAGGTGCGAAAGAGCAGCAGGTAAACGTCACAATTGGCAACATGCAACCCGTTGTTCAAAAGAACGGAATTGGCACAGCAGGTTTCGTTTTGGCTTTGATTGGCATCTTCTTGGGATGGGTTCCGATTCTAGGATGGATTGATTGGTTCTTAGGTGCTGTCCTTTCAATCATTGGCATTTTCAGGACACCACGTGGCTTGGCGATCGCTGGAACTGTTCTGTCATTCATCGACCTCATTTTGTTAATGACATTGTTTGGTGGTCTTGCAATGTTCGGTGCAAGCATGAAAATGTAAAAAGGGGGATTTGATGTTTTGTCAAAATTGTGGAAGGCAGTTGCCTGATGACGCAAAATTTTGTGGAGGATGCGGGGCGAATCTTTCTGAGGATCCTCAAGCGCCACAGCCAAATGTGAACGCTCAAGCTCAGGGACAGTTTAATAGTTCAGTCCAAGGACAGCCTCAAGTGCAGGCTCAGCAAAAGCCTTCAGTTCCTCCCTCAGAAACCATGAAAAAAGAAGTGGCAAGGCTTCAGTCAAAACTTGACAATTCAAACGTTAAATTGATTCAAGGATGGTCAGTTTGGGACGTTTGTGGAATGATCTCTGTTGCGCTCATGATCCTTTGTCTTTTCATTCCAGTGGCATCCTACAGCTCAACATGGACAGCCACGCGCTACATATCAATTATTTCAATCTTGACATCGAGCTATGTCTCTGCTCCTTTTGCAATTTTCATTGCCTATCTCATACCGCCAGTGTTTGGTGCCTATGATGTTTTGATGACGAAGGAAAACTCCACAAGGAACGTTCGGTTGATTGCACTGGGCGTGATCAGCATCATTTTGTCGTCTTCAATTTCAGGCGTTGCAGGAATTGCAGGATTGTTTTTGAGTGCTAATCTGTTCATTGGATTTTACCTCAACATCATTGCTGCTCTCATTATGATTGCAGTTGGGATTATTGGTATTTATGAAGAAAAAAAGGGAAAAATTGCAGGGTAAGGTGAATTGTCATGTTCTGCTTGAATTGTGGAGAGGAAATTAAAGATGGTTTAAAGTTCTGCACGAATTGCGGGACTAAGGTCAAAGAGGACATTTCGACGCAACCGACAGAAGTGAAGACTCCGGTCATGTCGGCTGATCCAAACACTTCAGGAAATGGTGGCGATGGGGTGCGACATGTTGGGAACACTAAAGTGATTTCTCCTGCACCAATTCAAACGCCACAGCAGACTCCTCAGCAACCGCAAAAGGTATGGTCAGCCACTCAAACAACCCCTCAACAGGTGGGTTATGCGACACAAACAAATCAAATGCCACTTCAAGGGCAGGGGCAAATTCAACCTGCGAAAAGTTCGAAGACACCTTTGATTGCCCTCATCTGCGCGACGGTTGTCATCGTTTTTGGAGGAACTCTCGGGGCGTTGGCGATTGTGAAGCCACCGATTGATTTTCTGAAAGACACTCCTTTCAGCTCTGTAACAAGCGAGTCGAACAGCAAAAGTGCTGATAAGAAAGAATCGAAAACTCAAGATTCAACCAAGTCGCAGGATTCCTCAAGCTCAAACGACAGCAACAAGAATAACAATTCAAACAACAATAACAGCAATAATAACTCGAATAATAATTCAAATAATAACAATAATAACAACAACAGTAATAACAATTCTAATAAGTCGAAATCGGGGACATACATCATAAAAGATAGCGACACGCGAAGGCTGACGAATTCAGACGTTTCAGGTTTGACGAACGATCAAATTTGCATTGCAATGAACGAAATTTGGGCGCGCCATGGTCGCAAGTTTAAAAACAAATGGTTGCAGTCCTATTTCAATTCTCAGTCGTGGTATTCTGGAACGATCGAAGCAGATGAATTTTTGGATAAATATAAACCTACGACGATCGAAGATGAAAACTCACAGTTTCTTGTAAGCATACTTAACAATCGAGGTTACAGTGTTGACACAGAGCATCCAAATTAAAAAGGTTTTGACAATCGCAACTGCGCTTTTCTTAACTTTTTGTTTGAGCGCATGCACAGTTAACGTAAACCTGAATCAAAGAGACGATTCCAAAGAATTTCAGGGAGACGTGAAGGATTCTCAACTCTCCGAAGAAGAGCAACAGAAAATGGCTCAGAAGCAGGAGGAACAGCAAAAAGAGGCTGAGAAAATTATCACAAGAACCGACGTTGAAACGCCGCGTGATGCACTGGGCATAACAGAGGATTACCGCGCTTCTTTTGTGCATGGAGAGAAGGGCAAGGATTGCCAGAAATACATCATGCTTCACGACACGGAAGGCAATAACAATGCAGCGTCTGTCATTTCAGGATGGGATGCAAACGGAGCAGGCGTTGCGGCACACTTCATCGTTAACAAAGATGGAACGATTTGGCAGTGTGTTCCACTTGACAAAATCGCGCATCATGCAGGCTATGGTGACACTGGTCACAATGCGCAATTCGGTGTCGAGGACGAAAGCAGGGATGACAAGGTTGGCACTGTTTCGATCGGCTCTTCGTTTGCAGATTATGGCATGAACTCGTGGTCGGTTGGCATAGAGATTGTTCATGTCGGAGGGTCAGGCTATTATCCTGAAGAACAGCTTGTTGCCCTTGACAGTTTGATCGGCTACATTGACGCCTATTATGGATTTGAGTCAGAGATCACAGATCACAAAGCTTGGAGGTCAGGAAATTCAGACACGTCCGCTGAATTTGCGCAATACCTTGCAAATTATAAACAATTCAGAAAACACACAGCTTCCTAAAAATTTTGTTTTCGAGAAGCTGTGTGATGAATTTTGATTAAGCGTTGTAGTAAACAACGAGTTGTGCGCGTGAATGGCAGTTTGTTTTCTGCATGATGCGCGAGAGGTGGGTTTTTGCTGTTGCAGGGGAAATGAAGAGTTTTTCTCCGATTTCTTGATTTGTTAAACCTTGAGCGACGAGCTCTAAAATTTCTTGCTCGCGGTCGGTTAGTGGGTCTTTGAGCTCTTGACCTTTTTTGACACGCGGTGTCTTCGATTCAGCTCCTTCGCCCTTGACGAACTTGTTGATGAGCCGGTGCATAACTCTCGGCTGAATGAGCGAGCTTCCTTCTGAAACTGTTCGGATTGCATTGGCGATGTCAACTGGTTCAGCATCTTTTAGCAAGAACCCACCAGCACCAGCCTTGAGCGCTTCATAGACATATTCATCCAAGTCGAACGTCGTCATAACCAAAACGCGCGTGTTTGCACATTTCGGATCAGAAACGATGCGCTTTGTGGCTTCGATCCCGTTCATTTTTGTCATACGAATGTCCATGAGGACAACGCTCGGGTGCAGTTGTTGCACTTTCTCGATTGCCTCAACTCCGTTTGTTGCCTCGTCCAAAACTTCGATGTCGTCGTAGGCAGACAAAATTGCGCGGTAACCACTGCGCACCAAAGGTTGATCGTCAACGATCACGACTGTGTATTTTTTGTTGTTAGAGCTCACTTTCCCATGCCTCCATTGATTGTAAACTGATAAAACTTGAGTCTTTTAGTTCAGAGAGAGGAACTTTTGATTCCTCATGATCTGTTAATCTTTTTAACGTTGCCATGCCCTCGCGCATTTCGTCATCGCCAAGGATGACGGCAGTCTTTGCATGCAATTTGTTTGCGAGGCGCAACTGCGACTTTATTGAACGATAGGGCGATTCCCCTTTAGCAACAGGACGGAAGTCCATTTCAACGCTGTTAGAGTTAATTTTTGGGTTGAGAGCAAATTCCTCTGCAAACTTCCTCGCCTCGTCACTTGTCACAACGAAGAAATAATAGGGGCCTTCTTCCTTTTCTCTTTTAAAGCCAAGCGCTTTCTTGGCGAGAAAACACCTTTCAAAGCCAAGAGCGAAGCCAAGAGCAGGTGTGCTTTTGCCACCGAGTTCCTCGACGAGTGCGTCATATCTCCCGCCACCGCCGATTGCATTTTGTGCTCCAAGGCCTTCGTCGTAGGTGACTTCAAAAACTGTGCGAGTGTAATAATCCAGTCCACGAACAAGTGTTGGGTCAAGAACATAATCAATGCTCCCAACGTTTAGCAACCTCTTGACCTTTTCAAAATGTGTTCTGCAATCCAAGCATAAAAATTCGTCGATTTTAGGAGCGTCAGCCATCGCCTTCTTGCAACTTTCGTTTTTGCAATCAAAAGCGCGAAGTGGGTTTTTCTTTGCTCGTTCAAGGCAAGTTTCACACATGTCTTCTGCGTGTGCTTCGATGTGTTTTTGAACTGCGTCTCTCCAAGCAGGTCTGCATTCACTGCATCCCATTGTGTTTAAATGAAATGTTAATTGCCCAGTGTCAATTCCGTAATATTCAAGGATGTCGCTCATCAAACATATTGTTTCTGCGTCGAAAAAGGCATCGTCAGAGCCGAGACATTCAAGACCAAGCTGATGAAATTCGCGAAGTCTGCCTTTTTGAGGGCGCTCTGCGCGAAACATCGGACCTGCATACCAAACTCGCACAGGTTGCTCAGTTTCATTTAAAAGTCCGTTTTCTATTGCAGCGCGAACAACACCTGCCGTTCCTTCTGGGCGAAGAGCAAAGCGCGATTTGTTTGAAATTTCCTCTCCACTTTTCAGTTTTTCAAGGTTTCCGCCAGAGAAAACTGAGAACATTTCCTTGTTGACGATGTCAGAGGAATCGCCGATGCCCCTGACAAAGAGTTCTTCTTTTTCAAAAGTTGGCAATTCAATCCTGTTATACATCGTCTCACAGAGAACCATGTCTGCCATTCTCTGAAATGAGTCCCACTGATCGGAAATCTCCCCGATTAAATCTTGGGTTCCTTCAGGTTTTTGGATCATCTAATCTCCGTTCGCTAAATTAAAGATAAACTGATAATTTTGATTTTAACAAAGAAACTTAAAAACACCTGAAAAGTAAACTATCTGGTGGAAGAAAGAGCAAGTGAGAAACAAGCCCAAACGAGAAATTTAAATAGTAATTAGGGGAAGGCATCATGAGGAAAAACCGAGAATGAGAAGGAAGCTGGACGAGCAGATTTGTTCGACTTTAGAATGTTGGAATTTGCGGACATGCAATAAGTAAGTGAGAAACAAGACCGAACGAGCAATTTATAAAGCAATTGGGGGAAGACATCATGAGGAAAAACCGAGAGTGAGAAGGAAGCTGGACGAGCAGATTTGTGCGAAAGGAAACGGCGCTGGGCTTGGGCCCGCGGCGTTTGCTTGCAGGACAAAGATGCCGGATCAGATTTCTTCGCAACGTGTAGTGTTTCCGTTTCTCGTCCAGAGAAACGGAACAAGAGTGGTCGGGATGACAGGATTTGAACCTGCGACTTCTGCGTCCCGAACGCAGCGCTCTACCAAGCTGAGCCACATCCCGATTATTTTATTATAGCAATTGACGCGAAGTTTTGTCTCTCCGCCCCTTATCTCAAATTAAAAGGCTTCACCATCTTCAAAAGTCCGTCGTCTCCCCACTCCAACTTCGGCTCGCCTTTGATCAGAGGTGCGAAATAGTCTTTCGCTTCATCAGTGATTCCTGCATAATCAGGCTTTGCCCACTCTTGAGGGAAGCTCTTGACGAAGTTTGCGAACTTTGAAGCGTCATCGACGAAAATTTCTGGGTTATAACCCCCATTTGCTTGCCCGCGTTTCACGCCAACAACTTTTGCTGTGAAAGTGTCGTCGCATGCGTGCATGTGGGCACTGAGACCGAGTTCATAGGCTTCGCAATAGTCAACTTTGCTCATAGCAAAATTGCTCGAACGTGCCGCGCGTGACAGATCTTGAACGACTCCGCGAGGAGCAATTCCAGCGTCGACGATTTGTTGCTTAATTGCAAGGCCAGCCCCGCCCAAAACTGCATGAGCAAAACCATCGTTGGCACTCTCACCAGCTGAAACATAATTACCTTCAGCATCTCTTGCACCTTCGGAAGTGACGATGTAGCATGAGCCTTTCTCTTCCATTGTTTTTTGAACACGTTCTAAAAATGCGTCTTTGTCATAGGCAATTTCAGGCAAAACAAGCAAGTCAACAACTCCAGACATGCAAGCGCTTGCCGCCAACCAACCGGCATCTCTTCCCATTGTCTCCAAAACAAAAACTTCAGGTCGAGTGTAGGCATCATAATCAAAAGCTGTTGCCTTCGTCACGAGGTTAGCAAATTTTGCAGCACTTGGAAATCCTGGGCAGTGATCAGGTGGCACAAGGTCGTTGTCGACCGTCTTCGGAATTCCGACAAAACGCGTCTTCGAGCCGTGGCTTGCTGCCCATTCAGAAAGCGCGTCAACAGTGTCCATCGAATCGTTGCCACCGACATAGAACATGACATCAACGTTGTTTTCTTTCAAGACACTGTTTAGAGTTTCAAAGTCCTGTTCCTGGTCTCGCTTTAGTTTATATCTGCAAGTCCCGAGTGCACTTGATGGAGTTTGACGAAGAAGCGCCACCTCTTCAGCAGGCAGATCCGTCAAGTCAAAGAGCTTGTTTTGAAGAACACCCTCGATCCCATGAATGCCACCGAGCACGCGATCAAATTTGTGATTCAGCTGATTTGCACGGATGACACCTGCAAGACTGCCATTTATGACAGATGTTGGACCACCACTTTGTGCTATTAAACAATTCCCCATCTTACTCACCCTTTTTCTCGTCCGTTTTGTCTTCATTGTTTACGTTTTCAGAAGAATCAGCCTTTGCCTTCGCTTTTTCTTCCTTTCGCTTGTCCCACGAAACCTTCATGCGACCGATCAGCGTCTTTTCTGCCGCCTCGCGAGCAATCCGCACCTCTTCTTCTTTCGCGGCCTTGCGTTCTTCTTCAATTTGTTTTTTCGATTTGCCTTTGTTGGCTTTCTTTTCTTTTGCAATTTGTTCTTCTTGCCATTTGCGCGTTATCTTCTTTAGTTTTGAGATGTCAACCCAAAATGCAAAAATGATTGCGACATAGGCAAAACCGAGGATAATGAGAGAAATCCACTGTGGCTCGATTTCTCTTAAAAGCCACGATGACAAAACGAAGAGAACTGCTGCTCCAAGGCCAATCCACCAAAGTCTTTTCCATTTGTAATACTCAGGCGTGTCGGGCTTTGTGTATTTAACAGCCATCTCTCGGTCTTTTTGTTGCGCCTCGCGCTCGCGTGCCCGCCTCTCCATTTTTTTCTCTTTCGGAGTTTTTGTTTTTGAGGGCAACGTCACAGTTGAAGCGGCGCTTGATTTCGGTTTCGCGGAAGCAGCACTTTTTCGCGTGTGCCCTTTTCGATCCTCGTCGGAATACCTCTCATTCATAGGATTGCGTTGTGTCATGTTTTTAAAAGCTTTCTTTTTTGTTTTGCACTTAATAAAGTAAGGATTAATTATAAGCGATAATTCGTTTTGTTGCGCATGTCTTCTGTTTCATGCCATCTTTCATGGGGTCAGACCCTGTGTACGCTGGGGAAACACAAGGGGTCAGACCCCTGATTGTGATTATTTAATAATTTTATTGAATTTTTAGAGATTTCCCCATCACCTTTCACAAAAAATATGCGGTAAACTGCTACTTTTGTGGTAAACTAAAGAGATTAAGGACATAGCAAGTGGGGTTGCTTTTTTTTTTTTTTTTTTTTTTTTTTTTTTT
>CAVAWT010000031.1:607-21570 GCA_963592435.1 Oribacterium sp. | reverse complement strand
ACACTCATTGATGTCATTGTGAGCGAAAGCACGAAGTGCTTGAGTCGAACAATCCCCAACGGTTGTAGGTTATAAAGGGTTTAAAGGTTGGAGATCCTTCGACTTCACTCACTAACGTTCGTTTCGCTCAGGATGACAATAAAAACTAGTGTTTTAAAGGACGAATGATAACGTGGCGGTCTTTGCTTTGTCCTTCAGAAAGTGTTTCTACTTCTTTTTCGTCAGCAAGAGCCATATGAATGATGCGTCTATCATAAGGAGACATCGGCCGAAGTGAAACTTGTCTGTTTTGATTAAGAGCTTTATTAGCCATTCTGTACGCTAGATCTTCAAGCTTATTTTTTTGTCTTCCTTTATACCCATGAACATCTATTGTCACAGGATATTTATAACCTAATTTTGAAGAAGTTATTATAGACACCATTTGTTGAAGAGATTGAATTGTTGATCCTTTATGGCCAATTAAGATGCTCAGGTCATCTCCGTCGAGATCTAATATAAGCTCTCCTTCACTTCCTTCATATTCATTAATTTCAAATTCTCCAACATTGAAAAATTTTGTTATTTCTTGAACTGTCTCGATTGATACGTCTGCAATTTTGTCTAGTTCTTCGTTTGAAACTTCTGTTTTAAATTCCATTATTATTCCTTAATTTTTCTTTCTTGGACGAGCTTTTTTAGCTTTCCTTGTCACATCTATTTCATAAGGTTGAGAAATTTCTGCTTCTTTCTCTTCTTTTTCCTTGTCTTGCCTTCTGCAACGTGACATTGTCCATTGATTTTGTGCGATACCGATTAATGAAGACACACCCCAGAACAAAAGAACACCTGCAGGGGATGTCCATGCAATAAATACCATCATCACTGACATAACTGCTGCTATTATTAATGATTGTTTTGCCTGAGGATTATCTTTATTTTTTAATTGTTGCTGCACCATTGGAAAAAACGTTGCTCCAGCAAAAATTATAATTAACACAACATATGGTATAAATTGAACGATACCCTCACTAAATGCTTGTGAAGGATTCTTAATTAAGTCTGGAATGACGTTATAAAAACAAATGTTAGTTGTTGTGTCAGATATGTATTGGTCAATGTTTCTTAGCACTTGAAAAAGAGCTATAAAAATCGGCATTTGGATGAGCATAGGAACACATCCTGCTAGAGGATTAAAGTGAGCCTCAGCGTACATTTTTTGGATTTCTTGATTAAGTCTCACCTGATCATTTTTATATTTTTGCTGAATCTCGTTAATTTTTGGCTGAATCTTCTGCATTGTGTAAGAAGATTTTGCCTGCTTATGCATGAGAGGGGCAACTAATAACCTAAAAATTATTGTGATAATAATAATTGATAGACCCCAGTCACCACAAAGGTTATAGAAAAAATGAACTAAGCTAAATATACCTTGTAGAATCGCTTCCCACATTTAATTTCCTTTTATAATTTGTCGGGCACTGGATCCCACCCATAATCAGAGTGAGGTCTGCATCTACTAATTCTTTTAATTGCCAATTTTGAACCCTTTACCACTCCAAAACGCTCTATTGCAATTTTTGCATATTCAGAACAAGTTGGAGTAAATCGGCAACAAGCAGGAAAAAGAGGAGAAATAGCAACTTTATAGATGTTAATCAATAAAATAATAAATTTATTTGCCGTTTTTTTTATCAATTCTTTTTATAACTTTCTTAAAGTTGTGTCTAACTTCATCATCTTTGGCTGTTAATAAGCTTTGTTTTGCAACAATCAATGCTTTTTTACCTTCAAACCAGTTATAGTTTTCAAGGTAGACCCTTTTTAATTTTCTCCTTAAATGATTTCTTTTTACAGAATTACCTAGTTTTTTTCCTGCAATAAAAGCAATTTTAGGTTCTTCACTTTCAATGTATAAAACAAAAAAGTGACGAAATGAAACTCTGCATCCAACTTCAAAGAGATGAGAGATTTCATCTGATTTCTTGATTGTTTTAAACACTAAGTGCTTTTCTGCCTTTTGCTCTTCTTCTTGATAAAACTTTTCTTCCGCCAGAAGTTGACATTCTTGCTCTGAAGCCATGGCATTTTGCACGTTTACGTGTGTTTGGTTGATATGTTCTTTTCATTTTAATCTCCTTAAATAAAGCGCGACGTTAAATTATAACTTAAAATTTTGCAAGTTCAAAAGATTTTTCTCAATTTATTTTCTTACCTAAAATATATATTAATTTAAGTTAGTCATTTTAATAAAGCTTGTGAATTAGTTTATAAGTGTTGTTTTTCAAGGCTAGAGGTGATTTCTTTTAGCTTATAAGATTTTAAAAAAGTGATTTATTAATTAACTCTTTTAATCATAAATCTTTAATCATTTTCTTTAAAAGCTCAATTTCTTCTTCCAAGCTCCTGTTTTTTAACAATTCTTGCTCAATTTTATTAACAGCATAAAGAACAGTGGAGTGATCCTTATTAAATTTATTACCCAATTCAACATATGGAACGTCTAAAATTGTTCTGCAAAGGTAAAATGCAATTTGTCGAGCATAAGCGATGTGTTTAGAGCGAGATTTCCCTAACAATTCACTATGAGTTATTTTGTAATAATCTTCGACTACCTTTTGAATGTCTTCAACTGTTAAGTTAGTTTTTATTGAAGTGAAATGATTTAATAAAGTTTTCTTTAATTCATCTTTATCAACAGAATTTCCAGAAAATGAATAACGGTAGATGATCATCGTTATTGCGCCTTTTAACTCTCGAATGTTTGTTCCAGAACATTCTGCAATAAAAGCAATGATGTCGTCAGGAATGTTTAAAAAATCTCCTGTTGACTGCTGGTTATATTCATTAATATAAGCTTTAATGATAGCAATTTTTGTTTCAAGTTCAGGAGGTTGAATATCGCAAGTTCCTCCTTGTAAAAATCGAGAAGTATAACGCTCATCAATATCAATAACTTTTGGTGCCCTATCTGCTGATAAAACAATTTGTTTGCCACGAGTAACTAAAAAATTTAAAATCTGAAAAACATTATCTAATGTCTGCTTTTTTCCTTGAAGAAATTGGATATCATCAATTAATAAAACGTCTGCCTGCTCATATTTCTCTCTAAAATTAACAAAACTGTTTTTCATTCTGTCATGTTCAGTTGCTGCCTGAGTATACTCATTAACAAGGTCATTTGTATCGATATATATCACTTTTAAATTTGGATGAGTTGTTAAGATGTCATTTTGAATAGCTCGAAGAAGATGAGTTTTACCAAGTCCACTTTTTCCATAAATAAATAGAGGATTTAAAACTTTATTTCCTGGGTTTTCTGCCACTTGTACCGCCATTGAATAGGCAAGACGATTTGATTCACCAATGACAAAAGAAGAAAAAGTTAATGTTGGAACTAATGTTTGTTGCTCCTGTGGCTTAGATTCATCCTTAAACTTTTCTTTTTGAGGTATTTCCACAGGGTTGTTTATTTGTTCTTCTTGAATTTCTTGTTTAGAAGAATTTTCATCAACGACAATTTGAACTTCAAAAGGTTTATTGAATAACATATTGAGTGCTTGAATTATCGCTTGTTTAAAATTTTCACTAGACCATTTAGCTAAAAACTCAGTATCTATTGAAAGAAGTAAAAACCCTTCACTCATTGCTTGTGGAATTAATTTATCTTTTACTGAAGAGAATTGATTCCAGTCACATAAATTATTCTCTTTGATTTTTTGGCATACTTGATTCCAGTTTTGTAATAAAACAACTTGATTCATAAAATAAACTTCCTTTAAATGATTTTATGAAAAAGAATTATAACAAGAAAATTGTGGATAACTCTATAAATTGTTGATAAATTGTTTTCCAGAATCGGATATATAGCGTTTTGTGCCAATTTTTTCTACAAATCCTATTTCTTGAAGTTTATTTAATTCATTATGGACACTAGATTGTGGGAGATTTAATTCTTCGGCAATTTGTTTATTACCAAAAGTCTCTCCATTTTTAATTAGATAAAGAATGGATGTTTGCCTCTTATTTAAATTGATCGAATTATTGTTATTAAGTGACAAATTTGAAGGAATAACAATGTTGTCATCTGTTTTTGCATTACTATTTTGTTTTAAAGTTATGACACATCCGTGATTTAAATTGTTTTCTATGACTATTTCTCCATTTGTCATAGAAAGATATTCTTTAGTTATAGGAAGACCAGATCCAACTCCATCGATATATTTTTTCATATTCTGCGTTGCTGTTGAAAAACCTGGTCGTAATGCATTTTCAATATCATCGATTCCAGGTCCTTGATCTGAAAATCGAATTTCTCGTCCTTTAGGAAGGATTGAAACAACAATTTCTTTAAAACCTGCATGAATAAAATTTTCGCAAACTTGTTTAATAACAGAATAAGCAATCTCTCCACCTACTGATCTGTTTTCTTCATATACCGCCGAAGATAAATGTCCAATAAAATCTCTTGTTTCTTCAGGGGGAATGTCGATTATTCTTGGGCTTGATCTAAAATCATCATATACTGCTATTCGAGCAGGAGATTTAACTTCGATGTCATTTAATTTATTAATCATAAATTCATTTTATAACGAGTCTTAAAAATATTTCAAAAGTATGTGAATTTTTTCTCTATTTTTACTGTTTTCCACAAATTATTCATAAGTTGTTAATAACTCTATTAAATTAGATTGAAAACAGTTGAAAAATGTTAAAAATTACTAGTTTTAAATGTAAAAATCATCTTTAAGCTGGGAAATATAGTTTAAATATCATTTATTAAATTAATGATAGTTGAAATTTATTTACAATATGAAATTTAAATTATGATCATTCTAAAAGTGCAGGTAAAATTAGATATTCTATTAGCTTCAATTTTTATTATTAACAACAATTTCCTTTTTAAAATTTTGATTTTCTAAAGTTTTAATAGCAAAACTTCAATTTTGGAGCACTATTTAACAACAAACAAAAAATTATTAACATTATTAACATTTACTCTTCGATATAAGTAAAAATTCAAACATAATTCCGCTTATATTCCATAAAAATTCAAAGTTGAATTTTAAAATTCAAAGACTTATAAAAATTCAAAAAAGCTATAATAATTATTCATAGTCTTTAAATAAATTTCTTGGAGGAAATATGAAAATTTCATTAAGTAAAGAGGAATTATGTAACGCTTTAAGCGTGGCAGTGACCGCAATTTCTAATAATTCAACATTGCCTGTTATGGCAGGAGTTCTTGTTCGAGCAGAAGAGAAAAATGTTGTTTTTGAAGCGACAGATCTTGATTCTTCTTGCAAAATTGTGACTTCTGCGCTTGTGGAAGAAGAAGGACAAGCAGTTTTACCAGGAAAACTTTTTTATGACATCGTTAAAACTCTAGAAGATTCAAGAGTTAGCATCACAACTGATGACACTAAAGCATTTATAACGTGCGAACAAGCAGCTTTTTCAACCAACGTTTTAAATGCGGAAGAATTTCCAGGATTTCCTGAAGTTGAAAGTTTAGCGAAAGTAGACATTCCTTTTGAAAAATTTCAGTCAATGATTAAGAAAGTCATTAAGGCAGCTGCTAAAGATGACTCAAAAGGCATTTTTACTGGAGTTTTTGTTGAAGTTAAAAATTCTAAGGTCAGAGCAGTCACATCTGATTCCTATCGCGTTGCTGTTGCAGAAGAAAGTGTTGAAACACCGCAAGAAGTCGAATTTTCAGCTGTCATTCCTCCTCATTTCTTAAATGAAATCACTTCATTAAATGCAAAAGGGGAGATGATGACACTTGCATATAACGACAACCAAGTGATAATTCAAACAGGAGATGTCACTTTTATAAACAGAAGATTGCAAGGTCAATTCCCAGAATATCAAAAATTAATCAATTCAAGCAATGAAACGACTGTGGTTGTTGATAAGTCAGCTTTAAGCGCAGCAATAAAGAGAGTTTCAGTGTTAAGAGACGACAACACTCCAATAACGTTTGATGTTGACATTCAAAAAGAAACTTTGCAATTAAGCGTTAATGCAACTTCTGCTGGAGTTGCAACAGAGGTTTTGAGTGTTAAGTGCACTGGAGATAATTGTATTGTCGGATTTGATGCAAGCTATTTAAATGATGGTTTAGGTGCTGTGACAACCAACGATGTTTTATTAACACTTTCTGCTAACAAACAACCAGCTCACATCGCTCCTTGTGTTGTTAAACATGATGAGTTTTCTTTTGATGATGTAAAAGAGACAGCTGAAAATATGCTAAAAAATAAATTTCTCTATCTTGTCATGCCTGTCCTACAAACAAATTAAAAGCTATAAAAACATAAAATGGTATAAAAATCACATAAATTATAAAAATAAGCCCTCAGATCGCTTTATATTAGTTAGTTTGAGGGTTGTTTTATATAAATTTAAACATATATGTTATAATTTCTCTGTTTTATTAAATAAGGCATTAAATTTAAGAACTTAAATTATTTGATGAAAAGGAGAATAAATGTCAGAAAATTCTCATTATGATGCTGGTGACATTCAAGTTCTTGAAGGACTTGAACCTGTTAGACAGCGTCCTGGGATGTATATCGGATCAACTGGTCCGAGAGGATTGCATCACCTTGTCTATGAAGTCGTTGACAATTCGGTTGACGAAGCCTTAGCTGGTTATTGCACAGAAATCGACGTTACAATCAACGCAGACAATTCAATCACTTGCATCGACAACGGAAGAGGAATACCAGTTGATATTCACCCAAAAGAAGGAATTCCAACAGTTGAAGTTGTTTTAACGATCCTTCACGCAGGCGGAAAATTTGGGGGAGAGGGTTATAAAGTTTCTGGAGGACTTCACGGAGTTGGAGTTTCTGTTGTGAATGCTCTTTCGACACGAACCGAAGTTAGTGTTAAACGTGATGGAAAAGAATATAAGATTGCTTTTGATCATGGAAAAACTGTTGAGCCACTAAAAGAGATCGGAACTGCTGAAGGAACAGGAACAACTGTTACATTTTGGCCAGATCCAGAGATTTTCAAAGAAACAACAGAATATAATTTCACAACTCTCGCAAACAGATTTAGAGAGATGAGTTATTTAAATAGGGGCTTAAAAATAGTTTTGCATGACGCGAGAAACGTTAGTGATGATGGCACACCACACACAGAAGTTTTTCAAGCAGAAGGCGGAATTGTTGACTTTGTTAAGTTTCTCAACGTCGGAAAAGAAACAATCAATGATCCAGTTTATTTTGATGCAAAATCTGAAACTGGTGAAGTTGAAATTTCGATGCAATGGACAAATGCATACACAAATTCAATAATGAGTTTTGCTAACAACATCAACACAACTGAAGGTGGAACTCACCTAGAAGGTTTTAAAACTGCTCTTACTCGTGTTTTAAATAAATATGCAAGAGCAAAAAATTTATTGAAGGAAAAAGATCCTAACTTAACAGGAGATGACGCAAGAGAAGGTTTAGCGGCTGTTATTTCAGTTAAGCTTCATGAGCCTCAATTTGAAGGTCAAACAAAAACAAAACTTGGTAACACTGAAATGAGAACTCTTGTTAACGACGCTGTTGGCAAAAGTTTTGAAGAGTTCCTAGAAGAAAATCCAAAAGACGCAAAAGCTATTGTTGGAAAAGCGTCACAAGCATTAAAAGCACGAGAAGCAGCGAGGAAGGCACGAGAAGCAACAAGAAGAAAAGGTGTTCTAGATTCCTTTTCTTTACCAGGAAAACTAGCGGACTGTTCATCAAAAGAAGCAGCACTCTCTGAAATTTTCATAGTTGAGGGTGATTCAGCTGGTGGTTCAGCAAAACAAGCAAGAAACAGAAAATACCAAGCGATTTTGCCTCTTCGCGGAAAAATTTTGAACGTCGAAAAAGCAAGTCTCCACAGAGCACTTTCATCAGACACAATTTCGAGTTTAATAACAGCGATTGGAACTAACATTGGAGAGGATTTTGATGCTGATAAAGCTCGTTATCACAGAATTATCATTATGACAGATGCTGATGTCGACGGTGCTCACATAAGAATTTTGCTTTTAACGTTCTTCTTTAGATATATGCCTGAGTTGATAACCAGAGGATATGTTTATGTTGCACAACCTCCTCTTTATGGTATTAAAAAGAGAAATTCAAGGAATCCAAAAATTGAGAGATATTTCTTTAAAGACGAAGATTTAAAAGAATTCACAAGCAATGACGAGAATTCAGACAGGTTTGACATCCAAAGGTATAAAGGTTTAGGAGAGATGGACCCAGATCAACTTTGGGAGACAACAATGGAGCCAGAGACTCGCACGCTTTTGCAAGTTTCAATTGAAGATGCAGCGAGTGCAGAGAGAGTTGTGTCAGAGCTCATGGGCGAGCAAGTTGAGCCAAGGAAGAAATTTATTCAAGAGCATGCAAAAGAAGCACGCTACCTTGACATTTAGGAGTGAGACATGGCAGAAGATAATATGAATAATAACGAGAATAATATGGATGATAATAAGCAAGCCATCGAAGTTGAGGCTTCTGTTATTGAAGAAGAAGAAAATGCTATCGGTAACATCGAGCCATCAGAGATGGCTAAAGAAATGCAACAGTCATTTCTTGAGTATTCGATGTCGGTCATTGTTGCACGTGCGCTACCAGATGTTCGCGATGGCTTAAAACCAGTTCATAGGCGCATTCTATATGCTATGAATGAGTCGGGATATCTCCCAACGAAGCCTCACATGAAATCAGCACGTACTGTTGGTGATGTTATTGGTAAATATCACCCACATGGTGACAGTGCTGTTTATGACACAATGGTGAGATTAGCGCAACCTTTTTCAATGAGGTTGCCATTAATTGATGGTCACGGAAACTTCGGTTCGATTGATGGTGATAGTCCTGCGGCTATGAGATACACAGAAGCTCGTCTTGACAAGGCGGCAATGGAGATGCTTCGTGACCTCGATAAAGACACTGTTGAATGGATGCCGAACTATGATGAAACCTTGAAAGAGCCAGAAGTGTTGCCTGCGAGGTTCCCATGTCTGTTAGTTAATGGCTCAAACGGCATCGCAGTTGGTATGGCAACAAACATTCCTCCTCACAACCTTGGTGAGACGATTGATGCAACAGTTTTGATGCTTGAAAATGAGGAAGCAACAACCGAAGAGTTAATGGAGGTTTTGCCTGGACCCGACTTTCCAACAGGTGGTCAAATCATGGGCACTAAAGGAATTAAAGATGCTTATGCAACAGGACATGGGAACATAACTCTTCGTGCAAAGTTTGAAGTTGTTGAAAAGAAGAACGGTCGCCAACAAGTCATCGTCAAAGAAATTCCATACATGGTCAACCGCACCAAATTGATGGAAAAACTAGGAGAACTTGTTAGAGAAAAAGAATTCCCTGAAATTTCTAATATTCATGACGGTGCTGATCGACACGGGATTGACATAATCATTGAGCTAAAAAGTGGTGCGTTACCAGAAGTTGTTATCAACAAGCTTTGCAAGCACACACAGCTTCAAACTGGTATTGGCATCAACATGTTAGCTCTCGTTGATGGCACTCCGAAAGTTTTAACATTGAGAGAGATCCTCGAACTTTACATCAAGCATCAAATTGAAGTTGTAACAAGAAGAACGATTTTTGATAAGAAAAAGGCTGAGGACAGAGCACACATCTTAGAAGGCTACATTATTGCGCTTGACAACATTGATGAAGTCATAAAAATCATTCGTGGATCTAAGACTGACAAGGAAGCAAAAGCGGAGCTGATGAGTCGCTTCGAACTTTCAGAGCGTCAAGCTGAAGCAATTTTAGAGATGAGACTTCGTCGACTGACTGGTCTCGAGCGTGAAAAAATTGAAGAAGAGCTAAAAGAGCTTAGAGAAAAAATTGCCTATCTTCAATCACTTTTGGATGATGAGACACTTTTGCGTGGTGTTATAAAAGATGAGTTGTTAGAAATCAAGAAGAAATTTAATAACCCGAGAAAAACTGTTATAGGAAACGCGAGCCGTGACATCGATGTCATGGATTTGATCCCTGATGATGACATGGTTGTGACGTTAACTAACGCAGGTTATGTTAAACGTTTGCCAGCAACGACCTATCGTCAACAACGTCGCGGTGGAAAAGGAATGCAAGGAGTCAACTTAAAAGAGAGTGATTTCGTTGTTCACATGGGAATTGCGAGCGCTCATTCATGGCTATTGTTGTTCTCAACAAAAGGAAAAGTCTATCGCATGAGAGTCTATGAAATCCCTGAAGCTTCAAGACAGGCGAGGGGAACAGCGATTGTCAACCTGCTTCAGCTCGAAGAGGGAGAGAAAATCGCTGCTGTTATTTCGACAAAAGAATTCCCACAAGACGAATATCTCATGTTTGCAACTAAGTGCGGTCTTTGCAAGAAAACCTCCCTTGAACTTTATGACAGAAATCGTCAAAACGGCTTAAAAGCGATTAATTTACGCGAAGAAGATGAGCTGATCTCCGTCAAAAAAGTGAGCAAAGACGAAAAAGTTATGTTAGTTTCATCTCTTGGAAAAGCAATTATGTGGGACGAAAGCGAAGTTCGTGCAATGGGGCGCGACACCCAAGGCGTTAAAGGCATGAACATTCCAGCAGGCGCACAAGTTCTTGGAATGGAGATTGCAAACGAAGGCAGTGAATTGTTTGTTGTCACTGAGAAAGGTTATGGAAAGCGCACTGACATTACGGAATATCCTGAGCAACACAGAGGAGGTCAAGGCGTCTACACAATTCAAATGACGCAGAAAAAAGGACTTCTTGTTGGAATGAAAATTGTCTCAGAAAGTGATGAGATAATGATCATTTCTGAGGAGGGTGTCGTGACACGCACTGCAGTTAAAGGAATTTCAAAACTTGGTCGAAGCACCCAAGGTGTCAAGGTTATGAACATCGCTGAGGGTGATAAGGTAACAGCAGTGGCCGTCGCTAATCAGGAAGAAGAAATTGATGAAGGAGAAGAGAAAGAATAACAACTTTCTCCTATAAGTTACACATCGTAACTTAAATTAGCTTTAAAAATGCCCTCGTTTTTACGGACAAAAATCGAGGGCATAATTTTTTATTTAAGCGTTTTGAAGAAAAGCTTTGTAGCCTTTGTAGGCTTCAAAGATGTCACACTTTGAAGTCAACTCCCAAGGAGAGTGCATTGAGAGAACTGCGACACCTGAATCGATGACGTCCATCCCCAAATTTGCTGCGATGAATGCTATTGTTCCACCGCCACCAACATCAACTTTCCCAAGCTCGGCGAATTGGTAAGAAACATTTGCATCATCCATTATCTTTCTTATTTCGGCGACGAATTCTGCATTTGCATCGTTTGAACCACTTTTGCCTCTGCTTCCAGTGAATTTACTGAAAACGAGACCGCGTCCGCAATATGAAGCATTTTTCTTTTCAAAGACACTTTCATAAAGTGGATCTACTCCAGCATTAACATCAGATGAAAGCATTTTGGAATTTGCGAGAGCTCTTTTTGCAGGGAGTGAGCCTTTGTGACCAAGAAGCTCACAAACTTCTGCAATGACATTTTCAAAAAATGCGCTTTCCATTCCTGTTGCTCCGACACTACCAATCTCTTCTTTGTCAGTTAAAACACAAACTTGAGTTTTTTCAGGAATTTCCGATTCTTCATTTGCGTGAATTTGAGCGAGAAGGGAAGTGAATGCACAAACTTTGTCATCCTGCCCATAAGCCAAAACCATAGAACGATCAAACCCCGCTTCTCTTGCGCGTCCAGCAGGGAACACTTCGAGTTCAGCACTCAAGAAATCAACCTCTTCAATCCCATATTTCTCTTTTATGATGTTTAGAGTGTGCGTTTTGATTGCCTCTTTGACTTCCTGATCGTCTTTTAATTCGGCTGTTGTTTCATTTCCTACGATTAAATCGAGGTCTTCACCCTCGACAATTTTGCTCGCCTCTTTCTTCATTTGCTCTGCACCTAAGTGAGGCAAAATGTCGCTTATGCAAAAGACAGGGTCATTGTCGTCTTCGCCGATGACAATGTTTTTGATCTCGCCATTTTTAAGAGCAACGACTCCATGAATCGCAAGAGGTAAAGTCACCCATTGATACTTTTTAATTCCGCCATAATAATGTGTGTCAAGCAAAGTAAATTCGTTTTTTTCATAAAACGGATTTTGCTTCACGTCGAGACGAGGGGAGTCGATGTGCGCACCAAGGATGTTCATACCCTTTTCGATGTTTTCTTTGCCAATGTTGACAAGAACAACAGCTTTGTTTTTGTGGCAAGCCCAAACCTTGTCGCCACATTTAAGACTCTCTCCATTTTCTAAGATCTCTTTTAATGATCTATAACCTGATTTTTCTGCCCATTCAACAGATGTTTTTGCAAATTCTCTCTCAGATTTGTTTTCAGAGAGAAAGTCGATGTAGGACTTACAAATTATGTCAACCTCAGCTCTCTCGTCTTTTGAATACTTAAGCCATGCTTGTTTGTTTTCCATCATTTAAACCTTTCTTTTGAACGTTTTTGAAAAACTTATCCTAATTCTATTTATGCATTTTCACATTGTCAAGGTTTTATAAGGCATTTATTCACAGTTTAGACACCAGAACGTGTGCAAGTCTTATAAAATTTTGTGAGTTAATTTAAAGAGAAATGAATGAAAGAATAAAAGACATAGTTTATGTTGCCATGTTCGTCGCGCTGACTAGCGTTTGTGCGATGATAACAATTCCTTTCGGCCCAGTTCCATTTACACTGCAGACGTTTGCGTTCACGCTGATTCTTTTTTGCGCCAAACCTAACATTGGCTTTGCTTCAATTCTTCTCTATGTGGCACTCGGATGCATTGGAGCTCCAATTTTCTCAGGTATGAAAGGAGGAATTGGTTGCCTCCTAGGACCAACAGGCGGGTTTTTGATTGGTTATGTTCTAGCGATTTACCCTATCGGAATTATTAAAAAACGTCTTGTTTCTAAAATAAGTAACAAAGTGTTACTTAATGCTCTACTGTTATTAATTGCTTTTTTGATGACTTGCATTGCTTATTTATGCGGCTGCTTTCAATATGCTGTCATTGCAGGCGTGAGCATCGAGGCTGCCTTTTTAGTTGCAGTTTTGCCTTTTATAATTGTCGATGTCGTCAAGATCTGCGTTGCACTCGCTCTGTCTAACGTGCTTGAAAAACATCTTTCTTGAGAACTCAAATTGCATGTTTCTTCATAAATAATTTAATAAACATTTATAATTAAAAGCGGAAGAAAAAGAATTTAATAGCAAAAGAGATTTAAAATGTCAGCACATTTCGAGATGAAACCGTGCGACAACAAAATCGTGAGAAAATGCATGGCCGAGCTTGGATTGCCTCATTTTCTTGTTTCGACTTGCGTTGCGCGTGGGTTTGACACTTCAGAAAAAATTGAAAAATATCTCTCTGTTTCCCTTGACAGAGACTGGGGAAATCCACTGTTAATTCCGGGGATGGAAGAAGTGGCAGAATCGCTCAGAAGAGCAATTTTGGAACACAAAAGAATTGTTGTTTTTGGAGATTTTGATCTTGACGGGATTTCTGCGACAACAGTTATGACAAGAGGACTGCGTGCCCTTGGAGCTAATGTTATGCCATTTATTCCGGATCGTTTTAAGCATGGTTATGGTCTGTCTATGGCTGCTTTTGAGGAGATTTCAAAAAAGAAGCCCGACTTGATTGTCACTGTTGATTGCGGGATAGCAAACAGAGATGAAGTGAGGGCAATAAAAGAAACAGGAGTCGAAGTTGTCATAACTGACCATCATGAGGCAGGCGAGCTTGTGCCACAGGATGTCCTCATTTGTGATCCGAAATATAAGGGCAATGCTGAAGACGCAACGCTTGCAGGAGTTGGTGTGGCGCTTAAAGTCATTGACGCGCTCGGTTCACGGTTCGGGTTTCCACATCTCTGGAGAAGCTACACAGATTTTGCGTCTCTTGGAACGATCGCAGACATGATGCCTTTTCACCATCAAAACAGAAGTCTAGTTAAAGATGGCATTGAAAAGATCAGGGAAAATTGCAGACCGAGCATAAAAGCTCTTCTTGAAGTTTCAGGAGAGGAGGCTTGCCAAGTTTCATCAACTTCAATCAGTTTTACTTGTGTGCCACGTTTGAATTCTGCTGGCAGGCTAGGAAAATCTGAAGTGGCGTTAAAGTTGCTCTTGACTGACAGTTATGAAGAAGCTCAGAAATTTGCAAACGATCTTAACTCATTAAACACACAAAGAAGAAACATAGAAACCGAGCTTGCTAAAGAAGCCGTTTCTCTGGCTGATAAAAAATGGCATGGACAGAGGTGCGTTGTTGTTTCTGGAAAAGGATGGCATGAAGGCGTCAAAGGAATTGTTTCGGCAAGACTCGTTGATCGTTTTGAAGTGCCAGCGTTTATGTTTGCTATAGTTGGAAACGAAGCGAGGGGCAGTGGAAGAGGAATTGGAAACATCGATTTATTTGAAGTTGTAAACAAACACAGTGATCTGTTTATTCGCTATGGTGGGCACAAAAATGCCGTTGGTGTGACACTTCCAGCCGACAAACTTGACGAGTTTGAACAGAGAATGAACGAAGATTTAAGCCAATTTGACAAATCACGATTTAAAAAACACGTTGAGATCGACACTGTGGTCTCTCTGGATGAAATGACGATTGAAAACCTTGAACTTGCAGAAAAAGCAGGTCCCTTTGGGCAGGAAAATGAACAGCCACTTTACTTAGCAAAAAATGTCACGGAATTTGATGGCAGGCTCGTTGGATCGACGAAAGAACACTTTCTTTGTAAGCTGTCAAATGGTCACACAAAAGTTCCATGCATCGAGTTTAAGTGTAAAAACGCAGAGCAATTGCTTGATTCTAATGCTGTTGTAAATGCAATTTTCACTGCTCAAACTGAAACATGGCGAGGAGAAAAAAACGTGAAGACGAAGGCACAAGCACTTCTTCCATTGGCTGAGTGCCCTGCGTTGAATTCACTTTGTAGCGATTCCACAGCTGAATTTATCGACGATATGTTTAACAAGCAAGAAGCTTCAGGTGACTTTCTAGAATCTAAAGTTTGCAATCTGGAAACAAAAGAAAGGCAAACAACTCGCGAAGAGTATGAGGAGTTAGCCATCGCTAACCCACAGCAACTAGAAAAAGAAATAATAAAGGCGTTGATTGGGGACAATTCACCTCACGAGGCGCAGGAAAAACTTTTGAACAATTTAAAGAATAAGAAGTCGTGTTTAGGGGTTATGGCGACAGGGCGTGGCAAGTCCCTCGTTTTTCAAGCGCATGCGACTCTAATTGCATTAAAAGACAAAAAGGCATCTATCTTTATATACCCTCTTCGAGCATTAATGGCTGATCAAGCATGTCACTTAAGAGAAAAGTTGAGCGTTTTCGGAATCAAGACTTGCGTTTTAAATGGGGAAACGCCCGAAGAGAAGCGTAGGGAAACTTACGAAAAGTTGAGAAAAAGAGAAATCGACATCTTGTTAACAACGCCTGAATATCTCCAATTTCATGCTGGAACAATAGCTGAAGCTGGTGATTTTGGTTTTCTTGTTATCGATGAGGCACACCACGTTGGAGAAGCAAAACTTTCAAGAGGTGCCTACGGAGATTTGGGTAAAGTGAAAGAAATGTTGAGGCAACCTGTGACTGTTGCTCTGACAGCGACTGCAACGACGGAGGCGCAAGAGTCGATCAAAAGCGTCCTCGACCTTCATGAAGTTGTTTTTGACGATTCGGTTCGATCCAATCTTCACATAAACGATCAGCGAAACATTGCACACAAAGATGACTACCTCGCTCATCTGATCGCTCAGGGCAAGAAAACTGTTGTTTATGTTGGAACTCGTGAGCAAACAGTTGCCGTTGCAAGGCGTCAGCGAGTCAGAGTTCCGCAACTTGCACCCTACATTTGTTTTTACAATGCTGGGCTAACTCGAGAAGAGCGCAAAAGAATTGAGGATCTTTTCAGAAACGATGAAATTCAGGTTTTGATCGCAACTTCTGCTTTTGGAGAGGGGATTGACATTCCTAACATAAGAAACGTTGTTCTTTACCACATGCCAACAGACGATGTCCAGTTCAATCAGATGGCGGGACGAGCGGGGCGCGATGGAGATGATTCGTGGATACATCTTTTATATGGAAGGCGAGACGCGGGAGTTAATGAGGCAATTCTATCAGATATGTCGCCTGCAAGAGATGCAATGGCGGTCATCTATAAGAGGATTTTGAATGCAATAGAAACAAATCCACAGAAAAAAGTGGTTTTGTCGGCACCCAAATTTGCTAAATCAATAGGGACTTTTTCTGTAAAAGGGATGCAATATACAGCGACGAAATCATCAGTTGAAAGTGCCTTGAAAGTCTTTGCTGAACTCGAACTTCTGCAAGATGAAATGACTTTTGACGGGCAGGAACAGGCGCACGTTGTTTCGAGAACAGAAAACTCTCGGAAAGTGGAATTAACTGACTCAGTGCGCTATTGTGAAGGCATAAATGCTTATTATAATTTTGAGAAGTTTAAAGACTGGGCACTCAATGCAACAATTTTAGATTTAACTAATCGCATAACTCATCCAATTTTTTGAGAAAATAGGAAGAAGAGAAAATTATGGCAACAGAATCAGTAACAAATCCGCCTAAGCAGTTTGATCCCGACTTGACGTTTTCGGAATTGAAGTCGCTCTGTGCGGAATATATGGAATCAGATGACCTTGACACTCTCGAGGAGGCATATGTTCTTGCGAAAGAGAAGCATAAGGAACAGAAGAGAAAAAGTGGCGAACCCTACATAATTCATCCTTTGTCAGTAGCAAAAATTCTGGCTTCGCTTCGGATGGACGTTGAAACAGTCGTTGCCGGAATCCTGCACGATGTTGTTGAGGACACAGATGCAACTAAAGAATTTGTTGCAAAAAAGTTTGGAAGTGACGTTGCAAATCTTGTTGATGGTGTCACAAAAATTACGCAGATCGAAGTCAAAAATTTAACAGATGAGCAAGCTGCAACGATTCGAAAAATGCTTGTTGCAATGGGTGAAGACATTCGTGTTATTGTTATCAAGCTGGCAGACCGACTTCACAATATGCGGACACTCAAATCTCTGCCAGAAGACAGACGACTTTTTAAAGCAAGAGAAACGTTGGAAATTTATGCGCCGATTGCGCACAGGCTTGGGATCTCTTCTATTAAATGGGAGCTTGAAGACCTAGCTTTTTATTGGTTGGAGCCTTCAAAATATAAACAAGTTGAGCGCCTCGTTGCTGACTCTAGAGAAGATCGAGAGGCCTATCTTGATAATGTTGAAGCTCAAATCACTGATGAGCTTAAGAAAGTGAACATTGAAGCCAAAATCATGGGACGCCCGAAACATTTTTATTCGATCTATCAAAAGATGGTGAAAAAGGGCAAAGGGTTTTCTGAAATCTATGACTTGATTGCTGTCAGGCTGATCGTCGATGACATAAAAGATTGCTATGCAGCGCTAGGAGCAATTCATTCACTTTGGTCGCCTGTGCCAGGGCGTTTTAAAGACTACATTGCAATGCCGAAGCACAACATGTATCAATCGCTTCACACAACTGTTATGGGACCAGCAGCTCGCCCGCTTGAAGTGCAAATCAGGACTGAGGAAATGCACAGAGCAAGCGAATATGGGGTGGCAGCGCATTGGCTTTATAAAGAAGGTAATGCAAAAGTGTCTCCTCATGACGTTGATGCACAGCTCACATGGTTGCGAGAGATGATTGACTGGTCAGATGACTCTGACGATTCGCGTGAATTTTTGAAAGATTTGAAAATTGACCTAGAAGAGGCTGACATCTATGTCTTCACGCCGAATGGAGATGTGAAAACTCTTCGTGCAGGGGCAACTCCAGTAGATTTCGCTTATGCGGTTCACACAGAAGTCGGAAACAGATGTATTGGTGCAAAGGTGAACGGAAAAATCGTTCCACTGTCGCATCGTTTAGTGACAGGAGACCGTGTGGAGGTGATGACTTCAAAGGTTGCAAACCCTTCAATGGATTGGCTGTCTTTTGTTAAAACGCCCTCTGCAAGAAATAAAATAAAGTCACATTTTGCAAAAATAACGAGGGATAATGACACAATTCAAGGCAGAGAGAAGCTGCTTAGTGAGATGCGGAAGAAAGGTCTTGGACTTTCAAACGCAAGAACAGTCAAAGCACTTCGACTTATAGCACAAGACCTTGGCTATCCAAACCCTGAGGCAATGTATGTTCAAATCGCAAAGGGTAAAGAAAATGCTGAAACTGTTTCTGGACGATTGCTTCAAATTTTAGTCGAGCGCGCGCAAAAGGAAGATGAAAAGAAAGAAACGCCCACTGCAGTTAGTGGAATGTCAATTGATAAACTCAATATGGTCACGAGCGTTAAGCGACCAAAAAAGCACGAAGCACATTCATCTAATGGAATTGTTGTTAAGGGAATTGACGATGTTATGGTGAGATTGTCTCATTGTTGCAACCCAGTGCCAGGAGATGAGATCATCGGTTTTGTAACTCGTGGACGTGGAGTTTCTGTTCACAGAAAAGATTGTCCGAACGTTGCTGATTTGATGAACACACCGGAGCGCATAATCCCAGTTGAGTGGGAAAAAGATAAAACGGACGCAATTTATAAAGTGGAAGTTTCAATTCAAGCAATGGATCGCCTGAACTTGCTTTTGGATGTAACAAAAGTTTTCGGTGAGATGGGGATAAATGTCACATCATGTTCAACTAGCACAAAGAGGGGAAATTTGTATGTGATGAAGATCGGATTTGAAGTTGCTCAACTCAAAATGATAGACTATTGTTTAGACAATTTGAAGCAAATAGATGGAGTGTTTGAAGTCAAACGCGCATTGCCGAACAACAAATCAAAGAAGAAAAGGAAGTGATAATGATGTTTGATTTGGGAAAAGTTAATAAGGTGGAAAATTTGTGTGTGGATGTTGAATGTCTTGTGCTGGGCATTCTCATGAATAATGTCTACATAATAAGTGACGGAAAAGCAACATTTGTTGTCGATCCTTCATGCGATGCGGAAAAAATAATGGATGCTTTGGGGGAGAGAAAACTTGATGCGATTATTATAACGCACGGACACTGGGATCACATTGGAGGTGCTGCCGACTTAAAAGAAATGACGGGGGCAGAAACCATCTGTTATGAAACTGACAAAGAATGGTGCGAGGAAGGGAATGACACTGGCACTTCTCGCAAGTCTAAGAGCGTCAAGATCGACAGAACTGTCACACATGGCGATGTCATCGAGCTTGGGGAGATGAAGTGGAAAGTCATACACACGCCTGGTCACACAAAAGGGTCAATGTGCCTCTTCAACATTCCACAATATGGCAATCATAAAGACGGTTTGCCTGTTCTCATTTCGGGCGACACACTGTTTGCAGGTGGAACTGGCAGGACTGATTTTGAGGGAGGCAGCGACGAGGACATGGGAGCTTCGATGAAGAAATTGGCACAACTTCCCGATGACACAGTAGTTTTGCCAGGTCATCGCTCCATTACATCAATCAAAAATGAACGTCGTGCCACCTTTGCCCGCTTTGGGGAAGAACCAAGCGAGTAGGATATTTATTGTGCGTTGTCTTAGTTTGTTTAGCGGTTGTGGAGGGCTCGACCTTGGCTTTGAAAAAGCGGGGTTCGAGATCCCTGTCGCTAATGAATACGACAACACAATTTATGAAACATATAAAATTAATCATCCACACACAAAACTTGTCGAAGGGGACATAAGAAAGCTATCAACAGATGAAATTTTGCAGTATTTGCAAGGGAAAGTTGATGGAATTATAGGGGGTCCACCTTGTCAATCATGGTCAGAGGCAGGAAGTTTAAAGGGGATCGACGATGAAAGAGGCAAGCTTTTTTTTGAATATATTAGAATTCTAAAGGAGTTGAGACCTAAGTTTTTCTTGGCAGAAAACGTCAGTGGAATGTTAGCTAATCGTCATAGTAAAGCGGTGCAAGCGATTTTTAGGCTGTTTGAAGAGGCAGGATATAATGTGTCTTTAACTTTGGCGAACGCCAAGGATTACAGCGTTGCAGAAGAAAGAAAAAGGGTATTCTATATTGGTTTTCGTAAAGATTTAAATGTAGATTTTCAATTTCCAAAAGGCTCAACTAAGAATGATGAGGCAAAAATAACCCTCAAAGACGTTATATGGGATTTGCAAAAAACGGCGGTGCCCGCAAGAGAAAATAATAAACACAATGTTACTTGTGTGAACTCTAACGAATACTTTATAGGAAGCTATTCCCCAATTTTTATGAGCAGAAACCGAGTTAAAAGCTGGAATGAACAGGCATATACCGTGCAAGCCTCTGGCAGGCAATGCCAGCTTCACCCACAGGCACCAAAAATGGAAAAAGTTGGAAAAGATGTATGTAGGTTTGTGCCAGGTAAAGAGCATCTATACCGAAGGTTGAGCATTCGAGAAATTGCACGAATACAAGGATTTCCTGATGAATTCGAGTTTGCTTATTCAAATGTTAACGACGCCTATAAAATGATTGGAAATGCGGTCCCTGTTAACATGGCGTATGAAATCGCAACCTCGATAAAGGAGGTTCTGGATGGCGAATAGCTCCAACACTAAGGGACGAGCCTATGAATATGCAGTGATCCAGTCATTAAAGGACAAGGTTGCAGGCAAAGTTCAACCTAGAATAATTAAAAACTCTTCGTGGCACACAAATGAAGGGGCATGGAAAAAGCTTAAACCTGAAGATCAAAAAATATACATCGTATCGTCGAACGCAGCTACCGAAACTCTAGCAGATTTAGAACCGCTTCTTGAAAACGATGCTTTTCTTGGTGACTTAATCCTTGCTTTTCAAGACGACACACAAGGTATCAAGGGGGATGTTAGAGACATCGTTATAACTCGCGAAAAGCTCAGTTGGGAAATTGGTCTAAGTGTGAAGCACAATCACTCGGCAATTAAACATTC
>CAVAWT010000031.1:0-597 GCA_963592435.1 Oribacterium sp. | reverse complement strand
AGATTATTGGAATAGTGTGCAACCAATTTTTGAATTCTTGCAAGCCGAAAAGGAAAAGAAAACTTTCTGGAGAGACCTTGCAAGCAAAGAAGAACAAGTGTATATGCCTCTTCTGGAAGCATTTATCGAAGAAATTAAAAGATCAAATATAATCGACTCAAGTTTTATAACTAGATTATTTGCATATCTTGTGGGCTTAAAAGACTATTATAAAATCATTAGCTTGGATTCTGAACATGTGACTTTAATCGAGTCATTCAATATGCATTCAACTTTAAACAGGGACTCGAGCAACAAGAAGGCAGTTATTGTCACGCCAAAAATAGTTATGCCGACAGAGCTTGTAGCAATTAAATTGCGAAAAGGGTCAAAGACTACTGTTGACATGTATATGGATGGTGGTTGGCAATTTTCGTTCAGGCTACACAATGCATCATCAAGGGTGGAGACAAGTTTGAAATTTGATATAAATTTTCAAGGACTGCCTCCTGAAGTTATGACTTTCAAAATCGGGTGGAAGAAGATAGAAGAGGAAGAATAAAAAATGAACAAAACTTTAAATAAAAAGGCTGAAGAGTTAACGATCTTGGTGACAGG
>CAVAWT010000030.1:0-21999 GCA_963592435.1 Oribacterium sp. | reverse complement strand
CTATGGCTGCCATGCACTCCAAAACTGACTTTCCCCAGCGCAAGCGATGGCTGCCATGGGTTTGCGAGCGTCAATTGCTACACAGTCTTCAACAAAAGAATTCTGGGATTTTTTTGTACTGCAAATCGGAAACGTCCATGGCTGCCATGGGTTTGCAGGCGTCAAAAAGTCTATGGCTGCCATGGGCTCGGAAAACTGACTTTCCCCAGCGCAAGCGATGGCTGCCATGGGTTGCCTAGCTCGGCATCGCTTCGCCTGTTGTGAGCCTGCTCACTTGTGCTGCTGGAGTTAAGCCTTGCAAAAGCGAGTCATACATCTCGCTTGTCATACTTCCGTCAGCAGGGGCCATCCACGCACCGCCTGCTTCTTCGTCAGCCTTCTTCCTTGCAGCTTCAATTGTCGCGTTGTCACCAATTGCTTCGACGATCATTTGCGTGTAGGCTTTTCTTCCGTCGATTGTTAAGTGGATCCCATCGCTTCCGACCCAGTCGTCATGGTCTGCGCTATATGCATTCCAATCGATGACGCTGACGTTTGAGTGTTTTGGAGCAACAGCTACGATCGACTGGTTCGTTGCTTGAGAAATGTTGGCTGTCGTACGGTTTGTTATGAGCCAAATTGTGTGGTCAGAGCCGATCTCGTTTATGAAAGCCTCGAGCTCGTCTGTCGTGAAAGCTCCGTTTGTTCCAAGTGCGATTATGACGTTTTTACCCACTTCACCTCTGTCTTTATAATAGTTATAGACTTGTTTGCCCATATCTATGTTTCTGTTGCCACATGAGTCCAAAAGTCCACCCGTGAAAGCTTGGTGGAAGTCGTCGATCAAGCTAACAGTGACTGAGTCTCCTATGAGAAGAGGCTCATATCCTGTGACTTCTATGTCTCCAGAAGCTTCGGAATCTTCCTTGCTTTGCTCTTGAAGAGTTCCTTCACCAGTTCCAGCCTCGATGTCAGCTGAGCTCAAAAGCCCTTGACCTTGGTTTGTGTTTTGTGCAGTCGCGAGTGCAGTTCCAGAAAATAGAACAAGGACAAGCGTCGTTAAACAAGCAACCTTGGCATTGTTGAAATTTGCTTTATTGATTTGTCTGTTTCTATATTGTTTAAGGGTTTTTCCAATTATTCCGTTGCGTATCGGGTTTTCTACGAATTTGTAAGATAATTCAGATATTAGTAAAATAATAGCGATTTCTAAAATCATCTTTAACACACTTGGCGTTCCTTGATTTGCTGGATTCATTAAAAGCAAAATTGGATAATGCCAAAGATATATCCCATAGGATCGAAGTCCAACCCAAACAATTGGTTTTTGTGCAAAAAATCGTTTTAGCGGAGAGGCTGGAAGAGTGAGAGAAACGATCAAGAGCGCTGTGCAAATTGATGCAAGCAACAACCCTCCTCGGTACCAAAAAGGAGAAGTTCCCTGAACGAAGCAAGCTAGGATCAACACAACAGCTAGTCCGATTGCGCCAAGAGCGTTGAGCAGTTTTTGTTGTGCGTCTGGCATAACAGAAATCTCGTTTTTAAAATTTGGAGAAAATGCTGGCCATTTTAAGGCAAGGTATGCTCCAATCAAAAGAGAAAATGCGCGCGTGTCTGTTCCGTAATAGACTCGCGATGGGTCACCTGCTGGATCAAAAAGCAACAGCATTAAAAGCGCTGAAATCCCCGTCAGGCCAAGGCACACTCGTCTTATTCCTTTTTGTCCGATTTCTAATTTATAGAGACCGAACAAAATGAGTGGCCAAACGAGGTAAAACTGCTCTTCGATCGACAATGACCAAAAGTGAAGAACTGGGCTAGGAGACGCAATCGCGTCAAAGTAGGATTGCTGATGAAAAATGTAGAACCAGTTCGTGAACCAAAAGAGAGCCGGAAACAAATCGCACTTTAACTTATATAAAAGAGTTGGATTTAAAAACCAAGAAGCGATTGCTGTCACAATGATGACAAGTGCGATGGCAGGAAATAGCCTCCTGATTCTTCTTAGCCAAAAACGTTTTAAGTCGATTTTGTTTGTCTTGACAAGTTCAGTGTAGAGAATGCTTGTTATGAGAAATCCCGAGATGACAAAAAAGACAGTAACACCAACGAGGCCTCCTTGAGCAAAAGGCAGGTTTAGGTGGTAGGCAAGAACGGCGAGAACTGCTAAGGCACGAAGTCCATCGACGGCAGGAAGATAGCACTTATCTGCCTTCTTTTTGTTGCTTTCTTTTGCTTTTGGTTCATTGATTGAGGTTGTTATGTAGGTGACACTCATATCTTAAAATGTTACTCCAAATTATCTTGATTATTCCGTTTGTTTCCTCAATTTTTAAATTTGGATGATATTGTCATTCTTTGAGTTTAAAGGACAGTCTAAATGATAAAATCTATTGCGTTGTTTAACCACTTTTTAAAGAAGGGATTTTAGTGAGCAATTTAGATAAATTTTCTGGGGTGATTCCTCCAGTTATAATACCGTTAAAGGAAGACAGGACGCTGGATGACGCCTCTTTTAAGAAAAGCATAAATCGAATGGTTGACGCTGGTGTCAATGGCCTTTTTTTTCTAGGATCGAGTGGGGAAGTTGCGTTTTTGACAAGTGAGGAGCGCCTGCATGTCATTCGCGTTGCTCTTGACATTGTGGATGGCAGAGTTCCAGTACTCGTTGGTGTCATCGACATGGAAACGCTTCGAGTCATTGAAAAAATTGAACAGCTAAAGGGTCTTCCAATTGATGCCCTCGTGGCGACTGCTCCTTTTTACGCTTTGGGTGGACCGCGTGAGACTGAAAGACATTTTGACGTTCTTCGCGATCACACTGATCTGCCACTTTTTGCTTATGATTTGCCAGTGTGCGTTCACACAAAATTGACCCCTGATCTCTTGATGAGGCTTGCAAAAAAAGGAACAATCCAAGGTGTAAAGGATTCAAGTGGGGACGATGTCAGTTTCAGGTGGCTTATGCTTGACAACGAGGACGCAGGTCATCCGCTCCAACTTTTGACTGGGCATGAAGTTGTTGTTGATGGTGCACTTCTTGGCGGAGCAGATGGAAGTGTCCCTGGGCTTGCAAACATTGACCCCGTTTCTTATGTTGAACAATTCAGAGCTGCTAAAGAGGGAAACTGGCAAAAAGTGTCAGAAATTCAAGATCATCTGGCGCGTCTTATGATGATGACACGCTATGTCAAGGCAACAGTTGGTTTTGGTGCTGGCGTTGGTGCTTTTAAAACTGCTCTTTGGCAAATGGGAATTTTTGAAACAAATCAAATGCGAGAGCCAGTGTCAGCGCTTGAGGGCGAAGACGTTGCAACAATTGTTTCGGTTTTGAAGAAGAATGGGATGATTTAAGATGGATAAAACAAAGCAAGAATTAATCAACATTCGAGCATGGTGCCGAGCGCAGTTAAACATAACGATTGACTTTTGGTTGCGCCATGCAATGGATGAAGAAAATGGTGGCGTTTACACTTGCCTCGACAGAAAAGGCGAGATCTATTCGACAGACAAAAGTGTTTGGATGCAGGGAAGATGTGCATGGACTTTTGCGCATCTTTGCAATGTTTATGGCAAACGCCCTGAATGGAAAAAAGCCGCGAAAAGTTGCCTTAATTTCCTAGAAGATTATTGCATTAACAAAAACGCTGGTGGACGCCTTTATTTCACTGTAACAGGGGACGGCAAACCTCTTCGCCAAAGAAGATATTGTTTTTCTGAGGGCTTTTATGCGATTGCAAACGCTGAGTATTATAAATTGACTGGCAAAGAAAAATATCTCAAACGCGCAAGAAGTGCTTATGAAATGATATACCAGTTAAACAATTGTATTATTGAAGATCCGACAGGCTTGGGTCCAAAAACTGAAGTGCAAACAAGAAGTGGCATGGCTTTGGCTGACCCGATGATTTTTTTGAACATAATAAACATTTTAAGAAGTGCAGATCCAGCTCATTTAGACGAATATAACAAGAGATCAAAAGAATGTGTTGACAAAATTGTCAAAAATCATTTCCATCCTGAGTTAAAGGCAACACTTGAGTGGGTTAATAAAAAAGGTGAGTCATGTCTTGATTTCACTGATGGACGAGTTGTTAATCCTGGTCACGACATTGAATGTTCATGGTTTTTGATGGATGAAGCGAATTTTCAAAAAGACAAAGAACTCCATAAAACTGCTGAACAGATTTTTAGATTTGCGATTGAAGCTGGATGGGACACACAATTTGGTGGTCTTCTTTATTTCATTGATTGTTTGGGCAAGCCAACTGAGGCATATGAACATGATATGAAACTCTGGTGGCCTCATAACGAGATCATGATTGCAGCTTCAAAAGCGTTTAGAGACACTGGCGATGTTTATTATCTAAATTGGCTCACTAGCACTGTTGATTATTGCAAAAAACATTTCGTCGATGAGAAATATGGCGAGTGGTATGGCTATCTTCGCCGTGATGGTGTTCCGACTGAGCCTTCAACAAAAGGTTCAACTTTTAAAGGACCGTTTCATGTTCCTCGTGCTTTGATTGCAACGGAGCGCACTTTAACTGAAATTATTGGTGACGAGAAATAAGGAAAACATAAAAACTATGAATTATCTTGGAATTGATTATTCAATTAAAAATGTCCCTGTCCTAGATCAGGATTTTATTCCATTTGGAGTTTGGGCAAATGCCTATCTTGAACAGGCTAAAAATAAGGTTAGCATTGCTGTTGAACGCGAAGACGGCAAAGTCTCTGTTCGTGAAACCTTCATTTGTGGAGAAGAGTTAGCGGAGGCTAACTATAGATATCTTGAGCGATTTGTCAAATTTATGCTTTGGAGCACTGGCGGTCATAAAGTTTACATCAAGGGTGCAGATGACATTGCGAATAAATTGGCTGAAGCATATTCAAAGACAGGAGAACGCTCCTTTGATTATGGTTTTGTTAATGATGTTTACGAAAAGAATTTGAGCGTTGTTGCATGTGGCGAAGAGAATTTTCCAGAGAAAAATGAAGCTCCTGCCAAGATTGGTGGCCACACTGACGGTTGCAGAATTGGCTTTGACGCAGGAGGATCCGATAGAAAAGTTTCTGCCGTTATTGACGGTGAGAGCGTTTATTCTGAAGAGGTTGTTTGGCATCCAAAAGTCACTGAAGACCCAACCTACCATTTCAATGAAATTGTCACCGCCTTTAAAACCGCTGCTTCAAAGATGCCGAGAGTGGATGCAATTGGTGTCTCGAGCGCTGGGACTTTTGTTGGAAACTCACCGATGGTTGCATCCCTTTTCATTAAAGTTCCAAGAGATCGCAGAGAAGAAGTTAAGTCGATTTATGACAGAGCAGGTCTTGAAATCGGAAACGTGCCTCTCGTTGTTGCAAACGACGGTGATGTCACAGCTTTGGCAGGTTACATGTCGACAGGTCATGGCAACATCTTGGGCATTGCTATGGGAACGAGCGAGGCTGTCGGTTATGTGAACGGTGATGGCAACGTTTTGGGATGGATTAATGAGCTCGCCTTTGCTCCTGTGGATTTGAGCGAAAACGCTATGCAGGATGAGTGGTCGCATGATTTTGGGGTAGGGTGTAAGTATTTTAGCCAAGACGCAGTCATCAAGCTCGCTCCAAAAGCAGGAATTGAGTTGGACGAGAATTTAACTCCTGCTGAAAAGTTGAAAGTCGTTCAAGGTCTTGCAAGCGAAGGACACGACGGCGCGCTTGACATTTTCCGCTCGATCGGAGTCTATCTAGCTCACACTCTTGTTCTCTATTCTTCTTTTTATGAGATTGAGACTCTTCTTGTTTTGGGACGCGTCGCTTCAGGAGTTGGTGGAGACTTGATAATTTCAGAGTGCAACAGAGTCTTGAGCGAAGAATATCCTGACTTAAAAGAAAAAATCAACGTCACGCTTCCAGACGAAATGATGCGCAGGGTGGGCCAATCTGTTGCTGCCGCCACTTTGCCTGAGATCGCATAAGCGAGAAAAAGAGATAAAGACATAAAAAATTGATGATCATTTCTGCCATAATTTCAATAGCTGTCCTTGTGTTCATTCATGAGGGCGGGCACTTTTTGGCTGCCAAAGCTTTTGGGGTCAGGGTGACTGAGTTCATGTTGGGGCTACCTGGACCAAACGTTGGTTTTGTTAGAAATGGCACAAAATTCGGAATCACATGCATTCCACTAGGTGGTTATGCTCGAGTCTGTGGCATGACGCAGGGAGAAATCCCAAAAGGAACAAAAGAAGTGCTTGCTTCTGTTTATAGCCGTGGGGAAGCTGTCGTTGAACAAATTGCTATGGATGCAAATCTCACAGTCGATGAAGCTTATGAATGTCTTGATGAACTATTTGCTTGGGGCAGTGTTTTAGAACCGAAGAAAACAGATGAATTTAACACCTATCGCACTCCTGAGCATTACCCAACGAAGAAAGAGTTGGCAGAAACGCCGTCAAAATTTCCTCAAGGCACGCTATGTTTGAAAGAGGGAACGCCTCGCGATTTTGAAAGTGTTGACGCGCTTTTTGAAAGTGAATTTAACAAGCAATATCGCTCAAAGAAATTTTGGCAAAAATCCGTAATTTTGCTTGCAGGTATTGCGATAAACGTCATTTTTGCACTCCTTGCTTTCGTTGTTGTCTATTCAGTTTTGGGCATAACCGTGACATTGCAGGACGGAACAACGAATCACTTCACTGTCGATCCTTTGACAGCAATTGTTGCAGGTGGAAGGTATATTTGGTTAACGATCTGTGCAATCGTTGGACTTCTTAATCCCGCCACCGCTGCCGAGACTGTGTCAAATTCAACGAGCATCGTTGGAATTGCTGTTTTGAGCGCGGATTATTTTGCTAAAGGTTTTTCTGATGCATTGTTGTTTATGGCGATGATTTCGGCTTCTTTGGGACTCATGAATTTGATCCCAATTCCGCCCCTCGATGGTGGTCAATTTATAGTCGAAGTTGTTCAGAAAATTTCTGGTAGGCGATTGCCACAAAAAGTAATATCTGCAATCTCTTTCACGGGTGTTGCTCTGATTCTTCTTCTTTTTGTTTTTACGCTAAATCAAGACATTCAGCGCTTTATATTAGGAAACTAAAAAAGGTCACAATTTGAATTCAAAGACTAGAGAAATTAAGTTACACTGTGTAACTAAAGATGTTGTCATCGGTGGAGATAACCCTGTTGTCGTTCAGACGATGCTAAATAAAAAGCCAGACGACGTTGAAGGTAACATCAAACAAGCAAAAGAGTGCATTGAAGCAGGTTGTGAGGTCATTCGTTTTTCTGTTCCAAATGAAGTTGCGCTTAAAACCTTAAAGGGATTAATTGACAGCGTTTCAATACCAGTCGTTGCTGACATTCATTTTAATCATGAAATGGCAATTGCCTCAGCAGAAGCAGGGGCTGCCAAAATTCGCATCAATCCCGGAAACATTGGCGGTCTTGAAAAAACGAGGCAAGTTGTTAAAGTTTGCAAAGAAAAAGGCTGTTCAATAAGAATTGGCGTGAATGCTGGCTCATTAGAAAAAGAAATTGCAGAGAATGAGTCACTCAGCTTTGAGGAAAAGTTGTGCACGTCTGCAAAAAATCACTGTGATTTCGTGATGGGTGAGTGCGACTTTGAAAACCTAGTTGTCAGCATTAAAGCACACGGAGTTTTGTCAACTGTCAAAGCTAACAGATTGTTTAGTCAAATGATGCCAGAAATTCCACTTCACATTGGAATCACAGAGGCTGGAAGTGCTTTTCAGGGTCTTATCAAATCCGGTGCTGGTCTTGGAATTCTTCTAAGTGAGGGAATTGGCGACACGATTCGGATTTCTCTAACAGACGATCCACAAGTTGAAGTTCGCGCTGCTTGGCAGCTTCTTAGTGCCCTGAATTTGCGCAGGCGAGGCGTTGAAATTATAAGTTGTCCAACTTGTGCTCGAACTGAAGTTGACATCATTGGCATTGTTAAAAAGGTGGAAGAAAGGCTCGCAACAGTGACAAAGCCAGTTAAAGTTGCTATTATGGGCTGTGTCGTTAACGGTCCTGGTGAAGCAGCCGATGCCGATCTTGGAGTTGCTTGTGGTCGCGGTAACGCAGTTTTGTTCTCGCGTGGTAAAATTATAAAAAAAGTGTCAGAAGACGAAATCGTCGACACTCTCGTTGATTTAGTTAACAACATCTAACAACTGGAAGGTAGAAAAGGAAATTATGGCAAATTATAAGTTGATGTCGAAGCTTTATGCTCCAACTTTAAAAGAAACACCAAACGATGCAGACATTGAGTCGCACAAACTTTTGACTCGTGGCGCTTTCTTGCGCAAAACTTCCAGTGGGATCTACACATTTTTGCCTTTAGGGAAGATGGTTTTAAACAAAATTGAAGCTATCATTCGCGAAGAGATGGACGCAGCAGGTTCTCAAGAAATTTTGATGCCTGCTCTGCAACCAGCCGATCTTTGGCAAGAATCTGGCAGGTGGGATGATTATGGACCTGAGCTCATGCGCCTAGTGGACCGTCATGATCACATGTATTGCTTGGGACCAACTCATGAAGAAGTTGTTACAAATCTTGTAAAAAACGAGCTTAATTCTTATAAACAACTGCCTTGCAATCTTTATCAAATTCAAACTAAATATAGAGACGAAATTCGCCCTCGTTTTGGACTTTTGCGAGGTCGAGAGTTCATTATGAAAGATGCCTATTCATTCCACGCAAGCCAAGAGTCATTGCAAGAAACGTATGATGAGATGAGCAAAGCTTATGGGATCGTTTGTGACAGATGTGGCTTAAAATGGCGTGGAGTTGAGGCTGACTCTGGTCAAATTGGTGGAAAAGTGACAACTGAGTTCATGGCGCTTGCAAGCACTGGAGAAGCTGAGCTTGTTCATTGTGATTGTGGATATGCTGCAAACGTCGAAGCAGGTGACTGCATTTGTGAAGCAAAAGGATTCATTGCAGATGAGCTTGAGAAAATCCATACGCCAGGCATTCACACAATTGAAGAGTTGGCAGAATTTCTGCACGTAGATGAAAATCAAACGATGAAGGCACTTTCTGGAAAATCGGAAAGTGGAGAAGTCTATGTTCTTTTTGTTCCAGGAGATCATGAAGTCAATGAGATTAAGGCAGCGCGTGCTGTTCCTGGCTTTGAGATTTTAACTGATGAAGAAATGCAAGAGTTGGGTCTTCAGAAAGGCTCGATGGGACCTGTTGGTTTGCCGAAAGGCATTAAGGTTATTGCAGACAATTCATTAAAGGCTGTTGACAGATGGATTGTTGGTGCTAATGAAGATAATTACCACTATATTGGTGCTAAACATGGCGATGATTTTGTCGTGGACGCGTGGGCAGATCTCTGTGTTACAAAGCCAGGGGATAAATGTCCAGAGTGTGGCAAGCCTTTGCAAGGAGACAGGGGCATTGAGGTGAGCCAAGTGTTCCAGCTTGGAACAAAGTATTCAGAGAGCATGAAAGCATATTATCTCGATGAAGACGGTAAGCAACAGCCATTTATTATGGGCTGTTATGGAATTGGTGTCACGAGAACTTTGGCGGCAATTGTTGAACAACACTTCGATGATGATGGCATCAAATGGCCAGTCTCTGTTGCTCCTGCTCACATTTGTGTCCTTGCGATTGGCAAGGAAGATTACGTTTTGGAAGCAGCAGCAAAAATTGCTGAAGATTGTGTTAATTCAGGCTTTGAGGTTGTTCTTGATGACAGAGCAGAGCGTCCAGGTGTTAAGTTTGCAGATGCAGACCTCATCGGATGGCCTTTGCAAATCATCGTTGGGAAAAAAGGAATAGAAGCAGGCGAGATTGAGTTTAAGGTTCGATCAACTGGCGTTCGCTCAACCATTCCAGCAGGTGAGTTAGCAGAAAAGCTCGAATCTGCACACGCGCGTCTCTTGAACTTAGATATGGGCGCAACCGACATTTTTTCTGATTTCTAAATTTTGAAGAACAACAACAAACAAGATTTGATCATAGGCAAGCGTCCCGTTTTAGAATCGCTTCTCTCTGGTATTGAGATAAAGTCTGTCTTGATCGCTGATAATGCTGAGAGAGACAGTCTCCTAAAGAGAATTATTGAACATGTTCAAAAAAAAGGCATTGAAGTTCGTTACGTCGCACCTAAACAACTTTCAAAAGTTGCAAAAGAGGCAAACACTCAGGGAATTGTTGCCTATGTTTCTCCTTTTTCATATTCAAACATCGAGGAAGTGATTGATGACGAGTCACCTTCGCTCGTCGTTGTTTGTGATCATATAACAGACGTTGGTAATTTGGGAGCAATAATAAGAAGTGCAGAGAGCGTGGGCGCTCGTTGCGTTGTGATTCCTAATGCAAGGAGTGCAAGTGTTACTTCGGCAGTCTACAAAACGTCAGCTGGCGCTGTAACTCACATGCCAATTGCTCAGGTTTCAAACATAGCTAGAACCCTCGAATTCTTGAAAGATCAAGGGTTTTGGGTTGTTGGTGCAAGCGAACATTCTGACAATTTGATGTGGGCTGCAAATTTGGAAGGCAGAATCGCTCTTGTTTTGGGAAATGAAGAAAAAGGCATCTCAGACCTTGTTTTTAAAACTTGTGATGACACTTTTAAACTTCCACAACTAGGAGTTATTTCATCCTTAAACGTGGCGCAAGCCTCTACTGTTTTTATGTATGAGTGGGTGAGACAAAATGGTCTCTCATAAAAAAGTATTCATAATTGATGGCTACAACGTTTTGCGATCTGGTCCTGCCTATTCTCATTTGACTGGACCAGACTGGACAGACGATTCTTTTAACAATGCACGCGAGATCCTTTTAAACGATGTAGCTTTTTTTTGTGGAGGAGACGCTCTGGCGACGATTGTTTATGACGGCACCAAAAATCAATTCTCTGACGGTCACACTGAAAATGTTGGTCAAGTGAAAATTGTTTTTTCAAAGGCTGGCAAGGATGCTGATCAAACTGTCATTGAAATTGCAAGATCAGAGAGAGAAAAGAACAAAAATGTCACAGTCGTCTCAAGTGACGCGAGCATACAAAACTCGGTCATGGGCTGGGGCGTTACTCGAATGTCATCGCGCGATTTTTGCAGAGAGATGCTTGCATTAAGGACAGATGAAGCGCAAGATGAGCAAGTTAAGCCGTCAGTTAAGCCGACGATAGCATCTGCAATTCCAGGTGATGTGTTGGAGAAGTTAAAAGCTTTGAGAGACGCTTAAAGTTAAAACATGACATCATTGTTGGTTGACATAGGAAACACTGACACTTGTGCAGGGATCGCAGAAGGCACAGACGTCGTCGAATCTGTCCGTGCTTCGTCCATTAACTATGCGCACGACTTTTTTGAAGGTGCCAAGCGATACGATTTTTCGCAAGCAATCATATCAAGCGTTGTTAAAGAGAAAACTCGTGAATGGAAGGAAGAAATTCGTGAGAGATGGGGGATAGATCCTGTTGTTGTCACCTCAGAAATTGTTGAATCATTAATTTCTTTTAACGTTGACGACGAAGCGAAAGTTGGAGCAGACAGGATTGCAGACGCAATTGGCGTGAAGGAGTTTTATGGGACTCCAGCAATAGTAGTCGATTTTGGCACAGCAACAAACATTGAGTATGTAAATGAATGTGGAACATTCGAAGGTGGCATCATTATGACAGGCGTTTGGTCAGGAATGAAATCGCTCTCGGAGTTTGCTTCTGCTTTGCCTGACGTTCGTTTGCAAGTTCCTGAACATGTCATCGGAAAAAGCACGGAGGCTTCCATACAAAGTGGTCTTTTGTTTGGAGAAGCTGCAAGGATAGATGGACTTGTTAATCACATTAAATCAACTTTGCCTGAACACGTTCAAAAAAAAGTTACAGTTGTTGCATCTGGTGGATTTTGTAACCTTGTTGCGCCACTGTGCCAAACAGTCGACTTCGCCGATTCGTTGTTAACTTTGAAGGGTTTGAACTTTATACTTAATAGAGTGGTTCGTTAATTTATAAAATTTTAATCAAAGTAAGGAGACGCCCTTGGCAGAGTTTCGAAGCGACATAGAAATTGCACAGATGTGTGAAACCGAAGATATTGGTGGGGTTGCTGAAAAAATTGGTTTGCGCGAATCGGACATTAAAAGATATGGAAACTCAATTGCAAAAATTGTCCTGAATGTTGCCAGTGAAAAAATTAATAAAAGCGAACAGGGAAAGCTTGTCTTGGTAACGGCAATTAACCCCACTCCTGCTGGAGAGGGAAAGACGACAACTACTGTTGGTTTGACTGATGCCATGAGAAAAATTGGAAAACGCGCAACTTGTGCTCTTCGCGAACCGTCGCTTGGACCAGTTTTTGGGATTAAAGGTGGTGCCGCTGGAGGCGGACATGCTCAAGTTGTCCCAATGGAAGACATAAACCTTCATTTCACTGGTGACTTTCATGCGATCGGGGCGGCGAATAACCTCTTGGCAGCCATGATTGATGCTCACATACAAAATGGTAATGAGCTTGACATCGATGTCAAGAACATAACTTGGAAGCGTTGTGTTGACATGAACGATCGTCAGCTCAGAAACATCGTTTGCGGGCTCGGTGGAGCTGTCAACGGTGTTCCAAGAGAAGATGGCTTTGACATCACTGTGGCAAGCGAAGTTATGGCAGTTTTTTGTTTGGCTTCGAGTGTTTCTGATCTGAAAGACCGACTCTCAAACATAATAATTGGCTATTCAAGAAGCGATGATCCAGTCTATGTCCGAGACTTGCAAGCTCAAGGCGCAATGACTGCGCTTTTAAAAGATGCTCTTGCTCCAAATCTTGTTCAAACTTTGGAAGGCACGCCTGCAATCATCCATGGCGGTCCTTTTGCAAACATCGCGCACGGTTGCAATTCCGTCATAGCAACAAAGACTGCGCTTGCAACATCGGATTTTTGCATAACAGAAGCAGGATTCGGCGCAGACCTAGGCGCAGAAAAATTCCTAGACATAAAGTGCAGAATGAACGATCTAAAACCTGATTGTGTTGTTCTTGTTGCGACTGTTCGTGCACTAAAATTCCATGGTGGAGTTGCAAAAACAGACCTTAATGCTGAAAACGTTGAAGCTCTGAAAGCTGGTCTTCCTAACTTGATGCAACATATTGACAACATCAAGCAAGTCTATCATTTGCCTTGCGTTGTCGCAATCAACGCTTTCCCAACTGACACACGGGCTGAACTTCAGGCGATTGAGGAGGCATGCAAAGAAAAAGGCGTTGATGTCGTGTTAAGCGAAGTGTGGGCGAAAGGCTCTGATGGGGGAGTGGATCTCGCAAACAAGGTTGTTGAATTGTGCGAAACGCCCAATGACGATTTTGAGTTAGCATATGCTAACGACGAATCAATTGAAGAAAAAATCGAAGCGATAGCTAAGAAGATATATCATGCTGATGGTGTTGTCTTTGAAGCAAAAGCGAAGAAATCCTTGAAAAAATTGCACGAACTTGGTTGCGATAAAATGCCAGTGTGCATTGCAAAAACGCAATATTCCTTTAGCGACAATGCAACTCTGCTTGGAGCTCCTCGCAATTTCAAAGTTTCAGTTCGCGACGTAAAAGTTTCAAATGGTGCTGGTTTTGTCGTAGTTTATTCTGGCAACATCATGACGATGCCAGGTCTCGGCAAAAACCCTGCCGCAAAACAGTTTGACGTTGACGAAAACGGACAAATATCAGGTCTTTTCTAAGGGGAATAACTAATGAGTGAAGACAACGGTTTGACTATTGACACATGTTTTGTTGAGCGTTTAAGTTCAGGAGACGCAACGCCTGGCGGTGGAGCTGCTTCTGCATATTGTGGTGCTCTAGCTGGAGCGTGTGCTTCGATGGTTGCAAACTTGACTTATGCAAACGACAAATTCGACTCAATTAGAGGCGCGCTTGAAGCATCTGTCAACAGGCTAAACGAGATTAACAGCGATCTTCTCATTCTTGTCGACGAGGATGCCAAGTCGTTTGAGCCTGTCGCAAAAGCGATGAAGTTGCCAAAAGGCGAGCTTCGGAATAAGAAAATGGATGACGCGCTTGTCCTTGCGTGTTCTGTGCCACTGGAGATCATGCAAAAGTGCATTGACGTTATTGAAGAATGTGACTATCTTGCCAATAATGGTTCAAAGCTGGCTGTCTCTGATGTTGGTTGCGCCACTTCAATGGCAAAAGCTGCACTCATTTCTGCCAGCCTAAATGTTTATGTTAACGTGCGCCTGTTTTCAGATCAAGAAAAGGTTGCCCAGTTCAAAGCGTTGGCTGACAACCTCTGCGAGGAAGGCATTCGTGCCTCAGATGCAGTTTATGCGACTGTTGCTGACAAAATTGATGCATACAGATTGGTTTAGGTCTTTATGGCAAAGCTTCTTTTAGGAAAACCAGTTGCTGATGTGATTTATCAGCAAATTGATTCAAGAAAAAACGACGCAACATTAGCACTCATCAGGGTGGGCGACGATCCTGCTTCTGTTTCTTATGAAAACATGCTTGTTAAAAAAGCAGATGAACACAAAATTGCTGTTTTGCAGTGCCATATGGACTCTGATGTTTCAGAAGATGACTTTTTTGAAGAAATCGATCGCGTGACTTCTTCTGACGAAGTTGACGGCTTTCTCATTTTTCAGCCACTTCCTCTTCAAATTGATGTCGATCTATTGAAAAAATTTTTGAGCGCAGAAAAAGACATCGATTGCATTTCTAAGCAGGGCTCTGCCGCAGTTTATGTTTCTAAAAATCCAAAATTTGCTCCCGCTACTGCGCTAAGTGTTGTTGAGATTCTCAACTTTTACGAAATTGACGTAGCAGGCCAAAACGTTGTTATTGTTGGACGATCAGAAGTTGTCGGGAAGCCTCTTTCAATGTTGCTCTTAAACAAAAATGCAACTGTGACAATAGCTCACTCTTGCACTTGTGACCTTTGTGAAATAACAAAACGCGCAGACGTCGTCGTGTTGGCAACAGGGCAACCAAAGGCTTATGGTGCAGATTATTTCTCAGAAGGACAAGTTGTCATTGATGTTGGAACTAACGTTGATGATGACGGAAATCTCGTCGGCGATGTCGATTTTGAAACAGTTGAGCCTGTTGTTGGGGCGATAACTCCAGTTCCTCGAGGAGTAGGAAGTGTAACAACATCCGTTTTGTTACGTGCAGTTTGCAGGGCTTCGCAATAACATTTACATTTTTTATGAAAACAATGGTGTCAGACATATTTATAATTCTAAGCAAGGGGTGTCAGACATGGAGTTAATTGTCTCTGACCTCTCCGAACTTGATGAATTGGCAGGCAGGTTAGCTTCTAACTTACAAGTTGGAGACACTGTTTTGCTTGACGGCGAGCTTGGAAGTGGCAAAACTGAATTTGTGCGCCACGTTGCGAAACATCTTGGTGTGCAAGATGACATAACTAGCCCCACCTTTTGTTTTTTGAACTCATATGACACACAAGCAGGTTTCAAGTTGCATCATTTTGATGTTTATCGCCTTAATTCAGAAGACGAGCTTTCTGATGTCGGTTTCGATGAATGTGGGCATGACCCAGAAGATGGAGTAGCTTTTATCGAGTGGGCTACTAAGTTTCTAAGTTCAATGCCAGAAGACGCTCTAAGTTTAAATTTCATTGGGCAAGGAAACGAGCCTCGAAAAATTATGACAAACGCAAATTCCCAGCGTATGGTCGAAGTTTTAGAAAGAATGGCTCATGAGTGAGCAGCTTGCACTTGTTTTTGACACTTCAAATGAGAAAGTTGTCATCGGTGTTGGTGAAATAGACTCTGAGTTAGCATATGCTAACTTGATTGATGAAGTATCTCTCGATTCAAAACGTGCATCGAATCAAAAGCTGTTGCCTGAAATTGACAGAATGTTTCGTAATAACAACATTGATCACAAAGACATTAAAGTTGTTGGCGTGGGCAAGGGACCAGGTTCTTTTACGGGAGTAAGGATTGCGCTTGCTACTGCCAAGGGAATTTGTTCGGCACTGGATGTGCCACTTCTTGGAATTTCAACGCTCGACGCGGTGGCTGAAAACGCTCGGTTAGAAGGCTTCACTGGTGAGCTTCTTGTTGTTGCAGATGCGATGCGCGGTGAAGTTTATCCTGTGTCATACTGCGTTGACGCTAAAGGCTTCGAGCGAAAAAACGCAGATAAGGTTGTTAAGCCCGATGCATTTTTAGCTGAGATAAACGTTAAAGAAGATGTGTGTGTCGCTGGAGATGGCTTATTTAAATTTTCAGATAAATTTTCTGGCAGTTTCAAGTTGCTTGATGAAAGTTATTGGCATCCAACAGCAAAGAGCTTGCTCTCGCTTTTAGCATCCAACATTACTGAGGTAAGGCATGCCTCGCTCGTTTTGCCAGTTTACACTCGTTTGTCAGATGCAGAAGAAAACGAGCTTGCCAAAATCAAGCAAAATGCAACTAAAAATTTAGTGACTGGAGTGCAAGGGGATGAGCGTTTAGCCACGATCTCACCTTGTGAGCTTTCAGATTGTGTGCACATGGCAGAACTTGAAGCTTCGAATTTTCAGGGCGACGCTTGGTGTGAAGAAAGCTTGGTGTCAGACATTAAAAACGATTCGAGGTTGTGGTTAAAAGCTGCTGTGCAAGGTGAACTTGCAGGATACGTTGGTGCTTCATATTCGGGAGACACTGCAGACATCTTAAAAATTTGCGTCGCCGAAAATTTTAGGCGTGAAGGTATAGCGACCTCTTTGCTACATCACATGTTTGAATCGCTCAGAAATCTGGGGGTAAGTGACGTCATTTTAGAGGTCCGCGCTTCAAACGTTTCAGCAATTCGTTTTTATGAAAACATTGGTTTTGAGCAAGTTTGTGAGCGCAAAAATTTCTATTGCAATGAAGATGGAGTGACTTATTTAATCGACATAAGTGCCTTTAGAGCAGGTGAAACTTTTGAAAGCACCTATGGCAGCCATAGACAAAACACCCATGGCAGCCATGCACCTCTCATTTTCGCAATTGAGTCGTCGTGTGACGAAACGGCAGGCGCAATTGTTGATGTAGATGACAATGTGGTGTCATCGGTGGTGTCATCATCTGCAAAGTTTCATGCAAGGTTCGGTGGGGTTGTGCCTGAAATTGCAAGCAGAAAACACATTGAAGTCATAAGTCAGGTTGCAGAAGAGACCTTAAGCCAAGCTGGTCTTTCAAGTTACGATTCAGTTGACGCAATTGCTGTGACATCTCATCCTGGTCTTGTTGGATCTCTTGTTGTTGGAGTTGCTTTTGCGAAAGGTGTTGCTTGGGCAGCAGAAAAACCGCTCATCTTCGTTGACCATCTTGAAGGGCACCTGTTTGCTAACAAGTTGGGAAATTCTGAAATTAAATTCCCTGCTGTTGCTTCTTTGATTTCTGGTGGCAACACAATCCTCGTTCTTGTGAGAGACTGGGGGGACTATGTTGTCCTCGGTGGCACAATAGATGATGCTGTTGGAGAAGCATTTGACAAAATTGCTCGAGCAATGAACTTACCCTATCCTGGAGGTCCTGAGATTTCTGCTTTGGCAGAAGATGGAGATGCAGATGAGGTAAAGTTGCCTCGACCACTTCTTCATTCGCACGACTTAAAGATGAGTTTGTCAGGCTTAAAAACTGCTGTTATTCTTGAACTTGAGCGCCTTAAGGCTGAAAATGGAGGCGATTTAACGCGACAAAACATGGCTGATGTTTGTGCGTCATTTGAACAGAGCATTTGTGATGTTCAAGTTGCAAAAGCAGCAGATGCATTGAAGCAAACAGGAGCAAAAACTTTTTGCTTCGGTGGGGGAGTTGCTGCCAACACTCGCCTTCGAAACGCTTATGAAGAGATGTGCGAACGCCTAAACGTCGAGTTCAGGGTTGCACCTAAAGATGTTTGTGGCGACAACGCAGCAATGATTGGTCTTGCTGCTCAATTTGAATTTGCAAATGACAATTTTGTTGACCTTGATGGCGATGTTTCGTCTGCTTCACCCCTAAATTCTCGCCACAAATAATCCCCACAAGACACCCCCCCAAGACACCCCCCAAGACACCCCCCCAAGTTGCATGTTAGTCTTGCTGGGATGCTATGGCTGCCATACGCTTAGGTTACAAAAAACATGTCTGACACCACTGATCCGTAACACAAAACGCCACACGAACACGAGGAAATCAACCCATTCGCAATTTAAGGATTTAGGTGTTAGGTTTTAGGTTTTAGGTTGGTGTCTGACAGCTCTGATCTGTAACACAAAACGCCACACGAACACGAGGAAATCAACCCATTCATAATTTTTATTTCATTTGAGTCGGAACGCGCTCGCTTTGCTCGCTTAAACGCCTCCTCAAACCCATTCAATAAAAATTACTCATTGATTTCCAAGAGTTCGCTTAGGCATTTTGCGTTTTTCTGAGTTTTTCTAAAAGATGTCTGACACCATGAATTTTTGTTCGTTTACACATTTAAAAAAAGTTGCGCAACTAATTTTCTGGTCGGTGTGCAATAATGAATCTTGACAGGGAGGCAAGCAATAATTTTATTTTTTGCCTCAAAATTTTCAACCTAAAGGGGATGATTTTTGTGATTTGGCAATTTACGATGAGAGAGAGAATAATTAAGCGCTGTCAGATCTCGATCCTTTCCTGCATTCTAGCAATATTTGCCTCTTTAGCGTTCACTTCTGTTATCGCTTTTGCTGACGTTAGGGATGCGAATGTGTCAATTAACTGGGGTTCACCTGACCCTTATTCCTTAATACCCAATTCGTCTTTGAGTGAGGATTCCGATCAAGAAACATCAACCGACGGTTCTCGTGTTGCGATGTTTAGGCTTTATAACAAATGGACTGGCGAGCATTTTTATACTTCAAGCAAGTCCGAGCGCGACAACATTGCAAAAGTTGGATGGGTCTATGAGCAGATCGAGTGGTACGCACCAACTTCTGAAGATTTCAAGCCAGTTTATCGCCTTTATAACAAATATGTTTCAGGTGGCGATCATCACTACACAACAAGTGCTGACGAAAAAGACGAGTGCGTCAAAGCTGGCTGGACTTATGAAGGTGAGGGCTGGAGGACAGTTGAGGCGGGCGCAACAGATTATGTCAAAGTTTTAAGGCAATATAATCCTTATGCCACAACTGGCACCCACAACTACACAACAGATGAGAATGAACAGAAATACCTTGCGAGCCTTGGATGGAAAGCAGAAGCTGACGGAGGCTGGGGAGGCTATTCAAAACTTGAACCATCAACCCCAACTCCTGCGACAACCTTCACAGTCACATTCAACTCTAACGGAGGAACAGCTGTCGCAAAGCAAACTGTTCAGAGTGGAAAAACTGCCACGAAACCTGCAAATCCAACGAAAAGTGGCTACACTTTTGACGGCTGGTATTCCGATTCAGCGTTAACGAAATCATTTAATTTCTCGACACCAATCACCGTTGACACAACGCTTTACGCAAAGTGGAAGGAAAACAGCAGTGGAGCCCCTCAAGCTTTTGCTGTTTATTCAAAGGACGACAGTTCACTCAATTTCTATAAGCGCAGCACTGTGCCAACTGAGGGAAGCAAGTTTAATGGGAAGACTGCGACGTATGTATATTCTGGAATTGAAAACCTTGAGGGGTCAGCACCTTGGTGTAAGTGGGGTCATGCCACCACAGGCCGTGAGTTGGGAGGACTCGTTACAAATGTAACGGTTGTGGATGATGGAATTCAACCCAAAAATATGAAATCCTGGTTTGACCTCAGGGGAGGAGAAAAGAGCTTAACAGCCATCAGCAATTTGGACAAAATAGACACTTCTAAAACAACTAACATGGTCGGATGCTTTTATGGCGTTCAAGCTCAAACGATTGATGGAATTTCAAAATGGGACACATCTAGTGTAACTACAATGACTCAAATGTTTGGTAAATGTTCTGCATTAAAAAACCTCAATTTGAGCAATTGGAACACTGCGAACGTCGAAAGCTTGAATTACATGTTTTTTGAGTGTAGCGAGCTTGTAAGTGTAGGTGACCTTTCTAAATGGGATGTCTCCAAGTGTGAGTATATGTATCGGATGTTTAAAAAATGCAATGCGTTAGAAAGTCTCGAAAACATTTCTAAATGGAATACATCGAAAGTATCCACAATGAACGAGATGTTCTGTTTGTGTTCTTCCTTGAAGTCCTTAGATCTTTCTGGTTGGAATGTGTCGAATGTGACAGACATGAAGAATCTTTTTTGCGGTTGCTCCTCACTAACTTCTTTGAAAGTGGCAAATTGGAACACAAGCAATGTAACGAGTATGTCTTATATGTTTAATGATTGCTCCTCACTAAAGTCTCTTAATGTCACGAATTTCGACACAGGCAAAGTGACTAATATGAGTGGCATGTTTAGTGGTTGCTCCTCACTACCTTCTTTGAAAGTGGCAAATTGGAACACAAGCAATGTAACGAGTATGTCTTATATGTTTAATGATTGCTCCTCACTAAAGTCTCTTAATGTCACGAATTTCGACACAGGCAAAGTGACTGATATGAGCTGCATGTTTAGCGGTTGCTCCTCACTTGAGTCTCTGGATGTTACTAAGCTTAAAACGAGTAATGTAGAGTGGATGGACACGATGTTTAGTCATTGCTCATCACTAAAGTCCCTTAATGTTTCGAATTTGGATACAAGTAAAGTGACCAGCATGATGGGCATGTTCTGGGGTTGCTCCTCACTTGAGTCTCTGGATGTTACGAAGTTTAATACGACTGCAGTGAGAGAGATGGGCTACATGTTTATGGATTGTTCCTCTCTTACGTTCCTTGATGTTTCAAACTTTGATACTTCTAATGTCAGAGAGCAGAGTGAGTGGCTGACTGGCATGGACGGAGTGTTTAAGAACTGTTCATCTTTAACAGTTGACTGTTCTATGTGGGCCATTGATCCTTTCCTGACGCCTAGCCATGAAGATTTCAACACCAATGCTTCAGGAGTCATTGAACCCAATTGGCCAAATTAACAATTTCAATTTAACAACCTGCAACACACTGAAGCCGAGGTTTTAAGCGAGCCTCGGCTTTTTTGTGAATTGAATGAAATGCGACGTTTAAGTGGAATGTAAGTAGTGGCAACGGTGCTTGGAGGAAAGTAACTAGTCTTGACCTCATTGTATTTTCGTGTTACTATATACAGATGGAAATTATTATACATCCACGAATTCATGAGGAGCATCCAGAGTTAGAGGATTTAGATGTTGAAAGCGCATTTAGGAATGTGTTTGCTGAGGTACGAAGAATGGTCAAAGATGAGGAGGAATTCATGGCGATTGGAAGTGATTCGAAAGGAAGATTGGTTGAAATCGTGTATCGAATTGATATCGATGGTAACGCGATTGTTTTTCATGGATTCACCCCTCCAACGAATAAGGCGCTGGCGGAACTTGGACTAGCAGGAAGGTATTAAAGATGGATAGAGAAGAAATTAACAGAAGGCTTGGCTTGAGCGAAGCACAAATGGATGAGATTGGTGAGAAGTATGAGCAGGATGCTTGGGAGTCGGGCACTTTTGAGAAAGTTTTTGTTGGAAGACCACCACTTGGTGAGGGCAAGACAAAAACTATGACTTTTAAAATTCCTGCAGAAACGTTGTTTGAAATTGACAATCGCGCAGGTTGTCTTGGAATTACGCGCTCTCAATATGTTCGTGATTTAATTGATAAGGATCTTCAGCTAACTTCTGTGTAAGAATTAACCTTCTTAGTTATGTGGGTTCTTTTTAAATGCCTGCCATGGGTTTAGTTACAAAAAACATGTCTGACACCACTGAATCGCAACACAAAACGCCACGCGAACACGAGGAAATCAACCCATTCGCAATTTTTATTTCATCTGAGTCGGAACGCGGATGCTTTGCATCCTTGAACGCCTCCTCAAACCCATTCAATAAAAATTACTCATTGATTTCCAAGAGTTCGCTTAGGCATTTTGTGTTTCCTCACAACATGTCTGACACCATGGCTTTTTGTTCGTTTACCCATTTCAAATAAGTCCTGTAGCTTTTTCCCACGTTTTGC
>CAVAWT010000029.1:8527-22276 GCA_963592435.1 Oribacterium sp. | reverse complement strand
TTTGACAAATTATCAGACGCTTGCCGTCGAGGATATACTTGCCGTCTGTTGGAAATTGCTCGTAGATGTCTTTTGCAATTTGCGTGAGCTTGTCTTGCTCTTTAGTTGTTGGCACGCCTTTGAAGATGCCGTTATCACCACAGCGAACAACGCCCTCTTGGTTTTTAGATAGCGACATGTCTTGAGGCACAATCTTTACTTGTGTTCTCATTTTGCCTGCAATGCGCTCGACAATTTGTTTTACTTCACGCCTGCGAAGTGCCACGTCTGTTTCAATCACAACATGGCAGTTTCCGTGACCTATCAAAACCTCAACTGCGATGTGAGGGTTTTTGTTTGCCTTGTAGGCCGCGTCCACAATTGCTCCTGCAATTCTGTCAGCCACCTTATCAGGGTGTGCTGGATTTACTTTTTCAAACATGCGTTTAGTTCCTTTCTCTAGCTCGAAGAAGGCGCTCCATCAAGTCGTTTTGAGGAGCGGGGTCTGAATAATCGGTTGAGCAGTTTTCTTTGACAATTTGAAATATCTCATTCCAAAGTCGCACTGCTTGGTTCATGTAGTTGATGCCGATGTTTACGAAAGGTGAAGGTATCGGCTTTCCTGTTGTTGGGTGCTTAGACAAAAAGCCTAATTTGCTGTTCATCTCCTCGCATTGAATCCAGCGTGCAGAACACATGGCGTAGCGTTCAATCAGCTGTGGCGAGACTTTACAAGCACAACCGACTTGATGTAGCCAGTTCCATGTTTCCTCATAGACCTCTGTTGCTTGCAGTGGCTGGCCGTCACGCTGGTCGGTTGAGAGAAAGTCGTGCGGCTTTGGCATCTCAACTCCCTCAATTTCAGGGATGTCAAGCACCATAAGCGGTCTGCCACTGGGGTTTCCAGCTTCCGCTTTTTCTTTGACAGCCTTCTTCTTTCTGCCAGCACCAGGGCGTGCTCCGCCTCTGCCACCTGTGTTGTTTGACTTCGTTGGCATTTATCACCTCTTGCGTTGCTTTTCTTTAATAACCCTTTTGAATACGCACTTTTTGCGCACGAGAGGGGGCGCCGTTTTGCCCTCTGAACTGGGGTTTTAAGATAAAATGACCCCTACCACATGCTGGTCTAAGAGCCGTGTCTGTCACCCATTTTCTCGTGAATTTTTGTGTGACAAGACTTGCATAAACTCATCAGATTTGATGGGTCATGTGTGCCACCAAGCCTCACAGGAACGATGTGGTGAACCTCATCAACCATCTTCATGCGACCGTTTTTGTAACACCTCTCGCAGAAGGGGTGAGTGAGCACGTATTTGTTTCTTGCTCGCTTCCATGTTTGACCGTAGGCTTTGCGGGTGCGTGGGTCACGAATGCACCTCTCGTAGGTTCTGCTGGCTTGCAGGGCGTGTTCTTCACAGTAACGTGAGTGCGATGTCTTAGAACAGCCAGGCCATGCACACACCTGTTCAGGCTTGTAGGGCATGAGCGTCACACATCCTTTCGCGTAAAACAAAAAGACCCCGCGAGTTGCACTCACGAGGTCTAAAGGTTTTTGTATTTCATATTTTTCGACAACTATAATCTATCACTTATGCAGGTGGATTACAAGTGTTCACGCCTGCTCAAAGGTGTTCAACTTTTTAAATTGATAATTTCTATCGGACATTTTGGCACATTGAATGCGTCAAGTGCGTCCACATGCCAACGCCTGCACGTTGAATTGCTAACGCACATCTTGTCTGCCATTTCACTCCAACTCAAATAATCGATGTAGTGGTAGATTAAAACAAGCATGAGCCTGCTGTCGTCCATCTCAGCCAGCGCAAGGTTTACCTGCTTTTGCAAATCCAGTTGCGTCTGCAGTGTCCACGTCAGTTCATCCTCACGCTCCTCGATTTTCGCTAGGAGTTTAATGAACGCTGGTTCATCTGTTTGAACGTGAACGCTCATGCCATCAAGGGTCTGAACCTTTGGTGTTGTAGCCATACTGCGCAGTCGCTCTACTGCTTCGCACAGGCTTTGTGCCTTCTTGTCTAAAATTTTAATTTGCGAAAGATACGCCCTCGCTTCCTTTTGTTTCTCGTTCATGAGTTTTACCTCCAAGGTATAAACGTGCTTGTAAAACCCTCGGATTGACTCTGATTGTCTATTTTTTACTCTGATTGTCTATTTTTTACTCTGATTGTCATGTGCCTACAGGCATGCCTTGACTGCATCAATCAAACCTGCCTGCGTTTTGTCTTTGCGCTTCAAGGCTAACAAGATGTCCTCATCAATCGTGCCAGCACAAACGATGTGTGTAACCACAACGCTTTTTGACGTTTGACCTTGACGATAAAGGCGTGCCACGGTTTGTTGGTAGAGTTCCAACGACCACGTAAGCCCAAACCAAATGAGGTGATGTCCACCAGCTTGCAAGTTCAAACCGTGTCCTGCACTTGCTGGGTGAATTAAGCCAACAGGCACATTTCCTGCGTTCCACTGCCTAATGTCGTCTTCGCTCTTAAGCTCACGATAAGCCACCTCCAGTTTATCCAGCCTGGTTTTTATTCGCTCAAGGTCGTGCTTGAACCAATAAGCCACCAAAGCAGGATTGCCACTCATGGCTTCTATTGCGTCCTCCAGTGCGTCAAGTTTTCGCTCGTGGAAGATGTGAGATTTGCCAAAGTCATCATAAATCGCTCCGTTTGCCATCTGAGATAACTTGCCTGCCAAAACACCCGAGTTCTGTGCAGTTACCTGTTCTTTAACCAAATTAAGGACATAGTCTCTCTTAAGATCATCATAGGCTTGCTTTTCGCATTTGCTCATTGCAACGAAGCGTGTGTTGTTAATCAGTTTTGGCATATCCAGGTGTTCTGTCGCCTTCATGCTTATGGTGATGTCGCTGATTTTCTGATATATTCGCTTTTCAGCGTCTGGCAGTGGCTTGTAGGAATAAACGACCACACCATTTGTTTTGTCAGGCGTAAAATACTCCTGTCTGTATTTCGTGATGAAGCGACCGAGCCTCTTGCCTTTGTCAATCAGCTTCATCTCAGCGAACAAGTCCATAAGACTGTTAGATGCTGGTGTGCCAGTCAGCCCCACAACACGCTTCACGAACGGTCGCACCGTCATGAGCGCCTTGAAGCGTTTTGATTGGTAGTTCTTGAAAGACGAAAGCTCGTCTATGACCACCATGTCAAAGTCGAACTTAACGCCACTTTTCTCAACGAGCCATGCAACGTTCTCACGGTTGATAACTGTGATGTCGGCTTTCGCTTCCAAGGCGCGTGTGCGTGAGGTAACGTCACCTGTTGCCACGGCAACCGACAGCATTTTGAAGTCGTCCCACTTCTTCACCTCATCAGGCCATGTGGTCTTTGCTACGCGAAGTGGTGCTATCACCAGCACTCGTCTGACTAAAAACGAGTCGAACATTAAGTTCATCAATGCCTTAAGCGTGATGGCTGTTTTGCCTAAACCCATGTCTAAAAGAACAGCACACTCGCTGTTATCTTCAATGAATTTAGTAGCGTATTCTTGATATTTATGCGCTCTGTACTTCACGCAACACCTCCTCAATCTTGCTCTTGTCGTCAATGACATAGCACTTAAAGCCAATGCGCTCTAGCTTTCTCATAACAGCCTTCTGTAATGCTCTCGGTTTTTGCTTTGGTGCCTTAACCTCAACAAATGCCACCCGTCCTTCAAGCATTAGCACAAGCCTGTCTGGCATGCCGTCAATGCCTGTGCCACTCAGCTTTACACACATTCCGCCTTTAGCCTTCACAGCCTTAACCAATGCCTGCTCTATGTCTTTTTCTTTAATCAATTTTTAAGTCCTTTCTTTTATGGTGGAAGTGAAGGAAATGATTTCTATAACTTTCTATATATAAAAATTTTTTATATTTATATTTTTTTTACTAACAAAAGTAATAGATAGAAGTTCCAACACTTCCACCTTCCCAGTTCAGAGCACATTTCGCTATTCCGTCAAGTCCACCCTCTGACGCAAAAATGCACAGAAGTGGAAGTGAAAAGTGCAAACTTTTCTCAATATTGACGGAATTTTCAGTTTTTGCGCTCATCGCACCTTCCACCTCGCTCCACCCATTTAGTCCATAAAATCGCTTTTTAACCGAAGCCCTAAAACCAAATTGCAAGCCTTCGTTTTCTTTCGCTCAAAGCCAGCGGACGTGAGTGCTGAGTAGAAGTCAGCAGTGGATCTCGCATATTCACCAGTCCTTTGTGCCCACGCTCTATACTCAAGGTATAACTGGCTTGATTTCTGGTCGTAGGCATCGCCTATGACGCACATCTCGTCAAAGAACTTGGAAAGCCAATCGTTGTTTTGACGATAAATTCCTATGGCGTCCTCGACGGCTTTAGGTTTTGTGAGCTTGTAGTCTGCATCTATTACCTTTTTCGCGCCTTCGATGACCCACTTCAAAATTGCTCCTGCACACTTCTCAAGCAGGTAATCTGTGTAGTTTTTGACGTCTTGCTTTGCGTCAATCTTCGCGTTGAATGGAATGACGATTAAACGCCTCCATGTGCCCTCGTCGTTTGCGCCAACACGTGGCAGATGATTTGTGTAGAGCACAAGTGTGTGAGTTGGAATGAAGCTAAAAGGCGATTGATATTTCTTTTCTGCTGTAACCTCATCTGTGGAGCAAAGGTGCTTTAGCATTGATGTGCTAAGGCGCACGCCTTCTTCAAGCTCAGCTGCCATAACAAGACGCTTGCCTTTGAGCTCTGCCATTTCAGGCTTCACGTTTCTTTTGCAACCGACCGTGAGTGCATCTGATGAGATTGAGCCAGAGTAGTTTCCTAGCACGCGAGATATAGAGTTCCAAAAGGTCGACTTGCCGTTTCTGCCTTCACCATAAGCAATCATGAGTGCTTCTTGATGAACTTTGCCAATGCAAGCAAGACCGACGCATCTGTGCACATACTCAATCAGCTCTGTGTCTTTGCAGAAAAACTCATTCACGGCATCAAGCCATAGCTCCTTGTTGTCAGAGTTGGGAGAGGTCATGCAAACCTTGCTGATGAAGTCCTCTGTTCTGTGAGTCCTTAGACCGTCAAGACCGTAGCGTAGGTCATAAGTGCCAGCAGGGGTGTTAAGCAAGAACTCATGCGTGTCGAAGTCTTGGATGTCTTTTAGCATAAGGGTGCGTGCATGCTTGAATGCGTTAGTCACGCTCGAGCCCGACCTGTGCTTGTTTACGAACTTCAAGTATTGAACTGATTCCCTAAACTTGCTTATGAGGTAGGCATTTTCAGCCGTTGCAAGCTTGTCTAGCTCCTTGCCACAAGTCCTCAAAACATAGGCTGGCACACCCATATCGAGCAGTTTCTCGAACAGTGCTGTCTGAGCGTCCTGCGCTTCTTTTAGCTGCTCGTCAGATAAATCGACGTATGCCTTGAAGGCACGCTCCTCAGACTCCTCCCAGCGAGTGCCGTTGTAGTGAAGCCAACCTGTGGCTGATGTGAACGCAATCTTGTCTGCTAACGCTTCAGCGATTACTTTTGCCTGCCCTAAGTCAGAATAATCACTTGGCATATACTTGTAGTCTAGGTTATACGCACTAGGTTCGATGTAGCCATCGCTTTTGAGGATTGTGTTTTTGTAGAACCTCTCAGCGGATGCCCATATCTGGTCAAGCTCTGCTTGCTCCAGTGGCGGGTCGCACAACTGTGAGTGCTCCATAAACGCGTTATACGCTGTGTCGGTGCTGCCATACCTTTTGATGATGCGTCCAGCGAAGTGCGACATCGCAGAGTTGCGCCTGCCTTCACCTATCGGCTGGCCGCCAAACACGCCTTGTGGCAGGTCTTTGTCGAACTCGTCGTCTGCGAACAAGCAATCGTCCACATTGAAGATGCCTTCGTGGAACTCAACTGACGGGTTAGCAGTGCCATAGAAGAAGCGTGCCACGTCCATGGCGTTTGGGTCAAAGCGAGGGAACGTGCTGTAGACGGCATCTTTTAAGTATTTGTAGTCTGTCGCACTTACAACCTCGTTTATTGGAAAGAACACATGAAAGCGAGGTCGAGCCGACTTCGTGCCTTTCGCAACGTTGTGGCTTTTCGAGAAGTGAACCGCAAAGCTCACATCCGGGAATGCGTCCTCAAGCGTGGCTGGTGTAACCCAGTCGCTTGTCTCATCTGTGTCCTCGTTATCAACATCATAGGCTAGGCAGTCGCTTTTGATGAAGTTTTGCTTGCTTCGCTCATTTTTGTAATACTCGGCACAAACGTAGTCATGAGCCACACACGCACGTAGGTCGTCTGCACTTTGCACGACGTGCTTGTGCGGGTATTTATTGTTTTGCGCTGCGCCACAAACGTCTGCGTAAAATAATGAAAACTGCATAGTAAACAGTCCTCCTTTCTAAAAAACTAGGGGTTAATAAAAAGTCTGTGATGGTGTGGCTTCCTATGTTGGGTTTCTTGCTCTCATGGCTTCGTGCCTCCTTCATCTCTGTGGTGGTTAATCTTTTGAAGGAGTCACGCCCTAGGTCGCACATGGATGGTCTGGGGTGTTGTCCTTCTAACCATCCACTGGAACGTTTCATGCGTTTTGAACAGAAAAACTTAAAAGTTTTTTGAGAAATTTTGGAAATAGGCCTCTGATGTGGGGGTTTGCGATTGAAAAGATTTCTGAGAATAAGTGACCTTTTGAGATTACTCAGCACGGTTGACACCAAATGCGATACCGCAGATTGGGTATATGCCTGATAAAACAGTAAAAGATCGTTGGTCAGTGCTGATGAAATTTGGCTCAGAGAAGAATTTGAGAAAACTGCAAGCTGGTCAACCATATATGGAATTACTGAACACTTACTTGTAAACAACATTTAAAATTAAAGAGATTCAATAATTCGCGAAAATTTCTAATTCTATTAGGAATAATTAGGAAGGAGTTGTTGTATATGGATGATGCAATACATATTTCACCGGATGATATTGAAATCGTAAATGCATCTGAGTACAGTGAGGATTTAACAGAATATTTTAATGAAATGCCAGAAGTGGCACGCCCACTTTTGAAAGGCGCAAAAGAAGTCTTTTCAAAGATAGAGCATATGCTTTATTCAGCACCTGCGTTCATTAATTTAGTGAAAGCGAGTGTTCCAGAGCAGACGTTTCAGGCAATATTAACAGATGATCAAAAAACAAAAATTGCAAGTGGTGCATTGAGGCTGATGACGAAGAAAGATGGTTCATTAATGGCCAATCTTGTGAATCCAGAAACTAATAAAATCGTTTCAACAATATCTCTTAAGAGTGTAAATCTATCTCCTGCAATTTCCCAGGCGATGACCAGTTACGCTTCGCAGATGCAAATGGCTCAGATTGCAGAGCAAATTCAGGTAGTGCAGTTAGCAATAGAAGAGGTTAGACAAGGGCAAGAATATGATAGATTAGCAATGGCTTATAGTTGTCAACAAAAGTTGCTTCAAGCGATGGAAATAAAGAATCCAGAGTTGAAGGCAATGGCTTTGCTTCAAATTGCGTCAGATGCTGAGGACAGCAGAAATCTTCTAATGCAAAGTCAAAATGTAAATTTGGTATTTATAAAAGAACAACCAGAGTCGTTTTTAGGAAAATTATCATCAGGCGCAACCCCTGACAAAATAAGCCAGCGAATGAATGAAATTCGTGAAAGTTTAAGTGCTGTAAATATTGTTTCATTAGCTGAGGCAATGGCATATCAAGAAATGGGAGAAAACGCTGCAGCTCGTCAAAGCTTACAGTATTATGCAAACTACATAGAAAAAGCATACCTTAGCACCAAGGGACTTGTAGAGCGTCTTGATTTAATCGACCCAGCACCAGAAAACTATTGGACTAAAGCATTGCCGGATATAAGGAGGAAAATACAAGCATTACCTTGTGTAGAAGAAATGCAGTTATTGGAAGGAGACGATGAAGATGGAAAATAAAGTTTGTAAAAATAAAAATTGTATGAAGCCATTACCGGATGGATATAAGCATAAGTATTGTGAAGCTTGTAGAAATCAGCAGGCACAAAAAGTAAAGAACGGATTAAAAGCGGCAGCAGGAATTGCAGGAACAGCAGCATGCTTTGCGGTAACTATTGTAACTGCAGGAAGGATTAATCTTAAGAAATAAAATGGAAAGGCCCCATCACCGGATAATTCCAGTGGTGAGGAGCTGTACTTCTTCTCGATATTCCCTTATCCCTCGATATCCACACTGACGCCGGACTTAAATACTCTTTGAATTTTGCTAGTCCATTAACCATTATTCACCCAGTTCTCTTGCTAACATTTCCTCGACTGCCTGCTCGATGCGCTCGTCATTTGTGTTCTTAAATGATAGTGCAACAGAGAGCGAATCGGCGCACTTGTCTTTTGAAAATTGAGCAGGTTTGTATTTCCAAAGTTCAAGTTTCACTTGGTGGGTTGGGCCAATTAATTCTTCCGACAGACGTTCTTTGTCGAAGTTCTTCTCGAACATTGCCAGGGTTGCAACATTGCTGGAGTTGAGCATGGATTTCTTAGCTAGGGCACTTTCGCCAGCAAGAACCATGTTTGCGTTTATTTCATTCTTATCTATATATCCACTTATGCGAACAGGCGTTGACAGGTAAGCCTGCGCTTTCTCGAACAGCTCGAGCCTGCTAAATCTCGGTTCGATAATGTTGCTCACACCTTGCTTTTGCACATTGAACAGCCCCGTTGCTTCCAGTTGCTTGACGGCACGAGAAAGCGTCATGGGAGTAAAAGAAAACACATCCAAGGCTTCCTTTACATAGAACTGCTTTTTATTGCTGTAAAGGTAGAGCAAAAACACCTGTTGCGTTGAAGTATAGAATTTGTCGCATCTCACCTTTGTTTCGCTCTCATCGCATAACATCGCTCCAAGGAACGGAAGATACGCCTGCTTATTCGTAACAAATGAGATGTTGTTCTTGATCAAGCTCCGCTTTCTTTCAGGTGAAAGATGCTTCAAGTCTAGAACAACGGGTGCGCTGTCGACCTCATAGATTTTCGCAAGTTGCTTCTTTAAGGCGGGCATGGTTGGCACCTCACCTGCAGGTTGCGCAACTATACACCGAGCGTTTGCAATGCTTGCTGTGCTGAAATCGTAGGCATCTTCTATATACAGTGGCAATGCGCCTTTACGCTTCCAAGGCTCAACCCTCACAGGTAATCCAAATATCTCGTTTTTCATTTGCCAACTCCTTTATAACTTAGTTTTTCACATTATAACATAGTAATAGTTAATAAAGAATTTTCATGTTAAATCCGAGTTCAGAGGGCGACTTCAAAAAATTTTTTAACTTTTTTTGAATTTTTCTGTTCAAAACCACCAAAACGTTCCAGTGGATGGGTGAAGGAACAAACCCCAAGACTACCTTCACGCCACGGGTTCACTTCCTTCGAAGAATTACAAACCACCGAGAACACGCAAAGGAGGTGAACAGAAAAATGGATGTCAAGAATACGCGCCAAGCAGACCTCGAGCTGGTCGCAGGGCTTTTGACCTTGTCTCGAGAAGCCGACGCGGCGGCGCACGCACTCTCAAAGCAATTATGTCAATCAACGAAAAGAGGTGAACAGAAAAATGGAAACTCAAGAGTTAATCAACAAACTAAACGACACACAGGACGCTGTCCGTTATGCGGTATCTGCCATTGATGAGATCAAGGCAAAGCTTGCAGGCTCTGAAGGCACGCCTGCGCCAGCCGCAAAACCCACGGAAGCAGAGCCAACAGCAACCGAAGCGACACCAACGGCAGAAGCCTACACACTAGAGCAGGTAAGAAGCACGCTGGCAGACCTATCACGCAAAGGTTACACAGAAGCGGTTCGAGGGCTTTTACGCAAACACGGCGCAAGCAAACTCTCGGATGTCGAGCCTGCAAAGTACGCAGTCCTTATGGTAGACGCAAAGGAGCTGAACAATGGCTAGGCACGCACTGCTCTCTGCTTCATCTGCCACCCGCTGGCTTAACTGTCCTGCAAGCGTTCGGTTGTGTGAAAGCATGGCAGACGAAACGAGCGTCTATGCAGAAGAAGGCACAGAAGCACATGCACTCTGTGAGCATTTGCTAAAGCAGGAGCTGGGTCAAGACACCAAAGACCCACGCGACACCTTCAAGCATCTAGACGCTCAAATGGAAGAGTGTGCCGCCGATTACGCGAGCTATGTCCTAGAGAAGTTCGCAGACGCAAAGACCGCCTGTAAAGACCCAGTGCTTTTAATAGAGCAAAAGCTCGATTTCTCACGCTGGGTGCCTAACGGCTTTGGCACAGCGGATTGCGTGATTGTGGCAGACAGTACACTAACCGTCATTGACTTTAAATACGGTCAAGGCGTGGAAGTGACATCTGAGAAGAACCCGCAGATGATGCTTTATGCCTTAGGTGCGATTGCAATCTTTGAACAACTCTACGACATCGAGAGCGTGAACATGTGTATCTTCCAGCCCCGCAAAGCGAACATAAGCGAGTGGTCAACAAGCAAAGATGAACTGCTCACGTGGGCACAGAACACTCTCAAGCCAAAGGCGGAGTCTGCATTTGATGGCACAGGAGATTTCAGTGCAGGTTCGTGGTGCAGGTTTTGTCGAGCAAAGGCAACGTGCAGATGCAGAGCCAAAGCCAACCTAGAGATTGCACGCCATGAGTTCGCTGATCCTACAACGCTTACAGATGATGAAGTGGCAGATGTTCTTGCTCAAACAGATGAGCTCAAAGCATGGGCAGACGACGTTAAAACTTATGCCTTGGCTCAAGCTCTCAAAGGTAAAAAGTGGCGCGGGTTCAAGCTTGTGGAAGGCAGGTCAACAAGGCACTTCACAGATGAGGAGCAAGTGGCAAGCGTCGTCAAACAAGCAGGCTTTGACCCTTACGAGAGCAAACTCAGAGGCATAACTGCCATGACGCGTCTGCTTGGAAAAGCGAAGTTCCAAGAGTTGCTTTGCGACTTCATTGAGAAGCCAGCAGGCAAACCAACACTGGTAAAAGAAACAGACAAACGACCAGAAATTACAACAGCACAAATTGATTTCAAGGAGGACCAAAATGTCTAAATATGTAAACCCAACTAAAGTTATTACAGGCCCAAACACAAGATTTAGTTATGTAAACGCATGGGAGCCAAAGTCCATCAATGGTGGCACACCTAAGTATTCAGTGAGCTTGATTATTCCAAAAGACGACACAACCACGGTGAACAAGATTAAGGACGCAATTAAGGCAGCTTATGAGGAAGGTGAATCGAAGCTCAAAGGCACATCTAAAAGCGTGCCAAAGCTCGAGGCTATCAAAACGCCACTTCGTGACGGTGATGTTGAGCGCCCTGACGATGAAGCTTACAGAAACGCCTACTTCATCAACGCCAATGCCACGCAGGCTCCTGAGATTGTGGATGCTGATCTAAACCCTGTCCTTACTCGCTCCGAGGTCTACAGTGGCGTTTATGGCAGAGCGTCAATCTCGCTTTACGCTTTCAACACCAACGGCAACCGTGGCATTGCATGCGGCTTGAACAACCTGCAGGTTTTACGTCCTGGTGAGCCACTTGGTGGTCGTGCAAGTGCAGCCAGCGATTTTGCAACTGAAGCCTGCGACGACTTCTTGGCATAAGAGCAGGAGGTCAAAACATGGATGGCTTCGGAATTTATGTCATGGTTTTAACTGCTGTTTTGATTTTGAGCATAGCGGCCTTTTTCATTGCATCCACGCTTGAGATTCGCTTCCAATCGAAAAGCCAAAAGGAAAAAGACGAGCTTGAAATCAAGCGTCAGAAGCTCTACCTAAAAGACTTAAAACGTGCATTAAAGAAAAGCAAGAAAAAGAAATAGCGGGTATTTGTTAAATGAAAACTGCATAAGTGGGAGTGTGTGCTGGGCGCATACTCCCACCTGCATTTATCTAAGGGATGTGGGAAATGAAGAACCTATCAATTGACATAGAAACATACTCTGAGGTCGACTTGAACTCGAGCGGTGTTTACAAATATGCAGAAAGCAGAACGTTTGAAGTTTTGCTGTTTTCATATAGCAAAGACGGTGCAGAGCCAGTGTGCGTTGACATCAAAAGTGGTGAGAGTCTGCCTTCTGACGTTTTGCAAGCACTCACAGACGATGCAGTCACCAAGTGGGCATACAACGCAAACTTCGAGCGAGTGTGCTTGTCTGCTTTTCTAAAACTTCCACGCGGCACATACCTTCACCCGCGCTCATGGCGTTGCACCATGGTGTGGGCATCCACTCTTGGCTTACCACTGCCACTTCTAGGAGCAGGTGTGGTTCTAGGTTTGGAAAAACAAAAGATAGAAGCAGGCAAAAAGCTAATCTCTTATTTTTGCAAACCTTGCCCGCCAACCAAAACCAACGGTGGCAGAACACGCAACTTACCAGTGCATGACGGGGTCAAGTGGGCAGATTTCAAGAAGTACAACTTGCGAGATGTTGAGGTGGAGGTTGCCATACAGCAAAAGTTGAAGAAGTTTCCTGTGCCCAAGTTCGTGTGGGAGCAATACATCCATGACCAGCTGATAAACGACCGTGGCGTTAGGGTTGATAGACGATTTGTCGACGGTGCGATATCAGTGGACGGTCAAGTGACAACGAAGAATATGAACCGTCTGCGCTCAATCACGGCGCTTGAAAATCCTAACAGTGTGTCGCAAATGAAGGAGTGGCTTGAAGGAAAAGGCTTAAGCGTTGAGTCTTTGGATAAGAAAAGCGTGGCAGAGCTAGTTGAAACAGCTCCCGATAACGTGAAGCCTGCGCTTTTTTTACGTCAGCAAATATCTCGCTCAAGTGTTAGCAAATACAGGAAGATGAAGTCGTCAGCGTGCGTAGACGGCAGAGCGCGTGGCATGTTTCAGTTCTATGGAGCAAACAGGACAGGCAGATGGGCAGGCAGGCTGGTGCAGTTGCAGAACTTGCCACAAAACCACATGAGCGACTTATCTAACCCTCGCGAGTTGGTGAAGCGACGCGATGTGCAAGCACTCACCATGCTCTATGACGATGTACCTGACGTTTTGTCGCAACTAGTCAGAACTGCCTTTGTGCCACGTGCCGGCACGCGCTTCATTGTCGCAGATTTCTCAGCGATAGAAGCTCGCGTGATAGCATGGTTGGCAGGTGAAGATTGGAGGCTTGAGGCGTTTGAGCGAGGTGAGGATATTTATTGCGCTTCAGCATCACAGATGTTTGGAGTTCCAGTTGAAAAACACGGGGTCAACGCTCACTTGCGTCAGAAAGGTAAGGTCAGCGAACTCGCGAGTCAATATGGGGGCTCAGTAGGCGCATTTAAAGCGATGGGTGCTCTCGAGATGGGTCTTAAAGAAGAAGAGCTAAAGCCACTCGTTGACTCATGGCGTGAAGCGAACCCTAACATCACCGAGTTTTGGTGGAGTGTAGACGCGTGTGCGAAGCGTGCTGTGCAACAAAGAAGCGCAGAGGAAACGCACGGCATCAAGTTCCAATACAAAAGTGGCATGCTCTTTATAACGCTTCCATCAGGTAGAAACCTCGCCTACGTGAAACCTAAGATGGGATATAACGACTTCGGTAGCGAGTGCATAACCTATGAAGGCACGCTCAGCAACAGGAAATGGGGGCGGCTCAACACCTATGGACCTAAGCTGGTGGAAAACATCGTGCAAGGCACGGCACGCGATTTACTTGCAAACGCTATGCAGAATTTGCGTGAGTATGACATCGTCATGCACATCCATGATGAAGTGGTCGTCGAAGCAGATAAGGAAGTGAGCGTGCGTGAGATTTGT
>CAVAWT010000029.1:0-7898 GCA_963592435.1 Oribacterium sp. | reverse complement strand
CTAAGCAGTCGCCGTCACAGAGCCAGTCCTTGCTGCGCTCACAGATGCAATTTCCACATTTCTGTTCATGCTTCCTGTGAGCCCATATTGGGCGGTAGTATTCTCGATAGACCTCCTCTGAAACTTCTTCCATTCTTCTCACCGACCTTAAATAAATCTTGTAAACTCGCTTTTTGTCTTTGTTTGTCATTTTTTGACCTCAAGCTTTCTGCAAAGCGAGAGGTCGCAAATGACATGCGTATGTAGGTATTCATAACCATCACTCCATCCTCAAAGCGCACTTCACGCTTTGCGATTCGAGTGACAGCTCTGTTCTATGAAGCTGGCACGATTTCTAATAATTGAAATTTGTGTTGCTGGCTTAGAACAAGCCCCTGTGGCCACCAAGAGCTAACCAACAACTCAAATGAGCCTTTTAACGTCGTGCCTAGGACGAGTTGGCTGCTCAGTGGCTAAAAGTCACAAGCTAGGAGTTGAAGTTCTGAGAATACGGCTTCATAATTTGATGAATCAAGGTCATCAACACTTGTTGCTCCATATAAAACAAAAACATCTCGAACATGCTCTGGTGTTGCGTTCTGACACGCTTCACCTGCAAGGTTCTCGATGTTGTAAATCCAGTCTTGTTTATTCAAAGTTTGCATTTTTTTGCTCCTTCTTGTCATAGATTGTCATTGTTAAATGCGCCTTTATATGCCGTGATATAATGGCTTTTATGGATTGAAGAATTTTGTCCTCAATCCAATAAACTTCATCGATGTCGTTCTTCTTCTATTGTGGAGTTGCGATAGTTACACGGTGAGTTGTTTTAGTTACACAGATACGTTGGAGTAAGCCGTGAATCCTTCAAAAGACATAAGATTGTGCAATGGGCTCTTGTTTGCCGTTCTTCTAACATGCAGAAAGCAACGCACTAGACATAACAAGTTTGGAGCGCAGGACAATGACGGGTTGGACGAAGTCTCTGTTTTATATGGTCTTGCCAATGTTGTTGACCCTTCATCATCAAAGCCTAAGCAAATAGGAAGCAACATTAAAACAGCTGTTTCTCGCTATAAATCCTGTGAAGGAGATGCAGAGGGCGTGCTTCCTTTCAGTGATGTGCTTATTGCCGAGAATTTTGATGCGAATGTCAAAAATGATTGGAGCAGCATAATTTCACGAGTTCAACATTTCTGTAATAAATTCCTCAATGTTGGGTCTGGAAATCAGCATGCAAAGCAGGCTGTTTCAGTCCTAGTTGAATTAATGAAGCAAGACTCGACAATAGAGGATAACCAGCAGTTTTACATTCTCCCAAATGCAAAGACGATTTCCAAAGCGGAAATCAGCATGATTGATAAGGTAGCATTTGAAGCCTTTGTTTTAGGGGTGTTGCATTTTGTGGTTACAGAAAGAAGAAGCAATACTGTCGGGGAGAGTACCTACAATCTTTTATTTCCATCAAAGGCAGGCGGAAAAAGATCCATGGACGTGACTCGCCTAAGCGAATCGTTAAAAGAGATTGATGTTGATTTGTGCGAAGTAGGTAAAGACACACATGTTGATAGTGAAGATGAACCAGAAATAGCAAATGTAGAATTTTTAGACAGCAAATCCTCTGAAGCAAAGCCAGGGGTTTCTTTTACGCAGAACAACTTTAACGGGCCAATCGGTCAATACATAGAGAACACAGAATCGGTGGTAAACATTAATTATGGAAAATAAACTGTCAAAAAAGAATTCTGAGGATCTTGTTCAGTTTTGCAAGTATACGACTAACAACTTTAAAAGCGTTGACCAATATATACAGCAAGCAGAGAAGGTTACAAATGTAACTATCAACTGCGGTTCAGACTTTACAATTGATGAGGTTTTACAAGACGGTCACCTTCCTCGGGCAACAAGCAATCAATTTTACAATCTGATAGTTTTAGAGCGGCACGGCGTTTTAGAAAAGGACAAGTTCGCTATAAAAGCCGAACTTGTTCTCGATCATACCGAAGATTCAATTAGGAAGCGTCTGCTTTGTTTTGATGAGCAGGCTAAAAACGAGATTAAGAGCTACCCAACGATGATCTGTAAACTAGAAGGCACTGAGGTGGAATACGGTAATTTAACTCATCTTGAATTAAAAGATGGGATGCTTGATTTTGCATTTTGGAAAATTCCTGTGCCCAGTTTAACTAAATCCGCCTTATTAGAAATCCACCAAGATCTAAAGATTGGATGCGTTACCGATCGCAACGAACTTCAAGAACCACATTGGGCTGTTAAAGAAGCCGATTTAGTTCATATTCTTAATGACCATGGCTACGAAGTGCCAGTAATTTCTTTTTAACGAAATCGAAGGAAATCATCATGAGTGAAAAATTGACATCAGTAATAGCTTCTCTCTCAATAAATAGGGCCACATTTGAAAATGTTGAAATAAGGCCTTTAACCCGAGTTAACTTCTTTTATGGAGGGAATGGGACAGGTAAATCTACAATTGCCAAAGTCATTAATGATCACTTTCAAGGTGAGGTATTTTTTAGCGATGGGCATATTGCAGATGACTTTGATATTTTGCTGTTCGATAGAGAGTATATAGATGATAACTTTCATTCCTACGAGGGTATACCTGGCGTACTAACGGTTAATGAAACCAATGTTCAGTTAAATGAGGAACTAAAAAAGGTAAGAGAAGAACAGGGTCAAGCAATAGCTAGAGGCAAAGAATTTGCAGAGAAACAGAGCGAAAAACAAGCTGAAATCGACGCCTTACAAACGCCGTTTACTGAAGAATTATGGAAACTCACGAAGGACGCAAGGACAAAACTAAAGAAAGCTTTAGGCACAGACGCTGGCACAAAAGAGAAATTTTTAAAGAGCATTGGGGCTCATATACCACGAGCGGAGATAAATTTTGATGAGCTGAAGAGGAACTCAGATCTTGCATATGATAAAGGCACCTTGAAGTATAACAACCTCAATTCAATAACTGACCCTTCCGTTCTTGATAGTATTGCTGGCTATGATTTACTTAAAAAGGCAATTGTAAGCACTTCAAATTCAAGTTTTGCCTCTTTTCTAAATAAGACGCAGGCCTTAGACTGGGTAAAAGAAGGGCATGGCCGCTTCCAAGAATCTGCGAGTGGCAAATGCCCCTATTGCCAGCAACCTCTACCTTCGGATTTTGAGACTAAACTCAGTGAGTGCTTTGATGAGCAGTACAAAGAAGATATCAGGAAACTAGAGCAATTTTGCACGACATACTCGAGCACCTGCACGAAGGTTCTAAATGCGTTGAAAGCTAATTTAGAGTGTAGCTATCCTGAGTTTAGAAAGTCTGAATATCAGAAATTGATCTCTAGTTTTGAGACCGCCACTCAATTGAATTTAGAACTTTTAGGTAAGAAAGTTAAACAGCCGTCTTTAATTGTTGGCTCAGAGGGATGGAAGCAGACCACAAACCTGCTAGAAGATATTAGTCAGTTTGTGGCTGCAGAGAACGAGAAGATTGAAATCAATAATAAGGTTGCCGATAATAAAAAAGAAGCTCAAGCAAAATGTAGACAGGATGCTTGGAGTTATGTTCGGTTTCTGTGTGATGACGCCATAAAGAACCACGATAAAAAATCTTCAGAGATCCAGTCAGAAATCAGGCAATTAATTAACGAAGTTGACGCACAGAATAAAATAGCGTCAAATCTTCAAGGAAGAATTAATGAACTCAACAAACAAGGTGTCAATGTTGAGAGCACTATCGAAGATGTTAATAAGCTTCTTAGAGATGCTGGATTTCAAGGCTTCTCACTTGTCGCGCATAAGGAAGGCGTGGGCACATATGATGTTGTTAGAGAGAATGGAAGCGTTGCAGATAACTTAAGTGAGGGAGAGCGAAACTTCATCGCTTTTCTTTACTTTTATCAAACTGTGATGGGCAAGGGTGTTTTTAGTAAACTATCTTCAAATGAGGATAGCGCATCGCTTGAAAATTTTGTCAATGAAAAGAAAAAGATTGTTGTCATTGATGATCCAGTTTCCAGCTTAGATTCGAGAAGCCTGTTTATTACCAGTTCGCTTGTCAGGAGGCTGATTAACTGTTGTCATGACACTCACTCTAGTTTCGTGAGGCAAAAGGGCGAACTTGAAACCCACGAAAAGTTCATTGAACAAATATTCATCCTTACACACAACGCTTATTTTCATAACGAAGTAACCAATGGGTTAGTAAATGATTACGAGGGCGTATCTCTCTTTATCGTCAGAAAACGTGACAATAAATCATCGGTCGAGCTTTGCGAGAGAGATTCAAAGGTCTTTGGTCAGAAGGAAAACTGCAGCCCTGTAAAGAATACCTACGCTTCTTTATGGGAAGAGTTGAAGTATTTATACAAAGAAAACGGATCTCCAATTGAAGTTAAAAATGTGTCAAGAAGAATTCTTGAGCAGTACTTCTTACATTCGTGTGGCTATGAGGGACTAACTCTTCAGGAAACTGTGATTGAGAAAGTAAATGCCGATGGGCTGGCTGGTTCGCTTGAAGCAACTGTTATTTATTCGCTTCTAAGATTTATCAGTTGTCAATCGTCAGTCTTTGACGATCAGGCACAGCTTGAAGATGATGGCATAAGTCTTGACACCCATAAGCAAGCCTTCAAACGCATATTTGAAATCATGGGTCAGGAACAACATTACAAGATGATGATGGGGATCCAGCGAGCGTAGATAGCCCACTTTATGTTCAGCTATTTTATTACAACAATCTTAATTTTTACGGTAATATGCATATAAGCCAATCAGTTAAGTTTTAACTCTTCGATTAAGAAAATTAGCTGTTTTTGCTTAAGGCAAGATTGACCAAACTTAACATTTACAACTATTAAGAGGAATAAGATGACCGAGGATGATAGACATATTATCGATGCATTGTTGAAAGCGTCTGAGGGGTTCTCAGATGAAGTAATTGAAGCTTCAGTGATTGAATATATATCCAGTAAAACTTCTATGCCTTTCGCATATGAAGGAGACCTGAAAGGCTATCAAAACAAGGGAAAACGAGAGCTCATAGAAAACTTCGGTGAGCTACACATGCCGATTTGCATCGAATTTATTATAGAGTTTTTTGAATCGTTGTTGGATCAAGACAATATTAATGAAAATGGAATCGTTTTTACTCCTAAGTACATTGCAGACTATATTTTTGACAAAGCAACACCTGAATTTGATTTTTCTGACCTGCCAAAAATCATAGATCCAAGTTGTGGTTGTGGAATTTTTTTAGCATCCTCAGCAATAAAGCTACACAATAAGCTAAACATGTCATTCAAGGACATCTTAAACAAGGCAATCTTTGGGATTGAACTTGATAAGGATAACGCCCGGAGGTGTAACGTTGTCCTAAACCTTCTTCCTTTGATGTTTGGCGAATCCAACGAAGGGCTGAATGTTAATATAAAATGCACCGATAGCCTAAAATGCAACTGGTGTGAGGAATTCAATGTTAAGGGGTATGATTTTATCTTTGGCAATCCACCATACGTAAATACCCATGACATGACAAAAGAAACATCAAAATTTTTAAAGGAGACATTTTCTTCAACTAGGAGCGGTGTTTACAATATCTTCTATGCCTTCATTGAACATGCGTATTCTTTTTTGAAGAGCAATGGAATGCTTAGTTATATCGTGCCAAACAATTTTTTAACAATTAAATCAGCTACTGGTTTAAGAAAATTTATAAGCCTGAGAAAATGCCTAAAAATGATTTTAGATTTCTCGGATAACATGGTATTCAAGCCCGTCAGAACTTATAACTGCATTATTCAGATAACGAGAACACAGAATGAATATTTGCAATACTGCGTAATGAAGAGTTGTGACAATATTCAAGAAGGGTTAAATCGCATCGAATTTGATATTATGCCTCTTAATAGATTAGATGATAATTCATGGAAACTAGTAGGCAAAAAAACAAGGGAAAACTTAAATAAGATCGAGAACCAATTTATAGGCATCAAAGAGTTTATAAGGACTGGAATTGCTACACTGCGTGATGATGTCTATATTGTTGAGAGCGACAATCTTGGCTATTATAAAACTGTTGAAGGAAAGCGACATTATCTCGAGGATGATATAGTTAAAAGGTTATACAAAATTCCAGAACTAAAAAAAGATGCCAAACTTCAAAATATTTGCAGATATATCATCTTTCCGTACAGGAAAGGAAAGAGTGGATTCGAGATTATACCAGAGGATGAATTAAAGAATGATTATCCTCAGACTTATGAGTATTTGTATCTAATGAGGTCTGAACTTGACTCAAGAGATAAAGGCAAGCCAAATAATGTAGCTTGGTATGCTTATGGAAGGACACAAGGCTTAAATAGATATGGAAAGAAATTGCTGTTTCCTACGTTTTCTAATACTCCTAAGTTTAAACTTGTGGATGATGAATATGCCTTGTTTTGCAATGGCTATGCCGTCTTTCAGAATGAGCGAGTTGAGCTAGAAGTGCTAAGAAGAATTCTAAATTCTGTTTTGATGAAATACTATGTATCTAATACAAGTTACGCCATCGAGGGCGGTTATTTCTGCTATCAGAAAAAGTATATTGAAAGATTTTCTTTGCCTTTACTTACTGAGGAAGAAAAGAAAGACATATTGTCACTTCAAGGTCAAGAATTAGACAGCTATCTAATTAAGTTATATAACCTAGATATACAACTATAAGAAGAAGTCCAAGAATGGGATTTCGTTCTACCAACACTCAAAGAGTCAGTATGTTTTCAGTCTAGAGCTACTCTATACATTTCATAATTGCTTTGATATAATGAGTTCCTTGTTAAGAAGGAGCTATCTGCTGTATGTGTTTTATAGATGAGCAATTATTAGAATTTAAGAATATAATAGAGGATGCTATTAGGACTGGAGGCCCAAAAGGTAAAGAGTCCGCTATTCGCTCCTCTCAATTAATTAACCTTATTCATGATGCCGTAAAATATGATTTGATTAGACAAGGTGTAGACGAAAATCAAATTTACCCACACTTTGGCGACTCAAAACCTGAAATTAAACTCGCAGGTTTTCTAAAGCAAAAAGATCAAGATGTTTGCATTGTTCCTGCAGGTATCGAGAAACACCCCCAAACCATAGATTGGGGACCGATGAAATATCAGGAAAAGAAAGATGACTATGGATTCGAATATTCGACAAATACACTAGTCATTAATGTTAGAAGCCAGATGAGTAGTCTGGCAAAAAATGCTGACACTCTCTTTGAGAGAACCTTCGCTGAGGCACAAAACCTTCACCACAGGTATCCTGACATTGTTCTAGGCGAGGTATATCTCATTCCAATCCATGAGTATGATGATGAAGCAGTTAAATCTAAACAGGTTGCTTTCAAAGAACGCCAAACAGATGTAGAAAAATATATTTCCTTTTTTGATTCAATTAATAATCGTAATCGTGGCGACGATGACTATTTATATGAAAGATGCGCGCTGTTGGTAGTTGACTTTAATAGACCTCAGCCTAAATTGTTTAGGAACAGTTCTGAGCTAAAGGCTGCTGGAGTTGTATCCTCTTCATTCGATATTGAATATGCAACACTTGGATTTGATAATTTTGCAAGCGACCTGCTTGGCATATATGCAGCTCGTTACGATATCAATAATCTAATGCGATAGGCTAGGTATTTTTATTAACCAACAATTAAGCCATAAGGCTATCGTATAGTCGAAAAAGCAAGTACCAAGCAAAACAGTAATCGATTGAGGGTGGTCTTTCTTTTAGAGCCTTGCATTTATATTCATACCTTTTAACCATTCCTATACTTTTTAATTATTCTTGATACCTGCCTGTGGCAAGGGTTCAATTTTGCTAATTTTGCAAAGTTGAGGTAAACTCTTATTCACTAAATATGGCTCAAA
>CAVAWT010000028.1:19121-22308 GCA_963592435.1 Oribacterium sp. | reverse complement strand
TCTTCGCTGAAGTGTGGCGTGGAGCATTTCACTTTGCCTTTCTTGAACTTATCGTTGCACTGCCACACTGTTTTTCTGCGAGGCTCATTTGAGTGCCAAACTTTAGGACCATACCAACCTCCGCACTGTGCACACTTCACGCGATACGAAAACAGCTGCACACTGCCATGTTTGCACATGCGTCTGCGTTCAACCTCCTGTTGCACAAGGTCGAAGGTTTCAGGGTCGATGATTGCTTCATGGTCTCCTTCAACATAATACTGTGGCAACTCACCTTCATTTTCTTTCATTTTCTTAGTTAAGAAGTCAACCGTGAATTTCTTTTGCATCAAAGCGTCGCCTTTGTATTTTTCGTTTGTGAGGATTGACTGCACACACGACTTGCTCCAGTTATCCTTACCAGCAGGCGTTTTGATGCCATGGTCTTGCAGATGCTTTCTGATGTAGGCGTAGGTCTTGCCTTGCATGAAAAGTGAGTATATGAGTTTGATGACCTTCGCTTCTTCTTCATTTACAACAAATCCACCGTCGGGTCCTCGGTCATATCCTAGAAAACGCTTATATGCAACCGACGGTCTGCCATCCTCGAAGCGTTTACGCTGACCCCATGTGCAATTTTCAGATATGGAGCGCGATTCTTCTTGAGCAAGGGAACTCATGATTGTTAGGAGCAACTCGCCCTTGCCATCAAACGTCCAGATGTTTTCTTTCTCGAAATAGACCTCCACGCCTTTTTCTTTGAGCTTGCGAATGGTGGTAAGCGAGTCGACCGTGTTTCTAGCAAAACGGCTGACAGACTTGGTGACGATTAGGTCAATGTTGCCGCCAAGAGCGTCTGCAACCATTGACTTGAAGCCTTCACGGCGCTTGGTGCTTGTGCCCGTGATGCCTTCATCTGTGTAAACGCCAACGAATTGCCAGTCGCTTCTGCCTTTGATGTATTTTGTGTAATAGTCGACCTGTGCTTGATAACTGGAGATTTGATCTTCATGGTCGGTGGACACGCGAGCATAAGCGGCCGCACGCCTGCGCTTTTTCTCACCAAGTGGAGCGCAAGTGAACTTTTGCTTAGTTGCAGGTATCGTCTTTACTGTTTTTGTCTGAGCCATTTTGCCTCTTTTCTTTCCATCGCTTTTTCATATATTCACTTTTTCTTTGCCTTGCTTCTGCCGTCCAGCAATCTTGATGTCCTGTGTTTATGCACTCACTCACAACAACCGTGCCGTCTTTCATATGGAAGGTGAGTTCATAACGTTGCTTGACCTCTATGAAGTCGACTTTCTCTAGGAACACAGCCTCGTCAAATTCATCAAGTCCTAGAACACGGGCGCATGTTTCTTTTAGCTTTTTATGGTTGATGGTGCCGCCAACAGGACAGCCGTCACCGACCTTTTTCTTTTTGCGAGAACCACACACCCATATATCTTCTTTGCGAACATTGCTTTTGCGTTGCGAGTGCATGTAGCTTAAGCCGCAATAAGGGCATTTAATCTTGCCTGTAAAACAGCAGGTGTTAAGGCTCTTGTTTGCGAGAGGCCCCAACTCACGCCTGCGCTCCATCTCGTCTTGGACAAACTTCCAAGTGTCATAATCAATGATGGCTTCATGTGAGTTTTCGATGAAGTACTGTGGCAACTCACCTTTATTTTTGCAACGCTTCTTTGTGATTGGGTCTTTGATGTATTCCTTTTGAAAGAGTAAGTTGCCAGTGTAGGTTATGTTGTTCAAGACGCATTTGATGTTGGAGTCCTGCCATTTGCAGCCTGCACGAGTTGTGATGCCTTCACCGTTCAGTTCTCGCTCTGTTTCAAGGCGCGATTTACCTTCCAAGAAATTCTCAAATATCCGCTTTACAACCTTTGCTTCATCAGGCACAACAACTAAGTGCGTGCCTTGCCACTCATAGCCAAAGATTCTAAAGCGACCATTTGGTATTCCTTGCTTGAAGCGTTTTCTCGTGCCCCATTTAACGTTCTCTGAAATCGAGCGTGCTTCTTCTTGAGCGAAAGATGCCAAAAGCGTGAGCATTAACTCTCCATCAGATGTAAGCGTGTTGATGTTTTCTTTCTCGAAGCGAACCTCAACACCTAAGGCTTTTAACTCACGCACGACCTCTAGTAAATCGAGCGTATTTCTAGCAAAGCGTGAGATGGATTTTGTGAGCACAATGTCAACCTCACCAGCTCGACAGGCTTGAAGCATTTTCTGAAATTCATCGCGAGTGTTTTTCGTGCCCGTGATGCCGTTGTCTGCATAGACCCCGCAAAACCTCCACTCGGGATTTTCTTTGATGAGCTTTGAGTAATAGTTCACTTGCTGAAAAAGCGAGTGGTTGAGTCGCTCTGTTTCCATGGACACGCGGGCATAAGCGCACACGCGTTTTTGACGCTTAATTAAAGGCCCTTGTTTTTGTATTTGTTTTACTTGTTTTGCCACGTCAAACGCTCCTTTTATGAGTTAATTGATACTCATATACATCACTCTAAACCTTCAAAATTGCAAGCAGAATCTGAGAATAGTTTGCCAAGCAATGGCTTATATTTCTTGAGCAAATTTGCGTTGGCTCTGCCATATTGCTCAGGCGTTATAAGCCCTCGCTTTAGCATGCTTTTGAAATGCGAGATAGACATCTGATAGATGAACTCTGCTTCATATTGTTTGGTAGTCATGGCTCTAGTCTCCTTTGTGAAAACGGTGGTTGATGTAGCAAGCGTGAGAGCAAAACTTGCGTGTTTTGTTGCCGTAGGATTGAAATGTTCTGCCACAGCCAGCACAGGTGATGTCATAGAAAGCTCGTCTGTTTACTTGGCTTAAGTGAGCGTTCCACCAAGCCTGTCTGCAGGCAGAGGAGCAGAAAAGAGAAGTTTTAGTTTTAGGTTTTTGAGATAAGGGAGCGCCACAGCACTTGCAAAAGCCAGGTGTGGTTGTGGCGCGTGAGTTGGAAGCGAGATGTCCGTCAAGACCGTGGCGTTTACAATAGCCCGACACTTGCGACTTCGTTAGACCGAGTGCTTTTGCGATGTGGGCATAGCCTGCGTTTTCTTGACGCATGCGTGTGAGTTCTTGTATTTGTTTGTCTGTCATAGCACACCTCCAGTGGTGGGTTTGGTTTTTTTGTCCTTCACCCATCCACTGGAAGGTTTTTGTGGTTTTGAACAGAAAAATTCAAAAAAAGTTGCCCATCTTT
>CAVAWT010000028.1:15506-18691 GCA_963592435.1 Oribacterium sp. | reverse complement strand
GCACCCGTACTTCCAGTTGCAGCGCCGGTGCTTCCTGTGGCGGCACCAGTTATACTCGTTGAGGGCACACCAGTGCTTCCAGTCGACGCACCCGTCGCATTTGAAGAAGGAGAGCCAGTGGATGTGGTCGAAGGCGTGCCCGATGTGGCGGACGTATGATAGTGGCTGACCGACTCAGCACCACCTGTTGAGTTTGCAGTTGTGTAGTTGGTGGTGCCGTTTGAGCCAACACCTAGCACAACTCTGCCTTGCGCCCACGCCTCCCATGTGCCACCAAAATAAGTGGCAGGGTTTGTGCTAGTGGTAGACATGAAAATAGAGCCGACAGGATAGATGGTGTTGAAGTTAACGCCTGTGCCGATTGCCTTCTTCATCTCCTCATAGAGCGCATCCACTTTATCAGTTAGTCGGTTGAACTCAGTGGTTCTTGCACTTTCTGCACTGACTCTTTTTGTTTCGTTAGTTTTGCGAGTGTTCTCATTTGAGACACGTGTTTTCTCTGCACTGACGCGTGCGCTTTCAGCAGACGTTACAGAGTCAGCCTGTACATTGATTGCGCTGATTGCGTCACAGATTGATGTGCGCACGTCCTTGCCATAGATGGCTTGTTTAATCTTGTTCAGATACGGGTCTATGCTTGCCATTTTGCTCCTCCTCCTTATCTTCTTCAATCGTAATCTGCTCACTCATAAGCGATAGACGCTGACCTCGCTCCTCGCAGAGAACTGAGGTCATCACGAGGTCGATTAAATAACCTGGCAGGTCGTATTTTGTGGCGATTGAGTTCACAGAATATCTAAGTTCGTTTTTTGCTTTATCAAGCCTAATCATCAAAGGTGACTCTTGCATTGCTTATACCTCCTAAATGCCAACTAGTGCTTCTAGTGCTGAAACTCGCTCTTCGAGTTCATCAAGACGAGCTGAGTCCGTTGAAGCAAGACTTGCCGTTCCAACCTGCGGCCTTGCGTGGGTTTCTGTTGGCGTGGTTGGTTTGCTTTCCTCAACCTCTGCGTCGTCAAATGTGTATTCTTCCATCTCTAAAAATCTCCTTTACTAACTAAAAGTTCCTGCAATCAAAAGACCGTTTTTGAATTGCATCTTGTTGCCGTTTGACCATGTTTGAACGGTGCCGTTCGAGTTCATCTGCACGATGCGCACGAAATTGCAAGTGCCCGTGACACCCCTTGGATCCCATGTGATGTTGGTGATTTTGTGTCCGTGCATATCTAAATCGCATCCAGCGTTCAAGGCTCCAGCCGTGAAGTTTGAAAATGACGACCTAGCGTAGGTGAGCTTCATGTCATAAGACGTGCCGCTAGAAGGCTGAGCCGCCCATGTCATGTAGTCGCCCGTGTATTCAAGGTCAAAGTTCAAGCCACACTTGCTCGAGTCGCTGCTCATAGAGTTGCCACCAATTAAACCCAGTTCTTTGGAGTTATAGGTGATAGCCATCTTGCCATACCTGATTGACACCTTCTGCTTGCCTGACTCTGCTGTGAGTGAGCCTGAAAGCGTGGCATTGGTGGCAGTGATGTTGCCTGCGGTTGTGAGCTTGAAGTTGGTGGAGTTGATAGACAGGCTCTTTGCTGTTAAAGCACCCGTTGCCATGTTCCATGAAATGTTGGAAGCCTTATCTTGAATGGTGCCTGCCTTAATGACATCTGCCGTCAAGGTGCCTGTGGTAATGTAGTCAGCCACAATGGCTCCGTTCATGGTGATTGCTGTTCCATAAGTGCCAGAGTATCCCGTCTTTGAATAACCCAGTCCGTTTAAGTTCCACCTCCACACCTTTTTCGCTGTCGCTTTATCTTCAGTGTCCATGATGAGAATTTCATTCGGTCGCGTTACAACATGTCCTGTTGTGGCAGCCGTGATGAGTGCTGTTGCGTTATCTTTTGCCATGCGAAGCGTGTCGGATTGCGCTGGCAGGTTCTCTATTTTTGCAATCAAACTTCTGTTTTCAGATGTGGAACGCTCTGCCAAGCCAGCCTTCACAGACGTGCCAAGCGTTATCTCGTTTTGCTCGGGTGCGTCAAGGTGCAAAGTAAGAGAGGTCACAGGAAAGAACCTGTCCATGCCATGCGGTTTAGAAATAACGCGAATGCTATCGCCTAACTTGATGGCTTCAAATGTGGCATCCGTCATGTTTAGGTCAATCGCACGAGCCGTGATTGCGATGTTTGAAAACTGCGTGTCCTCGAGGTATTTCTGACCCTTGGTTTTAAGGTTGGCAGGCACGGTTACATCTTCAAAGTTCACCGTTCTCGTAACTATGCCATAGACCTTCTGTGCTGAGGTTGACTCAACGTAGGTCTTGCCAGAGTTCACCGACTCGATTGTCGTGTATGCTTCCAAGCCTTCAATGGGGCTCTCGTCAAGGCGAGCACCTAGTGGAATGATGCGTGTAGCCACTTCACTAGCGTCAAGGTCGTCTGTGTAGTCGAGCAAGTTTTCACCGAAGGATATGGTTTGCGTGTTCGTGTTGTCGTAATCTTCGATGTAGTCAAGATAACGGGTGGTGCCTACATGGCGCACGCGGATGTATCCACCAAGCGAATCTATCAGCTTGTCTTGCAAAACATCAAGCGTGGTCTCCCAGTTCGTGAAGCGATAAAGGCTGTCGTTTGTGTCTGTTACCGTCACCATGCCAAGCGTGAGAGTTTTGTCTGCTTCAACAGATGCGTTGTGGTTGCTCAAAATGGAAGTGAGAAACCCACGCATTGTTACGTTTTGATATTTCTTTGGAGGTTGAATTGAATCGAGCAGATAAGCCAACTCACCTTCACAAGTGAGCGTCTTTGTGCCATAGAAGTCTTTTTCAACTGACACAACGCGACCATAAAAAATGGGTGTTCCATCACGCTCAACTCGCACCTTTGAGGTGAGTTCCTGCACGCTTGAATAGAGCGGATTGGTGGACGGAATTTCACAGGTAAAAGAACCACTTTTGTTTAGAGCAAGTTCGAGCTTTGGATTGATGATTGCAAGATCTGCGTTTGCTGGCTCATAGATTACCTGCTCGTCAAGATAAACTTTATACATTTATATGCCCCCTATAAACTCATGCCTTGAAAGATTACTGTTAGCGTGAACGTACCTGTGAACTTGAGAGTGGCTCCGACAGTTGGAATTACAAGGTCGCTGAATTTGTTTGAGCCGTTCTTGAGCGTGTATTTGCTAGAGCC
>CAVAWT010000028.1:7533-15080 GCA_963592435.1 Oribacterium sp. | reverse complement strand
GAGAGTTTCTGTTAAGTCAATTCGCACAGATGAACCTGGCACCTCGATTATGTTCGTCTTGACGGCAGGCGTTCCAACCACATCGGTGTTGCTTACCACCAAGCCAAAATCCCTGTATGTGTGAAGTCCGTTTATCGTGGCTCCAAAGCCAGCGTTTTTGTTTATGTTTGCCATTTCTCACCTACACCATGAGCCTTTCACTTTTTAGCTTCATCGCTCCCAGTTTTTGATTTATGCCACCACTGAGCGCACCCACCAACTCACCAGTTGAAAGGTAGATGTTTTTATCCGAGTTATCAGCGATGGTCTTTAGATAGCTTTCAACGAGCGGGTTTGAGGTGTTGGAGCTTGCATCCAACATACTCTCAAGTTTTGTATAAAAACTTTTGAGTGGAAGGATTGCTTCTGCGCCTGCTTCACCACCAGCCATGAGTGCTGAGCCGTTCATTCCAAAGACGGTGGGTTTTGTCATGATGCCACCTTGTTTATACCAATCGACCGCCAAGTGTGGCACAGACGGAGGCGTTAGAGAGAACTCACCTTGGATTGAGAAGTGCGGGAGTTTGATGTGTGGAAGCTCGAAGTGAAGCCCTCCGAATATTCCCATGATGCCGTCAATTATGCCTTTGAGCGTGTTCTTTGCTTGCTCGATAGGTGTCACAATGGCATTTTTGATGCCTTCCCAAATGTTAGTGACTGTGTTTTTCACACCTTCAAAAACGGAAGTTACAAAGCCAGCCACTGCGTTAAAGACGCTCTCAACAACTGAGCGAATTGAGTTAACAACGCCTTCAATTACAGATTTAATGCTCGTCCACACCGACTCCGCTGTTGAGCGGATTGCGTTAAAGACGGTTGAGACAACCACAGAAATTACCTGCAACACCAAAGAAATGCGCTCTTTTATGCCGTCCCAAATAGAGCCAATCACGCCAGAAATTGCCGTCATGACCGTTTGAATGACCGTCAGCACGGTTTGAATGTATGTGCTAACTACGCTCGATATAGCGTTCCAGACAGTTTCAACTATGCCTTTACAGTTCTCCCATATCATCTGAAATGGAAGCGTGATTATCGTGATTGCCGCAGCGATGATTGAGCCAATGAGTTCAAGTGCAAACTGCACAGCGTTTGTTATGGTCGTCCATACGTTTTGTGCGTGTGTGGCAAGTGAGCTAAAAAATCCCTTCACGCCTTCAATGGCAATGCCGATGCCAGCACATATTGTGTTCCACAAATCCGAGAACCACTGACAAATCGCTCCCCAGTTTTGAATGACAAGGATAATGCCTGTTATGGCAAGGGCGATGCCTGCGATAACGGCAATTATTGGCAGAAGCGATATATCCAACGCTGTGATGGAAACTGCAAGGGCCGCAATCACTGGAGTGAGTGCCGTAAAGACAGCAATCAATGCGCCTAAGATTACAACAAAGTTCTGCACTGGTTCAGGCAACTGTGAAAACCATGAAGCGATTGAACTTATAGCTTGCGTCAAAGGTGGCAGGATTGTGTTTGCAATTTCTGCTAGTTTCTCACCTAAGGGAGCGAGTGCCTGCTGAAACGTGCGCGTGTTTGCTTCCATTTCTTGCATGGGAGTCAAGCTTTGCGCATACATGTTTTCAGCGGCACCACTCACATTTGTGTAAGTGTCTCCGACAGATGTGAGAGCAGAGATGAACTTGAGCGATCCATCTTCTGCCATCGTGCCAAAGGCGGTCGCAGCCATGTTCAGTGCTTCTTGTTGGTTCGTGCAACCTGCAATGTCTGACACGATTGAGTCGATGACGTCTTTTTGCGTTGCTTCACCGTTTTGCCATGCAACAAAGAGCTCTTGTGTTTTGGTGGAGTACGAGTCAATCGCGTCACCCACCGTTCCGTCCACAAGGCGTGTGGTGACTTCGTTAATTGCGTCATTGACCTTATCTAAGTTATACGCACCGCCTTCCAAGCCATTATTTAAGAGTTGAAAATAGTCGCTTGCAGAATATCCCGCTTGAGCAAACTTGCCAGCGTATTCAGAGAGGTTGTCTCCCAGCTCGTTTGTTTTGTCAAGACCGTTCTGCGTGCCAACCACGATATAGTCAAACGCTTCTTGTGCGCTCATGCCATATTGAGTCATGAGAGAATTCACACCACGAAGCGTCTCGTTCATGTCGATGCCAAACTTCTCGTCAAGCGTGATTGCTTGCTGGGTGATGTTGGTAAGGTCGGTCTCTGATAAGTCGCCTAGGTTCTTCTTAACCATAATGAGCGCGTCAGCAACCGAGTCAAACGACTCGCCAACACCTGCTCCGTAGACGTTTTTGATTACGTTAGCAGTGGTTTCAGCGACCTCACCTGTCTCACCGAAGTAGGCGTTCACCTTTGATGTGGCTGACTGAACATCTCCAAAAGCTGTGATGGCACTTGTGCCCACGCTTGTGATTTTATCTCCCAAGCCCGATAGCGTGTCAGCCGCACCCATCAACGCTTCACCTTTGGTGGATTGAGCTACGCTTTCTATGTTCTCTTTTGTGTTTGTGGCAGAAGCACCCACCTTGTCAAAGTCTGCCATGAGGTTTTTTAACGCTTGACCATCATCTACCGTGTCTAGTGCAGAGCAAAACGCATTAATGTCTGCCTTGCCTGCACTTACTGCCTTAGATATTTTCGTCAACGCAGAATAGAGGTCAGCAGATGTGGCGGAGCCTTGTCGGATTGAGTTAGTGAGTTTGGCACCCAGCGTGTTCGAAAAATCATCCACGCTTGTGCCTGTGGAGTTAAAGAACTTCTGCAAGCGTGCAGTGTTTGTACCAAGTGATGTCTGTTCTGCTTCAAGAGACACAAGGTCGGTTTTGTATTTCTCTAGCTTTGAGCGTGTTGCTTCAACTTCACGCTGGAAGGCTTGATACTTTTCTTTGCTAATGTCTCCCTTTTGAAAAGAAGCGTAGACTTGGGCATTAGCCTGCTCGAGTGCTTTTAGTTTATCGGACGTTTGCGAGATTGCTTGTTTTAGCAAGTCTTGTTTTTGTGCAACAAGCACCGTGTTTGACGGGTCAAGTTTCAAAAGTCGCGTTACGTCATTGAGTGATGTTTGCGTCTTTGAAATTGAAGAATTAACGTCTTTCAGTGCCTTATCAAGACCTGTTGCGTCTCCGTCAATTTCAACAGTGATGCCTTTAATGCGACTAGCCATGAGCTTTCACCTCCTTTAAAGAAAATCAAAAAGCGTCGAAGTCGCTCTGCGTTGCCACGCGTTTGTATTTACATGAGTCGTTTGACCTCTCGCACCAAATGTCTAGCACAAGACCGATGGTGAGTTTGTCGAGGTCGTCTAGGCTTATGCCTACCTCAAAACAACGCAGAAGGAAGAGAGCCAAACTCAACTCTCGCTCACTTCTGCTTATCCTTTTTTTGACTTGACCTGCGTTTGCATGTTCTGCCCCCAAAGCTCTAAAATTTGCGGGAGCACCTCATAGATTGAAAACATCTCAAAGCCGTCAAGCCAGCCTTCAATGGTGTCTGGAATTGTGGAATCGGCGTGATATGCCATGACATAAGCCACGTTTTCGAACACCTCTAAATCGTCAATCGGAATGTCGTCGCCTTGGCTTGCTTTTTGTTTGTAGGAGTTCTCAAGTTTAGTGAGGTCTTTGAAGATGTCGCGTCCGAACTTCGCTCGATAAATTCGAGGGATTGCGGCAGAGGACTTGAATTCAACATCCTTGCCAGCAATTTTTATCGTTTTCTCAATCATAAAACGCCTGCTTTCTAAGATTTGAGTGTTGGCGTGTAGACGCTTTTGTACCAGTTGGAATAAGTGGTTGCATCTGTCGTGTCGCCACTTCGAGCTTTAACAAGTCCGTCACTTCGAGGGTCTGCTGTTAGGCTTAAGGTTTCAGTTCCAGGCTCGATTGTGTCCTCTTTTGTTTCAGACTCGATGGACGGGCGTGAAGCCGTGCAGTTGTAGAGCACGTGGCGGATTGCATTTGTGTCGCCATCGAACTCAAAGAGGAGTGCGAACTTCGTGGCGTCGGTGATGTCAGAGTTTTCAACAAGCACGCCTTTAGTGTCGAGTGTTTCTTGCAAGATTTCAGTTCTGAACCACTCAGGAATAAGAGCAATTTCTAAATCGCCCGAATAGCCATTGTTTGTGGTTGAGCGAAAGTAAACAATGCCGTCTGCATAGAAGGGCGATGTTTCACCTTCAGCGTCAAGGGATATGCTCACAGCACCTGGAATTGGCTGTGGCGTGTCGTATTTATAGGTCGATGTGCCCTGCGTTACCGTCTCTGTCAGCTTTGCGGCATAGACGTTTTTGATGTTGTATTTAACTTTGTTTGCCATGGTTTATACCTGCCTTTCAAATCTGTATAAAACTTCGTATAGGTTTTCTGATTCAATCCAACTCTCGTCCTTTTCATAGAAAATGCCTGCTCCGTCAAGTGCGTCCTCGAGCAGCTTTTCAGTGTCGGGTGACTTCAAATCGGTATAGAGCTCAATGTGAAACTCTGAAATGTGAGCGTAGACACACCCATCTGCCGAGAAGTTATCTGAGCCATATTCGAGATATAGAACGTAAGGAGGAGTGGGAGCGTGGCCTTCTGCAAAATGGTGATAAGCAAAAGGAAGTCCTGTGGCTTTTAGCAGTTTCAAAATATCATCCACGTTTCAAGCTCCTTTCAATTTTCTCGGTTAAGGTTTTCTCACCTGCAACCTGCGCTGGTTCAATGTGAGGTTGTGCACGCGTTCTGCCGCCACCTCTTTTTGCGTGACCGAATTCAAGCAAATGTGCAAGTTGATATTTATTCTTCGAGTGCACAACAACAGAGATTGAAGTTGCATTTTCACCTCGCTTTTTAACTGTCCAGCTTTTCTTATATGCACCAGTTCGCTTTGGAGCGCGAGTTGAAATGTCAGCCTTGACAACCTTCGCTGTGTCAACGACCGCTTCTTTCATGTCGTCCACTGCCATGTTTTCGTATTCTTGAAGTGTGTCTTTTAGAGCAGTTGCAAGGTTGCTTGGTTTTGTTTTGCTCACCGCTCACCACGCTCCCTTCTTGTGCATTTGAACTTTATGCACTTGTGCTTGTTTGACATGTGGTCGACACCTTGAATGTCGAACACATAACCGTCGCACAAAATGCGATAGTGAAGCGGAGTAACATGTGCCACTTCACTAGACCAGCGAACTGTGAACGTGCAGTCGAGCTTTTCTGTTGTGCCTCCTGCGACAAACACCTCAGAGCCACTTTCACCAGCAAGCGTGGCGTAGCATGAAAACACGTCTGCCCACACGTTTTTGCTGTTGCCGATTGCATCTTTTGTTTCGCTTTCTTTTTGAAAGGTGATGCGAGTGTTTAGAAGTGCAATGTTCATCTAAAACCACGCTCCTTTACGCTCACCAAACAGCAACGCTCGAAGTGTCAACTCCAAGGCTTCGTGGTTTGCTTCTTCTCGGTGTTCGTAGAGATATGCCATGGTGTAGAGGACGGCAACCTTGGCAGTTGGTGATGCGTAGAGTTCATCTGCATTATTTACACGAGTGATATTCACGCAAAGTTGCTCAGCACTTTCAATGAGAGATGCAATCAAAACATCGTCGTCATTAGTGTCTACTCGCAGATAACTTTTGACTTCATCTAGCGAAAAGCCTGCCATGGTGTCACCGTCCTTTCATGGGTTTTAAGATGCTTTCTTTGCAGAGTTAGCAGTTGCAGAAGTTGCAAGATAGCGCACTGCTTCAGGAAGCACCAACTTGCCGTCCACACGCTCTTTAGCAACGTATCCAATCATGCCGTTTCCAGCGAAAAGCTCACGCAACTCTTGGAAAGAGCGTGTGCCTCTGTCACCAATGTTGTAGTAAGAGAAATCACCAAAAGCGATAGGCAGATTTCCTGCTTCATTTAGTGGAGCGTAGGCAGATGTGTAGAGTGGATATCCAAGTAGACGGTCTGGCTCACCAGATTGATATGAAGGTTGCCAAATGTATGCGCCATTGTTGTCTTTTAATTTACGCACCTCAGAGAGCGTTTTGTCGTTAAGCAAAAACGCGGCACCTTTTCTGTATGGGCGCTTGAGCGAATAAACTAGGTTGATAACATCATCAGACGTAATCTTTCCAGCCGTTGCACTCACGGTAGTTTGCGACTCATCGAGTGGCACAAAAACGCCACGAGGTTTATTGGTGCCGTCACCTGTCATAAATGCTTCTTCTTCAGCGTTTGCAAGTGCGCGTCCAAACTGGTCGATGATGTAGGTTTCAAGGTCAAACATCGAGTCGTATAAAAGCTCCTCTGTTACCTTGACAGCAACATGCAACTTGTGAGCGTCAAGCACAACCTGGTCAAACTTCGCATCTCCAAATGTGAGTGCGCCGCCTTCTTCAATCCATGATGCGGCAGGCTTTGCGGCTGCGATGTTGATTTTGTGCTGACCGCTCGTGGTGATAGTAGTGCCCAGTTTTCGCATGACATTTTCTTGGTCGATAACATCAATAAGCCTTGAGTCATATTCATCAGGCACCAAGTATCCGCCATCTGCATCCACGCCTTCTTGAAGTACATCGGATACTTTCCTAAAGTTCGTGCGAAGGGCGGTAAGCATATCTTCTTTGTATGTCTTGCTTGCTCGTCCTGTACCAGTCGATACGTCATGCTTTGCTGGAGCGTTTGTGATGGGTTCTGCCACAGGGCGTGCAAGGTGTGCGTCCATTTCATTCATGTCGCGTGCTCTCTCAATTTCAGAGCTGTAAGCGCGCACCTTGGCTTCCATCTGCTCGTAGGCTTGAGCGTCAGCGTCAGAGAGTAAACCGTCAGAGTCGCGTTTGCTTTCAACGAACGCCTTGGCATCGTCCCACGCTCGGTTGCGTTTTTCAATTAAAGTGTTTACGTCATTCATAGTTTTTACCTCCAAGTTTTGAGTAGTTGTAATCTTTTTAAAGCGTCCTCGCTTTTGAGGGCGTTGTCGTTTTGTGCTTCAATGTGGCACGACTTTGCAATTTTGTCTTTGAGTGAATTTTGAACAATCACATCAGAAAACATCACAGGCGACGTCATACCTTCCAAATCAAGCACTCCATCGTCGCGAGATAAGATGTCGTCTGCAAAGCCAAGCTCCACTGCTTTTCGTGCGTCCATCCACGTTTCTGTATCCATGAGTCGTGAAATCTTCGCACGTGATAGACCAGTCTTTATCTCATAGGCATTGATGATTGACTCTTTCACCTCAGCAAGCATTGCAATCGCACGCTCCATTTCTGCACTGTCACCGAAGGCCACGGTGGCAGGGTTGTGAATCATCATCATCGACACTGGGCTTGCAAGCACGCGAGTGCCAGCCATAGCAATTACTGATGCCGCTGAAGCCGCAATGCCGTCAATCTTTACAGTTACAGAACCTGCGTAGTCCATGAGCATGTTGTAGATTTGAGCAGCCGCCACGCAGTCCCCACCAGGTGAGTTGATCCAAACTGTGATGTCGCCATCTCCACTCATGAGTTCTTCTTTGAAAAGAGCAGGCGTTACATCATCGTCAAACCAGCTCTCCTCAGCAATCGTGCCACT
>CAVAWT010000028.1:0-7051 GCA_963592435.1 Oribacterium sp. | reverse complement strand
ATGCGTGCTATCTCGTTTATCTGAAACTTGCGAGTCTCTAAAAACTGTGCTTGTTCAGGTGAGATTGAAATGGGTGTGTACTTCATGCCTTCTTCAAGCACTGCTACTTTGTTGGAATTAGCAGAACCACCGAAGGTGGAAGTCCACGAGTTGCGAAGTCGCTCGGGGTCACGAACGACACCAGGGTGTTCTAGCACTCCAGACGGAGCCGCGCCATTAGCAAAAAACTTAGCGCCGTATTCTTCACAAGCCATAGCCATGCCGATTGCATTTTTTGCCATGGCGATTGGTGAGTAACCCACTAAGCCATCGAACCCCAATCCTGGAATGTGCAACACATCTCGCGGTTGTAAAATCACAGAGCCACGTTTTAGAGTGTGTGGTTCAACATCGCTTGTGAAATAACGGTAGTAGAGCTGACCGTTCTCATCACGGTTTACCTCCATGCGATCTGGCATTAAAGGATATAGCGCACAAACATCCCCGCGTCCATTTCTTATTACCTGCGCATAAGCGTTACCCCACAATAAAAGATGCGTCATAAGTGTTTCTCTAAACACAAACGATGTCATTTCAGGGTTTGGTTCGTCATGCAAAATTGGAAAGAGTGGGTGCGTTGTGTCTTTCACAGCTCCTTCTTCTGTGTATTTGTAGACGTGCAAAGGAAGCGATGCGACCGCTTCAGATAGCACGCGCACACAGGCATAGATTGCCGTCATTTGCATTGACGCACGTTCACTCACTCGCTTGCCAGAACTCGACATGCCAGCAAAGAACTGATAGGCACTTCCAGCAGTTCTGTTTTGAGGAGACCCACGCGACTTAAAATGAAACAACCTAGAAAATAAAGTGAGCTTCATAAATTACCTCCTAAGATAAAAAAGCACCTTGTAAGGTGCTAATTTGCTAAACGTCATTATGTTTTGCGATGTCTTAAATTACGAAAAGACCTCGCTCGTCATAGACAGAACCTACCTCAACAGGCTCGTATCGAATGGCTCTGTCGAGTGCCATAATCGTGGCAATCGCTCCGTCTATCTTTTCAGTTGACTTTTCTTTGTCTGCCTTGATGTTGCCAGCAGGGTCTCGTCGGATAAAAATGTTATCCATGTTCCAGCGAAGCACGGGGTGTCCGCCATGAACGATTCGCTTTTCTAGCACAAGTTTCATGAGTTCTTTTGTGGCAGGTGACATATCTTTAAAACCCTGCCCAAAGGCAACCACCTTAAAGCCGAGAGCGTCTAGGTTTTGCACCATCTGAACAGCACCCCAGCGGTCAAACGCAATCTCGCGGATGTCGTATTTCTCACCAAGTTCAGCTATGAACTGCTCGATAAAGCCGTAGTGAACCACGTTGCCTTCAGTCGTTTGAATAAAGCCTTGACGTGCCCAAACGTCATAGTTCACGTGGTCTTTCTTGACTCTCACATCTAACGTGTCTTCAGGCACCCAAAAGTAAGGAAGCACCGTGTAGGCATCGTCTGTGTCTGTGGGAGGGAACACCAAACTAAAAGCCGTGAGGTCGGTGGTTGACGATAGGTCAAGGCCACCAAAACAAAAGCGTCCTTCAAGTGATGCCATGTCAAGCTTTCTGTCACACGCATCCCACTTATCCATCGGCATCCAGCGAACTGATTGTTTGACCCACTGGTTCAGACGCAGTTGTCTAAACGCATTCTCTTCTGCTGGGTTTTGCTTTGCAGACTCACAGGCTGCTCGAACCTTGTCAATGCCAACCGTGATGTCAAGCGAGGGATTGGCTTTGCGCCACACCTTTTCGCTCGTCCAGTCTGCCTCAGAACCTGCTCCATATATCACAGGGTAGAATGTCGAGTCGTGTTTTCTGCCCTCTAATATATCGAGTGCTTTTGCGTGCGTTTCATAGCAGATTGAGTTTGTATCTGTGCCAGCCGTTGTAATCAAGAAATAGAGCGGTTGAGTTCTTGCATCGCCCGAGCCTTTTGTCATAACGTCAAACAGAGCGCGATTGGGTTGAGTGTGAAGTTCGTCAAACACAACGCCTGAGATATTAAAGCCATGCTTTGAGTACGCTTCAGCAGATAGCACTTGATAAAAGCTGTTCGTGGGTTTATAAATTATCCGCTTTTGTGACGAGAGGATTTTCACTCTGCGAGAAAGTGCTGGGCACATGCGAACCATGTCAGCCGCAACATCAAAAACGATTGTTGCCTGCTGTCTGTCTGCCGCACATCCATAAACCTCGGCTCTCTCTTCACCGTCTGCACAGCATAGCAAAAGGGCGATGGCTGCAGCCAACTCCGACTTGCCTTGCTTTTTAGGAATTTCAACGTAAGCCGTGTTGAACTGGCGATAACCGTTATCTTTAATCGTTCCAAACACATCACGCACAATTTGCTCTTGCCAATCAATTAACTCGAAAGGCTCACCCGACCACGTGCCTTTGGTGTGCTTTAGGCTCTCGATGAAAGCAACAGCGAAGTCAGCCGCACCTTTATCGTAGTGACTGCTCGGCAGTGCAAAACGCGTCTGCTTGTAGTTCTTTAACTTTCGCATTTTGGAAATAGGTCATCACCTCCTAAAATAAAAAGAGCCTTGAGGGTTCAAGGCTTGCAAAGGGTTATAATTTATTTAACAAAGGCTGGGTCATCCAGGTGAGTGAAGTCTCAGCCTTGTTTACAAGGTCGGCAGCTTCTACAAGGTGGATTCTACCGACCGACTGTTATTTCTTTATCCAGTTTCTTGGTTGCAAGTTTCACACCTTCTTGCTTGCCTAAAACATAGGCATCAATGAGTGCTGTTTCTAAACACCACACAGCGGTTTCAAAAAAGTCCTCGCTATCACACATCCTTGAATCTAAATCACCTCTGTCCTCAATTGAGGGGATTGTCTCAAGTGCAATCTCAACAAGCTTTTTATATTCTTTCTTGCTTACTGGTCTTTCTTTTTCTTTGTATGACATTTTCATGATGTGCGCTCCTTAAAGGCTAAATAGATAAGCTGGCGTTTTATCAAAACCTTGTTTTGCAAAGGCGTGTGTGGGCACGTTTATTTCAACTAAGCCCTCAAGTTTGCAACCTGCTTCTTGGAACGCCCAAGAAGCTTTAACAGCCGATGACCACGTGGAAGAATATGTAAAATGCTTGATGTTGTTTTCTTTTAGAAGACTTACAATCTCGCCTGCATCCTCGGGGTTTACAACATCAGCAAAGTCGAGGTAGTCGTTTTCGTTTTCTTTTGCTTCAACGTAGCTTCGAGCGATGAACTGAGCCACACGGCTCTCAGGCAGGTCGCTTCCTGCATTGTCGTATAGTGTTTGTGCGTGCTTTTTCTCTTCTTCAGTGGTTGCAGCATCGTATGCTTTCTTTGCCTCTTCGAGTTTGATGTAAGCTTCTTCAAAAATGTTCTTGTCGGTTGTCATTTTCTTTGCTCCTTTGCGTTAATCTGTATCAATGTTGACACGTACATTAACGCTCTTAAATCAACTAATAGCAAGTACTATTTTTAAATAAAACGCCTGTTCAAAGGGCATTTATCAAGGTGTTAACAAGGCTTTATAACGTCAATCCCATAAATCACATTTAGACCAGAGCCACTGTCCCAGTTCACCAAGACAGACCCTGTGTCGTCAACACCTATGACGGTTCCCTGGGTTCCAACTGGAGGTGCTTGTGGGTCGTCCATTTGCACGAGTTCAACTCGTTTGCCTTCTGGGTATTGCTCACGCAGGCGTTTAAGTGTGCTTTCGTTCATCGGTTGCATTGTTTGTGTCCTTGCTTCTTAGTTGTGGTTCATCATCAGAATTGCGACTGCAATGTCAGCTTCTTCGGTTTCAGGCTCAATGTCCCAATCTCTGTCGTAGTTGGCAGCGAAGGTGCCCGTGTCTTTGTCGATAAGCGTCAGTTTTGAAATTCTGCCGCCGTCAATTCCGAATTCAGAAGGCTCGTCGTATCGCTTCATCGAATAGATGTAAGTGGAATATCCCTCGTCTTTTTTAGGGATTCTAATCGCGCCTCGTTTAATGTTGTTATTCATGTGTATCAACTCCTTAAAAAGTATCTCTGACCTGCTGTTTTGGTATCTACATTAATACTCTAAAGGAACTAAATAGCAAGCGATAATCGCGACTATTTTCACTATTTTTGAACTAATTTTTGTATACCTTCAAGCACGAACAGAACACACGGAAGTGCCACTCCGTTGCCCCACATTTTGTATTCTGCTGTGTCGCTTGCAGGGCTTGAAAGCCAGCGTTTAATCTCAGCGTCGGTCTTGCTGGTTCTGCTTTTGCCTTGAACTCGAGCGTGCTCAGCGAAAATCTCACGCCACTTATTTATTTCGCTCTGCGTTGGGTTTTTATCTTCCAAGCCGTCACACCACCAAGCTGAAAAGCCCTGCAAGCGTGCGCACTCACGAGGGGTGAGCTTGCGAATGCGATATTCATCACGCTGTGCACTCACGCGAGGTGGGTCTTTATAATCGGTCGCAACAAGCGTGTCTGCGACATCGCTTTGCACGCTTGTGTGAAACGAATTCTTCGATGTCGCAAAGCACTTGTTTTTCTCAACTATGCAAAGCGCACCTTGATTTGACGTTGGTGAGTTTGCGCCAGTGTTAAGCGTGCGAGAAGTGCTTGTTTCATATACCTTGTTTCGCACATTTTTCGTGTTTAAGGAAGATAGGCGCACGTCAAAACACGTCACATCTTCGCTTGGGCTTGCAGTGCTTGAAGCAGAGGTTCTGGCAGGCGTTTGCCACGCGTGCTGGCTCTCTTTAAAATTGACGCACACGCTATTTCTGTTAAGTAATATCTCTCGGGCACGCTCACTTCCAAAATCTGCGACAGCGTAGATTCTTCTGCGACGCTGGGGCACTCCCCAGTATTGAGCGTTGAGCACCCGCCAGCAAAACGAGAAGTTGTCACCCACGACTTCACCTGCTCCTGTCCATTTGCAAGGTCGAGGAACAGATAGTTTTTCGTCTGCTGTCTTGCAAAAGGTCTCGACGACCGCTTGGAAGTCTGCGCCCGCGTTCGACGTGAGCGCACCCGTGACGTTCTCCCACACCACAAATCGTGGATAGTTGCCATTCGTCTTTAACCTCATTTCTTTTACCACTCGCATCGCTTCATAAAAAAGGCTCGAGCGTGAACCTTGCAGTCCCTTGCGTGTGCCAGCAATGCTCAAATCTTGGCAAGGAGAGCCAAGCGTTAAGATGTCAACTGGTGGCAAGGTTGCACCGTTTAACTTGCTCACGTCTCCGAAGTGTTCCATTTCAGGAAATCGCACTTCAGTAACACGGCACGGGAACGGCTCAATCTCAGATGCCCACACGGGTTTTATGCCCAGAATTTGAGCGGAGAGCGGAAAGCCACCCGAGCCGTCAAAGAGACTGCCAAGCGTTAATGTATCTGCCATATTTGCCTTACAAATCATCGAATTTAATCGTCTTGCCGTCGCGCTCAACTGTGATGTTGTCTGTTGAGCCAGTGCGTTCGATATATCGCTTCACGGTAACGTCGCAATATTTCTCTTCAAGCTCGACTCCACAAAACACTCGCTCAGTTTCAACGCAAGCAAGAAGTGTTGAGCCACTTCCAGAAAATGGGTCTAGCACCAAACATCCGCTCATAGTTGAGTTCTTAATCGGATAAGCCATGAGAGCAATCGGCTTCATGGTTGGGTGGTCGGCTGACTTTTTAGGTCTGTCGAACTCCCATATCGTGGTTTGTTTTCTGTCTGCATACCACGCGTGTTTGCCTTTTTGCTTCCAGCCATAAAGGCAAGGCTCGTGTTGCCACTGGTAAGGTGAGCGACCAAGCACAAGCGAGTTCTTCTTCCAAATGCATGTGCCGCTCAAGTAAAAGCCAGCGTCCTTAAAAGCACGTCTGAAGTTCAAGCCTTCAGTGTCTGCGTGGAACACATATATAGAAGCGTCGTCTGCCATGGCACTTTCCGCATTTTTGAAAGCAGAGAGCAAAAAGTCATAGAACGCATCGTCTGCCATGTTGTCGTTTTTAATCTTGCCAGCAGATGATTGATAGTTCACGTTGTAAGGCGGGTCTGTAACCACAAGGTTGACACGTTTGTCTGCCAGCAGGCGTGAATAGGTTTCAGCTTGAGTTGCGTCGCCACAAATAAGCGTGTGTTCACCTAGATGCCAAACGTCGCCTGTCTTTGTGAGAGGTGGGCGTTCAAGCTCAGCGTCAACGTCAAAGTCTTCCTCTTCAATCTCATCGTCAAGTACGAGAAGTTTATCAAGGTCAGCACCGTCAAAGCCTGTGAGCGCAAGGTCAAACGATAAGTTTTCGAGTTCTTCTAGCTCAATGCGCAAAAGCTCACTGTCCCAACCTGCATCTTCTGCCATGCGATTGTCGGCTATGATGTATGCTTTCTTTTGCGCTTCAGTTAAGTGCTCTGCCAAAACGCATGGCACTTTCTCTAAGCCCTCAAGTTGAGCCGCCTTGAGTCGTCCATGACCTACAAGCACGTTTTTGTCAGCGTCAATGACAATTGGGCTCACGAAACCGAACTCACGGAGTGACGCACGAAGTTTCGCAATCTGCTCGTCAGAGTGCGTTCTTGCGTTGTTCACATAAGGCACAAGTTCTGCGGGGTCTATTAACTCAAACGTGGTCGTTGTTGATACGTTCATTTACACAAGCCCCCATTCTGCTAACTTCTCAAAGCCACCGATTGACGCGATGTAACAGCGAACGTAAGCCACGATGTCTGCGTAAGGTCTGCCGCACACATGCGTGTCACCAATCGCACAAACGAAGGTGTGTTCTTTGCCGTCCTCTTGTGCAAGCAAATGAGCGTAGATGTTAAGCGTCACATCTGCCTTGGAGAGGTCCTTGCCGTGAATGCCACCACCTGTGATTGCGTCACCTAAGTCGCTTCCAAGTTTTCTGTTCGTAGCACCTGTGTCGACGTTTGTGCCACCACTCCAATATCCAAGCGGGTTAACCTCTGCTTTTGGATATTTCGCTTCGAGCTCCTCTGTGAGAGCGTTGCTTTGACAAATTATCAGACGCTTGCCGTCGAGGATATACTTGCCGTCTGTTGGAAA
>CAVAWT010000027.1:0-22337 GCA_963592435.1 Oribacterium sp. | reverse complement strand
GAGCGGAAAAATTGTCAATCGCTCGCTTCTTAGAGTCCACAGAAGTGTCTCATTCTAAATTGGTAGTATAAAAGTGTCTACCAAAGCGAGGGAAGTTCAAGTTTTATAAAAAGTGTCGAAAGGAGAGAGAATGGGACGTTTTAAAGAGATATATGTTGATGATTTAGGAAATACTTACACAGATGAAGATTTGGACGCAATGGCTTTAGAATTAGAAAACGAAGACTACTCTAATTTTGAACCAATTTCAGATGTTTCTTATGGATCTACGCCAGTAGAAATAAAAAAAAGTATAGTTAGTTTTCAAATTCCAACCGAAATGAAAAAAATTATGACTGCATATGCTAAGAAGAATAATTGTTCGTTAAGCGATTATATTAGAACAATCCTTTATGAAGACATCATCAAACAGAATCAAGCTCTCTAATGTTTAAATAGCTTTTTTAAAATTGATTTTTTCTTCTTTTTTGGCCTTCCAGTAGTTGATTTTGAGGCGAATTTCAATCTGTTGGTTTTTGATTGAATCAAGGATTAAAGTTGTGCGCGTTTGCTTTTGAGCTTCCAGCGCATCGAAGCGCGCATTGATTGCAGTGAGTTGTAAATCTTGTGAATTTGAATTTTTAAAGTAGGAATTGGGAGCATTTTTAACAATAGTGGCACGGCAGCAATCGTCGCCTGCGCAAACTCCGTCAATTTGAGGCATGAGAGATTTATCAACCCATACGTTTAACTTTTGTTTAGTGTTTTCGTTGATGTTTTGGTGCAGTGGCATTTTGACTTATAATCAAACTGTCAAAAAGATAAGGAGATAACTTATGAAAGAGTATGTTGCAACAGACGCGGATTTACGTGATTTCTATAAGCTTAAGGCTAAACTTATAGAGCAAGAGAAAAGAAAGACAAAGCAAAAAAAGGAAATGCAGAGACGGTCCTGCAAAAAATGAATTTTACATTCCCAGATTTGTAAATTCTACTTTCCAAAATTTTTGACTAGATAAAAGTCTAGATTATAAGGCATACCGCCTAATTTAAAACCGTGATGTGAATCATCTAATAACAAACCTCGTTTAATCGATCCAAGCCATAGTGCCTTGTCTAAATCTAGGAGGAAAAAGGTGTCGTCTGTTTCGAAATTCATTACTTCCTTTTCCAATCTGGCAGTTGAGTTTCTGTATCCCTCTTCTTGTTCCTCTAAAAAATCTAATATTCGGTTTGAATCCCTCTTTAACCTTCCTCGCATGCCTTGCAGAAAACGCTCATCTTCAGGTTTTAAAGCTAAAGCCCACTTACACGAATAGCTTTCCCATTCATAACTGACATACCCAGGCAAATCTTCCTCTTTTACCGCCTTATAAAGAAATATGTTATAAAGCCCTGGAACATCAGGGTTTGGAGTAAGTCCCACGCGTTCAGGATCCAAATTAAATGTTAGGTAACATTGAAGTTCATTTGTTTCGAAGCGAATGTAGCAACGCAAAACATAGGAGTCGCAATGCGTCTCAACGGCAATATTGTACTCTAGCGACTTTGGTAACTCTTCTTTTGCAAACGCCTTTGTTAAAATAAATTCACACGCTTCTTCAATTAGATCTTGATGTTTGTACTTAATGGGAACCATCGTCATTTGTTTTTCGCTTTGTGCTTTCTTAGATGTTATTCTTCTCGAATTTTCTGTGCAATGAGCATGCAAATTTTTGACAAGTACTCAAGGTTCATCTGATAAACGACTTCTGGGCTAGGGCAGATAATAACAAAGTCGCTCTCGGCATTTGATGGAGTTGTTTCAAATTCTTTAATATCATCAATGAGTTCATCTCTGACCTCAATCAGCTCTGCATAAGTTTTATCTTTGTGTTGCTCTGCAAACATCTCTGGGGAAATCATTGACATAATCGCTCCTGTTGAATTTGTTCATGGGTTAATTTTAGCATGGAAGAGGAGCGCCAAAGGGGACGGTCCTTGTTTGCTATAATTACTCACAAGCGAGGTCGTTTTCACCACCCATAGGTGGAGTAAAGCGACCTTGCGACAGAAAATTGGGCACATGAAACAGGTTTTGGTTAAACTATGGAATATGAAGTTGATGAGGATTATCCTTTTGAAAGAGATGAATGGGGGCTTCCATATTTGCCGCAAGGGTTAAAGAGAGTGAACGGTCTGTATGTTCTTCCTAACGGAAAATATCTACCAACAGGTGCTTATTTAATGAAAGATGAGTCAACCTTAATTTATGAACCTCGCGAACTTAGTTTTTCTGGAAAGATGCTACGAAATAATCTAAGGAGAAGGTAGATGAAATATGCAGGTGACCATTTAAATGATTGTTTATACCTAACTTGTGCAAATTTTACACAGGTTCACAGACACGCAGGGTAATGTGCAAAAAATGAACGTTGCATAACTGTTGTAAATTCTGTGACTGTTCAAAAGGAGAATTATGAAGGAAAACAACAAAATAATTTTGTTCGAGTCATCTGATGGGGAAGTGTCTTTACGTACGCAAATTAATAGTGAGACGGTCTGGCTTTCTTTGGATCAAATGGCAGAATTGTTTCAGAGGGATAAATCCACTGTTTCACGCCATGTTAAAAACATCTTTGATGAGGGAGAATGTATTAAAAATTCAGTTGTTGCAAATTTTGCAACAACTGCCCAAGATGGAAAAGTCTACGACGTTGACTATTACAATCTCGATGTCATTATATCTGTTGGCTACCGCGTAAAATCGCAGAGGGGCGTTGAATTCAGAAAATGGGCAACCAGTGTGCTTAAAGACTACATTCTTAAAGGTTACGCTGAGAACAAAAGAAGGCTTCATCAACTTAACCAAATGATGAGCATTATGGAAAGGGCGCCTGAAGGATTAGAGTCTGGCGAAATTATTCAGGTTGTAAAATCTTACACAAAGGCACTTGACTTGCTTGACAATTACGACCATCAATCGTTAAATAAGCCAAAGGGAACTAATGCAATTTACATTCTTAAATATGATGAATGCAAAGATTTAATTTCTAAGATGAAATTTGCAAAAGACAGTGACCTGTTCGGTGTCGAAAAAGATGATTCTTTTAAGTCTAGCATTTCTGCGATATATCAAGGCTTTGGCGGTCAAGACATTTACCCTTCAATGGAGGAAAAGGCTGCCAATTTGTTGTATTTCGTTGTAAAAAATCATTCTTTTCATGATGGGAACAAGCGCATTGCTGCAACTCTCTTTCTTCACTTTCTTAATAAGAATAATGCTCTATTCATTGTTGGTAAAAAGAGAATTTCCGACAACACGCTTGTTGCTCTCACAATCATGATTGCAGAATCGAAACCCGAAGAAAAAGAGGCAATGGTCACTTTAGTGATGAGTTTTCTTGAAGCAGAAGAGTAAGTGTGGTCGAGGTAGTGGCATTTTGACTGGCAATCAAGAACATTAATGCTTTATGAATTCCCTAATCTTCAAGTTCCTGTTGCTCTCGAAATTTCTGCGCAATGAGCATGTAAATTTGAGACAAGTATTCAAGGTTCATCTGATGAATGACTTCTGGGTTAGGGCAGATAATAACAAAGTCGCTCTCGGCATTTGATGGAGTTGCTTCAAATCCTTTAATGTCATCAATGAGTTCATCTCTGACCTCAATCAGCTCTGCATAAGTTTTATCTTTGTGTTGCTCTGCAAACATCTCTGGGGAAATCATTGACATAATCGCTCCTGTTGAATTTCGTCCATGGGTTAATTTTAGCAGAGAGACAGCAATTACTTATAATAGATAATCAGTAAAAAAATTAACGTTGTTGCTTTTCTTGATACTAAAACAAAGGAGGCACACTTATGATGTTCACATATGGAGCGATTGTGAGAAAGACAGACGATGGTGATTACCTTGCGCAAGCCCCAGATTTTGAAGAATGCTATGGTTCAGGAGAAACGTTTGATGAGGCAATCGATAATATTTCCGAGGTCTTAAAAACACACATTGGCTATATTATTGCATATAAATCAGAACTTCCAAAACGGGCTAAACTGCAGGCAGATGACGGTGAAGTGGTTTACATTTCAGTTGAACCTAACGACTACACTTCTGAAGCGGCTGCAGACCCTAACAAAATTAATATGTTCAGTTGCCCTGCACCAACTCGTCTTTCAATTGGAGAAAATCATTCACTGATTGTTTCATTCAACAATGGAGTTACAAAAAATTTCGACATGACACCATACATCGAAAACTACAAGGTTTTTGCACCCCTAGAAAATCTGGATCTGTTCTCAAAAGCTCAATTGAATCGTTGGGGCATAATTTGGAACGAGGATTTAGACATCGCAATTGAAGAAGTCTATGAAAAAGGGGTAACGGTTTCCGACACTGAACTTCCCTCGATAAAGTAGACATCTTATACTGCCAATTTTCATAGTATCCCTTCTAAAATTGGCATCTTATTATCTTACAAGTGACCACATTGTTGAGGGAACTGCAAGTTCAATGAGTCAAGAAATTCGATGATAGAATAGACTCATGAGAAAACAAATTAGTAAATATGCCCTATCCCTAATCATTTTTGCCTGTTTTGAGACGGTTGCTGTCGTTCTTTGGCTCGCAAAAGGCGATGTTTTTTTTCTGTTCAATTTTTCATACATCGGATTTTGCATATCAATTGGGCTTCTTCTTTACATGAAAAACTTCAAGCACGCAAGGCGCTTTGTCCAATTGTTTGTCGGGTCATATATGCTTGTCTACCTCGGCTTAATTTGCCATGAAAACATGATGCTGGAGGGTTTTTGGTACTATCTTTTCCTAGGTGTATTCCAGGCTGCTGTAATTCATTATTGCGTTGCAAAAATCTTCGGTCCTCTAATTTTCGGTAGAGGCTGGTGCGGATATGCCTGTTGGACTGCGATGGTGCTTGATTTTCTTCCCTTTAAGGTTCCAAAACACCCACGCAAGAAGCTCGGCTGGATTCGGTATGTGATGTTTGCAATCTCGTTGATTTTTGTGTGCGGTCTTTTCTTGCTACAAATTTCTAACATGGAAGAAGTTATGTTTTGGGCGTTTATCGTTGTGAACATAATCTATTATTCAGTAGGAATTGTTATGGCGTATGTTTTTCAAGATAACAGAGCATTTTGTAAATATCTTTGCCCAATAACAGTTTTCCTAAAACCGATGAGTTATTTTTCGTTGCTAAGGGTAAAGTGTAAAACAGATGATTGCAACAATTGTGGCGCTTGCAAAAAAGTTTGCCCCATGAACGTTGACTGCATGAGCAACGCGAGAAACAGAACTAACGCGACAGAATGCATTATGTGCATGGAATGTGTTAGAGTTTGCCCAAAACGAAGTGTTGGTTTACCTAAAGATTAAAATCACTCAATTTCTTCATGTTTGAAGATTAAGTTGTTGGATCTATTATAATTGTTGTGATATCGCAATAATTAAGGAGTTAGTATGCTTTCGGTAACTGAAGCAGCAAAAGAGTTAAATATATCAGCCTCTCGGGTCAGGAAGATGATTTATGATGGAGTAATTCAAGCTGAAAAAGTTGGCAATTCTTGGGTGATTTCAGAAAGCGTGGTTGCAGAAAGGTTACTAAACTCGCATAAGGCAGGCAGACCAAAAGCAAATTTAGATTTGCAAACAAGTAAGAGTGAGTGCATAAATTTGCACGATGTGTATGGCGAGCTTAGAGATGGCAATTTCGCTCGTCCATCTGCTTCCACAATTTCCATGATGAAGGACAAGGATGAAGTGGGCTTCTTGCTTTGTGTTTGTGATTATTTCTTAAACCTCAAGCAGCGCGAGGAAATTGAAATGGGTGTTTATTGATGCAACCAATCTACATTATATTTGCAGGGATTAATGGGGCAGGAAAGACAACTCTGTTTAGATCGAACATGTGGGAGACAACGAAAACTCCCCCTGAACTTTTTCGAGTTAATCCAGACGAAACTGTAAAGGAAAGGCATCTCAACCCTGACGATGAATCTGATCAACTGTTGGCTGGCAAGATGGCTGTGAAAGAAATTAAGTTACATTTTGAACGCCAAGAGTCTTTCACGCATGAAACTGTTTTCGCTGGTAGAACATCGCTAAAGCGCATAGATGACGCTAGACAATCTGGATTTGGAGTGATTTTGAACTATGTCGGAGTTAAAGACAGCCAGCTTGCGATTGATAGAATTGCTCACAGAGTAAAATTAGGCGGTCATGACATAAATTCTGAACTTGTAAAGAAGAGATGGCATTCGTCGATAAAGAATTTTAAAGTGGCATGTGAAATGTGCGATGAGGTTCATGTTTTTGATAACACTGAAATGCTAAAAGAAATTGCAGTTTGGAATAAAGGCACACTTTGCTGGTGGGGTGCAACATCTCTGAGAGGGGGATGGCTGGCAGATGCGTTGCTCGAAGACAAAACAACAAATTGCGATGAACAGATGAGAAGAATTAATGTCTGACACCTTCTTAATATATAATTATTAGTTACTATTTATTTTAGTAGTGGCTAACGCAGGAGTTTTTATGTATAAGAAGAAGTTAGAAGATGACATTCGTTGCCCTTTGGAATATGGCTTAGATGTTTTCGGCGGAAAATGGAAGTCGAGAATAATCTGTGTTTTGAATGCTAAAGGAACAATTCGCTACAGTGAAATTAAGCACGAGATGATAAACATCACTGACGCTGTTTTGGCTTCTACCTTAAAAGATTTAATTGCAGATGGGCTCGTTAAACGCAAGCAATACGACGAAATTCCGCCAAGGGTTGAATATTCTCTAACCAAGAAAGGGCAATCGGTAGTGCCAATTTTGAAGAGCATTTGTGTTTGGTCGGGCTTTTTCTATCGCGAGAGCAGCGAAAACGTTATGTCGCAATGCCAAAAGTGCGACTATAAAAAGTAAAAATGCCTATTTTAGTTTCCTTAAATAGTAGAAGAACAGAGGTCCCGTTGTGCAGACTGCGATTGTGTCGGCTATTGGTTCTGCGAGGTAAACGCCCATCGTTGAGTCTGGCACAATTTGTGGAAGCGCGAAAATGAGCGGAATGAGGATGATGACTTTTCGCCAGATCGTCATAAATATAGCTTTTTTGGGCTGGTCTAGTGCCACGAAGCTATATTGACAAGCCACTTGAATGCCATAGATTTGTAGGGCTGCGAGGTATACCCTCATTGAGCTCTCAGTGTATGAAATTAAGTTTGCATCATTAGTGAAAATTGAAGCAACGAAGCGTGGGTTCACCATGCATAGAATCCAGATTAACGTAGAAAACGTGCAACATGAAATGAGTAAGAGCCTAAACGTCTTTTTAACGCGCGGGATGTTTTTTGCTCCGAGGTTATAACTTAAGAGAGGTTGCGCTCCCTGAACGAGACCTGGCAGAAGCAACATAACGAACTGCATGACGCTGTTTAGGATGCTCATTGAAGCAACTGCTGTGTCGCCGCCGTGCATTTGAAGAGCAGTGTTGAAACTTATGGCAACCATGTTTTCTGTCAACTGCATGAGCGCAGGGGACGCTCCAAGGAGAATGCAAGGCCAAAGAAGCTGCCAGTTAAAGCGTATGTATTTCAATCTAAGGTTCAGTTTTGCATTAGGTGAGATGACGTAGCGGATGACGAAGCAGGCTGACACTGCCTGTGAGATGATTGTAGCAAGCGCTGCACCTTTAACACCCCATGAAAATCCGAGGATGAACACTGCATCCAAGATGATGTTTAGAGCAGCGCCAATTGCAACGTTTATCATGCTAACCAATGCTTTACCTTGAGCCGTTATGAATGCGTTTAGACCAAGTGTTAGTTGCGTGAACAATGTGCCGAGGCAGTAAATATTCATGTAGTCAACCGCGTATTCAATTGTCACATCACTTGCGCCGAACAGCAGCAAAATTGGTCTTCCGAATGAGAGCATCAATGCCGTTAGAACGATTGAAATTGCAATTAACATCCAAGTGCATGTGCCCATCACTTTTTCTGACTCGCCGTTGTTGCCTTCGCCCATGAAAATTGATGCTTTTGGTGCACCTCCCATGCTCACAAGCGCAGCAAATGCAGAAATTGACAGAATAACGGGTGCTGTGACGCCAACTCCTGCGAGTGCAACATCACCATAATTTGGAATGTGTCCGATGAAGAGGCGGTCGACTAAGTTGTAGAGAATGTTGATTAACTGCGTCGCAATTGCGGGAGGCGCTAAACGAAGAAACGCCTTTACAACTGGCGTTTCTCCTAAAAGTGCATCCGTCTTTTTCTCCTCTTGTGCCATAATTTCTCAATTATATGCACACAGTGGGAAATTTGGAAGTAACTATTAAATTTATTAGTGGGTGTCTGACACCATTAATTTTGGTGTCAGGCGTTGTTTTGCTTTAAAGGCTCAAAGTTTTTACCCAGTTTTGAACGTCCGATGTTGAAGCGCTCGATGAGAATCTCATGCCCTCCTGCCAGTCGCCACCGTTTGCCTCACCTGCCAACAGCGTTCCGCTTTGCCCAAGTCCCGAAGAGGCAGATGTGCAGAATGGGATCACTTTTTTGCCTGTGAAATCGTTTCCTTTAACGAAGGTGTCTGTCGCCCATCCAGCGATGCCCCACCAAATAGGGTAGCCGATCAAAACTGTGTCGTAGTTTGCCCAGTATGCAGGAGTTGTTTCCTTTAAGGGGACGTTCCTTAAAGATTCATCGTCGTGCTCGCGTGAGACTCTGCTCTCAGAATTCGAGTAGTTTAAGTCATCATCTGAATAAACTTCTGATGGTGTAATTTCAAACAATTCAGCGCCTGTTTCTGCTGCAATTGCTTCTGCAACCGTTTTGGTGTGACCTTGCGCTGAATAATAGGCAACCAGAACCTTGCCAGTGCTTGATGTTGATGTTGCATTGTTGGTTGTTGTGTCTGTCACCTTTTCCTCCTGCTTTGTCTCATTTGATGACTCTTGATTTTCCTGCGATTGGTTGCTTGAACATCCTGCCAAGAAAGCAGAAGTCCCAAGCGCCACAGCGCCAAAAGCACCAATCTTCATAAAATCTCTTCTTGAAAAAATCTTCTCATTCATTTTCCTAAACTCCTTTACTCTGGTTACCAATTTTTCTTGTCGTTACTCGCACTTTGCGAATTTTTGCGCTCTTCAACAATGTCTGAGAACCACTTCACCATTTTTGGGTCGGAATGATCGAAAAAAGACGACGTTTTCGTGTCGAGTGTTTTAATTTCTGCCATTTCTTGACCAGTCAACTCAAAATTAAAAACGTCCAAGTTCTCTTGCATTCTTTCTTTGTGAACACTCTTTGGAATGACGATGACATCACGTTGCAAATTCCAGCGAAGCATAATTTGTGCTGTTGTTTTGTTGTGTGCATCTGCAATTCGTTTCAGAGTATCGTTTTCAAAGAGTCCGCCTCTGCCTTCTCCAAAAGGAGCCCACGATTCATGCACCACACCATATTCCTTTTCAAATTCCATCAGCTCATTTTGTTGGCAAAGTGGGTGAGTTTCCATTTGGTTCACCATTGGAATAACATCGTTGAACTCGCAGAATTCCACAAATCTGTCAATGTAGAAGTTTGAAATGCCAATTGCACGAATTTTGCCAGCTTCATATAGTTTCACTAAATCGCGCCATGCGCCGAAAGTGTCTGCAAAAGGCTGGTGAAGCAAAACAAGGTCGACGTATTCAGTTTGAAGTTTGCAAAGCGAATCCTCAACAGACTTTTCAGTTGCACCTTCGCCGAAGTGCTCAAGCCAAACTTTGGTGGTGAGGAAAATGTCTTCGCGATCAACGCTCGACTTCTTAACAGCGTTGCCGACCTGCTCCTCGTTGTAATAACTCTGTGCAGTGTCAATGTGGCGGTAACCCACTTCCAGCGCGTCTGCAACACAACGCTCACATTCCTCCTGCGTCACTTGGTAAACGCCGTACCCAAGTTGTGGAATTTTAACGCCGTTGCTTAAAGTCACATACATCATTTCTTCTGACATCTTTACCCCTTTCATTTAATTTAAGAAACAACTTGTAATTTAGGTCAACAACAATAATTTACATCATGTTATTTATTTTGTCAAGTTAATTTACAATGTGTTGACAAACTAAGTTACATGGTGTAAATTATTGAATGTTTTACTAACAAGATTTAGAGGAGCCGAATTATGAAATACGAGAACAAAGAAGCGTTTGAAAAAGGCAATATGTTTGGAACAGGTGTTGCAAACGATGCTTACGCTCAGTACTTTACAGGGCAATCTTTTCTGAACCCTTTAACCGATGCCAAAAGTGAGCTTTTTCTTGCAAACGTAACGTTTGAACCAGGTTGCAGGAACAATTGGCACATTCACCATGCAGAAAAAGGCGGTGGCCAACTTTTAATTTGCACAACAGGCGAAGGTTGGTATCAAGAAGAAGGTAAGGACGCAGTCAGCTTGCATGAAGGAAGTGTCATTTTAATCCCTGCCAATGTTAAACACTGGCATGGTGCCAAAAAGGACAGCTGGTTTAGCCACATCGCCGTTGAAGTTCCCGGCGAAAACACAAGCAACGAGTGGTGTGAGCCAGTGAGCGACGAAGAGTATGAGAGGCTATAGAGAAAGGACGACAACAATGGAATATGCAAAACTTGGTTGGAGCGGAGTGCAAGTTTCAAAAGTTTGCCTTGGAGGCATGACGTTTGGGGAGCCATCACCCGACTTTCATCAGTGGACAATCGACCAGCCTTCAACTCAAGAAGTGATTAAACATGCTCTTGATTTAGGGATTAACTTCATCGACACCGCCAACGTTTATTCGTTTGGATCAAGTGAAGAGTTCATTGGAAAGTCGCTAAAGAATTTAGGTGTGAAACGCGAAGATGTGGTGCTTGCAAGCAAAGTGCATTTCAATGAAGGCGGGCTTTCAGCGAAAGCAATTGAGCGAGAAATTGAAGGCACATTACAACGCCTTGGCACCGACTACCTTGACCTCTACATCATCCACCGTTTTGACTACGACGTGCCGATGGAAGAAACTTTGGAAGCTTTGCATGAGTTGGTGAAAGCTGGCAAAGTTCGCGCACTTGGAGCAAGTGCGATGTATGCATATCAATTCCATAACATGCAGGTAATTGCGGAGCGTGAAGGCTTCACTAAATTCACAAGCATGCAGAACCACTACAACCTGCTATACCGCGAAGATGAGCGCGAACTCATTCCTGTGTGCAAACAGTTTGATGTGGCGCTCACACCATATAGCCCTCTTGCAGGTGGTCATCTGACACGTGTTGAGTGGGAGAGTGAAACCCTTAGAGGCAAAACGGACCAAACGACGGCGAATAAGTATGACCTCGCGAAAACCCAAGATATGCCGATTGTTGAGCGTGTTAAGAAGGTTGCAGACGAGCGTCAAACCTCAATGGCTAGTGTGGCACTCGCGTGGCTCATCGCGAAAGGTTGCGCTTCCCCAATCGTCGGCTGTTCGAAATCAGAGCGTGTTGACGATGCAGTCGCTTGCCTTGAACTCAAGTTGACAGACGATGAAATTGACTTTTTGGAAGAACCTTACGTTGCCCATGAACTAGTCGGTCCAAAATCACGTCCTGGTGAAAAACCGCTTGCAGGGACGACGAAGGTTAAGCTGACAAAGTAAGTTACATGGTGTAAATTATTGAATGTTTTATTTAGAAATTTATGTAAGAATTTTGCACATTATAAGAAAGGTGAACTTTATGAAGAAAGTTTTGATTATTTCATCTAGCCCAAGAAAGGGTGGTAATTCCGACACGCTTTGCGATCAGTTTGCGAAGGGTGCCAAGGAGAGTGGGAACGAAGTTGAGAAGGTTCTGCTCAAAGATAAGAAAATTGCCTATTGCACTGGCTGTGGAGCATGTTATTCAAAGCATGTGTGTTCGCAAAAAGATGACATGGCTGAGGTGCTGAAAAAAATGATTGAGGCAGATGTGATTGTTTTGGCAAGCCCTGTCTATTTTTATTCAATTGACGGCCAGTTAAAAACGTTCATTGACAGGTGTTGCGCGCGCTATCAAGAAATCAAGAACAAGGACTTCTATTTCATAATCACGGCTGCAGACGGCAACACCAGCAACATGAAGCGCACAATTGAAACATTGCGTGGCTTCACGGAAGATTGCTTGCCAGGTGCTAATGAGGCCGGAATCATTTATGGCGTTGGCGCGTGGAAGAAAGGCGACATTTTAAGCACACCTGCGTTCGAAGAAGCCTACAGAGTTGGGCAACTAGTTTAGTCGAAAATTTAAGTTACTTTGAAAGGGGTTTTAATTATGACAGTAAAACAAAAAGCAGGCAGAGACGCATTAGGCGAATTTGCACCGAAATTTGCTGAACTTAACGATGATGTTTTGTTCGGTGAAGTTTGGAGCAGAGAAGATAAACTATCACTTCGAGACAGATCGCTTGTGACGGTTGTGTCGCTCATGTCGCAAGGTTTAATTGACGAAAGTTTTCGCTACCATTTGGAATCTGCGAAGAAAAACGGAATCACTAAAGAAGAAATTGCAGAGGTTGTAACTCACGCTGCTTTCTATTGCGGCTGGCCAAAAGCATGGGCAACTTTCCGCATGGCAAAAGAGGTGTGGGGAGAGTAATTGCAACGCGTTAAGTGGTTTCTATTTATTGAATATCCATGGGGTCAGACCCTGGGGAGTTAAACCTAACACCTAAACCCTTAAATTACGAGTGAGTTGAATTCCTCGTGCTCGCTTAGGCTTTTTGTGTTGCGAATCAATAGGGCCTGACCCTCTTTTTTCGTTGTCACCTCCTCCCTCGTATGACATAAGTTAATCGCGTGATACAATATGAAGCACGTTTATTTTTTGACTTATGAAGAAATTTAAGGAATTTTCATGACGAAACACATTTTTGTAACAGGCGGAGTTGTCTCGAGCCTTGGAAAAGGCATAACAGCGGCATCTTTGGGACACCTTCTGAAGTCGAGGGGCTATCGAGTAACGATGCAGAAGATGGACCCCTACTTAAACGTTGATCCAGGGACGATGTCGCCTTTTCAGCATGGTGAAGTTTTTGTGACAGAAGACGGTCACGAGGGTGACCTTGATCTTGGCCACTATGAGCGCTTCATCGACGAGAATTTGACGCGTGAGTCAAACTTCACGCAGGGCTCGATCTATCAAACTCTCATTTCTCGCGAGCGCAGGGGCGACTTTTTGGGTGGAACCGTTCAGGTCATTCCGCATGTGACAGAAGCGATTAAAGAAAGGCTGACGCGCATCGCCGAGCAGTCAAACGCCGACATCGTGATCTCAGAAATTGGCGGAACTGTTGGCGACATCGAGTCAACGCCATTCATTGAGGCAGTTCGTCAGTTCAAAAAGCAGCACGATCCGAAAGATGTCATCTTTGTTCACGTTGCGCTCGTGCCCTACATCGCAGCGGCGCACGAAGTTAAAACAAAGCCATGTCAACATTCCGTTAAAGAGTTGAGAAGCTTGGGCGTTCAGCCCGATTTCATTGTTTGTAGGAGTGATCACGATGTCAACGATCACCTGCGCGAAAAAATTGCTCTTTTCTGCGACGTTCCAGTCGATCACGTTGTAAACTGCATCGATGCGCCCTCTATCTATGACGTGCCACTTGCACTTTACAACCAAAACTTTGACGTTAAAGTCTTGGGAAAACTTGGGCTTGAGGAGAAAAAAGCAGACCTATCGAACTTGAAAAGGTTTTTGCGAGACACGAAGAGTTGCGATGGTCAAGTCAACATTGCGATCGTTGGAAAATACACTGACCTTCACGATGCCTATCTCTCTGTCATCGAAGCTCTGACACATGCTGGCGTTTTTCATGGAAAAACTGTCAATTCGCACTTGGTAAACGGCGAAGAGTTGAATGCAGAAAATGTTAAAGACACGCTAAAAAGCTACGACGGAATTCTTGTTCCAGGTGGCTTTGGTTCGCGTGCTTTTGAGGGAAAAATTCTAGCAGCGAAATTTGCCCGTGAAAACAGAGTTCCATTTTTGGGAATTTGTCTCGGTCTTCAAGCTGCAGTCGTTGAATTTGCAAGAAACGTTGCAGGAATCAAGGACGCAACGTCAATCGAGTTTGAAGAAAAGCCCGAAAATCCTGTCATCGACCTCATGCCTGAACAGGAAGATGTCGAGGAAAAGGGTGGGACGATGCGCCTTGGAGCCTATCCTTGCAAGGTTGTTGGAGGCACGAAGGCAGCAGAAGCCTATGGCGAGAATCTGATTTATGAGCGCCATCGTCATCGCTATGAAGTTAACAATGCCTACCGAGATCAGCTAGTTGACGCAGGGCTTGTCATAAGTGGACTTTCTCCAGATGATCGCCTTGTTGAAATGGTTGAGCTAAAAAATCATCCTTGGTATGTCGCTTCACAGGGACATCCTGAGTTTAAGAGCAGACCATGGAAAACGCACCCACTTTTCCGTGGCTTTGTTGGTGCCGCGATAAAGCGCAAGTTTCACTAAAGAGTTTTTTTGCTTAAAGTCCTCTGAAGAAAGTTTCGGTGGCTTTACGGATCGTTGTGTTCGATTCTGAGTAAAGCAAAATTGTCGGAACTTTCCCGCGCCTAACATAAACAGTCTCGATTTCTTCGTCGACGTTTGCTTCCATGCCGTCGACATAGACGTTCGGGACTCTTTTTACTTGCGATTTAGGGTCACTCGCAAGCTTTAATTGAACGATGTCATTTTCGTTTGTTAGCACTGTTCTTGCAGAAATTGTGTGGCTTGCAAGGGGTTGCACGATGAGACCATGAAACGATGGAGAAACGATCGGTCCGCCTGCCGCCAAGGAATAGGCAGTAGACCCTGTTGCTGAAGCAACAATCATTCCGTCCCCTTTAAAACGCCCAATCGCAGAGCCAGAAATGTCGACAATCATGTCGAGCATAACCCCAGCTCCGCCACGCGTCAGCGCAACTTCATTTAAGGCAAAAAGTGATTTACGCTTTTTATCTCCCTCTCCTGTGATCCAGTCTTCCTCTCCTTTGCATATTATGTCGCATTGCAAATTCGTCCGCTCTTCTCTAACCATTTCACCTGCAAGCGCGCGCGTCGTTGTCTCAATCAAGTTGTCCTCGATATCGTTTGCGAGAAATCCGAGATTACCAAGATTGATCCCGAGAATCGGAATGTGTTTACCTCTTAAAATTCGCGCAGTTCTCAAAATTGTTCCGTCGCCACCAAGCGTGATGACCATGTCGCACGCGTCCTCCTCGATGCAGTTTGGGACGCGCTTGACTGATGTCGGGTCGTCCCAAATGAGCTCGTCAACGTTGATTGTCTCGACTTCGATGCCTTGAGAGGTCAGATAGGACATGAGCAATGCCGATTTGTCAAGTGCTCCTGGTTTAGAATTGCTTGTTGCGATAAGGATCTGCATGTTTGTGCCTTCCTTGAGTCTCCTCGTTTACTTCTATTAGGAATGTCTTTTCTAAAAAGCGTGTCATCTTCTTATTAATTGTTAATGATATATTAATCAAACTTAAAAAAACGCGAAAATTGACCGATGAAACCAAGGTTCGTGTCTTTAAGAATGATAAAATGAACTCGTTTAATAAAAAATCAGAGGATAAGGAACAACAATGGAAGGTTTTGAACTCATCTCAACAGGCGCATGGTCGCTTCTGCCTCCAATTTTGGCGCTTGGACTTGCTCTCATAACGAAGGAAGTCTATTCATCATTGACGATCGGCGTTTTTTCAGGAATGTTGATTTACCAATTTTCACTAAACGGCGCAGGATTTGAGCAGCTTCTCGACTCAATCGTCATGGTTCCAGAAATGATGGCAGAACAAATTGGCGGAAATGGAGGGTTGATTCTTTTTATGTGTTTGCTTGGGTCGCTCACTGTCGTAATTGCGGTTGCAGGCGGTTCGCGTGCCTATGCTGAGTGGGTGGCAAAACATGTGAAAAGTCCGCGTATGGCACTCGTAATGACAACGCTTTTGGGCATCTTCATTTTTGTCGATGACTATTTCAACTGTCTCACAGTTGGTGCTGTCATGCGCCCTGTCACAGACAAATTTAAAATTTCTCGTGAGAAACTCGCTTGGATAATCGACTCGATGGCGGCTCCGATTTGCATCATCGCGCCAGTTTCGAGCTGGGCAGTTGCCGTTGCAGGCTATCTCGGCGATGACGGCTTTAACTCGTTTGTTGCTTCCATCCCCTACAACTTCTATGCGCTTCTGACAATTTTCTTCGTTTTGTTCATGTGCATTTCAAAATTCGAGTTCGGTCCGATGGCGAAAGCCGAAGCTTTGAGTCAAGGCCTAATGAAGGAAGTTCAAATTCTTGGTAAGGGCACGGCTTTGGAGGCTGCATCATCTCGTGGTGGCATTGGAGTCAGCGCTGAAGAGCTTGATAAAGAAAACCCTGATCTGCCAACTTTCGTTGCTGAACTCGACGATGTCGAGGTGAGTGCAGATGAGGAGCTAAAAGATTATAAAGGCATTCCGATTTCAGAGAAAGGTCGCGTCTTCGATCTGGTTGTGCCGATTCTCGTTTTAGTCGTTTTTTCGATCGTTGGAATGCTCTATGTCGGCGATTTCTTCAGCGGTGTTGAATTTTCAGAAGCTCTTGGGACAAGCCCGACAACTGGTCTTTGTATAGGTGCCTTCGTTGCTTTAATTGTTGCAGCTTGCATGTTTTTGCCTCGCAAACTAATGAATCTCGACATCTTCATTCAAGGAGTTTCAGAAGGCGTTCGCTCGATGGTCGGCGCAATAATGATTCTCGTGCTTGCGTGGAGTTTGGGCGGATGCTGCAGATATCTTCTGGGAACTGGTGAGTTTGTTGCGACAGTTTTAAATAATGCTGGTTCAAGTCTCGACATTTTACCAGTGATCCTTTTCTTGGTGAGTGCTGCGATCGGCTTTGCGATGGGAACGAGTTGGGGAACAATCGCCCTCATCATTCCAATCGTGGTTGGAGTCTATGCCCCTGAAGATCCGCTTTTCTTGGTTGGTGTTGGAGCAACTCTTGCTGGTGCAGTCTATGGCGACCACATCTCGCCGATCTCTGACACAACGATTCTTTCTTCCACTGGCGCTCAGTGCAACCACTTACGCCACGTCGCAACCCAGATTCCTTATGCAACGACAGTCATGGTGACGTGCATCATTTGTTACGCCATAGCAGGCTTCACTGCAAATCCATGGATTGCGCTCGCTGTCGGCGTTGTTGTGCTTGTTTTGGCAGTCATCGTTTTGAATAAAACTCATGGAATTAAAAAACTCACCGAAAAGGGGAGAGTTAAAGCGTAAAATTGTTGCATGTTGAATTTGCCTAAACTGACACGTTGCGCGATCGATGGCGTAGACTATTTCACTGACGTTGAGCTTTTTGAAGCCACAGGAGTTCGCATTGCATTTCTCGGAAGGAATGGGGGAGTGAGCGAAGGTGAGTTTTTAACTCTTAATGTAGGGTGTCATGTCGATGATAATTTACAAAGTGTAAATAAGAACAGAGAGATAGCCTTGGAGTCACTCGTAGAAAGTGACGTTGCTGTCGAAATTTATTCTCCGCATCAGATTCATGGTGATGAAATTGTTGAGATAACATCTTCAGAATTGCCTGAAGATGTTGACGCAGACGGAGTTATTTGTGGAGCAGAAAATGTCGCACCGCTTCTCTCTTTTGCTGATTGTTGCCCTGTCATTTTGGTTGCTGAAAATGGAATCTTTGCTGTTGTTCACGCTGGATGGCGAGGTGTTGTCAACAAAATTTCTGCTAAAGCGCTCAAGTTGATGTGCGAAAAGCATCATTGCGAAGCCACTTTAATTAACGCTTATGTCGGTCCACATTTAAGACAGTGCTGTTTTGAAGTTGGGGAAGATGTCGCAGAAACTTTTAAACAAGAATTCGGAGGTGAAGTTATTAAAGACAATAATGTTTCAATGTTAAAATCGCTCGAAATTCAGCTTTGTGAGGCTGGTCTTGACAAAGAACGCTTTTGTGATTTGAACATGTGCACAAAATGCAACGACGACATGTTCTTTTCCTATCGCGCAAGTGGTGGAAAATGTGGGCGACATGGCGCTCTTGCCTTTAAGGAAGTGAAAAAATGTTAACAAATTATTCAAAAATAAAATTTCAAGTTGACGCAAGAATTGATGAGTGCGGCAGAGGTTCTGACGAAGTGACCCTTGTGGCGGTTTCAAAGACGGTTGGTCTAGAAGAAGTTGAAGACGCAATTTCTCAAGGAGCAACCGACTTCGGAGAAAATCGCCCAGAGGAACTAGTCAGAAAAGCACAAGCATTTCCAAAGTCTAACTGGCATTTCATAGGAAACATTCAATCTCGACAAATAAAAAACATTGTGCCTCACGCGTGCATGATCCATTCTTTGACGAAACCTGAACACGCAGAAAAGATCGATCGAGTTGCTCGTGAAATTGGAAAAGTTCAAAAGGTTTTGGTTGAAGTCAATGTGTCTGGAGAAGATTCAAAAGCTGGTTTGTCAAAAGAAGAGCTTCCAGAATTTTTGAAGTCTCTTTCAGATTTAAAGAACTTGCAAGTCTGTGGACTCATGACAATGGCACCAATTCAAGACGAAGCCCATGCAAATTTGGCAAATCCTGATGAAGTTTTTGAGAGAGCGCACGAACTTGTGGTGAAAAATAAAGAATTGGCAGGTGATGAATTTTGTGAACTTTCCGCAGGTATGACCAATGATTGGCAGCAAGCGATTGCCCATGGTTCAACGTTTGTTAGAATAGGAAGAGCAATTTTTGACAAAAATGCATAAAGTCCACTATAATAGAATTGAATGCGGGTTAATTCACCGCTGTTTAATAAATGTAGGATAAACGCACTGCATACTTTGATATGGAGGAAAAATGGCGAATGCGAAGAAAGACAAGTCAGCTCAGATAAAGGTTGTTGGAGTCGGTGGCGGTGGGACTAACGCGATAAACCGCATGGTAGAGGCAGGAATTCAAGGCGTTGAATTCATTGCTGTTAACACAGACAATCAAGCTCTCATGATGAGCAATGCCGACAAAACAGTTCACATCGGAGAAGAAATAACACGTGGTTTGGGTGCTGGAGCTAACCCTGAAGTTGGATGTCAAGCAGCTGAAGAAAGCAGAGATCAACTCCGCGAAGTTTTGGCAGAATCCGACATGGTTTTCGTCACATGTGGCGAGGGTGGTGGCACTGGAACAGGTGCAGCTCCAATCGTTGCTGAAATTGCACGCGATGAAATTGGCGCTTTAACAGTTGGTGTTGTCACAAAGCCATTCCAATTTGAAGGGAGGCTTCGCAGAAATCAAGCTGACCAAGGCGTTGAGCTTTTACAGTCGCGCGTCGACACAATGATCGTCATTCCAAACGATCGTCTTCTTGAGATCGTTGACAAAAAGACGACGATGCTCGATGCTTTCCGCTTGGCTGATGACACGCTTCGCCAGGGCATTCAGGGTGTGACAGATTTGATAACAATTCCTGGTCTCATCAATCTCGACTTCGCTGACATCCGCACAGTCATGAAGGACGCTGGAACTGCGATGATGGGAATTGGATTTGCAGAAGGTGAAAACCGTGCTCTCGAGGCAGCGACTGCAGCAACAAATTCCAACTTGCTTGAGACTTCAATCACTGGAGCAACTCGCGTTTTGTTCTCGATCGCTGGTGGCATGGATCTGACGCTTGCTGAAGTTGCAGACGCAGCGAAGACGATCGAGGCTTGTGCGGACGAAAACGCAAACATAATATACGGTCAAATTGTTGATGAGACTCTTGGCGACAAAGTGAGGGTCACAGTCATTGCAACAGGTTTTAAAAATTCAGCAAAGCAATCGAGAGCTGATTTCGGCTTTAGTGCGACGCCAACGTCGGGCACTGCAGGATTGTTTCAGCCAACAGAGAAGGTGAGCGCTCCAGCAAAAGCACCAATTCGTGAAACTGCAAGAATCGATGCGACAGCGCCTGTGGCAACATCGGTGCAGAAGCCTGCGCCAGTTTCGAGCTCATCACTAAATGACGACTACATCCCAGACTTCTTGCGTCGCAGGAGCTAGTTGGTGACAATATGTAAATTAAATGGAGAGCCCCGAGCGAGGGGCTTTTCTTTTGTTATAACGCAGAAATTGGCTCCTAAGTTTTGTAAAATGTTAACTTAAGAAAATGACTCAAGAAGCTAAAAAAAACATCGTCGACGTAGCAATCGTCATAACGACTTATGCTCGCAGAGAGCTATTGCGAGAGCTGTTCGTCTCTATTAGAGAAATGACAGTTCAGCCTTCTGCGATTTATGTCATCGATAACGAAAATTCGCCTGAGACGAAAACACTTTGCGACGAGTTTCATATTGATGAATATGTCGGAATGACTAAAAACACTGGCGGAGCAGGTGGTTTTTCTAAAGGAATAGAAGTCGCCTATTCTCAAGGCCACGATTGGTTTTGGGTGATGGACGACGATGTCGCGGTTGAAGAAAACGCGCTTGAGAGGTTGAGTGTTTGGGCGCAAAAAACACAAGATGAGCTCAATTCTGGCAAAAATTTTAAAGAGACGACAACAGTCTATCAATGCAGAAAAATTAACTGGGACGGCGAGCCTTTCTATTGGCAATATCATTTCTGGAACAAGCTTGGCATTCCAAACCCTGTGGCACCTAGCGGTTTTTCAGATGGCGAGACGTTGCGCGACATGAACACGATGTGTTTTGAAGGAAGCTTCATGAACAGAGGAGTTGTTGAGCGGATCGGGCTTCCAGACTCTCGTTTTTTCATCTATTGGGACGACACAGTTTATGGCTATCTCGCTTCAAAAGTGACGCGTATGGCTGTCCTGAATGAGTTTTTGATGCGCAGAACAAGGCAGCTAAAAAATGTCAAACTCGGGTCAGTCAGAAAGCTCAACAGCACGAGCAACCTAAGCAGATTTCACATAATGAGAAACCGTGGTCACATGGCTCACTATCTCAAAATCAACGGAGATTATAACCCTGTCATCTTCCAGTTCGGCACCTTTTTAACTTTTTGCAAAGAAGTCATTCGCCTCTTTGTTTCAAGTGAAGTAAAGACTGGGATGCCTCACATTATGAAGGGCATGAAAGAAGGAAAAAAAATCAGAAAAGATGCGAGCTGGAAGCCCTATTCTCAAATTCATCCAATCGATAAATAATTTCAATTTGCAAAAATGGTTTGCAAGCTCTCAGAAACATCCAAGGCGATTCCGTGTGAGTTCACGAACATTGAAGACGTCGAGGTCGAATGCGCATATTGCGACAGCCGGTTTGTCGCAACGAGTCCGTTTTTTATATGTAAAGGTGCACACTTAAAGTCCGACTTTCTTTTTGATGCAATTAAGGATTGTGCCAGACATAGTGGCGGTACCTCAAGAAGTTAAGGAATATGACGAAGGTTTGTAAACTGTGCCCACGAAACTGTTGTGTTGACAGAGAAGCGGGAGAACTCGGCGCATGCGGTGCAAGTTCAGAAATGAAAGTCGCTCTTGCTGACCTTCATTTCTGGGAGGAGCCTCCGATTTCTGGTGACAGTGGGAGTGGCACAATTTTTTTCTCGCACTGCCCAATGAAGTGTGTCTATTGTCAAAACCATTTCATTTCTCGCGGTTGCAAAGGCGAGACTGTTTCTGTCGAGGATCTTCAGCAAATGATGGTAGATTTGCAAGATCGAGGCGCTAAAAACATCAATTTCGTCACTGGAACGCATTATGCTGACAAAATTGTTGAGGCATGCAAAGGTGTCAGACATCTTTTGAAAATCCCGATTGTTTGGAACACTTCGAGCTATGAGAAAGCTGAAACAATTCAGTTGTTAAATGAAGTTGTTGACATCTACCTTGCAGATTTTAAATACCACTCAGACGAACTTGCAACGTCGCTCTCGAGAGCGCCTTCCTATTCACAAATTGCGACTGACGCAATTTTTGCGATGGTGGATGCTGGCAAAGAGGTGATCGTGCGTCACCTCATCCTGCCAGGGCACGAGGACGATTCAAAGCGCGTTATCAAGCATGTGAATGACACTTTTGGTGATCGAGTCACGCTTTCAATCATGAACCAATATACTCCAGTTTTGAAGACATTGGCAGAGCAAGGTGATGAATTTGCAAAGGCGCAACTCTCACGATTTCCAGAGCTTGCAGAAATTGTTAGCGATGAGATCTACGAAGAGGTTCTTGACTATGCCGACTCCTTGGGGATTGATAATTATTTTTGGCAACAAGGCAAAACATGCGAAGAGTCTTTCATCCCTGATTTCATAATTTCCAAGGGGTCAGACCCTGTGTGCTGTAGTTTTTCTGGGGGTCAGACCCTGAGTGCGCTGGGGAAACCATGGGGTCTGACCCCTTGTTAGGGGACTGCGTCCTATTTTCTTTGGGAGTTTCTTAAAATTTT
>CAVAWT010000026.1:0-23872 GCA_963592435.1 Oribacterium sp. | reverse complement strand
CGACTGCCTCAATTGACATTTCAGGAGCTGTGCTTTCAGAAATCTGCACGGATGATTCAAATGTAAAGGATTCAGTGTCGCTTGCAACGGCATCAGGAACTTATGCTGATAAAAATGTCGGAGTTGACAAGGAAATCACATTGAGTGGTCTCACCCTGCAAGGTGACGACAAAGACAACTACACAATTGCAAATGAAGGCAACTTTAAACCAACTGCGACGATTGCCGCGTGTGAGCTTCATGTGACAAGTGGAGTCACTGCAACTGGTAAGGAATACGATGGTAAAACAAAAGCAACCATCGACTTCTCTAATGCAGAACTCACTGAAATTTGCACGGATGATTCTGATGTAAGGGACACAGTGTCGCTTACAACAGCATCAGGAACTTATGCTGATAAAAATGTCGGAGTTGACAAAGAGATCTCATTAGGTGATTTTGTGCTTGATGGCAAAGATAAAGACAACTACATAATAGCGTCAGATGGCAACCAAAAACCGACTGCAACGATCACCGCGCGTGAGCTTCATGTGACAAGTGGAGTCACTGCAACTAGTAAGGAATACGATGGCAAAACATCAGCAACAATTAATTATTCGAATGCTGTTCTAACTGAGATTTGCACTGATGATTCCGATGTAAAGGACACAGTGTCGCTTGCAACAGCAACAGGAACTTATGCCGACAAAAACGTTGGAGTTGACAAAGAGATCACATTAAGCGAACTCACGCTCAGCGGAACTGATGCAACCAACTACACAATTGCTGCGGATGGAAACTATAAGCCAACTGCGACGATAACAGCAAAAGAAATTAATGTAACAGGTGGGCTTTCTACTGAAAACAGGACCTACGATTCAACTGCCACTGCCGAAATTACCATAGGTGATGAAGTTGTGTTTGCAACACTTTGTGATGATGACGATGGCGTGACTGACACCGTTACACTGAGCAGTGTGACTGGAAAATTTGCAGACAAAAATGTTGGGGAGGACAAAGAAATAACCTTGAGCGATTTCGTTCTTGATGGCACTGATGGCGGAAACTACACAGTTGCGACAACAGGCAATCAGGAGCTGACAGCGACGATCACGCAGAAGGAACTTCGAGTAACAACAACTGGTGTAACAGGCGCAAAAGAGAGGGCCTACAAAGAGGGCGACAAAACTGTTGAGCTTGAAGGCAACCCAACGACAGCGCTTGACGAAGAAGCAATTTTTGAAGGCGATGTTGTTACGCTTGATGATGTGACATATGGATATGAAACAGAAGACGCTGGTGATGATAAAGTCGTGAAATTTGAGTACACCCTTGGTGGCGATGACGCGCAAAATTATGCCCTCAAGGACATGTCTGATGAGATCAAAGGTAACGTCTTGGCAATTGTCAAGTTTAATTCACAATGCTCTGTGACTTTTGATGACAAGCAAGTTCACGTTGGATCATTGTTGACTGATGACGTAAGTGACAAATTGCCTGCTAGGACAGGAATTTGTCATGATGGCTGGTATGACAACTCTGCTTGCACTGTCGATGCTGACAAAGAATACATCAAATGGGATTTTAATGCCACAACAGTCACCAAAAACATCACAACTCTATATGCGAATTGGAACCCAAGTGAGGATGCAACTGAAGATGACATGGGTTATTGGATTGCTCCTGCAGAAAAATCATCGTCAGCAACAGACGCAACGAAACGAGCACTTCATGCAAATGATGATTATGTCTCTGCTGAACACAACATTCAAAAGACGGCAAACGAGATCCGAGACGACATCAAAGTCTTGACTGACACAGACCATGAGACATACACCGAAGAGGAATATAACAATGTTGTTGCGACTTGGACGAAGTATTTAAATGAAGATGAATTCCATCTCTACACTAAAATCGGAGAAGGGACTGAGGAAACTGACTATGCTGAGTTCAGAGTTGTTCAAGTTGGAGAACATGATGGTGATGGCTCGCCTTTAACTTTCATCATGTCGCACGTTTTGCCAACCAGATATCAGATTAACACAACGATGACGAACTCAACTGGTTGGGATGGCAGCGCGATGTATAAGAGCCTAAACAATGAAGATGGCGCAATCAACCAGCTGTTTAATGAGACTCTAAAAAACGACATAATGCAAATTGATAAGAAGACTTCAGCTGGTAATCAATCAACAGCCATTAAGACATCTGAAAACAAGCTTTGGATTTATTCTGCCTGGGAAGCTTGGGGATCAGTAAACGCAACCTATTTTAACCAAAATGTTTATAAAAATGAAGGATCTCAATATGCTTGGTATGCGAACAGAGGAATTAAATGGAATGCTAACACAGCATTGCTCAACGACAATCAACGTGGAAAAACTGGTGGCTCTGGATTAAATTTCCGTTCACCTGCGACATATGACACTAGGCATTTTGTTTATGGAGACAGTGGTGGCACTCAAGGCTACAGCACGAGCGGAAAGGATTGGGGTGCTAATTATGCAAGACCAACTCAAGTCGGTTTTGCTCTCGGTAACGGAAATAAAGTGACATTTGACACGCAAGGTCACGGAACTTCAATCGATCACAAGCACGTTTTGAATGGTTCAAAGATTGACGACCCCACATCATCAGCTGGCACTTCAACTGGTCTTAAAATTGAAGGGTGGTACAACAACGCAGCTTGTGCAGTTGACGAAGAAAAAGGCATGAAGAAGTGGGACTTTGATAAAGACACAGTCACTGAAGATGTCACTCTTTATGCAAACTGGGTGCCTGATGACTCAGCAGATGGTGAATCGACTTATTGGATCTCGCCTTCCTATAAAGTGACTACAGGAAACACTGCTGACACTGCCAACCAAGGAAACAACGCGGCAGACAAAGACTTCGCTCGCGATTCCTATGTCAAGGAAGCTTGGAACGTTTTGAAATCATCAGCTGAGATTCAAGCTGACATAAAGACGATGGAGGCTGAGGTGGCAGCTGGAACATCAGGCAATGCCAATTCTGTGACGTCTCAGTATAAAGCCCTAATGGCATCAGATAAATATCACCTCTATACAAAATATAATGGAGATGACGCTGACGCAACCACAAATCCGCTTAATGCATTTGCTGAGTTTAGGATCATAAACGTCGGCGAGCATCTTAACACAATGGGTGACGCAGACAGTGGCGACGGCTCAACGCTCACTTTCATGGCGACTCATTCGCTACCAACAGGAAAACAGATCAATGAAACAAACACATCAGCAGGTGGTTGGGAGAAGTCTGCGATGAGAGAACTAATGAGCGGCGACGGTTATGTTGCAAAGGGTCTCTCTGGAATAACTCCAACATCCATTCCAAAATCGAGCGTAACTGACTCTTCTGGTAGCTGGGAGACTGGAGGTTTGACGAGCGATAAATTCTGGTTGCTTTCTTATAGCGAACTCACTGGGAAGACTTCAGTATGCGAAGAAGATGAAGGTGCGCAGTATTCTTGGTTTACTAACATAAACATAAAAGATGGTTTTTCATCAAACAGTGCTATTGCAGGAATCGACAAGACACGCGATGTTTCTGTTGTCCCGTCTGGCAGATATGACTCCAACTGGTGGACTCGCACGGCTAATGTAGATTCTGGTTCCACTAAGTTTACAAATGTGACAACCTCTGGACAAACAAACTATGCTTATAGCGCACATCAGGTGTTAAGTGTCATCCCTTGCTTCTCGTTTGGAACAGAGAAGGAAATTGTCACTTTTGACAATCAAGGACATGGCACAAAGCCAAGCGCAGTATCGATTAAAAGGGGCCAAACAATTGCAGATCCGACAGATAAGGCAGGAACCTCCACTGGCCTCACGCTCGAAGGTTGGTATAACAATCCAGCTTGCGCGGTCGATGAAGAAAACGGCATGAAAAAGTGGGACTTTGACAATGACACAGTGACTGGAGACATGACGCTTTATGCGAACTGGATCCCAACTGCCGATTCTGCAGATGGAGATCAGTCTTTCTGGATTGCTCCGTCGCTACGAGTGACAACTGGAAACACTTATGAAACCGCCGAACAAGACAACTTGGCGATTAACAACAACTTTGCACGCGACACTTATGTTTCAGAAAAATGGAATGTGTTAAAGTCGTCAGCTGAAATCAAGGCAGACATCGAAACGATGAAGACAGAAGCAAGTGAGGGCAAAGCAGACGATGAAGGTTCTGTTACAAATGAATATAAGGCGATAATGAATTCTGATAAATATCACCTCTACACGAAGTGGAACACTGCCACTGGAGAGAGTGGAAGTGCCGACTTAACAGAAGATAATGCCTATTTTGAAGCAAGAATCATCAATGTCGGCGAACATGATGACGACGGCTCGACGCTCACTTTCATGGCAACACATGCGCTCCCAACCGCTCAGCAGTTTGATGACAGTGATCGCATCACAACTGGTGGTTGGACAGACACGACGATGTATAACTCAACTCTGGCAGAAGATGGCTATGTCAAAACAGGTCTTTCTGCTTTGAGTGGCACAATAAATGCTGTTTCAAAGAAGTCAGTTTCCTATGACAGCGCAACGAAAACGTGGTCTGACAACACAACAACAGATGGAGTTTGGCTCTTGTCTTTTAGTGAGATCTTTGGTGAAGACTCAACTTCAATTACTGGTGATGACAAAATTTTTAAGCCTGAAGGATCGCAATATGCTTGGTGGACAAAAATGAATGTTATCAACTCGCTCTCGGGTGATGTGGAGAATTATTCCCTTTCTAACAGCAGAAAATGTCGCAATCAATATGCTCCTGCTGACATTCCCTCATCGGATGGTTGTTGGTGGCTTCGTTCTCCGTGGGTTGATCCTACTGGGGACTTTGGTCCTCTTGGAGACTTCGGAAAAGTAGTTTCAACAGGCGTGGTTGACTCGGCATCGCAACCCAAACACTAAATGCGCAGTCGTTCCAGCGTTTGCGTTTTAAGAGGTGATGTTAGTTATTTAATCTTCCACCCAGACCTGGATGTATTCCGCCGGATGATGAATGACTTCCGTCATCTCAATCTCGGTGTACTTATAATGTTGACCATTTCAAGGATTGGGGCGATGAGCTTGCCAAGCTTCAGGGCTGTCAAAAATCGCCCCACACATGCACCGATATTTCGTCACTGTGACAACTTCGTCATAGGCCTCTTTTGAAATTCTCTCCTCCCAATGACCACTTTTAGGCTTCTCATCATCGCTTGAGTCGCTCTTGTCATCCTTTTTGTCACTGCTTGAATCTTTTGAAGAAGAATCATCTTTTTTATCATTGCTCTTTGTGTCGTTAGATTTGCTTGATGAATTTTTTGAGTTCGAACTATTGCTTGTGGAGCGTTGTTCATTTGAGACGGAAGTATTATCATCGTTATTATTATCGATATTGTTCTTATTACTATCTTTACTATCCTCGTCTTTTTCCGCCTTCTCCTCCCTATCATCCTTTTCCTCCTTTGTCTCCTCGGTTGTCTCAGAGGTTTCAAGTTTTGGAAGCGGAGAAGTTTCTTGGACAGAGTTTTCGAGCAAACTTGCATCTTGATTTAGCAATTCGCCGATGCTTGATTTTTTAGCTTTTTCTAATTTTTCGAGTTTTGGAGAGTCGTTTGTTAGAGCGATGATGTTTAGTTGAGCAATTGGAAAGATGATTAAAAGCAAAATGGCAAAGAAGGAGCCAAGTTTTTGCTTTCTTGAAGTCATGTGTTTTTTGCTATTTCTTTTGCTGAAATCCATCTTCTAAAAACATTACAATTTAATTAAAAAAGCGAGCTTAAAATTAATAATTCCTTCCACCGAATTTGCTAAAAATCAACACTTTTCCATGATAAAATAACTCTTCGTTAGTGACACATCTGCAACGAGTCACACATCTGCATTTTAGAGCATTTCGCATGCTTTATTTCTGTGCGTTTGAATAATTATAACAATTACATTTATTTTTTTAGAAAGAGTAGATAGCAAAATTTATGATAAAAAGTAAGCGTCTTATATCAAGTGTTGCGTTAACAATTATCGTTGCGTGCCTGATTGCACTTAACATCTTTGCACAAGACTCACAAGCCACAGAAAACAGTGCAGAAATTGCGAGTGAAACTGTTTGGGAAGCAAGCGATTTCACCTATTGCAACGTAAATGAACTGAAATCGGGTGATTCTGATGACTCGGCAGCGTCCTATCCAGATGGATTTTTGATCTATGGGTGTGACTATTCTCGCCAGTTCTACATAAATGGAAAAGTTGTCACAGGTTTTTCATCTGCTGGAGAAGAAAAGCTAAAAACCAACAAAGACCTTGTTATTCCGAGGTGTGACGAAGAAGGAAACACACTCGTTGGAGTTGGACCGAAAGCCTTTCAAAACAAAGGACTCACTTCAGTCAAGTTTCCGACAGGCATGAAAACAGATTATGTTGACAAAACAACAAAATATGTGACAAAACGTGGCAATTTTGTCATTTTCCCATGTGCATTTGAGAAAAACAACTTGACGGAAGTCAACTTGCCAGACGGCGTTTTGGCCTGCATGGAGATTGCTTTTAGATATAACAACATAAAGAAAGTGACGATTCCAAGAACGATGTGGTGGATCGAAACTGAAGCTTTTGCGCACAATCAAATAACAGATGTCATTTTCCCGCAAACGACAGATTTCCAGATGGAAATGCACGGAATGCCATTTGGTGACAATCAGATTAAGGCAGTTAGACTGCCAGATTTCACAGCTGTCGTTAATAAGCACTCTTTTCATTGGAACACAGGCAACGAAAAGGTTTCTGATGACTGTCCGATTGATGCTTGCAAGACTCACGATGGTGTCGCATGTGGTGTCGTTTACATGTACACCGACAATGCCTCACTTTCAACTCTTGACAGAATTCACACGACAGACAAAACGACAACTTCCACAAAGTCGTGGGAACAAAAATTGATTACGAAATATAACGCTTTCACTTCTTCGACTCAGTGGACGATGAACGATTTTACCTATGCAGAAGACAAGACGACGTTCACTGCCAAAATAACAGGACTTTCATCTTCTGGAATTGCTAAACGAAAAGTTAACACTGACCTTGCAATTCCTGAGCAAACTCCAAATGGCTACGATGTGACAGAAATTGCTTCTTCAAGCAACATTAGTGGTGGACTTTTTGCAACATCAACAGAAAAGTTGACATCTGTCACTTTGTCGACGAAAGTTAGAAAAGTTGGAGAAAATGCATTTCGCGGTGCTGGTTTGAGTGACGTTGCACTTAACAACGCACTCGTTGAAATTGGAAATAATGCGTTTCAAAACAACAACTTGACATCTGTCGTGATGTCTGACACCGTGACTACTGTTGGCTCTTATGCTTTTGCCAACAACCCGACCTTAGAATCGATCAATTTTTCATCCTCGCTAACTGAAATTCCAGAAGGGTGTTTTTCTTGCGAGAGTGATTCAAGCGCTATGGAGAACTTAAAGACGCTCGAACTTCGGGATTGTGTTACAAAAATTGAAAAACGAGCATTTAAAGGCAACAATTTTTCAGAAATAGAAATTCCTTCAAACGTGAAAGAAATCGGTGAGGAAGCTTTCGCGACAAGTGCAAGCCTCAATTCAAGTTGCACTCTGGAGCTAAACGATGGCTTAAAAACAATTAGCGGTAAAGCTTTCAAAAACAAAAACGTTGACAAGATTGACCTTCCTATGACAGTTCGTGCATTACCTGTCGATGTTTTTATAAAAGATTCAACTCCTTCTTCAAAAGTTAAAGTTTATGTGACTAACCAAGTTCAGGTTAACAACGTGACAGATTTTCCAGCTTCAGACTATCACGAAGTGATTCTTGTGACGGAAGGCGTGTGGCTTTCAGGCGATTTTACTTATTCGCAAGCTAAAAGCGATTCGAGCAAATATGTTATAACAGGTTTGAGTGAAAGTGGCAAAACTAAAGCTTCCACTTTAAAAGACCTTGTCACGCCTGCAATTAACAGTGACTTTGACTCTTTTGACAAAATTAAACACATAGACGGAATTGAAGCTTCAGCGTTTTCTGGCACAAGTTTTGAAACTGTCAGAATCGAAACGATCGATGCAAGTCTCTTTGATTCTTCTGCGTCAAACACTTCAACCTATCAAATTTTCGATTCAGCGTTTGAAAATTGTTCAATTAAAACTGTTACGTTGCCAGAAAACTTAACGAAGCTTGGAACTTCTGCTTTTGCTTCCAATTCTTTAACTGAGATCACTTTGCCTGAAGGTCTCTCGACAATTGGAAAATTGGTTTTTGAAAACAACGCATTTGAAAAAGTGTCAATTCCAAAAACTGTTAAAACAATTTCAGAGAGCGCTTTTAAAAACAGCAAAGGACTCGCCAATTATTTAAACGAGATTGAGTTAACTGATGGCATTGAAAAAATTGAGAGTGAAGCATTTGCAGGATGTTCTTGCACCGAAACTGAATTGCCAACAACAGTTACGAGTTTGTCTGTGGACGCTTTCGGAAAAACAAAAGTGCAAGATGTCAATGTTTTAACAAGAAACACTGACATCTCAGACGGAAAAGTGTCAGGAGTCAAAGTGAGTGGCTCGAATTATCACATAACCTATTCCAAACTTGCAACGACTGGCTGGAAAGCGTCTGATTTTAAATATGGAATTGACAACTCAATGTTGAACGGATTTAGCGAATCAGGTAAAGCAAAGCGCGGAGTTTTAACTGAACTCATTTTGCCTGACTTTGCACCAGACGGAACGAAGATCACCTCGATCGATGGCTACGTTGAACCAACGTCTGACAAAGGTGTCGTTGTTGACCCTGGCGAGCCACTTTTCGGATGCCCTGTCAGTGAGGTTAGTTTTGGTAAAGCTGATGAGGGGCGCGACGATGAAGACGACGAAATCATCGAAGAGGGCGTTGTAAACAGCCCTTATGGCTTCTCAAGCGTGTCGCTTCCTGCTTATCTAACAAAAATCGACAAATGTGCTTTTAGGTATAACAATATGACGAGCGTTGAATTTCCTGACACCTTAAAAACGATTGGTTCAGAAGCTTTTAAGGGAAACAAGTTGACAAGCTTAAACTTAAGTGACAACGTCGAGACATGCGGCGATGGCTGTTTTGCAACTAACAACATAACGCAGGCGCGTCTGTCGTCAAAGTTAAAAGAAATACCAAGCGGTTTTATGTCCTACAACATTCGCTTGACAAACATAACAATTCCTGATGCGGTGACAAAAATTGGGCAATCTGCTTTCGCTGGAGCTCGTCTCACAAGCTTGACAATTCCAAAAAATGTCACCTACATCGGGGTCAAAGCATTTCATCTTCACCACTTAACGGAGCTGACAATTCCAGGAAACGTTAAAGAAATTGCAGACAACGCATTTGAAGGAACCTACAAAGCACAAACCCTCTCGAAGCTAACGATCGAAGACGGCGTTGAAATAATTGGTAGCGGTGCTTTTAAGGAAGGGCTTTTGACTCAAGTCGAGTTTCCAACAAGTGTTAAAACGCTTGGAGAAAAAGTGTTTGAGAACAACACTGGCGTTGATCCTGCTAAAGGAGACAATCGAGTTAAAATTTATGTGAGAAGCAAGTCACAAGTAAATCTGGTGCAAGAAGCTAGCAAAGAAACAGAATATGTCGTTTTGCTTTGCACTGTAAAATTTGATTCAAGGCTTGGAAGTGACGTTGCAGAACAAACTGTTGAGTCAGGCAACAAAGCGACAAAGCCTGTCAACCCAACGCGAAGTGGTTATGTTTTCGACAATTGGTATGTTGATAAAAACTACTCAAAAGTTTTTGATTTCAACACCGCGATAACGCAAGACTTAACACTTTATGCGAAGTGGACTGCGCAAGAAACACCAGTCGAGCGCGTGACAATGTGGCGACTTTATAACAAGTGGACTGGTGAGCATTTCTACACATCTAACGCTGACGAGCAAAAGAACCTTGTTAAGGTTGGTTGGACTGACGAAGGCATTGGCTGGTATGCGCCAAAGAAGACGTCAAGCCCGATCTATCGACTTTATAACCCTTATGTCGAAGGGGGAGACCACCACTACACTCTGAGTGCAACTGAAAGAGACAACTGTGTCAAGGCAGGTTGGTCCTATGAAGGTGAGGGATGGTATTCTCTATCAGCGAGCGACACAGGCGCAAAACCACTATATCGTCAATATAACCCTTACGCTTTGACTGGCACTCACAACTACACTTTGAGCAAAACAGAAAACGACAAAGTGATCAAAGCTGGATGGAGAGCAGAAGGGGTTGGCTGGTACGGTTATGATTCTGCTAAATAAACCAAAGCTAACATCGATCTTCTTAAGCCTTGCTCTTGTTTTGAGCCTCATTCCAGCGTGTGCTTTAACGAGAGCTAACGTTGCTTTTGCTGAATCGTCCACAAGTGCTTTTGCAGTTTATTCAGCTGACGACAATTCACTTTGCATCTATAAACGAGACTCTGTTCCTTCTGTTGGAGACACTTTTGAAGGAAAGATGGTGACAGATGTCTACACCGACTTTGAAGATAAAACCTTTTCTTCGTCTAACTCTGAAGCGCCAGGTTGGAGAACTGGGAATTATCGCGGAAAAATAAAAACAATCGAGGTCGTTGATTCAGCTTTTGCGCCTGTTAATTTGACTTGGTATTTCTATTGGATGTCTGAAGTCGAAAAAATTGACTTGTCGAAAATGGATGCAAGGAAAGTTTCTAGCATAAAAAAGATGTGCAGTGGATGCTTTAACTTGCAAGAAGTTGACATTTCATCTCTTGACACTTCCACTTTCACCGAAAACACTGATCTGCAGTCGTTTATTGCAGCTTTCGGACTTTCCAAAGTGACGATTGGGGATAAGTGGAACATCAACTTGGGTGACAAGCAGGCAGACCTGCGTTTCTATGAATGTCCTGAAGGTGAATATAAACAAAACGATGGTTTGCATGTTGGACAGCGATTCAAAGGAAAATGGACTGACGGCACAAATCAATACTCCCTCTCTGAGATCCCATTGCAAAAAAAAGCTACTTATTGGTGGGATGAAGTTCCGAGATATGATGTCAAGTTTGACGCTAACGGCGGTTCTTTGCAAGGAGCTTCAACCCAAACCGTTAAAGTTTTAGAAGATGAAAAAGTTGACGTTAACGATTATGCGCCAACTAATGCCGACAAAGTCTTTGGAGGGTGGTACACAACTTCAGAATGCACAGATGAGTCTAAATTCAACGCAGACACAAAAATCAATGAAAACAAGACGCTTTATGCAAAATGGCTTGAAGCTGGAACTAAGACCTATGTTGTTAAATTCACAACTGGCATGAAGAACTTAAAAATTGCTTCTCAGGGAGCCTATCCAAACCCGGCTGGTGACTATCTTATTTTTCAGCCCAACACTGATGACATCAAAGCAACAGGTTATGACTTTGATGGATCGTGGCAAGTTAAAACTCCCGAGGGCTTTAAAAATTTCAATTTTGAAACTGATGATGTGTCACAATTTGAAAGTTCGATGAGTGACGGAGTGTTGGAGTTAGCAGCGACTAACTTGAGCGCACACACGTTTAACATCACCTACGATGGCCTTGAGTCAGGCGACACCAACAAAGACAACCCTTCCACTTTCACTGTTGAAGATGACAACATCGATTTTAAAAGTGCAAAACCTGCGACTTCGAGGGGAGTTGTTTTTGTAGGGTGGAGAGATGAAGATGGAAACTTGGTTAGTGGCATTGAAACAGCAGCAACTCCTAACGATGTGACAGTAAAAGCAAAGTGGTACAAAAACACTTGGGAGACGTCCGATTTCACATTTTCTGACGATGGTAAAACAATAACGGGAGTCAATGCTGATTTGATTGACAAAGTTGACTATGTCACAACTGTTAATCTCCCTGCAACTTCGCCAAATGGCCAAGCGATCACCGCGATCGGAGACGGGATCTATCACTGTGGAGTTTTTGGATATGAAGGAAAAACACGGGTAAAGCTCGATGATGGAACGTGGGACGATGTTTTCACCTATCACGCGCCAGTCTATGTGACAAACATCCCTTCCACCGTTAAAACCGTTGGGGAATATGCATTTGCAGGACTAAAAGGCACTCAAATTAAGTTGCCTGAAGGAATAGAGAAGGTTGGAGCAAAAGCGTTTCAACAAACAAACTTGAGCTCAATAACGCTTCCATCAACAGTTAAAGAGCTTGGGTCTGGCATTTTTGCGGAAAGCCACAACCTATCAGACGTCACGCTCCCAGAAGGAATAACATCAATCCCTGCCTCAACTTTTTTGTCTTGTGAGAATTTGAAGAAAATTCACATCCCAGACTCAGTTAAAACGATTGAAGCACACGCTTTCGACGGAATCGGAATTGAAGAAGTAAACATGCCGACGTCTCTCGTTTCAATTGAAGAATATGCTTTTTATAACCATCAATTAAAATCGATCACTTTGCCGAGCACAACGAAATCGGTCGCAAAATGTGCTTTTTATCTGGTATATGAAAAGTGGGAAGCAACACTTGCATCGCTCACTTTAAATGAAGGCTTGACATCGATTGGAATGGCAGCGTTTGGTGGCTCACTTTTAACTGACGTTGACTTGCCGAGCACTGTCACAACTCTGGACACCTACGCGTTCTATGACGGCGCAAAAGGAAGGCCAGGAAACGTCATTTTGCACACTAAGAACAAAGTGCAATTGACAGAAACTGACACTTTTAAACCTAATGGTGTTGGTCACGAAGTTGTTTTGGATGAAGATAAAAACGATGACGACGATGATGATGATGACAGTGGCGAAGAAGTGACAAAAGTCACGATGTTTAGGCTCTATAACAAATGGACGGGTGAGCATTTCTACACTTCAAACACGACAGAGAAAGCAAACTTGGTTAAGCTTGGCTGGACCGATGAAGGAATTGGCTGGTATGCGCCATCCACTTCAAACATTGAAGTTTTCAGGCTTTATAACAAATATGTCGAAGGTGGCGATCATCACTACACTTCTGATGCCACCGAGCGTGACAACCTCGTCAAAGCAGGATGGTCCTATGAAGGACGTGGCTGGTATTCAGCAGACAAAAATGACGATGGAGCTGTTGGCCTATATCGTCAATATAACCCTTTTGCACAAACAGGAACTCATAACTACACTCTCAGCAAAAAAGAAAATGACAACCTTGTGAGCTTGGGTTGGAGAAACGAAGGCTTTGGCTGGTGGGGTCTTGAATAAGATTTTAAGTAACACCCTGTCACTTATTTTAGCCCTTGCCTTAAGTTTGAGCTTTGTTCCTCATGTTTTGAGAGGCAAAGGGGTTGAGACTGCTCAAGCAAAAGAGAGTTACAGTGACAGTGATCTTCCAGCATACGTCGAAGACGAAGTGATTGTTAAATATGCACAAGATGCTTCTGACGTTGCTTCGCTTGCATCTGAAAGTGAAAATGATGTCACTTTGCTTTCCGTCGATGAATCAGAACAACTAACAAATGACACAAAGGTCTACAAATTAAAAGACGGCATCAGCGTTGATGAGGCTGTTGAAACGCTTAATAACGACCCTCGTGTTCTTTATGCTGAGCCTAACGCCTATGCTTACTTGGCTGAAAATGATGCGCCATTATCGAGCGATTTTTTTGTTAACGATCCGCTAGCAGAATCGATGCAGTGGGCTTTGACTGACGAGAATGCACCGATGAAAGATGTCTGGGAAAAAGTCAAAGTGGAACATAAGGTTGGAGTTGCAGTTCTTGACTCTGGCGTTTATTCCGAGCATCCTGATTTGAAGAACAACTTGAAAGAAGCTGTCAGTGTCGTTGGAGAAGACAAAGACTGGGCGAGTGACTATTCAAATTCATCAGACATCGAAGGGCACGGAACACATGTTTGTGGAATTGTGTCTGCTGAGACGAATAACGGCGTTTGTGTTGCTGGCATGTCATACAACGCTGACATCTTGAGTGTCAGAGTCTTCTATCGAACTTCGAGCAAGCCGACCTCGACAACTGTTGAAATTGTTAAAGGAATTCAATATGCGCTTGAAAAGAAAGAAGAATATAACATTCGCGTCATCAACATGTCGCTTGCTTTTAAAGACACAACAGCTGACACGCAAGCGGTGACTGACGCAATCGATGAAGTTTGGGACGCAGGAGTCTTGTGTTGCGTTGCTTCAGGGAACAATTCAACTTCTTCAAATTTGCAACCAACAGGTTTTCCTGCAAACTATGAAAAAAGCTTGGCTGTTGGGTCAATCGATTCGAAGCACGCGCGAAGTTCTTTTTCAAATGGAGATGAAAACCTCGATGTTGTGGCACCTGGGTCTGAAATATGTTCAACGAACTGGGTTGGAAGTTATGCTATGAAAAGTGGCACTTCGATGGCAACACCTTATGTTTCTGCAATCGCAGCTCTGCTTTTGGCAAACAACTCAAGTTTGACACCTTTGCAAGTTTCAAACGCTTTGAAGGAAACAGCGACTGATTTGGGAGATGCTGGCAAGGATGATGACTTTGGTTATGGGCAGGTGAACCCTCTAAAGGCAGTTGAAGCAACAGATGTTGATGACACTGACCCTGAACCTGACCCTGAGCCAGAAGTTGAAACAGTGGAAGTGTTTCGACTCTATAACTCTTGGACAGGAGATCATTTCTACACAACATCGAGCGACGAGAAAGACACGCTTGTTAAAGCTGGCTGGACCGACGAAGGAGTCGGATGGAGCGCTCCTGCAAGTGGCAACGTGGCGATATATCGGCTCTACAACAAATTCGCAGGAGACCATCATTTCACGTCAAGTGAACAAGAATATGAAAACTTAAAAAATGCAGGATGGACGCAGGAAGGAGTTGCTTTTTTGTCTTCTGAAGATGAGGATGCGACAAAAATTCTTCGTGCCTACAACCCCAATGCAACAGCAGGTGCTCACAACTTCACAGTTGACGTTGACGAGCAAAACACGATTTTAAAGGCAGGCTGGATAGACGAAGGAGTTGGTTTTTATGCACAGCCTTAACAGGCACACTTGACGAGTGTGAGATGTTTCAGTTAGTAATATACGATTAATTTGGAGGAAAAATTTTTATGAGTAATAAAAACTCGAACTGGAAAAACAAAGGGGGAGCGAGCGTGAAAACCAACGTGACTGGTGCTTTTTTGCGTGTGTTGCTTGCAATCACGCTTGTGCTTGGTCTCATGCCGTCCCTCGCAACAACAAATGCCTTCGCCAATGATGCGAAGAGCACCACCAAAACAGAGCTGAGTGCTTCAACTCAAGCTGGCGAGGCAACGCTGGCAGAAGAAAACATGAAAGTTAGGTTTGACACCGCTGGTGGCACTCCTGCAACGATAGATTCAGAAGCTGTGTGGAGCGATGAAGATTACACATGGTATTTGTCTTCACCGGCGGAAAAAATCACAAAAGAGGGGTTCACATTAACTGGTTGGACTGCCAAGGATTTCAATGGCGACTCCCACAATTTCGATGCTTCTTTTGAGGATGAAGACTTAGGCAATTATGAAGTGGATGAAGCTACTGGCTATCTTGTGTTTACAGCAGTTTGGAAACAAGATGAACCAGCAGACACAAAAACCGCCTTTGCAACTCTTTGCACAGACGGAAGCCTCAACTTCTATTATCGTGAAGCTGAAGTGCCTGCAGTAGGCGACACTTTTGACGGAAAGACGGTCTCTGCGGTCTACACCGATTTCGTTGGAACTGTGTATTCAACATCATCGTCAACGGCTGCGCCTTGGTGGGCGGACAAATCAGACATCACATCGGTAAATGTGGTGGATGCTGGTGTTCCAATGCCCTCGGGAGCTGCTTTTTACGGTTTGCTCAACATTACAGAACTTGATATGAGCAGTTTTGATGCAACAAAAGCAACTGAAGTCACAAAGATGTTCAGCGGTTGCTCGCAATTAAGAGAGTTAAACATTTCCAATTTTGACACTTCCAAATGGACTGCACCAACTGGCACTTCAGCTGCGAGTGGCACTAACACAGCCCTTTTCTCAGGATGCTCATGCCTTGCAAAAATCACTGTAGGTGCGAATTATGGTTGGAAGATGGGTCCATATAGTGCAGCAAGCCCTGGATACGGCAACTTGCCAGCCATAACAGCTGGGATTTACAAGAACAAAAATGAGGATTTTAAAGGTAAATATTTAACTGGCAAATGGACTGACGGAACAAATACATATGACTCAATTAACGATGTTCCGCTGTCAACGGCAGGAACATATTCATGGGATGTTGACGAAAGCCAGTCGCAACTATATGTCAAGTTTGACGCCAATGGTGGATTCTTCCAGAGTGGCTCAACATTCACTGCAAGTGAAGATGTATATGTGACAAGTGGCCAAGCTGCCACCCCTCCAGCAAAAGATCTCGTTAACACAGGATATGAAACAGACGGCAAGTGGTACAAAAACGCAGCTTGCACCGAGGAATGGAACATTGCAGACCCTGTGACCGAAGACATGACGCTTTACGTTAAGTGGACCGAAAAGACAATTCCTGCAAACTGGGAAGAAGGCGACTTCACATATAACGAGGAGAACACTCAAATCACTGGCCTCACCGAGAACGGTAAAATCAGAATCAAAAAAGGTCAAGAACTTGACTTAACGGCAGCAAAATCAACTGTCACTGGCATTGCCGATTCATCTGACACCTATGGTCCTTTCGCGTTTAAGGAAGGAGAAAACACGACTGATGTTTTCGCACCAACAAGCGTTAAATTTTCAGACACAATTACTTATCTTGGAAAGAAAGCTTTCTATTATTATGCCGGTTCTTCAATCGACTTGCCAGAAGGAATCCAGACAATTGGAGAAAGCGCATTAGCTTCGTCACAATTGACATCTGTGAAAATTCCGAGCACAGTTGAAACGATGGCGACAAAAGCATTCTATTCATGCAAGAGCCTGGCTTCTGTTGAATTTGCAACGGGAGAAGATGGCAAAACTAAATGTGCAGAGATCCCAACTTATGCATTCGCTAGCGCACCTCTTACGAGTCTCAAGCTTGCAGAAGGATTAACCACAATTAACGATGCTGCCTTCTTTGGTGCAAACGATTATCTTGTTGAAGCCTGGTTGCCTTCCACTGTGACGACAGTGACAACAAAGGCTTTTAATTCGTCAGCTAAAACAAACAAGACCAGTCTTTACGTCACCACTCAAGAACAGCTTGACAACAACAAAGGCATCGTTACCGCAGGCAATGGTCACACTGTGAGCGTTGCCACGAAGTGCGTCGTCACATTTGATGCAAACGGTGGCACATTTGCCGACGGTTCGACGACGAAAACGTTCGATGTTAAACAAGGCAACACTGTTGCAAAAATTGCAGAGGATCCAACCTTTGCAGGACATGATTTCTGGTGGTGGTCAAAGAACCAACAAGACGACCCATCGAACAAACAAGAGTTTGATTTTGATAACACTCAAATTAATGAGGACACAAAAATTTATGCCCAGTGGTATGAATGGGGAACTTATGTTGTTCAATTTGACTTAAATGGTCACGGAACGACCGCTCCTGAAGCTCAGGTTTTGACAATGAAGTTGACAGATGAGCATGTTTATGCAACAAAACCAGCAACTGACCCAACGTCAACTGATGGTTATTCATTCTGCTGCTGGAATTTGAAAAGCCCAGATGGCACTCTAGAAAAATGGGACTTTGACGACCATGACAACTATTACGTCGATGATGACTCAATTTTAGGTGACAACAACACTCTCACACTTTATGCAAAGTGGTATGCAACGACACAAAAATTGTCTTATGGCAATGTCGATGGTGCAACAAACACCAACCCGACTGAATTCACAGTTGAGACAGACGACATCACTTTGACACCTGCTGTCAAGGAAGGAAAAACTTTCATTGGCTGGTTTGAAAAAGACGGCAGACAAACGGGCGACTGGGGCAATCAAATAACAAAAATTGCTAAAGGCACAGTCGGCGACAAAACGATTTATGCAAAATGGGAAGGCGATGATGGCTACACTGTCACCTTCAACACAAATGGTGGATCTTCAGTTGCTTCGCAGACTGTCATCAGCGGAAAAACTGCCAAAAAGCCAGCAGATCCAACAAAAGCAGGCTATGCATTTTCTGGATGGTATTCAGATCAAAATTTGACAAAAGCATTCAATTTCTCAACTGCGATCAAAGCAAACACGACGCTTTATGCAAAATGGACTGCAATAACGACTGCATCTTCCGATTCTTTGGGTAATGCCTATGTTGTTGATCCAACAAGCTCGAAAGTGTTAAGAGTCAAGCTTGTCGACACCACAAAATCAGCTTTGAGCGGTGCCACTGTTTCAATTGATGTTAAAGGCGCTGTCACAATCAAACTTCCTGCTTCAGCTCTCAGTGCTGATTCTTCGAAACGTGGTGTCACAGTGACAATCACCTATGACGATGGCACTGTCGTAAAAAACAAAGCTGTAACAGTCAAAAGATCTGACGGTACGGCGCTTGGTTCAGGAAAAACTGACGACAAGGGGCAATACACAATCACTTTTGATGAGGACTTGACAAGAATTAAGATGTATCGTCTTTATAACAAATGGACTGGCGAGCATTTCTACACAGCAAACGCTGACGAACAAAAAGGACTCGTTAAAATTGGATGGAACGACGAAGGAACAGGCTGGTATGCTCCGACAAAGACTTCCGTTCCAGTATATCGCCTCTATAACTCTTATGTTGAGGGTGGCGACCATCACTACACAATGGATGAAAAAGAGCGCGATGCTTGCGTCGAAGCAGGTTGGAGCTACGAGGGGGTTGCATGGTATTCATGCGAGACAACAGACGAAGACTCAAAGCCACTCTATCGCCAATACAATCCAAACGAGGCAACAGGCACGCACAACTACACTCTAAGTGAAGATGAAGCGAAAAAAGTTGTTGCCGCTGGCTGGAGAGACGAAGGAACAGCCTGGAGAGGCTACGATTCTGAAAAATAGTTAGTTTCAACTGGAGGTTTTTAATTGATTAAAATTAAAACTTTTGACAAGTTTTTTAGAGTTCTCTTAAGTTTTGTGCTTGCTTTTGCGCTGGTGCCCACTTTGGGCATCAGCGTTGCAGGCGCAACTGAAGATGAATTAACTTCTGAGGGTGATGCCGAAGTTGCAAGTGATGAAGCTTGGGAAGTTGCTGACTTCACTTATGATGATGCAGAAAATGCGATCAGTGACGCAAGCCAGCTCACACTTTATGACTTTTCTCACACAATTGAGCTGACGATCGAAGGGCGTGTCATCACTGGTTTTTCTGATCAAGGAGCAGCAAAGTTAGCAGCAGGTAACACCGACCTTGTCATCCCAAAAGAAGACGATCAAGGTGGCACAGTTGTTGGAGTTGCGACAAACGCTTTTAAGGGCAAAGGTCTCACTTCTGTTCAGTTGCCAGAAGGGTGCTTTAAAGACTACACTCAGGATGGCAAGACAACTTCGAGAGGCTATTTTGGAATTTTTTATGGTGCGTTTGCAAACAACAATTTGACTGAACTCGCAATTCCTGAAGGCGTTTTGCTTTGTGGCGGCATGGCTTTTTATGGTAATTCCCTTTTGAAAAAAGTGAGCTTTCCAAAGACTCTTTGGTGGATCGAAAACACTTCGTTTGCAAAGTGCGCAATTGAAAAATTGACATTCACGCAAACAACTGATTTCGGCATTGAATTTCATGGAATGCCTTTTGCCTACAACAAAATCAAAACTGTCACTTTGCCAGACAATGTTGTTTATCTAAACGACACGACTTTTATGTGTAACACAGGAAATGGCGAAGAGATTTCAGCGAGTGCCCCAGCGGCTGCAAGAGCGTCAGGCTATAGCGTCGTTGACATGTTCACATCGAATGCCGATTTGTTAAACAACACAAACATCAAATGCACAAACCACTCAAGCACAAAAGGTTATTATCAACGCCTCATAAACGGGGAAGAGCCAATTGACACAGATGTGTGGGAAGCAAGCGATTTCACTTGGACAGAAAATGACACTGACAAAACCGCCATCGTGACGGGATTGAGCGATCGTGGTGTCACAAAACGCGACTCTAACAAAGACATTGTCATCCCAGAGAAAAGCTCAAATGGCAACACTGTCACTGAAATTGCATCATCCGATAACACTTTCGGAGGAGTTTTTGCAACTGAAACTGTGAAAATCAATTCTGTTACGCTTGCTTCGACCATTAAAAAAATTGGTTCAAAAGCGTTTCAAAATGCAGGTCTAACAAGCATCACTTTTAACGATTCTTTACAAGAGATCGGAGAAATTGCTTTTCAGACAAATTCGCTAAAAGAAGTGATTTTGCCAGAAAGCTGTCTCACAATCGGAAAAGGTGCGTTTGCTTCAAATTCCACGATCTCTAAAGTGAAGATCCCATCTAAAATCACAAAAATTCCCGAAGCTTGTTTTGGTTGCAGTGATGCTGAAAACTATATGACAAATTGGACTGAAGTTGAAATCCCTGCCACAGTGACAGAGATCGAAGCTCGCGCTTTTGCAGGAAACAATTTCAAAGACATTAACATTCCTGAAAATGTAAAAACCATTGGTCAATATGCTTTTTCGACTAAAAACTACCTCATGAATGAAGGTGAAGTCACACTCACTCTTCCAGAAGGGTTAGAAACGATTGGCGAATATGCTTTCAGGAACAAAGCGATTGCAAGCGTTTGGCTTCCAACAACTGTGACAGCTTTGCCTGAAAATGCTTTTTTGAAGCAATATTCAGGAGACAAAGAAGCAATAATAACAGAGGTCTATGTTACGACAGCATCGCAATATGATGACACTCAGAAGTTTCCTCGTGATTGTGACAAATCGCACAAATTGGTGCGTTACTGCAATGTTGAGTTCAATTCAAATGGAGCGAGCGACTTCGAGTCCCTCCTCGTTTTAAGTGGAAACAAAATTTCTGAGCCAAGTCCAGCTCCAACTAAAAAAGGTTATGAGCTTGACGGTTGGTATTCTGATGAAAAGTTGACAACTAAGTTCAACTTCGACACTGACTCAGTGACAAGCGATTTGACTCTTTATGCAAAATGGACTCCAGAGACCTACTGGATCGACTATCTTAACATCGACGGTGCAACAAACCCGAACAAGGACACCACCTACACAATCGAAAGTGCTGACATAACGCTGAAAGACGCAACTAAAGAGGGATATGTCTTTGATGGTTGGTATTCTAAAGATGGCTCATTGAATGGTAATTGGGGAGAACGCATCACAAAAATAACAAAAGGTTCAACTGGTGATGTTAAACTCTATGCAAAGTGGACAAAAAGCGAAGACCCAACGCCTGTGACAGAAAAAGTTACAATGTATCGTCTTTATAACAAATGGACTGGCGAACATTTCTACACATCTAACGCTGATGAGCAAAAAGGACTTGTAAAAATCGGATGGAACGACGAAGGAGTTGGCTGGTATGCGCCAAAAACAAGTTCAAGACCAGTGTTTCGCCTCTATAACCCCTATGTTGATGGCGGAGATCATCACTACACTATGGATAAGAAGGAGCGCGATGCTTGCGTCGCTGCAGGCTGGAGCTATGAGGGGATTGCATGGTATTCATGTGAGACAACTGATGCAGACGCAAAGCCACTTTATCGTCAATACAACCCAAACGAGGCAACAGGCACGCACAACTACACTTTAAGTGAAGATGAAGCGAAAAAAGTTGTTGCTGCTGGCTGGAGAGACGAAGGCAAAGCGTGGTATGGGTATGAAAGCGAGTAATAACTAAAGATAACGGACTCGATTAATTTATAAATGAAAAAATTTAGCTTTTTCACAAATGCTTTTTTGGGAGCGCTTGCAAGTCTTTATGCACTTAACTCAAGCGCTCCTGTTTCTCGTTTCGTCATTTTCTTAATCACTTTTTTCGGGTTGTTGATTGTTTTTGAGCTTGGACTAAAAAAATCTGAGCGTGGAATTGGATGGCGAGGAACCATCTTTACTTCGATGGTTCTCATTTCTTGTGCTCTTGCATGGTTCGGTTTATCAAAATCGGCGCTCACTTTGCCTGCAACTGCCTTTCAGCAAGTCTTAGGCTTCAACGAAGCTTACACCGACATAGTTTCAGCTTTTCTTTTGACTTTTGTCGTCATTTGCGTTGTCGCAGTTTGCCTCTATGAATTCTTCTTTCCGAGCGCGAGTTTTGCACGTGAGCGTGAGAGGGGAGCAACTGAAGACGACATCAAGCGCTTGACTTATGCAAGACGTGTTCGTGAAGCGACAGTTCTTGTTTTGTTTTTGATAATAGTTGCGATTAGCACAATACCTGAAGCGAGGAGCGAAATGGCAAAGCTTGCTTCTTATGCATCAGGAGATTTCAATGGTTTGACGTCATATATCCGAAGCTACGGTGCTTTTGCAGTTGTTGCATCATTTATCCTCATGATCTTGCAAAGTTTAGCCGCTCCGATCCCTGCGTTTCTCATTACTTTTGCCAACGCTGCAATCTATGGTTGGGCACTTGGTGCTCTCATTTCTTGGTCAAGCGCGATGGTTGCGTCTGCAATTTGTTTCTTTATAGCTCGCTTTTTGGGACGAGATGCTGTCATGAACTTCATGAGTCAAGGGATGTTGGAATCGATTGACAAGTTCTTCGAGAAGTATGGCAAAAATGCAGTTCTCATCTGCAGACTCCTTCCCTTTGTTTCCTTTGACTTTGTCAGTTATGCCGCAGGTCTCACTGGCATGGACTTCCTTGGGTTCTTTGTTGCTACAGGAATTGGTCAGTTGCCTGCAACGATTGTCTATTCCTACCTTGGTGACATGTTAACTGAAGGTGTCGTTTATGCAATGTATGCAATTTTGAGCGCAACAGCACTTTTCTTTGCAATTCTTCTTGCCAGAAAAGTTTTCAAAAACAAAAACAAAGACCTTGATATCTAATTAATAAACCCATTTTTATCTGCTGGTCTTCATGGCTTTAGACGATGACTTGGAGTAGAAATGTAGCTAACGGACGCAGTAGGCAAAAAACGTTATTTAGCCACTCTTGGCTATTTATATTGAAAAATCTGCAAATTGACGAAAACTATTATGCTTTATAATATGTTTGTTGAAAATCATGTTGACTGTTTTAATTTGGTCATAAACGGATGCATTAAAAATCCTTAAACGAAGGAGAATTTAGATGTTTTGTAAATCTGATTTTGATGTAAAAGCCAGCAATAAGTACCATGCGAGCGTAATCATTGTCCTTTTTGCGTTTTTTGCTTTTCTTTTATTATTTAGTAATGTTAATTTAGCGAGCGCTCAGGAGGAGTCAGACACTAAAATCAGCAAGTCTGTGCCAGCTATTGAGCAGATTATCCGCGTCGGATTAATGCCTTCATTAACCGCCGATTCTAATCAAGAAATTTCAGTGGACGGTTCGCGCGTTGCGATGTTTAGGCTCTATAACAAATGGACTGGCGAGCATTTTTACACCTCAAGCAAATCTGAGCGTGACCTCATCGCAAAAGCTGGCTGGGTCTATGAGCAGATCGAGTGGTATGCACCAACATCTGTGGATTTCAAACCAGTTTATCGACTTTATAACAAATATGTTTCAGGTGGCGATCACCACTACACAACAAGTGCTGACGAAAAAGACGAGTGCGTCAAAGCCGGCTGGATTTATGAAGGAGAAGGCTGGCGAACAGTCGAGGAAGGCGCAACAGACTATGTCAAAGTTCTAAGGCAATATAACCCTTATGCAGCAACTGGCACCCACAACTACACAACAGATGAGGACGAGCAGAAATACCTCGTGAGCCTTGGCTGGAGAGCAGAAGCCGACGGAGGCTGGGGAGGTTATTCGAAATTGGAGCCAGCGTCTTCTGATGATTCAG
>CAVAWT010000025.1:1240-23876 GCA_963592435.1 Oribacterium sp. | reverse complement strand
AAAAACCACAGAACGCAGGGTCTGACCCCCATGGATAGGGCATAAAAAAACCGTTCTTGCTTTTAGAAAGCAAGAACGGTTCCTAAGGAGGTTAGTCCAGCTTCAGGCTGGCCCTGCGTTTTGTTTTACAAACAAAACGCAGGCACAACGCCATAGCAATTTGTTATCGGTGAGCCACTAAACTGCCCAGCGCCGTTTATCAAAGAAAACTCACCGCCAGCCACGTTTCTCCAATATGGGGATCTCAAGAAATTAAATTCATTTGAATTGGTTGCACCAGCTGGGGCATGACCTGCTCTGGTGTTAAGAACCAAGGCATAGTTCGCGCTCGTTGAGCTGATGTTCTTATCAGCAAAGAATGCATATTGCGTTCCTTCCTTCACAAATCCTGTATCGGTTGTTCCTGAGAGTTCAACGTGCGACATCAGCCATAACTTATTTACGGCTGTGACAGTTTTTGACTTGCTCTTGGTTGTGCCAGCGATTTTTGTAACAGTGACAATCTCATTTGTGAACTTTTTGTTGAATGAACAATAGATTGAACCTGTTGAATTATTCATATCTTTGAAAAGCTGTGTTGTGTCCCAAGATGTGGAAGTTGTGTCGGAGTTGACCTGAAAGCCTTGTGGTAATGAATGTGTTGCCATAAATGTAAGTGCTGACGTTCCTTCAACCTCTTCGTTATGAGCACCAACTTCAACGATCCTGAACTCAACGAACTTATTCTCGTCCGATGCGCCAGTTGCGTCGGTGCTTGAGCCGTTCCACGCAGTATAGAGATGATATTCATCCTTCACCATTAAATCTTTATATTCTGCAATAGTCTCGGCGTCACCCGCCTTAATTTTTGCAATATCTGCCTTGATTTCGGCTGAAGATTTAAAAACGTTCACATTTGCTGTAACATAAGCATCATTGGCGATGTTTGCAGAAGTTTCAGTGTTTCCCGTCGTAATCTTGGACGAAGGTGCCATCCAAAAAACTTGCGCATCGCCATCAGTCGCAGGAGCCCAGTTTGCATAAAGCGTCATATCCTTCGTCGCTTTTCCAGTTACAAAATCCCATTTGCTCGCTTTTGTGCACTTCGGATCAGTATACCAGCCTTCCAAGACAAGACCCTCGGATGTGCCTGCGTTCTCTGTTGGATCTTCAATCAACCCATTACTCTTTACCGTTTGAGAAGCAACAGCGTCATTTCCTCGTCCTTGCGTGTCGAAGTTAATTTCACATTCCATTTGTCCAAAAGCAAAGCAGGGTACGACGCCATACTTATCAGACGTGTAACGTGTGTCGTTTGTGTAAAGTCCGCCATTCTCGGTTATTGCATAAAACCCGTCTCCTCTGTCAACTTTAGGAGAACGGATATACCAATAATTAGCAGCCGCCTTTCCTGCTGGCGATCCTCCAGCTCTTGTTTTATATAAATTAACAAGTGATGCATAGGCAGCTTTTGTCACACCTCGCTCCGCGAAAATTTGATATTGTGAGCCTTCGAGCGTGTAGCCTTCATCAGTCATTCCGTAGAGCTCTTTTGCAGACAAAAGCCACATTTGATTCATTGAAGTACTCGTTGTTTTGCTTGCTGAACCAGTTGTGCTGGCTTTCTCAACTGACAAGATGTCGGAAGTGAAATTGGCTTTAAAAAGTTTAAAAATCTCTCCGCCAGACTGCATTTTCGTCCGCAAGCTTGCATCTTTCCATCCGCCCGCATTGCTGGCATAGTTATTATTGATCGTATGAGCTGTCGTCAAGCTTGAAGTAGCCATGAAAGTCACAGCAGAACCGTCGCCATCATGTTCGCCAACTTGAATGATTCTAAATTCAACATAGTCGTTGTTGGCAGTGCCATTCCCAACTTTTGTGTAGAGATGATATTCGTCGCTTCGCATGTATTCTCGCCACTCATTTGTGACAGATCCCTCGTCCTCTGACGTTCCAGCGACTCTTTCTCTTACAATGGCAGTCATATCTTCTTCGATCTCCAAAGCCGATTTTTTAACGTCCCAAGTTTCACTGATGAAGCCGGGGTTCAAAACGTTTGTTTTGTCGGCAGAGTTAGCAGTTGTCATCTTCCAAGACCTACCTAACCAAAACTTTTGGAGATCTCCATCATCAGCAGGAATCCAATGTGCATAAAGTGTCTTTGTGCTCTCTTGAACTTTTTCGCCCAAGTCCCACTTGTTTCCTGGTGTGCAATCTGGGTCAGTATACCAACCCTCCAAAGTCAAGCCTTCTTCTGTGCCCACTTTGTCATTAACATCATAAATCGCTTTTCCATGCTCGACTTCAACAGTAAAGTTTCCGTTTGCACGACCGCCAGTGTCGAACGTCACTTGCACCTTCGATGATGAAAAGCTGAAAGCTGGTACGATTCCAACACGAGCGTTATTGGTGTCAGTAATCCAGTTTCCAGTGGTTGTTATTGCGACATTTGCTCTATCATTTTCATAATTGTTAAAGCTCGGAGTGCATGTCCACCAGCTTGTATCTCTGCTTGTATAAGGATTGTATGGGGTATTCCCAGCTCGCGTGTTTCTGATTAGACAGGGGTCTGCTGGTTCTACGCCACTATATGTTCCATTTATCCCTATGTTTTTGAAATATTCATATTGCTTTCCGATAACAAAACCTTTGTCATAGTCTTTTCCATTTAGTTCTGTGTAGGATAAAATCCACAACTTATTATCCGATATTGAAGTGGTCACCCCATCATCGACTTTTGCGCAAGTTGTCTTTTTAATTGATGTCACCTCGTCAGTGAAGCCAGAGTTAAATTTGTTGAAGATGTTCCCAGAATAGTCATTCATCCTTGGCTGAAGCTCGCTTCCAGCCCAGCCTTCCTTGCAATCTCCTTTTTCAGCTTTTGACTCGATGTAGTTAATTCTGATTGCTTCAGGCAATGAGTGAGTGGCTTGAAAAGTTAGAGTTGTCGGCCCCTCTCCGTCGGTATCATGCGATCCAACTTCGATGATCCTTGACTCCATAAAACCATTTTCTTCAGAAGTTTCTGAGTCGTCGGTCGTCGATCCTTTCCAAACAGTGTATAGATGATAGTTGTCTTTCGTCATATACTCTTTATATTCATTTATCGTTGCTTCATCTCCAGTAGCAATTTTGTCAACGTCTGCTTGGATCTCCGCCGATGTTTTCTTGACGTTCCAAGCAGCCTTAACATAATCACCATTCGGAACATCCACATCAGCACCAGCTGAGTCCCCTTCTGTCCAGACTTTAGTGTTGCCTGTGGTCATTGATTTCGCAGGTGCAAGCCAATATCTATCTAACTCTCCATTTGCAACAGGAACCCAGTTTGCATAAAGAGTCATGTTTTCATCTGCTTTCATTGTCGAAAAGTCAAAAACAGTCTCTTCCTTGCAGTTTGATGTTGTGTACCACCCTTGAAGCTCAAGACCGTCATGAGTTCCAGCTTCTACATCAGTCGGTTTTGCCACCAATCCGCTTTCATCAGCAACTTTATCCTCAACCTTCTGCCCATACATCTGATTATCAAAACTAACAACCACTTTCCACTTTGCTTGAAGCGTTATGTTTGAAGTTATTGGGTCTTTTTCAAAATCGAACTGGTTATTCCAATCAACAGTGCCATCGACCGAAACATACCATCCATCAAAAGTGAGGTTTGCAATGCTACCATCTTCGTGAGTTATTGTGTAAGTCGGATCACTTGGTTTTGTTGCCAGATTGCCCTCCACGATTTTTTGAGAGTCAACCTTGCTTCCCACTCCTGTTTCTCCCTCGCCTCTTGAAGTTACAAAATCAACTTCGAAGACTGATTTGATGTTGACTTCTGCAGTTGTTTTCGCGACGTTATAATTTTTAATGTCGTTCGGCGTGAAAGTCACTGCGAACTTTTGGGACTTACCTTTCGTCACGTCGAGTTTTGTTGATGACGAGTCCCAAGTGAACTTACCATTTGTCGCGCTCGGAAGCTTGACCTCACTTATAGTTTGTCCATCTACTCCGCTCAATTTAGAAATAGCAGTGTACTTCGGATCAGCTTTCTTAATATCAAAAGTGATCGTTTTCGTTCCGCTATAATTCCCTGTTCCTTTAATAGTCACGCTACCTGCACCAGTACCCGCATTAATGTTTGTTCCATAGGTGACAGTGAAGTCAGTGCCTTGTTTTAAGCCTGGAATGGTAACCGTTGGCTTTAACTGTTTGCCTGTGTAGGTCATGCTCGTTGGAGAGACCTTTGCCTTCGTGAAGTCAATCTCCTGCTTCGTTGGTGTTGAGCCATCATCAGGCGACAAAGAAGAATAGCCATACCAACCAACGCCCTCTGCTCTCCATCCGAGTCGAAGTAAGTTGTTTTGCTCGTCTTCACTCTTTGTGTAATTATGTGTGCCTGTTTCAGAGTAAGGGTTGTATTGACGAAGAAGTGGCACAGCACCATCTTCATCTTTGTCAACACCATACCAAGCGACTCCCTCTTGCTTCCAGCCGTCGTTTGGAAGTCTGTTATATTCATCCGAATCAGTTGTGTAGTGGTGATCGCCACCTGAGACGTATGGGTTGTAAAGACGATAGACCTTGATGTCAGAAACCGACGGCGCGATCCACTCAACACCCTCATATTTCCAGCCACCGCTAACAAGGCTGTCTTTTTCTGTCGTGTCTTTCGTGTAGAAATGCTCGCCTGTCCATGAGTTGTAGAGACGATGCATCTCGACCCTCGATGTCGAGCTTGAGCCAGCCAGAACACTTGCATCACTTTTTGAGTTATTTGGAATTAGGGAATTTGGGTTAGGCAAGCTCCAGTCAATTGATGCTTTAACATCTCCCCCAACTTCCGAATCTTCTTGAGCAGTTGCAAATGAGATGTTTGAGAATAACAACACTGAAACCAAAACTGCAATAAACAAAGTGATGAAAGGGGCTTTTTTAGGCTTTGAAGCCCACCCACTCAGAATCGAGTTTTCACAAAATAAAGGCACAGCTACCACCAATTGCGCACTCGCTGGATGTATGGTAGGCATCAGACCCGTTTCTTTAGAATTCTGTTGACTCAACATATTACTTTAAATTCCTCACTCTCTAGTTAAAGACAAAACGCTAACGCTATGCCAAGTTTGCTTGTCATTGCCATGCTCGTGAATGTTCCTGTTTCTGAAACTTTGTAAAAATTGCTCGTTGACGTAGGAGTCCTCAGATAGTAACTCGCATTTGAATTTGCTGAGTCTTTCGGAGATCTCCCCGCTCTCGTTGTCAATTTCAAACATTCATTCGCATTGGATGAGTCAACTTGCTTGTCAGCATAAAATCCATATTGGACACCTTCACCTGTTGGCGCACTAACGAGTTCCGAATAGGACATCAGCCAAAGTCTGCTTGCCGAAGACACAACGTTCGTTCTGTCCATCAACCAAGTCATTTTTTGAACAGGGGTGATGCTGTTTGTGAACTTTTTGTTAAAGCTTGCAAAAATTGCTCCTGTGTTTGAGTTCAAATCTTTGTAAATCTGCTTCGAGTCGAAGTAATAACGATCAAGCGTTGTCAGAGTTGAAGCGTCTGTCGGATCAATTTGATAGGCTTGGGGGAGCAAATGTGTCCCCATGAACGTTAGTGCTGACGTTCCTTCTGACTCTGCGTTGTGGGCGCCGACTTCGACGATCCTGAACTCAGCGAACTTGTTTTCATCCGATGCGCCAGTTGCGTCAGTGTTTGAGCCATTCCATGCGGTGTAGAGATGATATTCATCTTTTGCCATCAAGTCTTTATATTCTGCGATCGTCTCTGCGTCTCCCGCTTTGATTTTGGCAACATCTGCCTTGATTTCAGCTGAAGACTTGAAAACGTTCACGTTTGCTGCAACATAACCCTCATTGGTGATGTTTGCATCTGTATCAGAGTTTCCAGTCGTTATCTTTGACGATGGTGCCATCCAGAAAACTTGTGCGTCGCCGTTCGTTGCAGGGACCCAATTTGCATAAAGCGTCATGTCTTTTGTCACTTTACTGGTGTCAAAATTCCACTTGCTCCCTGTTGTGCACCTTGCGTCAGTGTACCAACCTTCCAAAACAAGACCTTCGGATGTTCCAACACTCACTGTTGGGTCATCCAAATCTGTGCTGTCACGCAGAACTGTTTTATCATCCACTACATTTCCGTGCCCTTGATTGTCGAATTTCACTGTGCAATTCTTCGATGCGAAGCTAAACGCTGGGACAACACCGAATTTATTCGAATATACTCCAGTCTGACTACCTGAGTACTTTTCATCTAGTTTATAAGTGTACCATGCCCAATCTTTACTCCAGTCGTGAAATGCTATCGGCATAGGAGACCTTGTCCATACCATTGTGAAATTAGTGGACTGACCATAGGCATTATTTCCAGCTCTAGTTTTTATTAATTTATCATTAAATACCTTATTCTTATTCCCTTTCACCGCAGAATAATAGGCGTAACCACTTGCTTTTTCTGAATAATCGGTCCATCCTGACTCCTCGCATTCATATTCCTCATAAGAAACAAGCCAGAGCTTGTCGCTAGAGGGAAGAAGCCAGTCAACGACTCCTGTCGTTGCGCTAGCATTTGCTAAAGAATACTTAGTTACGCTTTCAATTCTGTCAAGAAATCCATTCTCAAACTTTGTAAAAATCGGAACTGGTGTGCCACCATAACGATCAGGGTCTGTTGTCGCAGTGTCCAAGTTCATGTCAGCTCTAAGCCATGAATTTTTCCAACCCTTCAAGGCATCATCTCCATAATGATTCATACTATATGCCAATGGCAACGCATGCGTTGCTTGGAAAGTGACAGTTGTGTCTCCTTCGACTGCTGAGTTGTGGTTTCCAACCTCCAAGATTCTGCACTCCATGAATTTGTTTTCATCGCTTGCGCCAACAGCGTCTGTGTCAGTTCCATTCCAAGCGACATAGAGGTGATATTTATCGCTTGTCATGTAGCCTTTCCACTCGTTCGTCACAGAATCAGGCTCATCAGCTGTTCCATTAAATGCCTCTAAAGCGATCGCATCGATGTCAGCGTCAATTTCTGCTGATGACTTATAAACGTTTCTGTTTGCGCCACCGTCGACATAGTCAGGGTTTGCTATGTTGACAGTGTCATCTGTGTTGGCAGGTGTCATCCATTTTGAATTGCCCAACCAATATTTCTGCAAGTCGCCATCTTCTGCAGGAGCCCAGTTTGCATAGAGCGTCACAGGACCAGCTGCGCTCACTTTTTCGTCAAAGTCCCACTTTGTTTCTTTAGCGCAATTCGGGTCTGTGTACCATCCTTCGACATAAAGCCCTTCAACGTCTCCTGCCTGACTTGCTGGATCAGTTGCATAGCCACCATGCTTGACAGTTTGCGATTGGACTGCGTTTCCATGACCGTTTTCATCGAAGTTGAGTTGAACATCACTTCCTGCAAAGCAAAATGACAGAACAACTCCTTCTGACATCGAAGCCAAATCGCTTGTTGACTTGCCAGAGTTGTCGATCGCACTAAAGTTTTTGTTATCAGCAACAGTCGTGCTCAAATTGCTTGCTGTGCGTTGCCAAATTGCACCAGCTCCATCACCAGTTTCAAAGCCAAGAGGCGCATTTCCAGCCCTTGTCACGCAGATCTGAAGCGCAGGGTTAGCAGTTGAAGCTGTGCCAGTTATTCCAAGGTTTTTCCAGAAAGCATATTGTTGACCTTCACTAATTCCATAAGCGGCAAGATAGGGGTCAGTTCCAAAGATCTCGACAGTTGAAGCGATCCAAAGTTTGTCGCGTGAAGTTGTTTTTGCATAATCTCCATTTTTAATTGCAACAGATGATTTGTTAGGAGATGTGATTTTGTCAGTGAAAGCAGGGTTTAACTTTCCATATACGCTTCCAGTGAATTCATTTAAGTTGCTGTTTAGCTCGCTCTTTGTCCAACCGTCACTTGACTCGTCAGCCGAGTTCATTTTTTCAGCGCTCGGAAGCACATGCGTTGTCTGGAACGTGAGAGCTGTTGTTCCTTCCGAATCAGTGTTGTGAGAGCCAACTTCGACGATCCTTGCTTCAACGAAGCCGTTTTCGTCAAAATCTCCTGTCAGATCGGTCTTTGATCCGTTCCAAACAGTGTAGAGGTGATAGTCATCATTTGTCATGAATGCTTTATATTCTGCAATCGTTGCAGCATCGCCTGCTGCAATTTTTTCGACGTCAGCATCAATTTCTGCACTCGATTTTTTGACATTCCATGCTGCACTGACGTAATTGTCGTTGTCTTGGTTAGCAGTGCCAGTCGTGTTTCCAGTCGTTGTTGCCATCGAAGGAGAAATCCAGTATTTCTTCAAATCTCCAGTCTTTGATGGAGTCCAGTTTGCATAAAGCGTCACGTTTTCAGTTATTGTTCCGCTCAAATTAAACTTGTCACCTGTGCAGAACTCGTCTTCATACCAGCCCTCAAGCTCAAGACCTTCTGCAACGCCAATTTCTTCTGCTGTTGGCTCAGTGACGTGACCCGTCGCATCAACAACTTTGTCTGCAATGACGTTTCCGTGGGAGTTGTTGTTAAACTCAACAACGATGTTCCACTTGCCATATAAAGTGATGTTTGAAGTGATTGCAGTCTTCGAGAAATTGAAAGGCTCTCCGCTGTAGGATGGATCAGTGTACCAGCCAGCGAACGTCTTTCCGTCCTTCACTGGAGTCGTTGGTTCTTTAGCAAATGAACCGTCAACAACTTTTTGAGAGTTGACTGTTGTGCCTTCCCCAGCGTTAAAAGTCACAGTGTAGAGTGCCTTAACATCGACTGTGACGTTGATGTTTTTCGTGTTATAGTTCTTTGTGTCGTTCGGAGTGAAAACTGCAGCGAACGTCTGTTTTCCAGTCTTGGTCAATTTTGTTGTTGGAGATTTCCAAGTGAATTTACCATTTGTTGCACTTGGAAGTGCGATTTGGCTCAAAGTTTGTTCTTGAACTCCACTCAAAGTGCCAGGAGCTGTATACTTCGGATCAGCTTTGTTGATGTTGAAATATATTGTCTTGGTTCCTGTCTTCGACCCAATTCCAGTGATTGTTATCGAACCAGCACCTGTGCCAGCGTTGATGTTTGTGCCATAGGTGACAGCATAGTCTGTCCCCTGTTTAAGACCTGCAATTGTCACAGTTGGCTTCAACTGCTTGCCAGTGTATGTCATGCTGGAAGGCGAAATGTTGACCTTTGTGAAATCGATCGCCGTTTTCATGTCAGTGTAGCCATACCAACCAACACCCTCTGCTCTCCATCCGAGCTTAAGGAGGTTGTTTTGCTCGTCTTCGCTCTTTGTGTAATTATGTGTGCCTGTTTCAGAGTAAGGGTTGTATTGACGAAGAAGTGGCACAGCACCATCTTCATCTTTGTCAACACCATACCAAGCGACTCCCTCTTGCTTCCAGCCGTCGTTTGGAAGTCTGTTATATTCATCCGAATCAGTTGTGTAGTGGTGATCGCCACCTGAGACGTATGGGTTGTAAAGACGATAGACCTTGATGTCAGAAACCGACGGCGCGATCCACTCAACACCCTCATATTTCCAGCCACCGCTAACAAGGCTGTCTTTTTCTGTCGTGTCTTTCGTGTAGAAATGCTCGCCTGTCCATGAGTTGTAGAGACGATGCATCTCAACTCTTGTCGCGTCATCGGCAACAAGACCCGCATCTTGGGTCTGATCTTGCCCTTCACTCGCCGTCGCGCTCGCGAAGTTCGGCATGGCAAAAGCAAGCGCGCACAAGATAAATGTTGCAAGCAACACGCATAGCCAAGCTAGCCTACCTCGCCTTTCTTTGATTGATAAAGAAGTTTTGGATAGCATAATAACTTTCACCCCTTTTAATCTTTTCCAACTTAACAAATTTACATAAACAGCATAAATTATACCAAAAAAATTGGTGTTTCTAATCTATTTTATGCTGGGTTTTCGTGAACGGTGACAAATTTGATCATCGGGTAGGTTTCCAAAATTGCCAAGTGAACGTTTTCTGCAATTGCATGGGCTTGCTCAAGGGTTTGTTTGCCATCGACTTCAATCTCTAAATCAATGCAGACTCTGTTTCCGAAACGCCTGCTTCTCACCACATCAACGCAGACAACGCCAGTTTGCTTGTTGACAAATTCTGAAAGTTCTTCTTCAAAAGCAATCCCAACTGAAGAATCGAGGAGTTCTCTTAAACTGTCTCGAAGCAATTTGGCTGCGACCCCGATGATAAAAATTGCGATGACGACACTCGCCGCAGGCTCAAGAACTGGGACACCGAGCATCGCGCCCCCAATTCCGACGAGAGCCGCAACTGAAGAAATCGCATCGCTTCGATGGTGCCAAGCGTCCGCCATGAATGCGCTCGACATGAGGACTTTCGCGACATGGCGTGTGTACCAAAACATCGCTTCTTTAACAAGAATCGAAAGAAAAGCGGCAACAAGCGCGATCGTTCTCGGCGCGACAAAATTGATTTCACCGTTTAAGATGTCACTTGCAACCGTTACTCCGCCAATTCCTGCGGCAACACCTGTTGCTAGCAAAATCAGACCAAGAAAAAGAGAAGCGACAGACTCAAAGCGTTCGTGACCATAGGGGTGCGAAACGTCTGCGCTCTTCTTTGAAACTTTGACTCCTGCAAAGGCAATAGCAGTTGCAAAAACATCAGTAAAAGAATGAATGGCGTCTGTTATCATTGCGCCCGAATGTCCAAGAATTCCAGCGACCAATTTGAACGCTGCAAGTGCAACATTCCCAAAAACGCCGACGCTCGTGACTTGCGCGACCAATTTTCTGTCGTCTGAAGCTTCTGTCATCACGTTTCCCACATTAAAAAAACAAAGTTATCTCGCACAAAAAAATCACAATTGATTACCTTTATATATAGATGCAAAAACCTAAGACTTTTTTGAATAGCCCTTCTTAAAGTTGCGAGCATTGACATTTCTGACGCTGTAGGCTGCTTTCCCATTTTTTTGATAGACATTTGCGTCCTGCTTCGTCATCAACACACAAAGCCCTTCAGCAATGAACGTGAGAGCCAAAATTCCGATTGCAAAAGCGATTCCCACGATTCTGCCCTGTGAGTCGTTTGTCAAGTAATCAACAATTCCGCCAACGTTCGGCACAGCAAAACATACGACTCCGACAACGTTTTCATAGAGCGACGGTCCGTCCTCTGAGTTGTTGGCATCTCCCTTTGTCGTAATCGTTTTTTCATCATAATTGTTAGCAACAACGCGGTGAGTTATCATGTCGAGGTTCTCGTTCATGATGACCGTGACAACCTCGCCAGGACGAATCGTGCTCGGGTCTTTTGGCTGAACAAAAACGAGGGTACCAACTGGATAGGTCGGCGACATCGAGCCAGTCATGACGTTGAATTCATTGATCCCAAAAAGGCGAGGTATCCCAATCCCGCAAACACAAATTAGCAATGCAAAACAGATAAATCGCATAGCTCCCTGCAAAAATCTTGCAGCAAGTGGCGGCTTTGCATCTCGGATGACAATTCGTATTTGTTCAGGTTGCCCAGCTGAAGCGCCCTCACCGTCCGTTGGAAGAGGGATCTCAACTGCGCCTTTAGTCATGTCCTCGCGCAACTTATCAATCGCAGAAGGCTCGCTTTTCTCATCATCAACCGACGAGATTCCCTCGCACTTCACATTAGGATTTATGTCTGAGATTTTTTTATTCATTAGATAATTTTACACAAACACAAAAAAACTTTTTGTTCTCGCAAAGGTTAAAATGAGAGAAAATAAATTACAACTTGTCACTTAAAAAGAGACAAAGATGTCTGACACCATTGATTGAATTTATTAAAATTACGGCCTCTCAGGCAAGGTTTGCGTAGTCTTGTCGCTGGTGGAAAATGTGGACTATTGTTCTGACGTCTCCCTCCTCAAGGTAAAGGATCACATAGTTATTGAAGAAAACGCTGTGGTAGCCCTGCAGAGCCAAATCTGGAAATCTTGAGAGTCCATAATTAATGATCCCATCTCTCAGGTGCTCATAGCAATCATGCAGTTCTTTATAAACCTTTTCGGCAGCCTTCTCGTCTCTCGCTTTGAGATAACTTAAGATGATGTCAGTTTCCGCCTCAGCAGTTGGCTGGATCTTAAGCTGATAAGCCATATTTCTTTCCTATCTCGTCAAGCGCCTCAAACGCATCCCGAGAAAGATTGTGCTCCCTTTCATATTCTACGATCTGCATTCTTGCAAGCAACTTTGCCTCAGCACTCGAACGCTTAAGCCTCTCATACTCATCAGTCCTCATGCACACGAAGCGATCATATCCATTTTTTGTCACTGTTATCGGAGTTGTGGACCTTTCGACAAGTTCATCAAACGATGCTGTGTCTCTTAAATCTTTAATTGGTACGCAGGTAGCCATGATTAAAACCCTTCTTTATTATTGACTCATGCATAATTATAGCATAATTTTGCCTAGGCTCACCAACAATCCCAACCAATATGTCTGACACCTTTTACCGATGAAAAAATGAAACTGGGTGTGGCTTGTCCCAGCCGACAATGTCTGCCTCAGCCGTGACATCATCCGATGCTTTTGCTCCCCACATTATCGCGTTGTTCCCATAACGCCGTCGCATTTCATCAACTTTTTTGTCAAGATGACCAAGCTCCTCACGGTTTTTGTATTCATCAAAGAGCTGAAGCTGCAAAGGTTCTGCTTCACTTTCGATGTTACCACCACTGACCTGCATCGCGCGCACAGGGTTCGATTTGTCGAAATTCCAGTTTGTTCTAACAAGCTCCCATGCAACTTTGCAAAACTCTGTCGTCAGGTTTGTTGGAACGCTCAATTTTTTCTGACGAATGACAAAACCAAGGTCAAGACCACTTCGAAGCGCGATTGACACCTTGTTTGCTCGCGCACAATCGGCTCGCATCCTTTGCGCAACGCTTTCTGCAAGCATGTACGTCACCGCCTTTGCAGTTTTTTCATCTGTTATGTCGCGCGGAAAAGTGATTCCATTGCCATAACTTTTAATCTCTCGGTCAACATCCACTTCTTCGATGTCGAGCTCTTTAACTTCTGAGATGTCCTCACCTCTCGCAAATTCTCGCAAGATAAAGCCCATCTTACCCAAGCATTTTGACAGGAAATTGTCACTTGCATGTGCGAGCTGCCCGATGTTAAAAATCCCAGCTGCGTTTAGCTTTTTCTCTGTCGCCCTTCCAACATAAAGAAGATCTCTAACGGGGCTTTTCCACACAATGTCCTTATAATTTTGCCTTGTTATTAAGGTGACTGCGTCTGGTTTTTTAAAGTCGCTTCCGAACTTAGCAAAAATTTTGTTCCAAGAAAGACCAACGGAAGTTGTCAGCCCAAGCTCCTCTTTAACAACGCGATTGACTTCATAGGCAACATCCTCGGCGCTCATTTTGAGCGTCGCCAAAGAATTTGTCACGTCGATCCAGCACTCATCAATCCCGAAAGGCTCCACGAGGTCAGAATATCTATAATAAATTTTTCGCGTGTGGCGGCTGACTCTTTTATATAAGTCATAATGCGGAGGGAGAACGACGACGCTCGGGCAAATGTTTCGCGCGTCTCGAAGAGTGCAAGCAGTTTTTATGCCCATCTCCTTTGCAACTTGATTTTTCGCCATGACGATCCCGTGACGAAGCTCCTCTTTCCCAGCAACAACGACTGGTTTGTCTCGCAATTCAGGATGCTGCTCACATTCAATTTGAGCAAAACAACAATTAAGATCGATATGCAAAATTTTTCTCTCCATTAAACTAAAATTATAGGTTGAAATGAACCACCACATAATTTAAAATAAGAAACATGTTGTAAATTATTTCGGATTAAAAGGTGTCAGACATCTTTTGCGACTGGTGTTCATGGTGTCAGACATCTTAAAAAAAGGAGAGCTATGGCAAAAACTAAAGACAAAAAACAATCGCTTACCTCGCGAAGCTTGCATTATTATTGGAAAGCGACAAGAAAACACATGGGGTTTTTCTTGCTTTTGATTTTCTCAACTGGCATGTTCGTCGGGTGTTTGACGTATGGAAACCCCTACATGATGGGCAAAATCGTCGATCGAGTTAGTCAAGGATGGGTTCCAGCTGATCAGCTTTATTCGACTTATGCACCCTATCTCATCTCACTCGTCGTCATCAACATTTGCGGTCAGGCAGGCTCAAAGTTGCAAGACTATGCGACATATAAACTAAACATACTTGTGACTTATGACTTGTCAATCGAGTGTTTCGACTGCTTATGCAATCAATCTGTGTCATTCCACTCATCAAATTATGGCGGAGCGCTCGTCTCTGCAACATCGAAATTTTTGGGAGCCTATCAAGAATTGATTAGAAACATCAATTACCCTTTCATGCCGATGGTGATGAGCGTTTCCTGCACGTGCATCTTTCTCGCTCCAGTCATTCCACAATATGTGGTAATCCTAATGACGATAATGTGCATATATGCCTTTATATCGTATCGAATGTATAAACGAATTTTACACCTAAACGAAAAAGCTTCAGTTGCACAAAACTCACTTTCAGGCGAGCTGTCCGATGCCGTGACAAACATTTTGGCTGTCAAAACTTGTGGCAGAGAAGATTATGAACGAAAGATTTTCGACGAAGCAGCCGTCAACGTCCGCGCTCGAGACTCCGTCCGCATGCGTGCTTCTTTGACACGAGGTGCGATAACTTCAACGATAGCTATCATTTTGATGGCAATTGTCGGTGTTTTCATTTGTTGCGGAAACACGATTTTTGGAATAACGCCAGGCACGCTCATCATAATGTTTACCTACACCTATTCTCTGACTCAGCAGTTCAACCACCTGGCAAATGCGCTCGAGCGCCAAAACAAAGCATTCGGCGATGCTTACGCAATGACGGAGGTCCTAGACGAACCGCGACTTGTTGACGACAAAGAAAATGCGAGCAACATGGTTGTGAAAGACGGAAAAATCGAGTTCAAAAACATTGGCTTTTCCTACACTGACGGAGGAGCGCAGACGAAAGTGTTCGAGGATTTCAACCTTGACATTTTGCCTGGTCAGCGTGTCGGACTCGTTGGAGTTTCTGGATCTGGAAAGACGACGCTTACTAAACTATTGCTCAGACTTTCCGACATCCAAGATGGTCAAATTCTTGTCGATGGTCAAAACGTTGCTGACGTCACTCAGCAGTCCTTGCGTCGCCAAATTGCCTACGTCCCACAAGAACCGCTTCTTTTTCACAGAACAATCGAAGAAAACATATCTTATGGTCGCCCAGGTGCAACTCACGATGAAATTGTGCAAGCTGCGAAAAATGCAAATGCGCTTGAATTTATCGAGAGCCTACCACAAGGGTTTGACACTTTGACTGGCGAGCGAGGAGTTAAGCTTTCAGGAGGTCAAAGGCAGAGAATCGCGATTGCGCGAGCAATGTTGATCGACGCGCCAATCCTAGTTTTGGACGAGGCAACAAGTGCGCTTGATTCAGAAAGTGAAGCAACAGTTCAAGACGCTTTGAAAAATTTGATGAAAGGACGCACGACAATCGTTGTTGCGCACAGGCTCTCAACAGTGGCAAATCTTGATCGCATCGTCGTTCTCAAAAAAGGAGTCATCGTCGAAGATGGCACGCATGCAAACCTCGTTGACGAGGGTGGAGAATATGCAAAACTATGGAAGAGGCAAACGATGGCAAACGAAGAAATGAAGAGGACGGCGTAAAAGCAACTTTTTATAACATTGGCATAGAAGGAATTTAAGCTGTAACTTCAGCTTAAATTTAGTCGTTTACAATGATAGCAACGGACCCACTCTCAAGACCGATCAAAATCGGCTCTTCTGTTGAAACGTTTGACAGACAAAGGGAAGGCTGTTCAGTGATTTTCAGATCATCACCTTCCCACTTTAGCCCGCGGATGAAAAGGCCTTCAACTGGTCCTTCGATTTGCATAACAGAAATCGTCGTCCCAACTTCAAGCTCTCCCTGCTCTTGCTCCCAAACCTGTTTGTCGCCTAGGACATAGATTGTCTCATTCATGCCAATCATGATGACTTCGAGTCCTCGCCTTGCCACCTGCGCGCACACTCTCAAATTCGCGAGCAAATGATCGAGCCGTCCTCCCAGCGCGCCAAAAACAAAAACTCGAGGATAGTCATAAGCCAAAAGACGCGTCATCGTCAATTGCAAGTCAGAATCGTCTTTTTCAGTTGGAAACTTGCAGGCACGAATTCCGAACGGCTGCTCGCTCACAGAATCAAAGTCTCCAAGAACTATGTCGGCTCGCCTGTCAATTTTTTTTAGATGGTCCCATCCGCCGTCAACCGCCATGACGTAATCGAAGACACCTTCTTCATCCATCTCTAAAAACGCTTTTTCATTAAATTCGCTCGCGGCGACGATGACTGCAGTGTTCACTTCAAAACCTCAGAGCGCCTCAAGTCTGGAATTGTTGCCCATTTGAACATAGAACGCCTCGTCGTCTTGCCATAAAAAATGAGGCTTACCCGAAATCATGACAGTGTAGCGATAGCCAAAACCACCGCATTTAAGCGACGGCGCATACCTTCTTTCCGTCACGCGATCAACGTGGTAGCGATGCCCAGAATCAAGAATGATTTCAAGAGGCGTAATAACACCGCTATCACTGAAGTGCGCAATCACCTCGACGTAACATTTGCCATTTTCATCAATTTCTGCCATGCAAAAATTATACTCTGTTGCGAGTCTTCGACGCTCCAAACATCGCCTTTTCTTTTCGGCATGTCTGTTTCAAACAAAATTTGATCAGGTGGAATTAAGCCTGCAACTTCTCTTCCCCTTTTTGTGGATAACATAAATTCATTGAGTGAAAAAAGGCAACCGTCTTCAATTGCTTTTTTGCAAGCTTGAACATCATCTCCGAACCAGTGATATATAACAATCGCTTTTTGCAAAAGTCCTGTTTCCTTTAAAATTTCATGCGTTCTTCCTTGGGTTTTGCAAGTGTGAACGGACATAATAGGTTTTAGGTTGCAGGTTTTAGGTTCTAGGTTTTTAACCATAAGACGACAGACCTGCTGAAAGGATTTGACTTGCTGTTCTTTCTGTTCATCAGAAAACTTTTTTGAGAAATCAAGTCCAATTTCCCCGACAAATCCTGTTGTTGGAAGAAGATCCTCAAACAATCCTAAATCTGCCTCGTCCGCATACCAAGGATGAAGTCCCAAACCGATTTTTATCTGCTGCGTTTCATGAACATCAGCAGTTACTTCGATAAATTCCTTAGGTGACACTGTGTTAATAAACATAGCTAAAGGTTCAGCGTCTGCCACACCTTTAAAGCCCTTCGCCCAATGAATGTGACAATGAGCGTCAAGATGGCGCTCGTCAAACGCCGAAAACGCGTTAAGGACTATCTCTTTATTCGCCAACAATTTTATTTAAAACATGACCAGCGATTGTTATGCCCATTATTGATGGGATGAACGAAACAGATCCCAAAATTTTCTTTTCAACATCTCGCGTCATTGCTTGGTGAGATTCGAGTTTCACTTCTTCATCAGAGTAACAAACATCAAAATCAGGAATGTTTCGCTTACGCGCCTCTTTTCTCATAATTCGGCTCAATCCATCATTTACTGTCGAGAAAAGTGTTGCCATTTTTATTTTTGATGTGTCGAGTTTATTCGCTGCCCCCATCGCAGAAACATACTGCGTAAAATCATTGTCGCGAACAAAATGCTCAGCCATAAGCAGCTTTACTGAAATCGAATCAAGCGCATCGATGACCCAATCAGGCGAAAAGTCGCTCACACATTCAATGGTGTCAGACATCTTATCAGTCAAAATAAATTCATCATGTTTAACAATTTTGCAAGCTGGATTAATGTCTAAAAGAAACTTTTCTGCTACATCAACTTTTCTCTTTCCCAAAGTGCTTTGGTAGGCAAACTCTTGACGATTTATGTTTGTCTCATCAAACTCATCACCATCAACGATCATAAAATTTTCAACACCCGCTCGCGCCAAAGTTGTCAGACAAAAAGATCCAACGCCGCCAAGCCCAAAAATGCAGATTCGCGAATTTTTTATTTTCTCGTGCGCCTCTTCGCCAAAAACGCGAATTGTTCTGTCTTGCCATCCGAAATTTTTCATTTTATAAGTTTAGCGCAAAATTGAGCGACAGCGTAACAAGGGTCTGACCCCATGCGTTTCCCCAGCGTACAAAGGGTCTGACCCCATGAAAATTGAGGTGTTAGGTTTTAGGTTTTAGGTTTTAGGTTGGTGTCTGACAGCGATTGGCGTGAGTTGGGCGTGAGTTGCAGCGCAACAAGGGTCTAAGGGTCTAAGGGTCTAAGGGTCTGACCCCATGCGTTTCCCCAGCGCACAAAGGGTCTGACCCCATGAAAATTGAGGTGTTAGGTGTTAGGTTTTAGGTTGGTGTCTGACAGCGATCGGCGTGAGCTGCAGCGCAACAAGGGTCTAAGGGTCTGACCCCATGCATAACACATAACAAAGGTCTGACCCCATGCATGAGAATTGTGCCTCTGACATGCGGAAATTTAAACGCTCTGAAGTGAGACGAAATCTGTCGGGATAAATTGGTAGAATTAAGTTAGGCACGGACACTAGGAGGAATTATGCTGACAGAAAATGAAATTAAAGACTTATTCATGAACCAAATTGATTGCGGCAGTGTCGTTGCAATGCAATTTGAAGATGAAACTAAGAAAACAAAGAGCGATCTGATGAAGGCGTGCGGCGGATTTGGCGGAGGCTTTTTTTGTGGCGAGACCTGTGGCGCAATTGCAGCGGCAAACGTTGTCATTTCGATGATTTATGGAATTGACAAAGAGGGCGACGAAGAAGGCAAAGTCGAGCTGATCAAAAAAGAAACGGAATTCAACGAGAAAATACATGAAAATTATCCAAGTTTTCTTTGCAGAGACCTTCTTGGAACCGATCTTCAATCAGCGGCCGAATCTGGAAAAATGATGGAGTTTTGCCCAAAATTTGTTGAAGAGGTCACAAAAACTTTGAAAGAAGTTCTCAATTCTTAAAAGTTTTCGCTTCTTAAATCCCGCCCTATCTTATGTCTGCATAGGCGGCAGAAATTTCTTCAATCGGCACGCCGTCGCGATATGCTTTGCGAAGTCTGTTCATTTTCCACATGACAGACAGCTTGCTACCCTCGTGATATCTCCTCGCGGATGTTGTTATCAATCCGCGAGCGATGCCGATTTTCTCACCTCTTTCTTTTAAAGTGAGCGATAGTTGATAGTCTTCCATTATCGGAATTTCAGGGAAACCACCGATCTCATCAAAAAGTTTCCTCTTAATAAATATGCCTTGATCGCCAAATACAACTTTTCTGTCTCGTATTCTGTTATTTGAAATGATCTGGCATATTTTCATCAGAGGGTCTGGGTCATCGAACTTAACACCAAAGCATCCCCAGTTAGCATATGCTAACACTCGTCGCACTTCATCGATCATGTTTTTTGGAGGAATGCAATCCGCGTGCAAAAACATCAAGGCCTCGCCACTTGCAACTTTAACACCTTCGTTCATCTGGTGTGCTCTTCCTTTTGAGACTTCGATCAACTTTGAATTTTTTGGCAAACACTCCTCTAAAATTGAAACAGTAGCATCGCTCGATCCGCCATCAACAAAAATGACCTCAGCGCAATTTGTGATCTCTTCTAAAGCTTCCAAAAAGGTTTCTATCGTTTTTTCTTCGATATAAACTGGGACAATGACAGAAACTGTCATTCCAGCGCATCCTGAAAGCTCAAATCGGGACTCATCAAAATTGTCTATGAAAGAGCGCGTCAAAGATTCTGTCGCCAATTGGTTTTTTGCTTTTGACAGACGATAGAGGTCCTTTGGAACATCCACATCCTGCATAACTTTTGCCAAGGTTACTTTTAGCCCACACAAGCGACATTTTTCTAACGTGTCTTGCAAAACGGTGTTCGCGCCGTCTCCTTCCACCTCAAAAACATGGGGCTCAAGCTCATTCATCCCAATGAGACAATATCCCCCATCTTCTGTTGGGTTAATTACAACTTCATTTTCGTCAAGACCCAGAAAAGCAATGTGCAGATCCTCTGCCTTTAAACATGGCAGATCACAACCGACGAGAATTTTTTTGCCCTGCCCACATTCATCGAAAGAATCTGCGAAAGCATTTTTCATTCGCTCGAAAATTGTGTTTCCACGCTGCGCGCTGGTTTCACAAGGGATTTTGACTTCCTCCATCAAAAAAGACCGAAAGTCATCCCTGTCATCGTCTGTCACACTTTCATCGTCATAATAAAAAACTTCCAACTTGTCTGCGACTTTGCAAATTTCACTGATTTCGTCAGCCATAAAAGCATAATGCAAATTTAGGCACTCTTCAGGTTTCAAAAAAGGCATGAGACGTGTTTTGGTCGTGCCCGCGTGAGGTATGCGAGTGAACAACAAAACTGTTTTAGAAGTCTGATCTAACATGAGCAAAAGTTTATAATCTCACAGTTTCAAGGTAGGAGACGTCGAGGTAGTGCTTTAACTTTTCATTTGTGACAGGGTCAAGAATGTCTTTTGAAGCATGAGCATAATCAACGCTCGCCATCGCACACCAAGTTATCCCACGCAGACACGTGAAATTCGCAAATTTCAAACAACGCTCCTTTAGCTCCGCGTCTTGAAATCTGCCAGCAATTTTTTCGACGTATTCATCAACGAAGCTCTCCTTTTCTTCTTCCGTAAAAAAGAAATCAGTCTTCCAAAAAGTCGTCGTGTCTGCCAAAAAATGCCCAATGTCTTGAGCTGGGTCAGCAATCAGCGGCTTTTCCCAGTCAATGAGATAGCTCGTCACTTCGCCCTCATTAATAAGAAAATTTGTATTATTAACTTCAGTGTTTATAATTGACAAGTGTTCTGCTTCAAGTCCTCCAGCACTAACGATCGAGTTAGCCTCGGCTAACAGTCGTTCTATTTGGACTTTCACCTTAGGATTCACGATGTCTGACACCATGTAAACATTCGACATCTTCTCACATTCTTTAAGCATTTCTGCAAATGCGTTGTCAGCTTTTATTAAAGTGTTGCTCTTTGAAAAGTCAAATGAATGAATGTCAGCAAAAATTGAAGCGGCCTCGCTCAAATGAAATTGGTTTTGATAGTCAAGCTTAACGCCAGGCAAAAACTCTTCGACCAAAACGCCTTTTTCGCAAATCGTCTTCGTGCCATCGCAAAACATGGCTTTTGGAGTTCTCCCTGAATTTTCTAATGTTTGAAGCGCACCGAATTCATAATCGATCTGATTGTCAAGACCCATCTGCGAGCCACGCTCGACCCGCAAAATCATTTTTCTTTTAGTTTTTGGATGCGTAAAAAGAAAGTTCTGGTTATATTCGCCATGCGCAAAATCGGCATATTCCTCGCAAACTTCAAGAGGCAAATCGAGAGCTGTCCTATATTCCCTCGATTCGACGAGCTTTCTCAAGCCATCAATTATGTCAAGACATTCGTTCATTTTTTAATTATAACCCCGATCAATCATGTCTGACACCATGTGTTTTGCCTGCGTAGGGGATGTTTTGGCTGGTAGAATAGCAAAAAAAGATGTCTGACACCATGAACTTTGCCTGCGTAGGGGATGTTTTGGCTAGTAGAATACAAGAAAAAGATGTCTGACACCATGAATTTTGCTGCATAGGGGATGTTTTGGCTGGTAGAATACAAGAAAAAGATGTCTAACACCATGAACTTTGCCTGCATAGAGGATGTTTTAACTGGTAGAATACAAGAAAAAGATGTCTGACACCATGAACTTATAGAAATTTGCAACCTATGAACGACATGAGTGATTTAAGGAATGACCAACTAATAAAAGTTTGATAGAATTAAAAGTGCATTGGCTAGATGAATGGTGCCAGCGATGGCACAAACGAATAAGAGTTTCATCGACTCTTCAAAGTAAGTTGGGTTTCTGCACGCGCTAACTTCTGGAAGAATCAAAGAAGCTCGTTCGTTTAGGGAAATGAGGGTGAAATTCCCTCGCTGTACCAGCAACCGTAAACGTTCGCCTTGCTTAAAGATCGAGCAAAGTCGGAATGCCTCTTCGTCACATGCAAATTATTAGCCCTGGAGAAAGGATTTTAGATGCCTAACCAAACGGCGCGCACGCGCGCAACAATCTCAAAAACGCTTTTGTCGATCATGCTGTCATTGCTCATGATTTGCGCTTTCATGCCGCATGAAGCATCGGCTGCAAACACGACAGATGCAAACACACCAACAAGTGGTGCGATCGAATCATGGACTTTTGATTACAAAGCCTACATCGAAGCTGATTATCCAAACGCAAGTGAGCCAGTCGTCAGTGGCGATTATGTTTATATCGCTGTCGACAACAAATTAGTCATGCTCAACAAAGACGACGGCGAAGTTGCCAAGGAAGTTGAACTTGCAACAAGCATCGGCTACACAACTCGTCCTGTCGTGACGAACGGACTCATCGTTGTTCCACTAAACGATGGTCGTCTTCAAGCATACAAACTTGAGACCCTGGAGAAAGCATACACCACTGCGGTAATCAAAGCCGACGCCCAGAACTGCTCAACGCTCACAGCTTCATCTGATTACATCTATTTCGGAACAGTCAATGTTGACTTCACTGCTGGAACATACACAGATGGCTACCTCACATGC
>CAVAWT010000025.1:0-1086 GCA_963592435.1 Oribacterium sp. | reverse complement strand
CGGTTTCAGAGCTCGAGCTTGGCGCAAAAGTAAACTCTGACGTTGTTCTCAATGAAGACGGCACAAAGGCCTATGTCGTGACAAGAGATGGCAAGCTCCACGTTCTCTCAATCGACGCTAATGGTACGCTGACAGAAACACAGAGCAATGACCTTGGGCTGACAGGTTCTGCCTGCACACCAACGATCAGCGACGGTAAGCTCTATGTTGGTGGCGAAGTCGACAACGGAGAAGGCTCAGCTCTTGCGATTGTCAACCTCACTAATTTTGAAACACAACTAATCAAAACTGCTGATGGCACCGCACTTCTCGGTGGCGGAATTAAAGGCGCTCCACTCGTTTCAACAAACGACAATGGAACTTATGTCTATTTCACAGTCAACAATGCTGTTACAACTGATTATGTGACATACACTGCTGGTGGCGGCGTTTTTTCTTATAAAGTTGGAGACACCGAAGCAAAGTCAATCTATGACGCAGCAGATCACCATCAGTATTGCGACTCACCTGTGACTTGCGATGAAGACGGCAACCTTTATTACATCAACGACAGTTGCACACTTTTCAAGCTTCAGCAAGCTTCTGTTGAGATGAATCGTCTCTATAACAAATGGACTGGCGAGCATTTCTACACTGCAAGCACTGAAGAAAAAGAAAATCTCGTCAAAGTTGGCTGGACTGACGAAGGTGTTGGTTGGACCGCTCCAACAAAATCTGCCACACCAGTCTATCGTCTTTACAACAAATATGTTGAGGGCGGAGATCATCACTACACATTAGACAAGGACGAAAGAGATGCTTGCGTGAAAGCTGGATGGACCGACGAAGGAATCGGCTGGTATTCTGACGACGACCAAGGCGTTGTGGTCTATCGTCAATATAACCCTTATGCGCAAACTGGAACTCACAACTACACAACTTCGAAGTCGGAAAATGACAACCTCGTCAAAGAGGGATGGAGGGCAGAAGGCACTGCATGGTATGGAGTGAAGAGCTAAATCTTCTTGCTTCACAAAAACCAACTTTAAATCTTTAAAGTTGACACAAACAAAGGCTGGCCAGAAATGGTCGGCCTTTTTTTAGCGC
>CAVAWT010000024.1:0-25674 GCA_963592435.1 Oribacterium sp. | reverse complement strand
CAAGTTGTGCAAACTTTGATAACGCTTATTATAAAGCAAGAAGACAGTTTTTTTTTTTTGCTGATTCCAAAAAGTTAGCAAGAGTTTTTGTCTAATAAATTACACTTTGTAACTTAGAAAGATGTCTGACACCGTTGATCTGAAGCACAAAACGCCTAAGCGAACTCTTGGAAATCAATGAGTAATTTTTATTGAATGGGTTTGAGGAGGCGTTTAAGCGAGCGAAGCGAGTGCGTTCCGACGAAATGAAATAAAAATTGCGAATGTGTCGATTTCCTCGTGTTTGCGTGGCGTTTTGTGTTTCTTTCAAGGGTCTGTGTTTTACTAATCCCTAAAACCTAAAACCTAATACCTAATACCTGTTGCGCGATGGCGCAACTAGGGTCTGACCCCCATGAGTGGCATAGGTTTTACCGGCTTGGTCGTGCGAAATCACGCAGATTGATTGTGTGCTGCCATTCGCGACAACATGTCAACGACCGTCCGTGACAGCTCCCCTGGCCCCCCAAGGAAAGTGAGCTTTTCGATTTTGTTGTCTTCGATGAACTTTGAAGCATAGGCAATTGAATCGAGGTCAGTGTTGTCGACTACCAATATGTGAGCTTTCTTTTGGTTTGCGTAATAGCCACAAGCAGCGCCTGTGCTGTGCATCGTTGCGACGTTTGGCACAATGACAGCCTCATTCGACATTTCAAGCGATGTGTCATCCTCGATGTACCTATGAATGTTTTTCTGCGAGCCAATCAAGTCCGATGCGCTCAAGTCAACGATTTCGAATTCTGACTTTCTTAAAACTTCAAGCACATCTTCCGAAATGTTTTTACCAACAACAACCAGCTCTTTTATCCCTCGAGTCTTTAATTCTTTTAATTGTGCTTCCGATTTCGTTGCGTCATTTAAATCAACACAGAAATAGGGAACTTGTTTTCTTGAACAAATGCCAGCGCAAATAACTGAACTTTCTTGGTAATTTTCATAATTTGTCACTAATGCAGTTTTTGACAACTCACATGTGTCTTTGAACTCATCAAAATATTCTAAAGTTATGACGAATGCATCCTTGTCGGGCAACTCAGAATGTGATACTTTCGGATTCCAAGAGAACTCATGCTCCAAAAACTCGGCTGTTGCCGGCTTGTCTTGGGCATCCAAGATGAAAATGTTTTCAGGCTTTCTGCCCTCAAGCCAATCGATGACATGAAAGTCGATTTTTTCGTCAGCGTAAGATATGACAGGGGCGTTCTTTTGGCCTGCAAACGCATTGGAGCAAGCGATGTTTAGGTGCGTCCCATGTGATACAAGAAAAGCATCTCGCACACTTTCTTGCCCAGCAAGCCTGTCAAGCGACAGACAAACTTCCGGATAGGTGCTTCCATGCGCAATTTGACAAGCAACATCCGGGTTTTCATCTGCACAAATCTTGTTTGAATCAAGAATTTGAGTTTCTGCACCAAGTGAGCCTTCGCGCCCACCAACAAGACCATAGATCCCACAAACAGTCTCAGCATCACCGACCATCCTCGTCTGCCCTTTTTCAATCCAGATTGCTTTGTTGCAAAGCCTTTTGATTTGGTCATTTGAATGAGAAACGATGAGGACGGTTGTGTTGTGGTTTTTGATCAAGTCTAAAATTTTGTCTTCGCATTTCTTCTGAAACATGAAGTCCCCGACGGAAAGAACCTCATCAACGATCAAAATCTCTGGCACAATGACAGTTGCGATTGCAAAAGCGATTCTGGCAATCATGCCACTTGAATAATTCTTCATCGGCATGTCAAGGAATTTTTCAACTTCTGAAAATTCAACGATCGCATCGAAATGTTTGTCGATGAAATCCCGAGGATGCCCAAGAAGAGCACCGTTTAGATAGATATTCTCGCGTGCCGATAGCTCCATATCAAACCCAGCGCCGAGCTCGATCAAAGGCGCAATGTCTCCATTTATCTCAATCGAACCGTCCGTTGGCTCCAAAACCCCAGCTACTATTTTTAAAAGCGTCGATTTTCCACTGCCGTTTGTTCCGACGATTCCAAAAACATCACCCTGTTTAACTTCAAAATTTATGTCCTCGAGAGCTCGAAGTTCCTCAAAGAACAAGTTGTGCTTGACAATCGCCAGAAAGTATTCTTTTAAATTGTTGAGCTGCTCGCTTGCCATGTTAAACGTCATGCCAACATGGTCAACTTTAATCATCGTCTTTTTTTCTGCATCAGACGAAAAGTCAGAATCTATCTCAATTTTTGTGTTGTTCGTTATCTCAGGCATAATTTAGACGTATAAAATAAATTTCCTCTGAAGCTTTTTAAACACAAGTGCGCCTAGGGCAAGCGCAACAACGGCGCAACCAACGCATATAATCATTTCTTTTCCGCTCGGTGTTTGTCCCCACAAAACAGATTCGCGCAGAACGTTTACGTAATAATACATCGGGTTGCATTTCATGATCGGAAGCGCCCAATCGGGCAAAATCTCGACTGGATAGAAAAGAGGCGTTGCATAGGTCCACGCTGTCAAGATGACTCCCCACAGATGGATTATGTCTCTGAAGAAAACAGCGAGAGCTGCCAAAAGCAAGCCAAGCCCAAGACTGAAGACGTAAACGCAAACGAGAAGCGGAATGAAAAACAAAACGTTTATCGTTGGCGCAATTTGAAAAAAGAGCATGACAGCGATGACTGCCAGAAATGAAAAACCAAAGTTGACGAGCGCAAATGTCACTTTTTCAAGCGGAAAAATCCATTTATTTATCCTGATCTTCTTTATTAAAGGCGCGGCTTCCAAAATTGAGCCCATCGCGGTCGACGTTGCGTCACTCATGAACGTGAAAAGTGTTTGCCCCAAGATGAGATAGACTGGAAAATGCTCGATGTTGAAGCGAAAAATTGTCGAAAAAACGGCCGTGAGCACCACCATCATCAAAAGCGGGTTTAGGACGCTCCACAAAACGCCCAGCACGCTTCGGCGATATTTAATCTTGAAGTCTTTTCCGACGAGGCTTGACAGAATAAACCGGTCGCGCCCCAGTCCACTTTTTTGCTTGTTTTCAGACATGGTTAAACATTTTAGCATAAGCATTTATATATAATAATAATCAAGACGAAATGAAATGAAAGGAATTGCTTTGAAAGGAATAATTTTGGCGGGAGGTAGCGGAACGCGACTCTATCCACTGACGACCGTCACTTCAAAACAGCTTTTGCCAGTTTATGACAAGCCGATGATCTATTATCCTTTGAGTGTTTTGATGATGGCAGGGATCAAGGACATCCTTATCATCTCCACTCCGCAAGATCTCCCAAACTTCAAGCGCCTTTTGAAAGACGGCTCGCAGTTCGGAATCAACCTGTCTTACGAAGAGCAGCCCTCCCCCGATGGGCTCGCTCAAGCATTCATAATAGGAGAAAAATTTATTGATGGAGATGCTTGTGCTCTGGTTTTGGGCGACAACATTTTCTATGGAAACGGGCTTCAAAAACACTTAAAAGCAGCTATTCGCAACTCGGAAGAGAACCACTCTGCAACTGTTTTTGGCTATTACGTCGATGACCCAGAACGCTTTGGGGTTGTTGAATTTGACGAAAACCTAAACGCAGTATCAATTGAAGAAAAGCCAAAAGAGCCTAAGAGCAACTATGCTGTCACTGGGCTTTATTTCTATGACAATCGAGTCTGCGACTTTGCAAAAAAAGTGAAGCCGTCTGCTCGAGGAGAACTTGAGATAACGACTCTCAACCAGTTCTATCTCGAAGATGAATCTTTAAACGTCGTGACGCTTGGTCGAGGGTTTGCCTGGCTCGACACTGGCACAATGGAGAGCCTCTATGAAGCTGGAGAATTTGTTCGCGCTGTTGAGCGAAGCCAAGGAATCTCGGTGAGTGTCTTGGAAGAAGTCGCTTTTGAAAATGACTGGATAAGCAAAGATGACCTCGTCAAAGCTGCAGAGAAATATGGTAAAAGTGATTACGGTCAACATCTAAAAAAGGTCGCAGAAGGAAAATTCGCGCCAGGAAATTCAGCAAAAGGAAATTAAAAATATGGATGTTAAAAATGTGTTAGTCGTTGGATCTAAAGGACAGCTTGGGACGCAACTTCTAAAATTTTTTGAAAGTGGACGGTGCGCTCTAGGTGATCTTCCTGCCGATTATGCAAATGCAGAAGTGACAGGAGTTGACTTGCCTGACATCGACATAACGGACGACAAGTCAGTCAAGGCAGTTTTCGATCAAGTGAAGCCAGAAATCGTCATAAATTGCGCTGCCTACACTGATGTTGACGGTTGTGAGACAAACCGTGAGGTTGCCAGCGCTATCAATGCGAAAGGCGTTGAACATCTGGCGCAATCCTGCAAGGAACACGATTCACTCTTTTTGCACCTTTCAACTGATTACGTTTTCTCAGGCGAGGAGGATGGAGCAAGGTGTGAGCATGACCAACCTTCCCCGATCAGTGCCTATGGCAAGACGAAGCTCGACGGTGAAGGACGCGCGAGAAGCATTTGGAAAAAGACTCAGATCGTAAGAACTGCTTGGCTCTATGGGCTTTATGGCAAAAATTTTGTTGACACGATGATCAAGTTGTCAAAAACTCACGATTCACTAAATGTTGTCGACGACCAATTTGGAAACCCAACAAACGCAGAAGATCTCGCTTATGAAGTTGCAAAAATTGCCCTTTTTGACCATGCATATGGCGTTTGGCATGCCACTTGTGAAGGAACATGTTCTTGGGCCGATTTGGCAGAGAAATCATTAGAACTTTATGGATCGAAGTGCAAGATAAATCGTGTTTCAACTCAAGAATATGTGAAGGCGAACCCAAAGAGTGCAAAGAGGCCGAAATACTCTTCCTTAAGAAATGCAAGATTGGAAGTGTCAATTGGAAATTCAATGCGCGAATGGGAAGATGCACTTGAATCCTTCATTGATGACTACAAAACATTAAATGATTAAAGAGGAAGAGGTAATTTTAAAAAATGTTTGAACCAAAAAAGATCATAGTCACAGGTGGTTGTGGATTCATAGGCAGCAATTTCGTTCACTGGGTGCACGACGAACAACCAGACGTCGAAATCATTGTTTTGGACAAATTGACATATGCAGGAAACATTGAAAACATCGCTGGCTTGGACGAAAACCGTGTAAAGTTTGTTCATGGCGACATCTGTGATGAAAAGCTTCTTGAAGAAATCGTGCCAGGATGTGATGCGATCGTTCACTATGCAGCTGAGAGTCACAACGACAATTCGATTGCTGATCCTTCGCCTTTTCTGCAAACAAACGTTTTTGGAACCTATTCTCTATTGCAGGCGTGCAAGAAATTTGATGTGCGCCTTCACCATGTCTCGACTGATGAAGTTTATGGCGACCTGCAACTCGACGATCCGAACCGCTTCACAGAAGAAACGCCCTACCGCCCCTCTTCGCCCTATTCTTCAACGAAAGCAGCATCTGACATGCTTGTTCGCGCTTGGGCAAGGACATACGGCGTCGCTGTGACAATTTCTAATTGCTCAAACAACTATGGACCCTTCCAACACATAGAAAAGTTCATTCCCCGCCAAATAACAAACATTTTGTGTGGAATAAAACCGAAACTCTATGGCGCTGGTCAAAATGTAAGAGATTGGATTCACACAGAAGATCACTCGAGCGCCGTTTGGACAATTTTGACGAAAGGACGCCTTGGCGAAACCTACCTGATCGGTGCCGATGGAGAAAAGAACAATTTGAGCGTTATGAGAGAGATCCTGAAAGCGATGGGAAAAGACGAGGACGACTTTGAATGGGTAAACGATCGTCCAGGACATGACCTTCGCTATGCGATAGATTCATCAAAACTGAGGCGTGAGCTCGGATGGCAGCCTAAACACACTGACTTTTCTCGCGGATTAAAAGAGACGATCGAGTGGTATGAAAACAACCGCAAATGGTGGGAAGGCGCGAAAAAGGCAACGGAAGAGAAATATGCAAAGGCAGGTCAGTAATGGGAAATGAGTTAGCATTAGGTAACTTCACCTTCGCGAAAACTTCCATAGAGGGAGTTATTGTCATCGACGTCAAGAGCTATGGTGACTCGCGTGGCTATTTCATGGAAACCTACAAGCGAGAGCTGTTTGCGCAGGCAGGAATAGACTGCGAATTTGTTCAAGACAACCAGTCTTCCTCGACAAGAGGAGTGTTGCGAGGCCTCCATTTTCAAATCGAACACCCTCAATCGAAACTTGTTCGAGTCGTATCAGGAGAAGTCTTTGATGTCGCAGTAGACCTTCGACCGAACAGCCCAACCTTCGGAAAATGGGAAGGGGCTGTTCTGTCCGCGAAAAACAGGCGACAGTTTTTCATTCCGAGAGGGTTTGCTCATGGCTTTCTCGTCTTGAGTGACAACGCAGAATTTTGTTATAAGTGCGACGACGTCTATCACCCAGGAGATGAAGGTGGACTCATGTTTAACGACCCTGAAATTGGAATTTCGTGGCCAGCTCTTCATGGTGACGATGTGTTTGACACCTCGAAAATTACCCTTTCTGAAAAGGACACAAAACATCCGTCCTTCAAGGAATATAAAGAAAAACTTATGTCCTAGAGTCGCACCTGCAAACCGCTTGTAAGGGCACAAACGGCTGCAGTCTTAGAGGGATTAGCGTTTTTGACCAAGAGAAATTGAATGCCACTTTCAGCCAATGCAGTTGAAGCGTCGAGCAACTGATCAATGTGATCGACATCATCATAATCAACAACTGCGATTTTGCTTGAAGCGGGGTCGTAGTCTGCATCTTCGATGCCAGAATTTTCAAACATAGCTTTGTCATAGACAATCGTCTTTTGCGTTGATTTCCGAAGCCCGATCAAAGCACATTTAAGCTCTGTTGCATTTTCAAAACCGTGGAGCAAAAAACCATCAACATTCATCCCTTCAAACAAGTTCCCAACGAATTTATATTCATCTGCATGCTCATTTAAAGATTGCTTCGACGATGGATCAAGAGGGAGCTTGCTCGGAAAAACCCTGATTAGAGGATGCTGAACCTGTTTGTTTTGAACAAAAGCGACCGAGGCTTTCGCCAAGTCTTTAGCCTCTTGCAAAGCCCCCATTCGACGAAGCGAAGACGGTGCAAAGTCAATGACGTTTGCAACAACGCATTGTGCGCCCGTCCCTATGTCTTCTGAAATCGCTCTCTCAATCACTTCTGGTTCAACCGCCATCGTTAAATTAGCGTCCAAATCAACGTTTAGCCCAGAGTCAATCAAACTTTTTCTTGCGTTTTCAGCAATTGTCAACACGTCTCTTCCAAGCCTCAAGTTTAAATCTGTCATTTTTAGATCCTTTGAAAGTCTTTAACAAATAAATTTTTACTGCTTTTAATTTTAAGCTTTTCTCCTAAGAAATGTAAATTAGCAAACTTAAATGACAGATTGTTTTTTATAAATTGAAGTGTAAACTGCATTATTTGCTTAAAATATAACACAGATGGAAATGTTTCTTGACATATTAATTGATGCCATAAAAGACACTTTGTATCTTATTCCTTTTTTATTTGTGACTTATGTTGCAATGGAATGGCTTGAAACAAAGACGGAGTCTCAAGCAGAAGCGCACATTAAAAACTCTGGTGCTTTAGGTCCGATTGTTGGTTCTGCCCTCGGGCTTGTTCCGCAATGCGGATTTTCTGCAGCTGCTGCAACACTCTATGCAGGCAGGGTTATAACGCGTGGCACACTCATCGCAGTGTTTCTCGCCACATCGGATGAAATGTTGCCGATTTTCATCGCAAAGGCTGTTCCTTTGCAACAAATTTTAACGCTCTTGGCAATAAAATTCATCATTGGAGTCGTCGCAGGGCTCATTGTCGATTTAATTTTGTTCTCAACGCACAAAAAAACTGAACACTTCAAAATCCATGAACTATGTGAGCAAGAAAAATGCCACTGTGATCATGAACACGAAAGCACTGGTTCGGGCTCACAGAAAGCAAAAATGATTCTGAAAAGCTCGCTAAAACACACTTTCCAGGTTGTTATTTTTGTCTTCATCATAAACCTTGTTCTGAGTGCCTTGATCGAGCTTGTCGGCGAGGATGCTCTTGCGACGCTTATGAAAACTAACGAATGGGCTTCAGTCGTCGTCAGTGCCATTGTTGGGCTCATTCCAAACTGTGCCGCAAGTGTCGCAATTGCAGACCTTTGGGCAGACGGAATTTTAAGTTATGGCGCGATGCTCTCAGGGCTTCTCGTTTCTGCAGGGATCGGACTCCTTGTTCTCTTCAGGACAAACAAAGAGCCAAAACGAAACATCTCCATCCTGCTCACATTGCTTTTCGTTGGAATTGGTTGCGGATTGTTAGCCAATTGCTTCACACTTTAAACCCTTGAGAGAAGACGAAGGTCTAATCAATAAAGCAACGCAACAGATCGCTCGACTCGCACCATCACCTTCAGGGAAAATGCATTTTGGAAACGCCTATTCATTCTTGATCGCATGGGCGATTGCCCGTCAAAGTCATGCAAAAGTGATTCTTCGCATGGATGACTTGGATGAGAGGTGCAAAAAAGCTGAACTTAAAAGTGGAATTCTTCAAGACTTAAATTGGCTTGGGCTCGATTGGGACGGTGATGTGGAATTTCAAAGCAAGAGAGTGGAGCTCTATGAAAGAGCTTGGAATGCACTCAAAAGCACCAATTTGCTCTATCCTTGCTTTTGCTCAAGGGCTGATCTGCACGTTGCAACCGCTCCGCATGCAAGCGATAAACCTCAAATTTACTTAGGAAAATGTCGGTTACTCACAGATGAAGAAATTAAAGAGAAAGCTAAAATTAAAAACCCTTCATGGAGGATCAAAGTTCCAGAAGAAGAAATTTCATTTGAAGATGAAATTTTTGGATATATAACTCAAAACTTGGCAAACGATTGTGGAGATTTTGTGCTTAAACGCTCTGACAATGTTTTTTCCTACCACTTTTGCAATTGTGTTGATGATTTGGAAATGGGAGTTACTCAGGTAGTTCGAGGTTGCGACCTGTTGACGTGCACTCCTCAGCAAATTTGGTTAAAAAAAATTCTGGCGCAAACGGTGTCAGACATGTTTTTCAATGAGACATTTGTTAGCTATCATCACCTTCCACTGATAAAAAATCTTTCTGGTCAACGCTTGGCAAAACGAGATGCTTCATTAACACTTGAAGCAATGAGAAATCAAGGTGTTTCTCCAAAAAAAATCATAGGTAAAATTGCGCAACTCATTGGCGTCACAGAAAAATGTGAAGAGGTGACAGCAGAGGAATTTGCCGAGGCTTTTGAGGCAAGCATTCTTAAGAACAAAGCCGACTTCGTTATTGAACCCAATTTGTTTGAATGAGAGTTTAATAATTATTTAAATCATCGAAGACTGAGCCAAAATGAACTAGAATATAACCATGAGCGTCAGTTATTCTGGAAATAGTTATCAAACACAGCGACACACTCGCGATGAGCTCGTGAGGACCTACAATACGCAAAACGCCAAACGGGCTCGTGGTGCTCGCGCTCGCTCAAATGATGCCTTGGCAAGAAACAGAGCGTCGCGCACAAGAGCTGAGGAACGCGCAGAAAGACGCAGAACACGTTTCGATCAAATCAGAAAAGAAGAAGAGGAAATGAGCGCCAAAAGACGCGCTCAACAGCGTGATTTGGCAGCTTCAGAAGCAAGAACGAGCGCAGGAACAAACATGAATGATGCCAGAATTTCTCGGAGAGTTCCAGCCACCAAACCTCTTTCATCTCAAGAATCGAGAGAAAAAACGCAGAAGAACCTTGAACACTATGAAAGGGAACGCGCTGCAAGGGACCCTTTTCAGCAGGAAAAGCCAATCAACCAAAAAAGAGAAGTGATTGACGGACGAGGCACGATCGACTCTCGCGCTTTCAACGAAAGTCAAATCATCACAAACAAAGCAATATCACCTGAAGACAGGCATAATCCAGAGCTTTCCACATCGGGATCAAAAAAGAGATGGAACACGCATTCATCAAAACCCGACATCCCAAAACACGCTGTGCCCACAGTCTCCAGCAAACGAGCATTTAGAGGAGCAGATTTAAGGGACATTTTTGAGGATTTACCTCCATTTGTCAAGGTTTCAATACCAATAATTTTAATTTTATTGATAATTGTTCTAATTCTGCTATTCAGATAAGAAATTTTCTTGTATAATTATTCATCGCGTCTAACTTGACGCTTGTGGGTCGTTAGCTCAGTTGGCAGAGCAGGGGACTTTTAATCCCAAGGTCGCGGGTTCGATTCCCTCACGACCCACCATTTGTTGGGGTATCGTCCAACGGCAGGACTCTGGTTTTTGGTGCCAGCTATCTAGGTTCGAATCCTGGTACCCCAGCCATTCTGAATTCTGAAGCACAGCATCTAATCTCTTATTCGCTCCCTCACGTAACGTTAGTACGCTACGGTCGCGAATCGTGATTATCTGCAGCACCTCAGAATCCAGAAACCAACATGTTGCGCTACGGTCGCGAATCGTGATTATCTGCAGCACTTCAGAATCCAGAATCAACCTACAAATTTCTCGCATTTGAAGACGAAAAAAATAACTAGAAATCACCTACGCAGAAATTTCACTTCACTGAAAAAAGCTCGCAAGATGCACAATGGGCATAAAAAAAACCACCAACATCATGCTGGTGGCTCAATTGTTAAAGTTTTAGTTAAAACTTAATCTCTATTTAATCAATATCGCTTGTCTTTATTAGAAAAGTTCCAAATCGAGAAACAGTGATTCAAGTAAAAGTACACCTTTATTCATTTTTCTCCTCCTTTCTTTTCAATCAATCTTAAATGTCCATTAAAATTTTCTATCCTTACAACTGTGGTCCACTCGGATCCCACGGTGTTGGCATTGGGATTGGAATCGGATACGGTTCTAATGTTATTGTTGCAAAATACATTTTTCTTCTCCTTTTTTTCTCAGTCAATTTTAAAAGACGTTAAAATTTCCTATCCTTAAGCCTGTGGTCCTCTCGGATCCAACGGTCCTGGAAATGGATTTGGAATCGGATACGGTTCTAACGTTATTGTTGCAAAATACATTTTTCTTCTCCTTTTTTTCTCAGTCAATTTTAAAAGACGTTAAAATTTCCTATCCTTAAGCCTGTGGTCCTCTCGGATCCAACGGTCCTGGAAATGGATTTGGAATCGGATACGGTTCTAACGTTATTGTTGCAAAATACATTTTTCTTCTCCTTTTTTTCTCAGTCAATTTTAAAAGTTCGTTAAAATAAAAGTTGTAAATCGCCTGGAATTGGTCCAAAATCTTCCTCTGGGAAAAAATACATGATCCCCTCCTTTCAATTTCTTCTTACTCGAAAATTTCCTATCCTTAAGCCTTTTGTCCACTCGGATCCCACGGTGTTGGCATTGGGATTGGAATTGGAATTTGTTCTAATGTTAATGTTGTAAAGTACATTTTTCTTCTCCTTTAGTCTCGGTCGTTCAACTGATAAATTTATAATAGCACAAAAAATTAATTTTTCAACGTAAATTTAAAAAATTTTTTCAAAAAATATATATTTTGCAGAAATATCATTATGTACCTCGTAGTTCTTCATAGAAAAATTTTTTGAAAAATAGAGAAAAATTTGCATTTATATAAGTTTTTGGCTATTTTGATCAGCCATGTATAATTATTTGTATGCAAAATGCAAGATATCAACAACCAACACCTCGTAAACGTGTGCAAGACGTAAATGACGCTGCGATCACCCGTCGCCAATTTGTCATCGGCGGAGCAGGAGTCGTCGCAATTCTTGCCTTTGGTGGCATTTATTTCGTTACATCAAATTCCAACGATGAAGCTGGTTCTGGACGACTGTCGGTTGCAACTTCGCAAGTCATCACAATCAATGATCTCGAAAAAGTTGACGATGTTGAGGATTTTTTGCAAGTTGAGCGCGAAGTGAAGCTTTCCTACAACACTCTTGTTATGCAATCATCTAATAAATTGCTGGCAATGATGGAATCCACAGGAGAAGGAACGCCTGTGTGCACTTCATCCACGATGAGTTTTACCGATGCTCGAACGACAGAGATCCTAAGCACTGCGACGACAGATAAACCACGTTTCGAGGTCTTGGATTTCCGCGCAAACGAAAATGGATTTGTTTGGGTCGAATCAAACGTATTGACAGGCGAAAATATAGTGAAGACTGCAATTTTCAATTCAGATGCAGCAACAGAAGGAAAAGTTGCTATGACAAGCGGCTCCTCGCATAAAATGCCTATGATTGAAATTTCAGGGAACACAGCATGGATTCAAACTGCACCACAATCGACGACAGAAGGCGAAAAGGAAAAATTGTTCAGAATCAAGCTGGGAGCTTCAGAAAACTCCCTTGAACAAGTCACGGAAACGAGAGCGTTTGCCACTTCGCCAACGTGGACAGAATCAGGAATCGTTATAACGCCTAAAAATTCCTATTCAACGTCATGTGTTGACGTTTCGCTCTTGGATGGTGACACAGGCGATCTCCTCGACAACCTGACGCTTCCGCAATCTATGACGCCACAAGATGTCACTTATGGAAAGTCTGGATTCTCATTCACGTTTCAGGGAAGCTATGACTATGGCGCAGGGCTTGCAAACGTTGGGACTTATGTTCAAGCGAACTTGAGCAAAAAGCTGTCAGGTGATGACAATGTTGCAAAAGACGAGCGTAACGCAGACCTTTCATCACAAAACTGGCTCAGTTTCAATCGAGAACCGACTTGCCCTTGCGCATGGATTGGAAACTATGTTGCCGTGAAATCGACGAGCTCAGTTGCCATAATTGACATTGCAAACAAAAAGTACGCCTTAATCGAAGCAGACGACGGTGCTGATGATTATGGGGTGTGGCTTGTCTCTTCTGGTGTTGTCGAACACCTTGTCACTCTGCAAAACATCGATTACACTTCCGTTTCTGGAAATGCAATTCGTGAAGGTCGACTTAAAATCTGGAAAGCTTAAGCAACAGCTGAAATTGCAGAGCTCAAGCGCAGAGCAAACTCATCCACATCGTCTTTATTAATTATCAAAGGTGGCACAAAACGAAGAGTTTTGTTTCCTGTTGCATTGATGACAAGTTTTTGGTTATAAAGTGCCTCATTCACGACGTCATGCGCATCGATTCCTTCTTTCAGATCAGCGCCCAGCATGAGACCTTTCCCACGAACTGCAACAATCTCGTCAATGCATTCAAGTTTGTGACGAAGATATTCGGAGACCTCAACAACGTTGCTCAAAACATCCATGCGATCAATTTCTTCAAGCGTCGCTTTTATCGCTGCAATTGCCAAACATGAACCTCCAAAGGTCGAGCCGTGATCGCCAGGTTTAAGAACTTCTGCCGCCTCGCCTTGTGCTGCACAAACGCCACAAGGGAATCCGTCTGCAATTCCTTTCGCCATCGTGACAACGTCTGGAACAACATCACAGAGCTGAAAAGCGAATGGAGCTCCAGCACGACATACGCCAGTCTGGACTTCATCACAAATCATGAGTGCTGAGTTTTCTTTTGTGAGCTCACGAATCAACTTGACATATGAAGTCGTTAAAGGATGGACGCCACTTTCGCCTTGAATCGGCTCGAAAATCATAGCGGCAATTTGATCACCTTGTGCATCAAACACCTTCTTTAGCTCTTCTTCGTTGTTAGCCTCAACCTCGATGAAGACAGGCGACATTGGAGCCAGCCCAACATGAAAACGATCTTGCGCAGTTGCGGCAAGAGTCTCAAAAGTTCTTCCATGAAAAGACTTCTTTAAAACAACAACTTTTGAATGATTCCCGTCACATTCATTTTTCCTATTTGCATAAAACCTTGCGATTTTTAAAGCGCACTCATTTGATTCTGCACCACTGTTTGTGAAAAACATCTTCCAAGAACCATCATCATCCATTCCAAAATTAAGCATGTCTGACACTTTTTTTGCGACGCTTCCTCTGTTTTCGATGTAGAAATAATTTGAAACATGCATCAATTTTTCCGCTTGGTTCTTAATTGCATTGACAACATGCTCATTGCAATGTCCAAGACTGCAAACTGCAATTCCAGCCAAGAAGTCGAGGTATTCGTTTCCATCGACATCGAGAAGTCTTGCGCCTTTCCCTCCAACAAACTCAACTTCACTTCTTCCGAAAGTGTGAATGACGAACTTTTCTTCTAGAGCTTTTTCTTCTTCTGATACGTAATTTGTTAGCATAGTCTAACTCCATTTGATAACTGTTTTTAAAGGTATCTGTTTTCGAGCAAACGTGACGCAAAATGATCCACTTCTGCTTGATGTTCGGCGTGTGTGTCCCCAGTGTTTGAAACAAGTGTGCCGATTCCGTTGTCAGTCAAAAGCTCGATCAGAAGCGCATGTGGGGCAGTTCCATTGACAAACTGAACAGAAGGCACACCTTCTTCGAGAGCGTGAATGCAACTCTCAAGCTTCGGAATCATCCCACTTGAAATGTTCGGATCCTTCGTCAACTCTTTTGCTTCTTCGATGTTCATATTTGCGATCAAGGAATCTTCATCAGGAAAGTCTTTATAGATGCCGTCAACGTCAGAAATGAAGATGACTTTGTGTGCCCCGATTGCTCCAGCAATGTGACCTGCAGCAACATCAGCGTTCACATTGAAAATTCCACCGTCTTCACCAAGAGCAACGGTTGAAACGAGCGGAATGTAGTCATCTTCGATCAAGTCAAGAATGAGTCCTGGATTCACGCGCGTCACTTCTCCAATTCGCCCCAAGTCTTCGCATTTTTGCTTAGCTATCAAAATTCCACCGTCAGCTCCAGAAATTCCGACGGCTATGTTGCCATGTTGGTTCATTTCCCACACCAGTTGCTGGTTTACCTCGCCTGTCAAAACGTTTCTGACGACTCGCATTGCAGCATCATCAGTGACACGTTGACCGTTTTTAAACTGCACTTCCAAGCCCTCTTTTTGCATCTGGTTTGAAATTGCATTTCCTCCACCATGGACGATGACTGGCTTGACACCCAACATTTTAAGCATCAAAACGTCTGCCATGACAGCTTTGCGCAAATCCTCGCTCACCATCGCAGCTCCGCCATATTTAACAAGAATTGTCTTACCAGTTATTTCTTTTATCCACGGCATCGCCTCGCTCAAAATTTCACCAGCAAGGATTGATGAACTGCCTCGTTTTACGCCATTTGCAAACTTCATAAATTTATCAACTCCTTAAAATTTTCCCTATGAGCGATAATCCGCATTGATTGAGATGTAGTCATGAGTGAGGTCACACGTCCAGATGACCGCGCTTCCGTCGTCTTCTCCCAAGTCACATTCAATGTCAATTTGTGAGTCCTCAAAGCGTCTCAGCGCTTCATCTTCGTCAAACTCAACTGGGAGTCCGCCTCGAAGAACAGGCATATCCAAAAAATCTATGTTGCAGTTCTCTTGTGAAAACTCTGCACCGCTTTTCCCCAACGCCGCAGCAACTCTTCCCCAATTTGCATCGTGACCTGCAATTGCAGTTTTAACAAGCGGAGAGTTCGCGACAGAACGCGCAGCAGTCTCGGCCTCTTCATCGTTTTTTGCGCCTTTGACTCTCACCTCAACAACACGCGTTGCACCTTCTCCGTCGGTTGCAATTTTCTTTGCAAGCTCAATGCAAACAAAATTTAGTGCTTGCGTAAAAACCTCTGCTTCTTTTGAGCCTTCTTGCAACTCCTCGCCTTTTCCTGAAGACATAAAAATTGCAGTGTCATTTGTCGAAGTGTCAGAATCAACAGTGACACAGTTAAAACTTCTTTTGACTGCTTTCCTGAATGCAGATTTCATCAAGTCATCTGATAAAGGAATGTCGGTCGTCACAACAGAAATCATAGTCGCCATGTTGGGCTGAATCATTCCCGATCCCTTGACCATTCCTCCAATGTGGTAAGTGCCTGCTAACCCGAGTTGATCTCCACTAACTTCAACAGCCACTTGCTTGTGCCTCGTGTCTGTTGTCATAATCGCTCGCGCTGCATAGCTTCCGCCTTCCGCAGACAAACTTTCAACTGCTGGTCCAATGCCATCTTCAAAAGGTTCTAAAGGCAACTGAACACCGATGACGCCAGTTGATGCAACAAGAACCTCTGAAACATCAACCTGAAGAGCCTCCGCGACAATTTTTGCTGATTGTTTAGAGACATTTAGCCCATCAACACCTGTTGCTGCGTTTGCATTTCCAGAATTTATTGCAATTGCTCGCATGTTTCTCACTTCACAAAGTCCATCGTTGCAAGCAAGCTGTTCCCTGCAAAAAATAACTGGAGCAGCGCAAAATTTATTCTGGGTGAACGTTCCTGTTGTTTTGGCTGGATCATCAGAGACAACAAGAGCAAAGTCGAGCCTTCCTGGGTTTTTTCTGAAGCCAGCATGAACACCAGAAGCGCGAAATCCACTTGCGCTTGTCACGCCACCGTCTTTTATTACTTTAAAATCATTCATCGTTTTCGTTCCAAGAGAAAGTTAAGTTTTACTAATTCACGATTTAAAATTATAAAACTAAATTGGTAATGAAATTCGCATCAAGCCTGCAACTTCAGAAAAACCAAAGACTGCGTTTGCGCACTGAACAGCTTGACCTGCTGCCCCTTTAACAAGATTATCAATCGCACAAACTGAAACAACGACCCCTTTTTCTTCATAAAATGCGCAGCCTATGTGGGCAAAGTTTGTTCCATTGACGTGCGTTGTTTGTGGAAATTGACCTTCACATAAAACCTTCACAAACTTGCTCGGTTCATAAAACTTGGCAAAGCAAGAATGGCATTTCGCACTCGTCAGACTCGCTCCTTCTTTAACTTTCATTGTGACAGTTGACAAAATGCCTCGCGACATCGGTGCCAAATGTGGAGTGAACACGACATCTGTGCCCAAAATCTGCTCAATTTCTGGCGTGTGCCTGTGATGAGTGACACCATAGGCACAAGCATTTTCCGTTGCGTTGACGAACAGACCCTTATCTCCCGGATTTTTTCCAGCTCCAGTGAATCCAGAAATCGCATCTGCGACGACCACACTCTGATCATCAAAAAGACCACTTGCGACAAAGGGCTTTGCCGCCAAACTTGTTGCTGTGACATAACACCCTGCACATGCAACGAGAACAGGTTTGTTGTCTTGATAACTTTTTTGCGCCTTCACCATTTCTTCTGGAAAAAGTTCTGGCAAGCCAAAAAAACGATTTTCGAGCAAATCTGGATGAGTGTGAGTTGTTTCATACCATTTCTCATAGACTTGCTTGTCGCTCAAGCGAAAATCGGCAGAGAGGTCAATGACAACTACTCCCCTTTCCAAAAATTTCGGAGTAATCTCAAGCGAAGCTCTGTGAGGAACCGCCAAGAAAACAACGTCGAGATCGAAAAAGCTGATGTCATCATTCTTTTGAAAAAAGAGCTCTCCTGCAGGAGAATTTATGAATGCAGGGTAAACATCTTGCAACTTCGAGCCTTCATTTGCGTCGGAAGCTATTTTTACCAAATCAAAATTTGGGTGTGAGTCAAGAATTGCCACCGCTTGGATTCCTGCAAAACCCGCAGCCCCAATCACTCCTGCTTTTTTCATCACTTTTGCACCTTCTTCGCTAGCTTCAACATTTCTACATAAATAAATTTACCACTCTTCGGGTTCTAATCGTATCCTGTTTGTGAACCCGATCCCTGCAAGCAAAACTGCCACAAGTGATGCCAAAAATGCTGATGCCACTTGCATTGGCTCGATTTGTCCTCCGAATAAAGCGCCTTGCACAACAGAACTCGCTATCAAAAGCGAAGAGGCGACGATTGACCCTGTCACATCGAGTGCTTTTGCTCCTTTTGCACAAAGAAGTGAAAAAAGGACTGCCGCCAAAAAGAATAACCCGAGCGTTATCCATGTTTGACTTGTTGTTATCATGGTGACAAAATTGTCATTTAACTTCTGTGCCGCAATACCATTTTGTGCAGGCAGTGCAAAATTTGTGACAACATCCCATGTAAACAAGCTCTTTGACCCAAAAGTTGAAAAGGTCAAAAACTGACACAGAATTGCTGGAGTGAGCTTTAAAGCCTCCTTTGCGCTGTTAACAGCTCCTGTTAACGCAATCGCGATTGGTGCCAAGCCAAATGCAGAAAACAAGACGGAAAGGCAATGACTTGATGCCACCACGTCCGATTTTCGCCCCTGAAAAAACCACCACACTGCAAAAGTTATAAAATAAAAAAGCGCAGGCATCCACGCACCGTCAAAAAAAAGAAGTGCCAGAAGCGCAACACTCGGGATCAAAACTGCATAGCGAGGAATAAAGGCTACAAAAAGAGCAGAGATGATAATTATTCCAACACAAATGGCAAACTGCGCGTCAAAAAATCCATAAACCTGTGTGGTGTTCGTCCTAAAGTTAGCAAGAACAAAAGTCATAAAGAGAGCAACACTTGCGAGAACCAAAATTCGCGAGCAAAACCTCGTTCCCCTGAAACCAAACCTGTCAATGAAGAAGTCAGCTTTTCTTTTCTCATGATTTGGCACGAGGTTTGTTATCGTTGAAGTGTCCAAAAACCTGTCTTCGTTTCCGTTGATCAGAACCGACAATGCCTTCTTTCCAGCCCTCGGGTCTCCCAGCATTGGTTTTAACGCACTATAAAACTGGCGCACAGAAGCATATCTCTCCTCACGATCAACACTCAGTGCCTTGAAGATGACATCGTCAACTTCAGAATCAAGGTCCGCCCACTTTGCACTCGGAACAACGAGCTCTGCAGACATCATAAGCCCCTTCGCATCATCAACGTCCTTGGCGCAAACAAACGGATTTGAGCTTGCAAGCATTTCATAAGCAATGATGGCAAGCGACCACTCATCGCTCCTCACGTCAAGAGGCTCCAGCGCCATTTGTTCCATCGGCATGTAACCAACAGTTCCTGCGCTCGCAGCCCCCTCTCCATTTAAGTCCATCAAAGTTGCAAGTCCGAAATCTGCAACCTTGACATCTCCGCCCCTCCCAATCAAGATGTTGTCAGGCTTAATGTCGAGGTGAAGGATGTTTTCCTTATGCGCTGCCATGATTGCAGAAGAAACGCTTTTGAAGACATGCGCGATCACATCCAAGTCGACATATTCTTCAAACGATGATAGAAGCCTCGTCAAGGTGATGCCTTCGACATATTCTTCAATGACATAAGCCTTGTCGTCTTCGACCTCGCAATCATAGATCGTTACGATGTTAGCGTTAGCTAACTTCCCAGCTGCTCGCGCCTCGCTCAAGCCAGGAATCGAGTCCTCATCAACGCCTCCTCCAACTGGGACTGCTTCTCCAATCTCGATGACTTTAATTGCCACCTCACGTTTAAGACGCGTGTCATAGGCATGAATAACCTGCCCGCAGCCACCAACTCCTGCGGTTTCAATTGGTTGATATCTCCCCAAAATCAAATTGTTATCAGTGCTTTGCATAAATCAAATGCTCTGTGTTTCCTTTTTTCTTGCCCTTGATCGGAGACTCCATTTCTCCAACCACTTCAAACTCACATGCCGTTAGCGCGCTTTTTACTTCTTCAACAGTTCTGCCTCTCACTAAAGAATCTTGCACCTTGCCGTTCTCAATCTCACTTCTCTTTGCCTCAAACTCAGGCTTGACAAGCGCAACAAGCTCAGTGATCCTTTCTTCTTTTTTGTCATAACTTAAATGCGCAATCACTGACGCAAGGGAGGCGAGTCCTATGAAACTGACATCTATGACGATGATGTCAAACGGTGCTCCTATCTCTATTTTTTGAACGTGTTTAATGTTTGTCCGCTCATAAACTTCCACCCTTGGATTTTTTCGGACTTCCCAAGCAAGCTGACCATAATTTACATCAACACATGCAACTTTGCCAGCACCCTCTTTCAAAAGACAATCGGTGAATCCGCCTGTCGAAGAGCCTATGTCAAGACATCTTTTGTTCTCAACAGAAATGTCGAACGCATCAATCGCTGCCTTTAATTTAAGACCACCTCGAGAAACATATTCGCAAGTTTCTTTTAAAGAAATGAAAGCGTCAACGGGCGTCTTATGAGAAGGAAGAGTGATAAATGAGTCGCCCACCTTGACCTCGCGCGCGACAATTCTCCTGTTAGCCTGATCGATCGACTCGCAAAGTCTGCGCTCTACCAACAATTTATTCAATTGCTCTTTGTTCACATTTAATCCTCGTTTTATTGAAAGAGCTTTCAAAAAATTTCCTTTTTCCATTTTAACAAAACGCGCTTTAGTTGTTATAATCGATATGTTAAAAGGAGTTTTTGTATGCCATCGATAATCACACATGACACATTCGGTTGCGAGATTTATTCTTGCCTGACAGACACAATCGGCCACTCGGAAGACGAAAAGCAAGCGTTTTTGCTTGGTTGCCAAGGACCTGACGTTTTTTTCTATGGCGTAATCAATCCGCTCCTTCCTCAAATCAACAAAGTTGGGCAAAAACTTCACAGGTCAAAATGCACAGAGTTCATCACCGCTCTCGCAATGAGCATTCCGCAAATCGTTGAGAAAGAAACAGACAGGGAAGATTTTCATGCAGAAGCCAAAGACATCGCAAAAGCCTATTTGCTTGGCTATCTAATGCATTTTGAGCTTGACTCAAAAGTTCATCCTTTTGTTTTTGCACAGCAATTTGCCTATTGCGACGCAGGCGTGCAAGGTCTTAACAGAAACAACATGAGCGAAGTCCATGTCGAAATTGAATGTGAGCTCGATGAACTCGTTTTGAGTGTCAAGCGCGAACAAACGATTTCAACCTTTGACCCTTCAATCCGAACTCTGAAAGCAAGCAACAGAGTTCTCAACATTGTTAGCAAAATGTTTGAATTTGCTTTTCCGATCGCTCACCTTGAAACTCTGCCACCGAATGCATATCGGCAGAGCGTCAAAGCCTACCGTCAAACACTTCGCTGGCTCTATAGTGTGACCGGTGTCAAACGCGAATTGATAGGGCGCTTCGAGACACTATTTCGTGAACATTCCTATCTTCGAGCAATGATTCACAAAAACGTCAAGTTGACTGAATCAATTTTTGACAACCACGAAAACCACCTGTGGTCTGACCCGTGGGACAAGCATCCAAGAAATGAGAGCTTCTGGGATCTTTACAACTCCGCAATAAAGGAAGGTCATGAACACGTTTTGGCACTTGCCGAAGCGATCAACAAAAACTGTGCTTTACCTTTTAACGCAGAGCCAGAAAAGTCCAAGCAACGAATTCGAGACTTGTTTTCAATATCCTTAAAAATAACAGAAAACTTCAATTTTTATGGTTGCGATGAATCTGTCGCTGACCCAGTCACAGGAAAACCACAGGCTTAAAGACTCAAAAGAGACTTTCTTTTTATTTCACCCTTAGTATTCTTTTTGCTTTGCACTTGTAATGACTCTGTAGAGCCCAGTACCGAGAGCTCCTCCTATCAATGGAGAAATGAGGAACACCCACACCTGTGTTAACGGTGTGATGTCACCAGCGATGCACATCATCAAAGCAGGTCCGAAACTTCTCGCTGGATTGACTGATGTCCCCGTCAAATTTATTCCAAGGAGATGAACAAACGCCAATGAGAGTCCAATGACGATGCCTGCAATCGGCTTAGTTTTCTTGTGAGTTGTGGCGCCCAAAAATGTCATCACAAACACGCACGTCAGCAAAATCTCGACGATGACTGCCCCATTCATGTTTATGCCCAAAGGACTGTCAATCCCGAACGAATTGCATCCCAAGCCTTCGATGACAGTACTGATACCACAGGAAAACTCGATGAACAGGAGAAGCGCCGCACCGACAAAAGCACCGAAAAATTGCGAAATCCAATAAGCCATCATCTCTGGTGTCGACATCCCTTTGTTTAAACGAACTGCCAACGTCACTGCTGGGTTGAGGTGGCAACCGGAAACGCTTCCTATTGTGTAATACATACAAACGATCGAAAGACCAAAAGCGAGAGCAACGCCAAGGTCTCCTACTGACTCTCCAGCGAGTGCTACTGTTCCGCACCCAAAAAGAGTTAGAGTTAACGTCCCAAGAACTTCCGCTAAGCATTTCTTTATCAATTGCATTTCCATGTCAATTTCTCCTTCAAATCAATTTCAATCACCATTAACTACATTCTATATTAAATCGCTGAAAGGAATCCCCAAATGCTCTTTAATTTCCGCTTAAAACTAAAAAACAACTCCCCCAATTAATGAAGGAGTTGCTTTTTTTAACAGTTTAGCTATTTTTTACCGTTAGAAACAGAACGCAGGTGCCACACCCATCTTCACGGTTGCTTTATTGTTTAAGTTAGGCTGCCCTTGATAATCAACTGTAAGGAAATATCCATACCAATCATACATAGGAGAACGTTGCCACCATCCATTGGCTCCTGACTTGGACGTCGTTGAGGCATCAGCGGGCGCATTTCCTGACCTTGTTGTTAAACACAATACGTCATTTCTCGAATAACAGTTAATATCCCATGATGTTAGGAACGCATACTTACTCCCCTCTAATCCGACATCGGGCACAAAAGAAGGTTCATCTTTTCCTGTCAGCTCGCAGAATGACAAAAGCCAAAACTTATCGACAGAAGTCGCCATTTCGGTCTTACTCGTTCCGATTCCTGTATATTTCGTTACTTCCTTGATGTCGTCAGTGAATCCTTTGTCAAACTTGTTATAAATTGTGTCATCAGTCGACGACGCACTTGGTTGCAACTGATTCCTAAGGGTTGTTTTATCACTCGCCCATCCACCGTCATAGGTGTCATCATCTCTCATTTGATAGGCTTGTGGCAATGTGTGAGTCGCCATGAACGTCAAAACGCTTCCATCGCCATCGTGAGCCCCAACTTGCATGATTCTGAACTCAACATAGCCATTTGCATCTGAATCGCCAGCACTGTCTGCTGTGGAACCATTCCATTTTGTGTAAAGGTGCGTCGCGTCACTTGAGAGATATCCTTGATATTCAGCCAAGACTGAGTCGTAGTTAGTTCCTCCGTCTCTCAACACTGCAACATCCTTCTGAATCTGCGATTGCGTCTTAATCATCTCACCCTCTGGGTCGGTCGCGTCAGCAGGCGCAAGCCAATAAACTCCTCTCTCTTTCCAATTTGCAACAAGAGTGGTGTCTTTTGTTATTGGTGTTGAAAAGTCAAACTCCTCTGTTGCACCATCTTCATACCAGCCATCAAAACTCATATTATCTTTCTTTGGATCATCTGGCTTCGTTGCACAATCTCCGTCTTTCACCCTTTGAGAAGAAACTTCGGTTCCACCATCAGAGTTGAACGTCACTGTATAAAAAGCAGTGATTGAAGCGGTTGTCTCCGTCTGTTGACCAGTCTCTGCCAATTTGTAATCAGAAATGTCGTCCCCAGTTAAAGTTAAATCGCTTAAGATAACTTTTTTGTCAATTCCTTTTCCTGGAGTCTCAAACCTTCCTGTCGCAGTGACCCCCAAATCGTCACCGTCTTCAAGTCCGTCGATGACAACGTCATCAAAGACCAGCGTTGCATCAATGGTGCCGTCGTACTCTTTGTCTTCTGCTGTTATTCCTGAAATAACGACAGATTTTCTGAGAATCGAGAAGCTCCAAGTCACATCCGCTGGCAATTTATAATTTGAATTGTCAAGCTTTGTCGCAGTTGCGTCATAAACTCCAGCATGAATCTGCTCGCCAGAAACCGTGACGTTGACCTCATCACCCTCGATCAGGTCCGTCGCAGTTGCCTCAGGCGCTTGTTTTGTTTTGTTGTAGGTAAATTCAGAGTTGCCCCAAAGAAGCCCAATCTCTTTCGGATTGATAGTCGCAGTTGCACTTTCTTGATTGCCTGAGCTCGCCAGCTCATAATTTGCAACATCATCACCTGTGAGAGCCAAATCAACGAGCTTCACTTCCTTGTCATCCTCAGCGTTTTTGTCAGGGAATGCTCCAGTTGCTGTTGCACTCAAGCTGTCACCGTCGATTTTTCCATCCAACACTGCGTTTGTGTAATCGACCGTTGCAGTCACTGTGCCGTCATAAACTTTGTCTCTCGCAACAATTCCTGAAGGCACTTTAACTTCCTTAGGAACTATCTTAAAGGTGAGTGTTGAAGAGCCTGTGTATTCCCCTTTTCCTGTCACCACAACAGTTCCTGTTCCAACTTTAACGTTTTCGCCATATGTGACAGTGTAGTCGACGTTTTCTGTGAGTCCTTCAATTGTCACTGCTGGCTTCCACTGCTCACTCTTATACACTTTGTCAGTGAGGTCTACGGTTGGCTCTGGCAAAGTCAAAACTTCGCTTTCGCTGTCAGCCACTTCATAGAAAAAAGTGATTGAGAAATGCTTTGTTATTTGACCACCGTTGGCTTTAAGTTCGTCGACAACAGAAGAAGGCACTTTTTGTCCATCCCACGTGCCCTTGATGTCGCTACCAACGCCCAAACTCTGCCCGACAATTTCACTTTGCCACTCCTGCATTTCTTCTGGTGCAGTCACCGCCTCAATTTGCAACGCTCTTGAAGTTCCGTTCGTTGCATAAAGGCTATTTGAAAGAACTGTGCCTTCTTCATCAACGACAATTTCACTTCCCGCAACGATCCAAGTTTGCTCATCATCAGCATAGGTGCTTTCTTTGGCAAGCGAAGAAACAAGATAGACACCAAGGCACATAATCATTATCGAAGCAATGACCAGCGATGTTTTTTCAACTTTTGAAGGATTAATGTTCTGTTGCGATGCGTGAGAACCGCTACTCGTGCTGACTCTCTTTCTTGTTGCAAGGAGATAGATCCCAAGGACTGAGAAGATGATTGCAAACGAAGCAATGATCCAGAAAAGAGGGTCGCCTGTTGCCGAAGAGAGACCGCTCGCTGTTTCTGAAACGGTCGACGTCTGTTCTTCCACCGAAGAAGCCAAAGTAATCGACATCGTTCCGTCAGCGACTTGTCTCACTTGTTCAGCTTGAGCTTGAGGTGGTAAGCCGAGGCTAAGAAAAGCGCAAGCGATCGCGGTTAAGAAGGCCACAATAATGCCCTTCGCACTCTTTACATTTACTAGTTTATTATCTCGTTTAGTTAGTTGCATGTTAAACTAGCTCCTTTCTTTACAGCCGTATATTCTGCAAATAATATACGCAAATTACTATACTACACCAGAAGTGCTATTTTTTCAAGAATAATTTATAGATTTCCAATAAATGGTGCCAGCAAACTAGATAAAGCGATTGAGGTCGAGCAGATTCGCGTGAGAATGTGACGTGGATTTGATAAGTTGGTTAACTCGCAAAGTTATCCGAACACTTTAGGCAAATTTTGAATTCTTGCACTTAGCCGAACAGCTATTTTTTCCAAAATTTACGTTAGTATTTCTAAATTACAAGTGGTTCTTCACCTCGTCTTTTCTCTCCATAACAATTTGAGAAGGTGAAAGTCCACGAGAGAGATCTTTGCGAACAATGTCCATGATCCGCTCAAATTCTGCTTCGTCTCGGTCGACTCCCATTCGAAAGTTTACTTTGGTTTCCTCAGCTAATTTTTGCGCTCTAACAGAACAATATTCAACTGAGAATTACTGGGAACATTGGATTTCTTAAAATTTTCGTTTAATTTTCTATAAATTGTGTTAAAATATAGTCATAAGCTTTAAAAAGAGAATCGAAGGAGGTT